>CAVTZX010000053.1:0-68045 GCA_963739275.1 uncultured Acidobacteriota bacterium
GGATCGCGGTTTCCGCACATGGCTCGACCACTCGCCTCAATCGTCTTCGCAGTAAGCCTGGTCCTGGCCCTGGGGTTATTCAATCCCGCCAGCGCCGCCATCATTCCCCCGCTGAAACAACCCAAGTGGGTGGAGCTCACGCCCCAACAGCGTGAAGTCCTGGCCCCACTGGCGACCGAGTGGGACAAGCTGGAGTCCTATCGACGCAAGAAGTGGCTGGGCATAGCGCAACGCTACCCCACCCAATCGGTTGAGGAACAACAACGATACAACGTCGCATGAAGGCCTGGGCCAGTCTCTCACCGGACGAACGCAAGCGGGCGCGAGAACAGTACAAAACACTCCAGAAGGCTCCACCAGAGCAACGTCAGACGGTAAAGCAGCGTTGGCAGGAGTACCAGAGCCTGCCGGATGCCGAGAAGCAGCGCCTGCAGCGGGATGCCAAGCAGAAGCCACAGCCCAAGAGCGGTGCCGGCAAGATCGTGAAATCCGCGCCGGTTGCCGCACCCAAGGCCACAGCGCCTGCCACACCGGCGATCGCGCAGCCCGCCATCCCCATCTTCACGCCCGGTTCTGCTCCGCCTACGGCCAACAACACGCCGCAGCAATAAGTTCGTCCCGGTTCGAGCTTGGCCCCCTCATCTCATCCGCCCAGCATCCGCCGCCGCCTTGCCAGCATGCTTTACGAATCGCTGCTGCTGCTCGGCGTCTGTCGGCGCTTTCATGCTGCCGCACCTGGCCCTGGGCATCGGGCCTGGCATCGTGCTGCCCGGCCCGGTGCTGCTGGTCCACGTCTTTCCTGTGTTCTGGCGATTTATTTTGTCTGGTACTGGCGCAACGGCGGCCAGACGCTGGCGATGCAGACCTGGAAACTACAACTGGAGATCGCCTGACGGCAGCAAGCCGCCACTCATGCGGCAGGCTGTGTCTGCGCTACCTGCTGTAGCTGGCCCAGCCTGCTGTTTTTCGGCGCCGGATCTGTCTGGGCGTGTTCGACCGCGACCGGCAGTTCCTGCACGACCGGCTGGCCGGCACCCGGATCGTCATGGCATGACTAACGCCGCTCCACCCACCAGAGCATCGCCCGCCGCCGCCAGCAGAAACAGCGCGCTGGGCGTAATCGCGGAAAAGAAGGGCGGCCAGCTGTTGATGACGCCGAGACTGGAAAACAGTCCGTTCAGCATATGGAAGGCGATGCCGAGCATGATGCCGGCAAACACCTTGACGCTGACCGCGCCCATGCGATCCTGCATGTAGGCGAAGGGCAGCGCCAGCGCCATCATCACCAGCACCGCCAGCGGATAGATCAGCTTCTTCCACAGCGCGATCTCGTAGCGCTGCGTCTTCTGCTGGTTGTCGCTCCAGGTGGCGGATGTAAGGATAGAGGTTGACAAGCGACATGCGCTCCGGCACCACCATCAGCACCGACAGGATGTCCGGGTTCAGCGCGGAGTGCCACATCAGCTTCGGCGAGCCGCTCACGCGCGCGCTGCTCGCCCTCGAACACGGTCTGCACCACGTTGGCGAGGCGCCACTGCTCGGGCGGCAGGTAATTCGCCGTCCTCGCCTCGCTGATCGAGCGCAACTGGTGTTCCTGTGTCGAACTCGTAGATGCGCACGCCGCGCAGGCTGCGTATCGGGCAAGCACGTCGCGCACATTGACGAACGACTCGTCTCGTCCTTGACCCACAGGCCGGAACGGAACTCCTGCGCCACCACCGAGCTCATCGCCTTGAGCCGCAACTGCTGCGCCGCCCGTTCGGCCGGCGGCGCGATGAACTCGCCGAAGACGAAAGGTCAGGACCATGAAAACAGTGCCGATCTTGCGCCAGTGCCACCAGCAGGCTCGCGCGTCGACAGGCCGGAAGCGCGCAGCACGGTGATCTCGGAATGGCGCGCCAGCAGGGTCAGCGCATAGAGCGTGCCGATCAGCACGGCGATCGGGAACAGTTCGTAGACCCGCCCCGGCATGCGTCAGCAGGACAAAGCCGAGCGGCATGCTGCAACTGGTAGCCGCCCTTGCCGAGATCCTCGAACTCGTGGATCAGGTCGAAGAAGGCGAACAGCATCAGGAAAGCCGCCAGCACCAGCGCCGTGGCGGCATAGATCTCGCGCGCCAGATAGCGCTCGATAGACCTTCAGCGCCACAGCCTGCACCCACGGAAAACACCGATCAGCCGGCGCGAGAACAGCAGCAAAGAGCAGCACGAACATCACGACATGCACCAGCCCAGACGCCGAGTTCGAAGCGCAAGCCTGCCCTGCGCCACCCAGGCCTGGCTGACGCTGATCAGGTTGCTGTAGATCATGTAGGTCAGCAGGGCAAAGACCAGGTTGTTGGTGCGCCCGGCGCGCGGATTGACGAAGGACAGCGGGATCGCCAGCAGGGCCAGGTTCAGCGCCGCCAGCGGAATGCCGATGCGCCACAGCAGTTCGCCCAGGTTCGGGCAGGTCGGATTGCGCACCAGTTCCCACAGCGGCAGATTCTTCGGCGTCTCCTCAATGCCGCGCGCCTCCCGCGTTTCGATGCGCACGGCATAGCGCTCAAACTCCATCACGCGATATTCGGCCTGACCCGGCGTGCCTTCATAGCGCCGGCCGTTCTCCAGCACGAGGAAGCGATCGCCGTTGGGCATGGTCTCGCTGTGGCCCTGCGCCGCAGCCATCACGCCCAGCCGGCCATGCTGCACCGAACTGATGAAGACGTTCTTGACCCGCGCCTTCGTCGCCGGCCACCGCCTCGACGAAAAACACGCGGTCGGCCGCGCGCGGATTCCTTGAACGCGCCCGGGCGAGACGCGCGAAACATCGTCGCGGCTTATCCATGCTTCTGTCGGTATTCCGCGCTCTTCGACAGCGCCCAGGGCGACAAGAACAAGCGACAGCACGGCTGATCGTCGCGACCATCGGCAGCGGCGAACGTCAGCACCGGACTTCACCCAGGCGGTCAGCGGCAGGCCGCAGGAAAACCAGACGACCATCTCGGAATCGCGGTAGGAGCGCGACAGAGTCAACAGCACCGAAATGAACAGCGTCAGCGACAGCAGCACCGGCAGATAATTGAGGGCGCCGAAGCCCAGCAGAGCAACCACCGCTTCGGAGGCCAGCTTGCCGCCCGCCGCCTGGCCGAGCAGACGGATCAGCTGGGTCGTCAGCAGAATCGCAAACAGCGCGACAAAGACCGCGACGGCGGTATTGCGCGAATTCGCGCAGGGCCGCGCGCTGGAAAATCATCGTTGGCTTTGACTTTAGGCGAGAATTTGGGGATAATCGAAAAAGTTGCCGATTTCCGCTCAGAGAACAACGGCTTTCCCAAACCCATCCGAGGAGCAATGCAGTGGAATTTAGCATAAAAAGCGGCAGCCCGGAAAAGCAGCGCAGCGCCTGCGTCGTCATCGGCGTGTTCGAACCGCGCAAGCTCTCCGTGCCCGGCGAAATCATCGACAAGGCGGCGCACGGCCATATCTCCGACCTTCTGCGCCGCGGCGACATGGAAGGCAAGGCCGGCACCACCCTGCTGCTGCACAACGTCCCCGGCACCCATGCCGACCGCGTGCTGCTGGTCGGCCTGGGCAAGGAAAAGGAATTCCGCGAAAAGGAATACCGCGACGCCATCGCCACAGCGGTTCGCACCCTGAACGAGACCGGCGCCTTCGACGGCACGATCTACCTGACCGAACTGCCGGTAAAGAAGCGCGACGTCGCCTGGCGCATCCGCCAGGCCGCGCTGGTGGCGCTCGAGACGCTCTACCGCTTCGACCGGTTCAAGTCGAAGAAGGACGAGGTGCGCCGCCCGCTGCGCAAGCTGACCTTGTGCGTGGAAAGCCGCACCGAACTGGCCGCTGCCGAGACGGCGCTTGCCCAGGGGCTGGCCATCGCCGCCGGCATGAGCCTGGCCAAGGACCTCGGCAACCTGCCCGGCAACGTCTGCACGCCGACCTATCTCGCCGAGCAGGCCACTGGCGCTGCGCCGGCAGAATCGGCCTCAAGGTCGAGGTGCTGGAGCGTGCCGACATGGAAAAGCTCGGCATGGGCATCCCTGCTTTCGGTGGCGCGCGGCTCCCACCAGCCGCCCAAGTTCATCGTCCTGCGCCACAACGGCGGCAAGACAGGGCGAAAAGCCGATGGTGCTGGTCGGCAAGGGACGACGATGTTTCTGGTCGTGCGCTCATCCGTCGATCCCCTCAGCCTGGTTTCGGCTCTGCGGAAGCAGGTTGCGGACCTCGACCCCAGCGTGCCGCTCTATAACGTGCAAACCATGGACGAAGTCGCGGCCGCGCAGGTAGCTTCGCAGCGTTTCAATGCTGCTGCGCTTGCGGCTTTTGCGGGACTGGCCGTGTTGCTGGCCGCGGTGGGGATTTATGGCGTGATGGCTTACGCCGTCGGACAACGCACCTGGGAAATCGGCGTGCGCATGGCGTTGGGCGCGGAGCCCGCCGATGTGCTGCGAATGGTGCTCCGGCAGGGATTGGGTTTGGCACTGGTGGGAATCGTACTTGGCTTGGGCGCTTCGTTCGCCTTGACGCGCCTGATGCGGACCCTGCTGTTCGGAGTCCAGGCGACTGATCCGGCCACCTTTGTCATTGTCACCATGGCGTTCGTCGGTGTGGCGCTGGCGGCATGCTGGATTCCGGCGCGTCGCGCGACACGCGTGGATCCCGTCGTGGCGCTGAGGTACGAATAGCGTCAGCGGCCGGTTGAGGGAGCGGCCGGCTGCGTGCGCAAGAGATCGCGAAGCTGATCGTGGGTTAGCTCGAGTGTCAGCCGGACGCGGGAGCCGTCCTGCGAGACGCGCAGATCGCGGAGAGCGGCATCGAGCAGGGCGGCCACCTGCGGCTCGAGTTTCGCGCGCGTATTGGGATCGTTGAGGACTGACTGCGCGAGCATCTGCAATCCATCGAGCGTGCCGGCAAGCTGGTGTGCGTTTTCCGCTGTGGTGCATTCGCCGTCTGCGGCGACGCGCAGCAGCTCGCCCTCGGGCCGTATGCCTAGCGTGGCCCAGCGCATGCTCCCCATGAGGTTGTTCAACTGATCGGAACGCAGGCCGCGCGCGGCTGCTGCAGCAGCCAACTGATCGACTTGTCCCGTGACGAAAATGGGTGAGCCGGCAACGCGCAGCAACCGCGTGTGCATCTCCGCATCCATCGTCGTCTGTCTGACGCGCTGCAAGAACGTATCGAGCCTGGCGCGCGCCGCAGGTCCCTGTGCGAACACAATCCGGTTTGTCCCGAAGAAGGCGAGCGCGATCGCTTCTCCGGAAGCGGCCTGCGGAATCTCGTAAATGTCGGTCCCGTTTGCGCGTGCCAACTTGCCCGAGCGCGCGGCGTAGGCTTCGATCTTCGCTTGGTCGAAGCGGCCTTCGGCCAGCGCCAGTCCGACCTGCGCGGGCGACACCTCGCGAACAACGAAAAGCACTCGGTCGAGATCGCGCGAGTAATCGAAGCCCGTGGCCTTCACAAACTCCAGATACTCGGGGTCGGGTTTCTGCGCAGGGCCGAGCGCGGCCAGATCCGCCGCGAACGCCGATCCGCGCAACGCCGCTACGTCCAGGTACACGAGGGCCTTGGCATCGGCCGGCGCATAGCGCAACAACTCTGGTACGGCGTCCGACTGCGCCGCGCTGATCGCATACCGCCAGTAGATCACCACCGATACGGCGACAACGGCCAAAAGCAAGAGGATGCCGATGGCTCTTTTCACGACTTGGTTGTTCTCCCTCGCACCTAGGGATCCGCAGGAGAGATTCTCGCATCTCCCGGTGAGAACTCACCAGGAATTCCCCCCCCCGCGGCGAGAATTCCGATGGCAAGCGCCTCCCAGCGTGGGGTAGAATGTCCTAGTACTGGACTGCGATAGGGGGCCCGGCAGCAGTTGGAGTGTTCCCGAAACTCACCCCTTGCAATCGGAGTGCCGATTTGTTATTCTTCTTCGGTTTCGACGGTGCTGGCGTAGCTCAGTGGTAGAGCATCTGATTTGTAATCAGAGGGTCGGGGGTTCAAATCCCTCCGCCAGCTGAGATTAGGATATTGTCGAAGTTGGGGATTACGGCAGACGGGTTTCCTGAGGTTCAAATCAGACGGGTTGGTGTCTTCGGGCACGAGCCCTATGTACGTTTCGTTTTTCCCCGCGAGGGACACGCGCGTCGTGTCACAGCTGAAATCTCGGGACGGGTGGGTGAGTGGTTAAAACCAGCAGACTGTAAATCTGCCGCTCCTTGCGGGCTACGGAGGTTCGAATCCTCCCCCGTCCACCAGCCCTCGCGAACGGGTAAATCCCGAGGGCCAAAGGAAAAAAGGGATTGGCCAACTGGTAAAAAAGCTTTTAAGTCGTCCGGGCGCGACTATGTCTGAACGGGAGTTGGCCGCGCCGGTGAGCCGGAGTTAATGGCAAGGAGTTCGGGCCTGGGTAGCTCAGTTGGTAGAGCGCGTCCTTGGTAAGGACGAGGTCACCGGTTCAATCCCGGTCCCAGGCTCCAGTTTACCCTGAGGTCCGCACGGCGGCTGCAGGCGATTGGAAGGAGTGTCGGGCGGGGGTAACTCAGCGGAAGAGTCTCGGCCTTCCAAGCCGATGGTCGCGGGTTCGAATCCCGTCCCCCGCTCCAGAGATGCTGGCCGAGCACGCACAGAACGCAATTCTGAAGGATAACGAGCGATGGCGAAGGAAAAATTTGAACGGAGCAAGCCGCACGTAAACATGGGGACGATCGGTCACATTGACCACGGGAAGACGACGCTGACGGCGGCGATCACCAAAGTGTTGGCGAAGACGAACCCCAAGGTACAGTTCCGGGCGTTTGATTCGATTGACAACGCGCCGGAAGAGCGCGAGCGGGGGATCACCATTGCCGTGGCGCACGTGGAGTACGAGACGGCGAACCGCCACTACGCGCACATCGACTGCCCGGGGCATGCCGACTACATCAAGAACATGATCACCGGGGCGGCGCAGATGGACGGGGCGATTCTGGTGGTGGCGGCCACGGATGGGCCGATGCCGCAGACGCGGGAGCACATTCTGCTGGCGCGTCAGGTGGGGGTGCCGTACATCGTGGTGTTCTTGAACAAGTGCGACGCGGTGGAAGATCCCGAGCTGCTGGAGCTGGTCGAACTCGAGGTGCGGGAACTGCTGAAGAGCTACCAGTTTCCGGGGGACAAGGTGCCGGTGATTCGCGGCTCGGCTTTGAAGGCGCTGGAAGGCGACGCGAAGTGGGAGAAGTCGATTCTGGAGCTGATGGAGGCGGTGGACAAGAGTGTTCCGCTGCCGCAGCGGGATGTGGATAAGCCGTTCGCCATGCCGATTGAAGACATCTTCTCGATCTCGGGGCGCGGGACGGTGGTGACGGGAAGAGTAGAGCGCGGGAAGGTGAAGGTGGGCGAGGAAGTGGAGATTGTGGGTTTCCGTCCGACGCTGAAGCGGGTAGTGACGGGCGTGGAGATGTTCCGCAAGCTGCTGGATGAAGGGATTGCGGGGGACAACATCGGGTTGCTGCTGCGCGGGACGGAAAAAGACGACGTGGAGCGGGGGCAGGTGATCTGCAAGCCGGGATCGATTACGCCGCACACGAAGTTCAAGGCTGAGGCGTACATCTTGACGAAGGAAGAGGGCGGGCGGCACACGCCGTTTTTCACCGGCTACCGGCCGCAGTTTTATTTCCGCACGACGGACGTGACCGGGGACGTGAAGCTGCCGCCAAGGCGTGGAGATGGTGATGCCGGGGGACAACATGAGTGCGGAGATCGAGCTGATCACGCCGGTGGCGCTGGAGAAGGGGCTGCGCTTCGCCATCCGCGAAGGCGGCCACACCGTCGGCGCCGGCGCCGTCACCGAGATCATCGAGTAACCCTATGTCCTACTGGAGAAAAAATTCGCATCCGCCTGAAGGCGTACGATCACCGCATTCTCGACCAGTCCACGCGCGAAATCGTCGAGACGGCGAAGCGCACCGGCGCCGAAGTGGCCGGGCCGATTCCGCTGCCCACGACCATCAACCGCTGGACGGTGCTGCGCTCGCCGCACGTGGACAAGAAATCGCGCGAGCAGTTCGAGATGCGCACGCACAAGCGGCTGATCGACATTCTCGAGCCGACGCCGGACACGGTGGACGCGCTGATGAAGCTCGATCTTCCGCCGGGCGTGGACGTGGAGATCAAGGCCTTCGGGCGCGAGCACGCAGCGAAGTAGATCCCGCGTAGTTTGCGGGCTGATCCCGAGTCCCGAAGCTTCGGGCGAAGGATCTCAGACTAGCGAATAAGCAGGACGCAGGCAAGAGGAGAACCAATGGCAGTGGACGGCATTACTCGGAATCAAGCTGGGCATGACCCAGATCTTTGCCGACAGACGGCACCGCAGTGCCCTGCACGGTGCTGCAGGCCGGGCCGTGCGTTGTGGTGCAGCGCCGCACCATGGAAAAGGACGGCTACGACGCGGTGCAACTGGGCCTGGTGGAATTCATCAAGCCGCATCGCATCAACAAGCCCATGACCGGCCACTTCAAGAAGGCCGAAGTGGCGCCCGTTGCGCTTGCTGCGCGAAGTGCGCATCGCCGAATCGAAGGACGAAACCAAAGTCGGCGATCGCGTCCTGGTGGACGCTTTCGAGCCGGGCGAGCTGGTGGATGTCACCGGCGTCAGCAAGGGCAAGGGTTTCGCGGGCGGCGTGAAGCGCTGGCACTTCGCCGGCGGCGACGCGACGCACGGCTCGATGTTCCATCGCGCGCCGGGCGGCATCGGCGCCAGCTCGTTTCCGTCGCGCGTCTGGCCGGGCCAGCATTTCCCGGGACACATGGGCAACGCGCGGTGACCGACGAAGAACCTGAAGCGTGGTCAAAGTGGATACGGACGAAAACCTGCTACTGGTGCGCGGCGCGGTGCCGGGCCCAGCGGGCGCGTACATCATGATCCGCAAGGTGCGCGGAGAGAAGTAACCGAGATCACGTAAGGGAAGCGAAACGACCATGCCGGTTGTGGACGTAAAGAACCTGGACAGGCAAGAAAGTCGGCCAGGTCGAGCTGGCCGACGCCGTATTTGGCGCGAAGGTGAATCCGCACCTGCTCCACGAGACCGTCGCGCTGGTACCTGGCCGGCCAGCGCGCTGGCACGCACAAGACCAAGGGCCGCGGCGAAGTCGCCGGCTCCGGCCGCAAGCTCTGGCGGCAGAAGGGCACCGGCCGCGCGCGCGTCGGCTCGATCCGCTCGCCGATCTGGCGCAAGGGCGGCACGGTGCACGGCCCGCAGCCGCGCGATTACGCTACCGCCTGCCGCGCAAGATATTCGCTCGGCGCGCTGCGCTCGGCGCTTTCCGCGAAGCTGGCGGAGAGAAGCTCACGGTCGTGGACGCGTGGGCGCTCGAATCGCACAAGACGAAAGCCTTCCGCGGCGTGCTCGAACACGCTGGACGGCGAAGCACGCACCGTGCTGCTCGTGGAGCACGGCGGAAACCGCAATCTGGAACTGGCCAGCCGCAACCTTGAAGGCGTGAAGCTCGTGCGCGACCACTGCGCTGCAGCCCTACGACCTGTTGCGCCACGAACGGCCTGGTTGTTTCGAAGGATGCCGTACTGAAGCTCGCTCGCGCCCGCGCTCGAATCCGGACAAGCTCAGCGACGGAGCACCGTAGTGGACGCAGCCGCTCGCGCCGATTGCGGCCACGCATGCCCGAAGCCGGATTGCTGCGGCCAAGAACGCCTGAGCAAAAGCCGCGGCGAAAAGCCGCGCTGGCCAAGAAGCCGGCAGCGGCAAAGCAAGCCGAAGCCGAAGAAGGGAAGGAGTAAGCCATGGCCATGACTCGCTTTCAAATGATTCGCCGGCCCGATCATCACCGAAAAAGGTCTGGGCGTGAAGGAATTGCAGCATACCGTGGTCTTCGAAGTCGCTCCGCGGCCGCCACCAAAACGCAAATCAAGGAAGCCGTGCAGAAGATTTTCAAGGTGAAGGTGGCTGCGGTGCGCACCGCCAATTTTCACGGCAAGTTCCGCCGCCGCGGCCGCGACGAAGGGCTACCGCCGCGACTGGAAGAAGGCGTACGTCAAGCTGGCCGCGGGCGAAAAGATGATCGAGTACGCCGAGAAACTGTAGACCTGGGAGCAGTTCGGACTCCGCCAGGGCGGCGCGGAAGTTTGAGAGAGATAGAGGCAAACAATGGCACTGAAAAGCTTTAACCCGTACACCGCATCGCGGCGCTTCATCACCATGCTCGACAAGAGCGAGGTGACCAAGCAGACGCCGGAAAAGCGCTCGCTCGAGCCGAAAAAACGCTCCGGCGGGCGCAACAGCCACGGCGAAATCACCATGTGGCACCGCGGCGGCGGTCACAAGCGCGCAGTACCGCGCGCGTCGATTTCCGCCGCGACAAGAACGGCATCCCGGCGAAGGTCGCGGCCATCGAGTACGACCCGAACCGCTCGGCGCGCATCGCGCTGCTGCACTATGCCGACGGCGAGAAGCGCTACATCCTGCACCCCGTCGGGCTGGAAGTCGGCATGACCGTGCAGACCGGCGAAGGCGCGGACATTCTGCCCGGCAATGCGCTGACGATCCGCCTTATTCCGCCCGGCACGCATGGTGCACAACCTGGAGCTGTACCCGGGCAAGGGCGGCCAGGTGGTGCGCGCCGCCGGGCGGTTCGGCGCAATTGCTCAGCAAGGAAGGCGACCTCGCGCTGGTGAAGATGCCGTCGGGCGAAGTGCGCAAGTTTCATCTGACTGCATGGCCACCGATCGGCCAGGTCGGCAATCTGGACCATGAGAACGTCACCTACGGCAAGGCGGGGCGCACGCGCTGGCACGGCAAGCGGCCGACGGTTCGCGGCGTGGCCATGAACCCGGTGGATCACCCGCACGGCGGCGGCGAAGGCCGCGTCAAGGGCAATCACCCGCAAACGCCTTGGGCCTTCCCGACGCTGGGCAAGAAAACGCGCAGGAACAAGCGCACGGACAGGATGATCGTCCAGCGGCGCAAGCCAGTAGTCTTTGGGCCATCGTTGTAGGAGGTAGAAAGTCCAATGAACCCGGCGCGGCGGGTAAGAGAGAGAGCAACGGATGACAGCGACACGAACCAGACGCACAAGCGCGCGGCCACACGAGCCGCGCACGAAGCGCGTCCGGGCGGGCAAGCCCGCGGCGGCCGCGCCGTCCTGCGAAGCTGCCCCGGCCGGCTCCAGCAGTTCCCGAGCAGGTGCTGTACCGCTTTTGCAAAGCCGGGTTGGGCGGTGCTCGTGGAACGCATGCCGAACGCGCAGGGCACGCGGTTTGTTTGCCCGTTCTGCCTGGGGTCGCACCGCGTGTCCGGGCCCGGTGCGGGGATTCCGCAAAATGCGGCGCGCGCAGTGGATCAAGCTGCGCCGGGTCGAGGAGTAAGGAAGAACCGATGCCACGCTCGCTGAAGAAAGGGCCGTTCGTGGACGGCCACCTGCGCGAAAAGGTGGAAGGCACTGAACGAGCGCAACGAGAAAAAAGTGGTCAAGACGTGGTCGCGGCGTTCGACCATCGTGCCGGAAATGATCGGCCACACGCTCGCCGTGCACAACGGCAAGAAGTTCATCCCGTGTACATCACCGAGCAGATGGTGGGGCACAAGCTCGGTGAATTCGCGCCCGACGCGCACCTTCAAGGGCCACGCGGTCAGAGGCCGCGCTCGAGAAGGCTGCGGGCGTCGCTGGCGCTCCGGGAGCACCGGGCGCGCCGGCCGGCGGCGGGGCCGCAGGAGGTGGCGCGGCACGGCACCGGCAGCGCCCAAGGCATAAGCTATGGCCACGCAACCCACTGGTCCTTCCGCAATCGAAGCGCTGGCGATGGCGCGGCACGTGCGCGTTTCGCCGCAGAAGGCCCGGCTGGTGATCGACTTGATTCGCGGGCATCGCGCCGAAGACGCGCTGCAGATTCTGCGCTTCACGCCCAAGCGCGCCGCGCAGCGACATTGAAAAGGTGCTGCGCAGCGCCATCGCCAACGCCGAGCGCAAGGCGGAAGATGCCGGGCGAATCGCTCGACGTGGATCAGCTCTACGTCACGCGTTGCTTCGTGAACGAAGGTTCGCGCTGGAAGCGCCTGCGTCCTGCGCCGATGGGCCGTGCATTCCGCTATCAGAAGCGCACGGCGCACATCGTTGTGGCCGTCGCGGAGCACCACGTGGCGGCCCAGGAGCGCGCGGCTGCGGCGGAAGCCGAAGCGCGAGGCGCACAAGGGCGTGAAGGGCGCGGTGCGCAAGGCGCGCAAAGCGCTCACCGGATCGAAGAAAGCCGCGGCGAAAAAGCGCAAGAAGTAGCAGGAGGAGACTTTGGGGCAGAAGACACACCCGTACGGGTTCCGGCTCGGCTACAACAAGCCGTGGAAGTCCCGCTGGTATGCGGACCGCGATTACGCCGACCTGCTCATGAGGACATCAAACTGCGCCGCGAACTGAAGGAACGCCTACGCTCGGCGGGCGTGAGCTCGATCGACATCGAGCGCGCAGCCAATAAGCTCGTGGTGCGGATCTACACCGCGCGGCCGGGGATCATCATCGGCCGGAAAGGCGCGGAGATCGACAAGCTGAAGAACGAAATCCAGAAACGCACCAAACGCGAAGTGCACATCGACATTCAGGAAGTGCACCGCCCGGAGCTCGATGCGCAACTCGTCGCCGAATCCATCGCGCTGCAGCTCGAAAAGCGCGTGGCCTTCCGCCGCGCCATGCGCAAATCCGTTGATTCTGCGCTGCGGTTCGGCTGCAAGGGAATCAAGGTGCGTGTCGGCGGGCGGTTGAACGGCGCCGAAATCGCGCGCACGGAGTGGTACCTGCAAGGGCGCTTGCCGTTGCAGACGCTCCGCGCGGACATCGATTTCGGCTTCGCGCAGGCTTATACGACCTACGGCGTGATCGGCGTGAAGTGCTGGATCTATCAGGGAGAAAACATCCCGGCGCGCGGCCAGCAGGCGGCGATCAAGTCGTAGGCATCCCGGGGAAACGGATAGCGAGTTCTTATGTTGATGCCGAAAAAAGTGAAGTATCGCAAGCAGCAGCGCGGCCGGCGCAACGGCAAGGCCTGGCGCGGCGGCGAGCTCTCCTTCGGGGAATATGGCCTGAAGGCGCTGGAGCCGGCCTGGATTACCGACCGGCAGATCGAAGCCTCGCGCGTGGCCATCACGCGCTTTATCAAGCGCGGCGGCAAACTGTTCATCCGGATTTTTCCGGACAAACCGTTCACGAAGAAGCCTGCGGAAACCCGTATGGGCAAGGGCAAGGGCGCGCCGGAACGCTGGGTCGCGGTCGTCAAGCCCGGCCGCATCATGTTCGAGATGGCTGGCGTGGATCTGGCCACGGCGAAGGAAGCCATGGAGCTCGCCGCGCACAAGCTGCCGATCCAGACGAAGTTCGTTTCGCGTGAAGGGAGCTTGTAATGCCGCGGCGCATCGAGAAATTCCGCGAGGTGGACAGCAAGGAGTTGGAAGTCCAGCAACGCGAGCTCGCCGAACAGGTTTTTCGCCTGCGCTTCCAGCTCACCACCGGTCAGGCCGAAGCGGTGACGCGCCTGCGCCAGGTGCGCAAGGATCTGGCGCGGATCAAGATGCTGCTGCGCCAGCGCGAATTGGGGAAGAAAGATGGCAAATGAATCGCAAAGCCCGCAGGCCGCGCCGCCACGCCGCCGGCAGCAACTGACCGGCGTCGTCACCAGCGCCAAGATGCAGAAGACCATCGTGGTGAAGGTGACCCGGCTGGTGCAGCACCCGGTCTATCCGCGCGTGGTGCGCGTCACGAAAAAGTTTTACGCTCACGATGAGCAGGGTGAAGCGCATCGTGGGGATACGGTGCGGATTGTGGAGACACGGCCGACGTCGCGCCTGAAGCGCTGGCGCCTGGCGGAAATCGTTGCGCGCAGCACCCGCGCGGAATAGCGCCGCCGAAATCTGAGGAGCACGGAGCACTGCGATGATTGGGATGAGGACCTGGCTGACCGTAGCCGATAATTCCGGCGCCCGGCGCCTAATGTGCATCCTGCCGATTGGTGGTGATGCCGGCAGCCGCGCGGGCCTGGGCGACATCATCACCGCTTCGGTGAAGGAAGCCGCCCCGGACAGCCAGATCAAAGGAGGCCAAGTCGTCAAGGCGGTGGTCGTGCGCATGCGCAAGGAACACCGGCGCAAGGACGGCACCTATATCCGCTTCGACGACAATGCCGCGGTTCTGATCAACGATGCCAACGAACCCATCGGCACGCGCGTCTTCGGGCCTGTGGCCCGCGAACTGCGCGAGAAAAAGTTCGCCAAGATCATCTCCTTGGCCCCGGAAGTGTGGTAGCGATGTCGACGGAAACGAAAACTCGAGTGAAGATTCAGATCCGCAAGGGCGATCAAGTGCGCGTGATCGCCGGCCGCGACAAAGGCAAGACCGGCCGCGTGCTCTCCGTGCAGCCTTGGGACGGTACGGTCACCGTTGAGCACGCCAACATGATCAAGCGGCACACACGCCCGAACCAGGCGAAAAACATCAAAGGCGGGATCGTCGAGCGCGAAGGGCCCATCGACTCCTCGAGCGTGCTTCTGGTCTGCCCGTCGTGCAACAAACACGCTCGCGTCGGCCACGCCACGCTCGCCGATGGCACGAAGGCGCGCATCTGCCGCCGTTGCGGCACGACGCTGGAGAAGTAGGCCCGGAGAAGGAAGTCATGATCAGCCGAATGCATGAGCGGTACCGCAAAGACGTTGTCCCGTCGCTGGTGAAACGCTTCGGGTACAAGAACGCGATGGCGGTTCCCAAACTATCGAAAGTGGTCGTGAATATCGGCCTCGGCGAAGCCAGCCAGAACGTCAAACTGCTGGACGTGGCCGCCGTCGAGCTCGGCCAGATCACCGGCCAGAAACCCGTGATCACCCGCGCGAAGAAGTCCATCGCGAATTTCAAGATTCGCAAGGGCATGCCCATCGGTTGCTGCGTCACCCTGCGCGGCGAGCACATGTACGAGTTCATGGACCGCCTCTGCAACGTGGTGCTGCCGCGCGTGCGCGACTTCAAGGGCTTGCCCGCCAGCGCCTTCGATGGCCGGGGCAATTACACGCTGGGCCTGCGCGACCAGCTCGTCTTTCCGGAGATCGATTACACCCGCGTGGACAAGATCAAGGGCATGAACATCACCCTGGCCACGACCGCCAGGACCGATGAGGAAGGCCGCGAGCTGCTGAAGCTGCTCGGCGTGCCCTTCCGCACGTAACGCAGAGCCGCAAGGAGAAACGATGGCGCGTACCTCACAGTTCGCCAAGATGGCCAGGAAGCCGAAGTACAAGGTCCGCGTGCGGAACCGCTGCCGCCAGTGTGGCCGGCCGCGGGGCTACCTGCGCAAGTTCCAGATGTGCCGCATTTGTTTCCGGGGGCTTGCCCTGCGGGGTGAGGTTCCCGGCGTGACAAAGGCGAGCTGGTGAAAGGGCCGAGGACCCACGATGCAGACTGATCCGATTGCCGATTTGCTGACCCGTATCCGCAACGCTGCGCGCGCCAAGCACGCCCGCGTGGACGTGCCGCTCTCCAAGTTGAAGACCGAGATCGCACGTATCCTGAAGGAAGAGGGCTACATTTCCACCTTCAAAGTGGTGGACGACGGGAAGCCATCGAAGCAGCTCCGCATCTTTCTGAAGTACACGCCCGACAAGCGCAGCGTCATCACGGGGCTCAAGCGCGTCTCGCGTCCCGGCAACCGCCGTTACTCGGGCGCGGGGGAAATTCGCCCGATCATGGGCGGCCTGGGCGTCAGCATCCTTACCACTCCGCGTGGAGTCATGTCCGGACGGGCGGCACGAAAAGCTCGCGTGGGCGGCGAAGTGCTTTGCGAGATCTGGTGAGACGGGGATAACAAGACCATGTCGCGAATTGGACGCAAACCGATTCCGTTGCCGACCGGAGTGAAGGTGCAGGTTTCCGCCAGCGCGGTGGAAGTCCAGGGGCCCAAGGGCAAGCTCAACGTTCGGATTCCCCTGGGCATACGGTTCGAGCAGAAGGACGGCGTGTTGAATGCCCTGCGCGAAGCGGATGAACAGCGTGCGTTGCACGGTCTTGCGCGGGCGCTCGTGGCCAACGCGGTGCACGGCGTCACGCAAGGGTTCAAGAAGGAGCTCGATATCGTGGGCGTGGGCTATCGCGCCGAGGTGAAAGGCAAGACTGTGGTCTTCAGCCTCGGTTTTTCCCATCCCGTCGCATTCCCCATTCCCGAGGGAATTCAGATTGCCATTGAGAAACAAACGCACCTGACCGTCTCCGGCGCGGACCGCGCCCAGGTGGGTCAGGTGACCGCGAATATCCGGGGTCTGCGTCCGCCGGATCCTTACAAGCAGAAGGGGATTCGTATCACCGGCCAGCGCTTGAAGAAGAAGGCTGGCAAGGCTGGCGCGGCCAAGACCGCCGCCGCATAACGGGCGAACGCGTCGGGACGAAGGAGAACGATTGTGGCCACCGTACGGGTCAGCAAGCTTTCGCGCAATGCGCACCGCCAGCGCGTCCATCTGCGCGTCCGCACGCGCGTGGAAGGCACGCCGGAGCGCCCGCGCCTATGTGTTTACCGCTCGCTGAACCACATCTACGCACAGGTGATCGAAGACCGCACCGGGCGCACGCTGGTCTCCGCCAGCTCGGTGGACAAAGAGATGCGCAAGCAGATGAAGGGCGGCGGCAACATCGCCGCTGCGAAAGTGATCGGCAAGGCCGTGGCCGAACGCGCCAAGGCTGCCGGAATCGAACACGTCGTATTTGACCGCGGAGGGTACAAATACCATGGGAGGATTCGCGCACTGGCCGAAGCGGCCCGGGAAGCGGGGTTGAAATTCTAACCGTATGCCGAAAAACACACTGCGGGAGAGCCTTTCCGTTCGCCGGCCGATCGAGGTCAGCGCCAACAGTCTGAAAGACCAGGTCGTGTCCATCAACCGGGTCACGAAAGTGGTCAAGGGCGGCAAGAACCTGAGCTTTTCGGCGCTCGTCGTGGTCGGCGATCAGCAAGGGCATGCCGGCTTCGGCATGGGCAAGGCGCGCGAAGTTCCCATGGCCATCCGCAAGGCCATCGAGCAGGCCAAGAAGAACCTGCTCAAACTGAACTTGAAGGGCAGCACGATTCCGCACGAGGTCACCGGCCATTACGGCTCGGGCCAGGTGCTGCTGAAGCCTGCGGCGGAAGGCACGGGCATCATCGCCGGCGGCCCGGTTCGTGCGGTGATGGAGGTCGCGGGGATTTCCAACGTGCTGACGAAGTCTATCGGCACGTCGAACCCGCACAATGTGGTCAAGGCCACGTTTGACGCGCTGCTGCGCCTCAAGGACGCCGCCAAGGTTGCCGAAACGCGTGGCCTGTCGCTTGAAGAAATGGGCGGCAGATCTGCGGCAAAGCGCCCCGCGGCGCCGGCCGAGAAGGCGGGAGAGAAGGCTCGGGAGAACGTCTAAGAGGTTTTCACAAACGCTATGCCCACGAAGAAAAAATCGAATGTGGTCCGCATCAAATGGGTGCGCAGCTTCATTGGCTGCCCGCGCGGAATGCGCGCAACGATTCGTGGGCTCGGCCTGCGGCGGATGCAGCAGGTTGTGGAACGCGAAGATACCCCCGCCATCCGCGGAATGATCGATAAAGTCCGGCATCTCGTCGAAGTGCAGGAATAGGAACGAAGAAGAAAGCAGGGATGAGGCCATCATGGCTGTGAACCTCTCAAACTTGAAACCGCCCCGCGGCTCGCGTCACCGCAAGGTGCGCGTCGGGCGCGGCATCGGCTCGAAGCTTGGCAAGACCGCCGGCGCAGGCAACAAGGGCCAGAAGTCGCGCAAGGGCTATTCCCGGCGCGCGGGCTTCGAGGGCGGCCAGATGCCGCTGCGCCGCCGCATTCCCAAGCGCGGCTTCCATAATCCCGCCGCGCGGCGCGACTTCGCGGTGCTCAACGTCGAAACGCTCAACGCCGCGTTTGCGGCTGGCGACACCGTCACGCCCGAAATGCTCGTCGCGCGCGGTCTGGTGCACAGCGGGCGCGATGCCGTGAAGATATTCGGTGATGGCGGACCTGAAGATCGCGCTGACCGTGCGCGCTCAGGCCTTCAGCAAATCGGCGCAGGAAAAAATCGCCCGCGCCGGAGGGACAGCAGAGATCGTCGCATGAACCGTTTTTTTCAAGCACTCGGCAACATCTTCCGGATTCCGGATCTGCGCAGGCGTGTCCTCTTCACGCTGGCCTTGCTGGCCGTGTATCGCGTTGGCGCCTGGATCTCCACGCCGGGAATCAACGTCGAAGCGCTGCAGCGCTCGTTCGAGCAGGGCAAGGGATCCGTGCTGGGCATGCTGGACCTGTTCAGCGGCGGCAATTTCCGCCGGCTCACGATCTTCGCCCTGGGCATCATGCCCTACATCACCGCCTCGATCATTCTCCAGTTGATGACCGTGGTGTGGCCGTACCTCGAGCGCCTGCAAAAAGAAGGCGAGCTCGGCCGCCGTAAGATCACGCAGTACACGCGCTACCTCACCATGCTCTTGAGCGTCGTCCAGTCGCTCTCCATCGCCGCAACGTTGCAAAGGGGAAGCCTGAGCGGGGAATCGCTGGTCTATCATCCCGGCCTGGCTTTTACGCTGATGACGATGATCACGCTGACCACCGGCACGGCGTTCATCATGTGGCTAGGCGAGCAAATGAGCGATCGCGGCATTGGCAATGGGATGTCGTTGATCATTTTCGCCGGCATCGTCGTCGGGCTGCCGCGCGGCATCGGCGACCTCTGCGAAAAGGTCAAGATCGCCGCGTGGGGCAACTTCACCGCCCTGGCGATTCTGCTACTGCTCGTGCTGATGGTTGCCGTCATCGGTTTCATCGTGCTGGTCGAAGGCGGCCAGCGGCGCATACCTGTGCAGTATGCCAAACGCGTCGTCGGCCGTCGTGTCATGGGCGGGCAAATGACCTACCTGCCGCTGCGCGTGAATTCCGGCGGAGTCATCCCGCCGATTTTTGCCAGTTCGCTGTTGACGTTTCCCGGCACGCTGGACTTGTTCTTCGCGCAGAAGTCGAAATATCTGCACATTTTCGCGCAGCGTCTGGCCTGGGGCGAGCCGCTCTATACGCTCGTTTACGTCACGCTGATTATCGTCTTCGCCTTCTTCTACGTGGGCATCGTTTTCAATCCCACCGAGCTGGCGGACAACATGCGCAAGTACGGCGGGTTCATCCCCGGCATCCGCCCGGGCCGGAACACCTCGGAGCACATCAATCGCATCCTGCAGCGACTCACGTTTGTGGGCGGTGTGTATCTGGCGATGGTGTGCCTCCTGCCGGAGTGGATGATCGCGGGGATCAAGCTGCACCACCTGCCGGTCTGGCTCGGCGGCCAGTGGTTTGACGCGCATATGTGGCGGTTCGTGCTCGAAGGGCTGGGACTCACGTTTTATTTCGGCGGAACTTCGCTGCTGATCGTCGTCGGCGTGGCCATGGATACGGTCCAGCAGATCGAGGCGCAGCTCGTCATGCGCCACTACGAAGGCTTTGTGAAGAAAGGCAGGCTGCGTAGTCGCCGTGGGTAGTCCGGAGTCGAGTCCGGCAGCGGGCAGGCTCCGCAGGCCGGTGATCTTTCTGGGGCCTCCGGGGGCGGGGAAGGGCACGCAGGCGAAAGAGGTCGCACGGCTGTATCAGCGTGCCGCATCTTTCGACCGGCGACATGTTTCGCGACCACGTGAGCCGGGAAACTCCGCTCGGAATGCAGGCGAAGCCGATGATGGAGCGCGGCGCGCTGGTGCCCGATGAGATTGTGCTGGGGATGGTGGTCGAGCGCATTGCCCAGCCGGACTGCAGGAGCGGTTTCGTGTTCGACGGTTTTCCGCGCACGCTCCCGCAGGCAGAAAAGCTTGACGGGATGCTGCGGGAGATGCGGCTTCGAGCGTCCGATGGTCGTGCACTTCGTCATCGAGGCCGAGAAGCTGCTGAAACGGCTGACGGGACGCCGCACCTGCAAGGTGGGCGGGGAGATTTACAACATCTTCGACCGTCCGCCGCGCGTTCCGGGCCGCTGCGACAATGACGGCGGCGATCTTTTCCAGCGGCCGGACGACCGCGAAGAAGTGATCCGTCCGCGGCTGGAGGCCTACGAGCGGCAGACCAAGCCGCTGGTGGAGTACTACAGGAGAGAGGGCGTGCTCGAAGATGTGGACGGTTCAGCCGGCGTTGAGGAAGTCACCCGAGCCGTCTTGGCCATTCTGGCGCGGGTGCGGTGAACCGATGGGCGTCATCCTGAGGTCGCCGTCGGAGCTCGAGAAGATGCACCGCGCTGGCCTGATCGTCTGGGACGTGCTCAATGGCCTCCGCCGCATGATCCGCCCGGGCGTGAGCACCTTGGATCTCGAGAACTTTGCCGAGCAGCGCAGCAAGGAATTGAATGCGCGCCCGGCGTTCAAGGGTTATCGCGGATATCCATGTGTTCTGTGCGCATCGATCAATCAGGAAGTGGTGCACGGGATTCCGTCGGCGGCGAGGAAGTTGCGCGAGGGCGACATCATCTCGCTCGACTTCGGCGTCGAGAAGGACGGCTACTTCGGCGACGCCGCGGTTACCGTACCGGTCGGCTCGGTAGAGCCGAAGGTCGAGAGCCTGTTGCGCGTGACGCGGGAGGCGCTGGACCGCGCGATCGACCAGATGCGGCCCGGCAATCGCCTCGGCGATGTCTCAAGCGCCGTCCAGACCTGGGTCGAGCAAAATGGGTTTTCGGTCGTGCGCGAGTTCGTGGGGCACGCCATCGGCACTCGGATGCACGAGGACCTGCAATTGCCGAACTACGGCGACCCCGGACACGGACCGAAACTCCAGGAAGGCATGGTCCTCGCGATCGAACCGATGGTGAACGCCGGCGGCGCAGGTGTGAAAGTGCTCGACGACCAGTGGACCGCGGTGACGCTCGATGGCAGCCCCTCGGCGCATTTCGAGCACACCGTGGCAGTCACCTCGAACGGTCCCTGGGTTTTGACGCGGCCGCGCGAGATCAGCGGGCCTTCCTGGTAGGGCGCAGGCAGCAGCTCTTTTAGGAGAAGCAGCGAGGAATATGAAGAAACGGCCGGAACCGAACAAGAAGCCAAAGGACGCGGACAATCCCAAAGAGGACGCCATCGAAGTGATGGCGACGGTGATCGAGCCGTTGCCCAACGCGATGTTCCGCGTGCAGCTGGAGAACAAGCACAAGGTGCTCGCGCACATCTCCGGCAAGATGCGCAAGAACTTTCATACGTATTCTGGCGGGCGACAAGGTCGCGGTCGAGCTTTCGCCGTACGATTTGACGCGCGGCCGGATCGTGTACCGGTACAAGTAGCGGCAAGTTTTTTGCGGGGTCACGGGCGCATTTGCCGAAGGATCTCTCAAGAGGAGCGGGCGAATGAAAGTTCGGGCGTCAGTCAAAAAGATTTGTGACAAGTGCAAGGTGATCCACCGGCGCGGGGTTGTGCGCGTGATTTGCTCGAACCCGAAGCACAAGCAGCGCCAGGGATAGCCAGGGAAAGAAGGAGCCGCGAGATGGCACGTATTGCCGGTGTAGACCTGCCGCCGCAGAAGAGACTCTGGGTGGGCTTGACCTCGATCTATGGCATCGGGCTCGAGCGTGCGCAGTCGCTCTGCGAGAAGGCCAAGGTGGATCACACGAAAAAGATCAAAGACCTCACGGAAGAAGAGGTCAACTACCTCCGCAACGCGATCGAGTCCGAGGGCCGCGTGGAAGGCGATCTCCGCAAGGAGATCCAGATGAACATCCGCCGGCTGATCGAAATCCAGTGCTATCGCGGCTTGCGTCACCGCCGCAACCTGCCGGTGCGCGGGCAGCGCACACACACCAACGCGCGTACCCGCAAGGGCCCGCGGAAGGGCGCCGTGGCCGCAAAGAAGAAAGTGATGGCCAAGAAGTAGCGCCGATTAGGAGACCATCGTGGCAAAAGAGCAGCAACAGGACGCCGCCGTTACACCAGCGCCGGCAAGACCGACCAAGCGCAAGAAAGAGTTCAAGAAGAAACGCGAGCGGCGCATTGTGCCGCACGGCGCCGTGCACATCCAGGCTTCGTTCAACAACACAGTGATCACCTTCACCGATCCAAACGGGCACGTGCTGTGCTGGTCTTCGGCCGGATCGATCGGTTTCAAGGGATCGCGCAAGGGCACGCCTTACGCCGCGCAGCAGGCGTCCGCGGCTGCCGCCGGTGTGGCGCGCGATCAGTACGGCGTCAAGACCGTCGAAGTCAAAGTGAAGGGGCCCGGTTCCGGCCGCGAATCCGCCATCCGCGCTCTGGCCTCCGTCGGGCTTGCATATTGTGCACATCAAGGATGTCACCCCGATTCCGCATAACGGTTGCCGGCCCCCGAAGCGCCGCCGCGTCTAGCGGCACGCGCTCGCTGCCGGGCAACCGAGTAGGGCAAGAAGGAGAAACGCACTTGGCAAGACATCGCGAAGCGGTTTGCAGGCTGTGCCGCCGGGAAGGCCAGAAGCTCTTCCTGAAGGGCCTGCGTTGTTTCACCGAAAAGTGCGCCATCGAGAAGCGCAACTTCGTGCCCGGCCAGCATGGCCAGGCGCGCCGCCCGAAAATCGTCGGTTATGGCCTCCAGTTGCGCGAGAAGCAGAAAGTGAAGCGCACCTACGGCCTGCTCGAACGCCAATTCCGCACCTACGTGCACAAGGCAGAGCGCGCCCAGGGCCCCACCGGCGAGAACCTCATCGTGATGCTCGAGCGGCGCCTCGATAACGTCGTCTGGCGCAGCGGCCTGGCGTCTTCGCGCGCGCAGGCACGCCAACTCGTCCTCCATGGCCACGTCCGTGTGAATGCGAGAAAGGTCAACATCCCGAGCTACTTGGTCAATGTCGGCCAGGAGATCACACTGAAGGAAAACATGCACCAGAACACCATGGTCCTCGAGGCGCGCAACGTTGCGCAAAGTCAAAACACGGTGCCCTGGCTGGAAATCGACCGCGAACATTGTCGGTCCCGCGTCACCGCGCTCCCAAGACGCGAGGACGTGCAGACCCCGCCGATCAACGAGCAACTCATCGTCGAGCTGTATTCCAAGTAACGGCGGTCCATCGGATTCGCATTTGATACGAAGGCATGCCCCGAGCCGGTTCGGGGAGGAGGGATTGACTCGATGTGGAAAGGCTTTCAGAAACCGAAGCGATTGGCAGCAGAACTCGAAACGCTCACGGATAAGTACGGCCGGTTCTCCGCCCAGCCGTTCGAACGCGGCTGGGGAACGACCGTGGGCAACGCGCTGCGCCGCGCCCTGTTGAGCTCGATTGAAGGCGCTGCGATCACCGCCGTCAAGATCGAAGGCGTGCTGCATGAGTTCTCTTCGATCCCCGGCGTTGTCGAAGACGCCACGGACATCATCCTCAATCTCAAGCAGGTCCCCCTGAAGCTGAACAATGACCTGCCCAAGACGATCTACCTGAATGTTGAGAATCCCGGCGTCATCACTTCCGCCATGATCGAAGAAGACGCCGATTTCGCCGTTCTCGATAAGAGCGTTTATATCGCCACGGTCAGCGAAGGCGGCAAGCTCCAGCTCGAAATGCGCGTCAAGAACGGCCGCGGGTACGTCGCCGCCGACCGCAACTTCGACGAAGACCTGCCCATCGGCTACATTCCCGTGGATTCAGTCCATTCGCCGGTGCGTAAGGTGAATTACGCTGTGGAAGCCGCCCGCCTCGGCCAGATGACCGACTACGAGAAACTCTCGCTCGAGATCTGGACCAACGGGGCCATCACTCCGCAGGACTCCATCGGTCTTGCTTCGAAGCTGGTGAAGGACCATATGAGTATCTTCATCAATTTTGAAGAGCAGCCCGAGATCGCCGAAGAGGCGGCTGAGTCCTACAACGACCCGCGGCTCGAGCATCTGGATCGCTCGGTCGAGGAACTCGAGCTTTCCGTGCGCTCTTACAACTGCCTGAAGAACGCGAATATCCAGACCATCCGCGAACTGGTGCAGAAGAGCGAAAACGAGATGCTCAAGACGAAAAACTTCGGCCGCAAGTCGCTCAACGAAATCAAGGAAATCCTCCAGAAAATGGGGCTCGCCCTGGGCATGAAGTTTGATGAGCACGGGCGCATTATCTGGCCTCCGCTGCCCAGCCAGACGGCGCCGCCCTCGCCGGAGGAAACTGCGGGCATCTGATTTTGTTTCCGCCCGGAGAGCCACGACCATGCGACATCAGAAACGCCATAACAAACTCGGACGCCAGCCTGGCCACCGGCGTGCCACACTGCGCAACCTGGTGACCAACGTCATCGAGAAAGAGCGCATCACCACCACGCTTGCTCGGGCCCAGGCGGCGCGGCCGTGGGTCGAGCACCTCATCACGCTCGGCAAGCGGGATACGCTCCACACACGGCGGCAGGCGGCCAGCTACCTGATGACGCCCGCCGCAACGCAAAAACTCTTCACCGACATCGCTCCCCGCTTCGCCGACCGCGCCGGAGGCTACACCCGCATCATCCGCGCCGGCTGGCGCGTGGGCGACGGCGCCAAGGTAGCCATCCTCGAGCTGCTCGGCTCCAAGCTGAAAAAGAAGGCGAAGAAGGAAAAGGCGGGTAAGAAGGAAGAGGCACCGGAGGAAGAAAAGGAAGCGAAAGAAGCGAAGTCCTGACAACCCCGAGTTTCTAACCACCCGAGCCCATCGCGCGCTTCAAGCGATGGGCTCTTTTCTTTTTCCGCCGAGCGGTGGGCTTTGCCCGCCCGGTCAATGCTCCGCGTTGCTCACTGCGGCAAACCCAGCCAGCTCTGATAAATGTTCCTCTGCAGTTCCGTTGGGTTCTCCATCGGTGTGAGCACATAGGTTGGATACGGGTCCGCTGAAAGCGTCACGGCAATCTGTTTTGTTGCTCCGGCATGTTGCACCGTGAGCTGGAGCGAATCTCCGGGACGGTGCGCGGCAATTGCGGCCTGGAACTCATCCGCGCTCACGCCTTTGTCGTCCACTGCCGTCACCACGTCGCCCTTGTCCAGACCCGCGCGTTCCGCCGGGCCGCCCGGCGCAAGGTAGTTGATGCGCGCCTGGCCGTTCTCAGTGCGCTGCGAGCCTGCTCCCAGCCACGCGCGCTCAGGATTCGTCCGTTTTTCCACGCGGATCCCTGCATACGCGAAGTACTCCTCGTAAGGCGGTGGCTCCTTCCCGCTGATGTGCTGACG
Source organism: uncultured Acidobacteriota bacterium (assembly GCA_963739275.1). GTDB lineage: Bacteria > Acidobacteriota > Terriglobia > Acidiferrales > UBA7541 > JBGQGH01. The sequence goes on from CAVTZX010000053.1 coordinate 25,130, forward strand.
GAAGAAATCGCTCAAGTCCTTGCCCGCAATTTCGTTCGCGGCCCGCAGGGCATCCTGTGGCTCGAACCCCGGCTTCGGCAACGCGTAGCGTTGATAGAGCAGGCGCATCCAGTCGTCGAGCGATTTCTTGTTGTTTGTCGCCTGCCGGATGGCGAAATCGAGGAAGTGCCCCATGATTTGTCCGCCGGTGTAGTAGTCAATATCGGTGTTGGTGATGTTGGTCTCCGCTGGGCCGGGGGATCTGTACCAGAACCAGGTGTCCCAGCTCGCGTCTTCGATGCTCCGCTCTTTACGGCCGGGAGAACGCTCGAAGTTCGTAATGAGCTGTCCGAGGGAATTCAAATACGCTTCCGGCTTTAAGATCCCCGCCCTCACCAGCGCCAGAGTGCCGTAGTAGCTCGTCAATCCTTCCGAGATCCATAGCGATGGCGTGGGCACCGGGTGCGAGTAGTCGAACGGTCCCAGGGGCTTCGGCCGGAGCCGCTTCACGTTCCAATTGTGAAAAAATTCGTGCGAAGCAGTCGAGAGTTTGCCTTCGTAGGGGGAACGTCCGCCTCCGCGGCCGGTTTCCCAATCGCTCGAGAAGAAGATCTGTGTCGAGTTCCAGTGTTCCAAGCCTCCGCCGACGCCCGGCCAGATGTGGAAGAGGAACCAGTATTCGGTAAACGGTGTCTGCCTCTGGCCGCTGCCCGCCACCACCGCAAAGATGGGAATCTGCGCTTGCACCGATTTCTGAAGGTCATTGGTGAATTGTGTGAAGTCCTTGCGGCCGATCACGTCATGCACAATCACGTGAAATGTCGCCCCACCCGCCGTGAACGTTTTCTCCGCAAAATCCGAAACCTCGATTGGCGAATCGATGAAGCGGTCGTAGTTTTCCGCCGTAAACTGGTTCTCGGCGCTCCGATCCATACCCGTGGCTACGCGCCAGCCCGGGGGCACCGCGATCGAAAGCCTCACGGCGCGTTCCTTGGCGCCAAGGAGGTACATCCACGCGGCCGGCCCAGCGATGTGTGCGTGCCGGTCGTTGTACTGCACCCAATCCACGGCCAGTGTGTTTCCGTAGAGTTTGTAGCGGAGGATGACGTCCCGGCTCCCGCCGAGCTCGACGCGCCAGGTCTGCAAATCCGTTTTGTGCCACGCGAGCGCCTTGCCGGTTGCGCTCGTGGCGCTGAACTCCTGCACCATCTTGGAGTAGTCGTTGATCACGTACCAGCCCGGCGCCCACGCCGGCATGGCGAATTCCGCTGACGCGCCTGTGAGTCCGCTGGCGCGCATCACAATCGAGAGCAGGTGCGTGTTCGGCGCCTCAAATCGCAACTCGTAGGAAATCGGATCGGCCGCGTTCGCCGGCAGGGTCGCGAGGCTGCCCAAGAGCAAGCACAGCGCCGCGATCCACAAGGTCTTGCGCGGTCCGCGAGGGTGCATACGTGTGTCCTCCGAATGGTCCCCACAAACTTGCATCAGGAAGATGTAAGCCTAGGGAACATCGCGCCGGTGGTCAAGCCACCCGCAGCGAGCGGTACGCCCGCACTCGAGAGGTGAGCCACCACACCATCTGCGCCAGTGCCGCCCCCGCCGTGTCCAACATGGAGTCGTAGGGGCTGGCCGTGCGGCCCGGAACAATGGACTGATGAATCTCGTCCAGCGACGCGTATCCCAGGGCGATCGCGACGGCCGCGAGCGCCCAGTTCCATCGCCAGCCGCTCCTGCGTCCCCGGATCGCGCGCAAGAGCAACAAGCTCAGGATGAAATATTCCGCCACGTGGGCGCACTTGCGGACCAGGAAGTGCAGTTCCTGCAGGGTCGGCGGAGACGCCCGAGGGAGCAGCCAATGCAAGAAAGGCAGGATGAATCGCGAGGTGGACTCAGCCGAGAACTCTGCGGTAGAAAACCACGAGATGAAACCGGCCCACACGATAGCAAAAAACCACGCGCGAAGGGTGAGCACTCGCGGCTGGCTCCCTCACTCGACCTGATAATTCGGGGCTTCGCGGGTGATGATGACGTCGTGCACGTGACTCTCGCGCAGGCCGGCTGAAGTGATGCGCACGAACTTTCCGCGCTCCTGCAGTTCGTTCAGGTTGCTGACGCCGCAGTAACCCATTCCGCTCTTGAGGCCGCCGACCAGTTGATCCGTCAGCGCGGAGAGCTGCCCTTTGTACGGGACGCGGCCTTCAACGCCTTCCGGGACGGACTTCCCACGCTCCGCCGTTTCCTGAGCATAACGGTCGGCCGAGCCAGCCGCCATCGCGCCGAGCGAGCCCATGCCGCGGTACGACTTGAACGTGCGCCCCTGGTAGAGAATCGTATCGCCCGGCGATTCCTCTGTGCCCGCAAAAAGTCCGCCGATCATCACCACGGAAGCGCCCGCAGCGATGGCTTTCGAGATGTCGCCCGAATACTTGATGCCACCGTCGGCGATGATGGGCACGCCGGTGCCTTTCGCCGCGCGCGCCGCTTCGTGGATCGCCGTAATCTGCGGCACGCCTGCGCCGGTCACAACCCGCGTCGTGCAAATCGAGCCCGGCCCGATGCCGATCTTGACTCCGTCGATGCCGAGCGAGATGAGTTCCTTCGCGCCTTCATACGTGGCGACGTTGCCCGCCACAACCTGCATATCGGGCAAGCGGCGCTTCACTTCGCGGATCGCTTCCATCACGCGAGTGGTGTGCCCGTGCGCGGTGTCAATCGCCAGGAGGTCCGTTCCCATCTTGGCGAGTTCCTGCGCGCGCTCGAGGAAGTCGCCCGTCGCGCCGATGGCCGCGCCCACGCGCAGCCGTCCGTGCTCGTCCTTCGCCGCGCTCGGATATTCCAGCTTTTTCTGGATGTCCTTGACGGTGATGAGTCCCTTGAGGTTGAAGTCCTTGTCCACCACGAGCAGTTTTTCGATCCGGTGGTTCTGCAGGATGTGCTCGGCCTCCTCGAGCGTCGTGCCTACCGGCACGGTCACCAGGTTGTCCTTGGTCATGATGTTGGCGACGGGCTGGGCGAGGTTTTGCTCGAAGCGGAGATCGCGGTTGGTCAGAATGCCCACCAGGCGCGGCCCGCGCGTCACCGGCAGACCCGAGACGTGGTACTTGTTCATGATCTCGAGTGCCTGCCGCACCGAGAGCTCCGGCGCAATCGTCACCGGGTCGACGATCATCCCGCTTTCCGAGCGCTTCACGCGGTCCACTTCCTCTGCTTGCCGCTCGATGGCCATGTTGCGGTGAATGAATCCCAGGCCGCCTTGGCGCGCGATGGCGATGGCCAGGCGCGATTCCGTCACGGTGTCCATCGCCGCCGCGACGAGTGGAATATTCAGCGCAATCTTGCGCGTCAGGCAGGTCCGCGTGTCCACTTCGGTCGGCAGCACGGCCGATCGGCCCGGGAAGCAGCAGCACGTCATCGAAGGTCAGGCCTTCGGGAATGGGTCCGTCAATCATGTTCAACCTCTCGTGACTTGTGACTCGTGATCCGTGACTCGTGGGGTGAATCAAGCGCGAAGCAGGACGGCGGGCATTGCGACATGCGGCGATTCTTAGTTTTCAGTAGGTTGCAAACTCCCGACCTACCCCCCCACCCCCCCTCAGTGATGTAAGTGCGGATTCTAAAAGAGTTAGATGAGTAGCGCCGCGTAAGAGCGGATTCTGCGGAATTTAAAGTCGCCTTTTTTGAGAAAGTTACGGATGAGTTCGCAACTGCAGATTCTGCAAGAGTTAGATTGAGCGCAAATGAATGGGGAAGTCGAGAGTCAAGCCGTGTAGGGAATGAGCGTTGAAAGTCGAAAGTTGAAAGCCGAACGTCTTTGCCAGCGCGCGGTGCGCGAGCGCTGGGGGAAGCGCGCGTCAAAAGCTGTGCGACACCCATATCGTAGATTAACGCGAGAGAGAAGCAGCGGCAAGAGGAAAGAAGGTGGAAAACGCGGGAAACTGTGGAAATCGCGGCGGCCGACGAGATTTGGAATCTGCGTAAAGATTCGCGCGTCATCGAGCCCGTGCCGAGCCTTGCCATCCGAATCGGACATTGATCTTCCAGGCAATCAGCAACCCGGCCAGAACGCCGACGAGGCCACCAAGAACGATTCCGCCCAGATAGGCAGCGAGAGCGAGCCATGCCACCCTGGTGCCGCCGAACAGTTTTGCGCTGAGGAGAAGGAGCGCGGTGGATAACAGAAATGACCCGAGCAGTCCCCCTGTCGCTGCGAACATGATGTAGATGCCCACAAACCGTAGCCGCCCGGAGAACAGCAGTGCGAGCCCTGCCATCACACATAGAGCCCAGAGTGGAATCAAGAAGAAGAACGGCATGATTCGAGCGCCTCAGAGGCTTCCGTCCGGCTTCATTTTGTAGTACTCCACCTGGTTGCCGGCCATGGGCTTGACGCGATCGAGCAGCGCCTGCTTCTGCTTCTCGGTGAGCGGCTTGAAATTGCGCGCGAGTTCCACATTCTGGTCGAGCTGCTCATTGGTCTGCACGCCGGAGATCAGCACATGCACCGGCAGGCTCCAGACGTACGGCAGCGCTTCGGAAGCGCGCGCAACGGCCTTCTGCAGCAGCCACGCCCCAGCCATGGACTTCATCCCCAGCACGCCGATGTTGCGTTTCACCAATTCGGGCAGCACCGCCTTCTCGAAGCTGCGGTAGAAGGGGTCCACGACGTTCAGCGGCATCTGCATGGTGTCGAAGTCATATTGCGCGAGCGCTTTCAGGTTCAGTTCCGGGTCCACGTGTCCGGTCACGCCGATGAAGCGCACCTTGCCTGCCTTCTGCGCCGCCACGGCCGCTTCCATTGCGCCGTTCGGGCCGAAAATCTGGTCGATCTCCGCCTGGCGCTGGATGCTGTGGATCTGCCAGACGTCCAGGTAATCCGTGCCCAGCATCTTCAAGCTGATTTCGAGTTGCTCGTTGGCGGCTTGCTTTGTGCGCCCGAGCACTTTCGTCATCAGGATGATGTTCTTGCGGCGGCCCTCGAGGGCTTTACCGAGGCGCTCTTCGCTCACGCCGTAGTCGCGCGCCGTATCAAAAAAGTTGACGCCAATGTCGAGCGCGTGCCGCCCGAGCTCGATGGCCGGCTCTTCCGTCTTGTAAAGGCCCAGCCATGCCGCGCCGAATCCGAGGATCGTGCAGCTCAGGCCGGTCTTGCCGAGGATGCGCCGGGGAATTTCCTTGGCGCCGCTTGCGCTCTTGGCGAATATCGCTGCTGCAGCGGGCACTCCGGCCAATGCGCGCAGAAACTCCCGCCGGGATTTTCCCCACCCGCTGCCCATAACCACCCCCAGAAGATTGGGGAGACGATACAACGAAACGGCCGATGGCGGAAGGCAGAAGCCCAGAAAGCGGAGAGGAAAAGGATGACGCAGAGGCTGCTGAGAATCGCGCAGAAGAAAACGGAAAGAGGGATTCCTCATCCTGGTGCCGTATTACGGTACCGGGGTTCGGACTGAGGGCGTGAGAGCACATTGCGGGGCGTAGGCGGGATAACGTAGATTGGAGCGCGTGATCCAGTACCAACCGCATCCTTTTCTGCCCGGCGCGCACATGATGACGCTCGCGGGTGCGCTGGCGCGCCGCAGGTTCCCACGTCTCGGCCAGGTCACTGAACGCCTATTCGAAGTCGAACCCGGCACGCGCATCCTCGCGCATTGCCATTGGCAATCCGACTCTCGCCGGCACCCAACCGTCGTGCTTGTGCACGGCCTGGAAGGCTCCAGCGACTCGAATTACATGCTGGGTGTGGCGGAAAAGGCGTACGCCGCGGGCTACAACGTGCTTCGCTTGAATCAGCGCAACTGCGGCGGCACCGAACACCTCACGCCCACGCTCTACAACTCCGGCCTGAGCGGCGATTACCGCGCCGTGCTGCATCAGCTCATCGAGCGCGACTCTCTGTCGGAGATTTTTTTCTGTGGCTGGTCGATGGGCGGGAATCTTGTCCTAAAGATGGCCGGCGAACTGGGAGGCGGTGCACCCGTGCAGCTTCGCGGCGTTGCGGGCATTTGCCCAGCCGTCGATCTTGCGGCCTGCGCCGATGCGCTTGAATGGCGCCAGAACTTGATCTACGAGTGGAGTTTTGTGCGTGGTCTGAAGGCACGCATGCGCCGCAAGGTGCAGCTCTATCCGGATCGTTACACTTTGAATGGTCTCAATCGCATCCGCACCGTCCGCGAATTCGACGACATCATTACCGCGCCCAACTGCGGCTATCGTGATGCCGACGACTACTACTTTCGCGCCAGCGCACTGCGTGAGGTGGATCGCATCCACGTCCCCACGTTGATTCTCACCGCTGAGGACGATCCCTTCGTGCCATATCGCATTTTTCAGGATGCTGCGATCACGGGGAATCCCGCCATTCACTTCGAAGCGCCGCCGCGCGGCGGCCACTGCGCCTTTATTTCAAATCACGCAGGGGAGCACCGCTATTGGGCGGAGTCGCGAATTGTGGAATTCTGCAGAGAGAAGTCTGGGCTTGCCGGCGATTTTCAATCAGATTCCTCGCGCCGGCAAAGCCCGGACTCGGAATGACAGCGTTGGCGAGCTCTTAGCCCATTGGGTTTTCCAGCGAATGCTGCAACCGCGGCGTGAGCAATTGCGCCGGCCCATCCTTGGTGATGACCATGTCGTCTTCCAGGCGGATCCCATAATCGTCCACTATGTAGATCCCCGGCTCGTTGGAGAACGTCATTCCCGGTTCGAGAACGGTCTTGCTCCGGCGTACCAGGTAGGGATGCTCGTGGCCGTCAAGGCCGATGCCGTGGCCCAGGCGGTGCGTGAACACTTTGTAGTCCGGTGCATAGCCCGCTCCGGTGACCACCGCGCGCGCAGCGTCGTCCACGGAGCCCGAAAGCCGGCCGCGCCGCGCAGTCACCAGGGCCGCTTCCTGGGCCTTGTGCAGGGTGTCGAACGCCTTTCGCAGCTTCGCCGAAGGATTCCCCAGCACTCCGGTGCGCGTCACATCGGATGCATAGCCTTCCACTGAGGTCCCTGCGTCAATCAGGACGGCGTCGCCCTCTTTGAGCTGTTGCGGCTGCGTGGTGCCATGCGGCAGCGCCGCCCATTTGCCCAGCAGGACCAAGCCTCCGCCTCCCGGGAGTCCCATTCGCTGCAAACCCATCGAGTAAAGCCCGCCGATCTCGCGCTGCGTCATGCCTTCGCGGATCGAGGCGAACAAAGCTTTGTATACGTCGCAGGTGGCCTCGCACGCGAGGCGCATCAATTCGAGCTCGTGCTCGCTCTTCACGCCACGGCAACCAATCGTTACCGGATCGCCGCTCGGGAATTCCAGGCGGGGCGCGGCCTTGCGGAGTTTGTCGTAGTACGTGTAGCGCGTGTTCTCTTCGATCCCCACGCGCCCCGACCGGATGCCGCGCTCGGTCAGCCATTTGGCCACGAGCTCGCCGGGATTCTCGTCTTCCTGCCAAACGCGCAGCTCGATCGGCCAGCGCATCAACTCGCGGAGGCGCCCCTCCTCGAAGCCTGGACTGATCAGCAGCGGATTACCTTTGCGCGGAATCGTCAGCGCCACCACTCGCTCGCTCAGCCCCCAGCGGATTCCGGTGAAGTAGTACAGCGTGCTGCCCGGCGTGACGTAGAGCGCCTCAAAGCCCGGCTTCAGCTCGGCCATCAGTTGCTGCGCGTGCGCGATGCGGCCCTGGAACTCCTCCACGGTGATGGGCTTCACGCGGTCGCCTAGCGGCTTCAGCGCGCGAAAGGCCTCGGGCAGTTCCCGTTGTTGCTGCGCCGGCAGCTCCGCGCCACATGCGGGGGCCGGCCAACACTCCAGTGCCGCTCCGAGCCCTGTCGCCAGCGGCAAGGCCGCGCCGGATTTCAGCAGGTTGCGCCGGGAAATCTTCATGTCGTCCTCCGCGTCACGCTCCAGGCGTGCAGTGGCTTTCTACTTGTCCCGGCAGGTGAAGTCAAGCGCGCGGGAAAAAAGAAGGGCGCCCGTTCCCCTTTCCGGGGGGCGGGCGCCCGATGGGCACGGCTCGTGTCGAAGTTACGGCTTGCGCCGCGAAGGAGTTTGGTTTTTCTCGGGGAAGTAGCTGACCTCCACCGGCTGCTCCAGTCGGAAGTCGAGCTTCGTTTCGGACGGGATCTTGATCTGCTGTCCCTTGGTCGCGGCTTGCGCGACAGTGCCAGCGCCCGCGCCGGCTGCGGCGCCAATAGCCGCGCCTTTGCCGCCACCAGCGATGGCTCCAATCAATGTGCCCAGAACCGCGCCCCCGCCGACTGTTGCCGCGGTCCGCTTGCCGCGCGAGGCGCCCGCCTGCGCGTATTCCGAACTCACCAGCGGATACGACTTGCCCTGGAATTCCATGCGCACCAGCTCGAGCTTCAGTTCACTGCGCCCGGTCATGTGTCCGGCCGAGCGCGCGTCCACCAGCTTGGCGTAGACGTCAGCACCGGCGGGCACAACAATTTCGTTGTCCACCACGATCGGCGCATCGAGCGATGCCTTGAAGATCTCTCCAGGGTGATTGACCTCCGAATCCACGCTGTCGATCATGCGGACCCGGATCTCCGTTCCCGCTTGGATCTCCACGTGCCTGGGCTGCGGGGGAGGAGGCGGTGGTGGGGTCGTGGCCGCGCTCACTTGTTCCGTGGTTGCAGCGGGAGGTGCGGTGGATGCCGCTGGCGCGGCTGTCGCGGGCGCAGGTGGCGGTGTCTCTCTCACGGCGGCCTTCCGGGTTTCGCGCCGCGCCGTTCGGCGAACCGGCTTCGTTGCGGGTCTTTCCTCCGGTTCAGGAGTCGGCGCTGAAGCTGCGGCTGCCTCTGCCTCCGCCACGGTCATCTGGTCGTTCACTTTCTTCACGCCGGCGGTGTCGCTGGCCAGCTTGAACGCGTCATAGCGCGCCGTGGCCGTGGGCACCTCCCCGCGCAAAGTCACCTCGCCGCTCTTCACCTGCACGTCGAGCGCAGTGGACTTGAGCTGTGCGTCGGAGAACATCTTGGCTTTGATGTCCGTCACAATTTGCTGGTCACCTCGGCCTCGGGAGTAGCTAATGACCACTCCCAGCGCAACCACAAGCGCCAATCCAATCACCACCGTCTTGCGCATAGCCCCTCCTGGAAAATCGAAAGCCTTGCCCGGCGGCCGGGTTCCGCGGGTCGCGCGTACTCCCACACACTCCATCAACTCCTAGTTCGATGCGAGGGGTGGGCGAAAAGCTGTCTCGCGTCTGCGCGAGGTTGCCTCTGCGGCAACCCTTTGGGAACTCGGCGGCCAGGAATTCCGGGCAAGCGTAAGCGTTAACAAGAGAATCTGGCTCCCATCCGCCGCTCACAAAACAAACGAGGCTCTTGCAAGCCCCGTTTGTCCTTCAGTTCTTAAAGGGTTTCTGCTACCAGATGAGCTTCAGCCCGAGCTGCATCGTGCGGCTCCCTCCGTTGAATGCCCGGCTGTTCAGGAACAACCTTCCGGAGTCAAGCGGAGATCTCCACCAGGCGTGCGTGCGCCCGCTCACACCCTGGCCCGCGGCCACCTTCCCGGCGCAACTTTTTACGGCAGGCCGGGTTTGAACCGAACGAGGGGGCTCGATTCCAGGCAGCCTCGTTGCCCCGTACTTATACAGTGCGTCTAGGAATTCGATTAGGAGAATGACTATGAAGCCCCTTCGCTCGCTCGCGGCTTTCCTCACTCTGCTTTGCGTTGCAAGCCTGGCAGGCTGCTCGGCCTCTTCCACGACCAGCGTCTTTTCCGCGCCAGGCAGTGGCAGTGCCTTCGTCATTGGCGGGGACGCGCCGCTGGCGAGTGTCCTGGCATTTCAAGTAAGCGTCACGGGTCTGACGGTCTCGGACGGCACCCAGACAGTTTCCCTTTTCAGCGGTCCGCAGACCGTCGAATTCTCCCGCTTGAACGGCTTGCATACTTTGCTGGACCTGCAATCAGTTCCGGCGGGAACCTATACGAGTGCGACAGCCACCTTGGCGAGTCCCGTGATCACGTACTTCGACACCTCGGTCTCTCCGCCTGCCGTCAAGACGCTGCAGGGCACCTTGACCGTCTCCAGCGTACAGGTACAGCTCAAACAGCCTCTGGTGGTTGCTGCAAACGGCTTGGTCGGTCTGTTCCTGGACTTTCGGCTGGGCAACTCACTCGAACAGGACGCCGCGGGCGATTTGACGGGGCGCGTGACGCCCGTCGTCGATCTCCGCGCGATCGCGCCGGAGGATGCCGATGCTCAGATCGATGAGCTTGCCGGCGGCGTGGTCAGCGTGGATCTCGTGAACAGGTCATTCGTCATGCAGGGCCCGCGTGGCCGGTCCATCACTGTCGTGACCAACGCGCAAACCGAGTTCCAGCCCGGCGAGGGCCTGGACCAGCTCGACACGAATACGATCGTTCAAGTCTCCGGCAGCCTCCAGCGCACCACGCTCACCTTGCTGGCCTCGGAGGTCATGATCCTCACCAAAGATCGCTTCCTGCTCGGCGGGTTGATCACCGCGATTCGCCCGGCCACCGGCACGGCGAATCAGCTGGATCTCCTGGTCCGAACGGAGCTCCCCGATCTGACTGGCATTCAGCCCGGCCAGATCACCACGCTCGCCCTGAATGGTAACGAGCGCTACTTCATTCATAATCTGCGGCTGCCCTTCGCGCCATTCCTCTTCAACGCGGCTGCTCTGGTTCCGGGGCAGAGGATTGCAGCCGGTGGCGTTCTGGTCACCACCACGACCCCGCCAACTCTGGACACGCGGAGAATCTGGCTTCAGCAACAGGGTTTGGAAGGCGCCTGGGTGCCGGGCAGTACCGACCGGGCCGCAGGAACTTTCCGCCTCAACGCGACGGGTGCTGCGGGATTGCTATTCGGCGGGCCGGTCAAAGTCTTCACCTCTTCGATGACGCGCTTCGTCGGATTGACCGGACTCGGTGACCTGAGCGGGACTTCTCCCATCAAGCTCCGCATCGTCGGCCTTGTACTGAAGGACTCTTCCGGCAATCCGGTATTGATCGCACGGGTTGTCCAACCGCTGTAGCTTTTCAGCGGTAGGGGGCTCGATTTGCTGAACGCGCCCTCCCGGCGGCCATCCGCCGCGGGAGAGCGCTTGCTTTCTCCCGCCACGTTATCCCCTCATCGGGAACTTTACTTACCGGTTAGACCGAGCGTAGAATCCGGTCAGCAATAAGGTCCCTCTAGATATTTCGGTCCGCGCCCCCGATGACCCTGTTGGCGATGCCGCCCTGTGGGGCATCACGTGGTCCGGGTGATTTCCTTTAGCGTCGGTCATGGCCCAGCCACTAGCACCACCGCAGCCCCCTCCTCTAGAGACCCGCGACCTCAGTGGGACGTCGGTGGGGAGGTTTACGATCGACGCTCTGCTGGGCGCGGGGGGGATGGGAGAGGTTTACCGCGCCGAGGACACTAGACTCAAACGCACGGTCGCGCTAAAGCGCATCGCGCCGCGCGTCCGCTCTGACCCGCATTACCGCCAACGCTTCCTCCGCGAGGCGGAATACGCCTCGCGCCTGAACGAGCCTCACATCGCAAGTATTCACGACGTCCTGGAGGATGGCGACGAAACGTTTCTCGTCATGGAATACGTCGAAGGGCAGACCCTTCGCCAGAGACTCTCCCAGCCCATCAGCATCAAGGAATGCCTATCCATTACGGCGCAGTGTGCAACGGCCCTCGCCGCGGCCCATGAACAACGCATCGTGCACGGAGACATCAAGCCTGAGAACATCATGCTGACCTCAGGCGGGCTGGTCAAGATACTCGACTTCGGGGTGGCGAAGGTCTTTCCACGACCGGATGAGACAGCCACGGAGACTCAGTTCAGCTCCCAGAGTGGTCTCCTGAGTGGCACACCGACCTACATGGCCCCGGAAGTCCTGCTTGAGAAGGAGCGCGATGGCCGGGCGGACATCTTCTCGCTCGGGGTGACCTTCTACGAGGCGCTAACTGGCCGCCACCCCTTCCGAGCCGAAAGCTTCATCGCCACCACCCAGCGCGTTCTGGAGAAGGCCCCTCCGCGTGTTCGACAGTTCAATCCACGGGTCCCGGCAGAACTAGAGCGCATCGTGGGGAAGATGCTCGCTAAGGACCCCCAGGAGCGCTACGCGACGGCTGCTGATCTGCTCGTAGACCTGCATTCTCTCCAGCACACGGAGAGGGAAATTCTCCTTCCCCAACCTGTGCTGCCGGTGTGGTTGGGACCTCGGCGCCGGATTCTAGCCGCCGCAGCCACGATCGTGATGTTGGTTCTCTTGCTGTTGGCCTTTCCAGGAGCACGGGACCGAGTCAAGGGATGGTTCGGAATCCAGCCTGTGCCGCGCCAAAAACTCGTGGCCGTGCTGCCGTTCACGATGGTGCGCGGTGACTCGCAGTCGACGCCATTCAGCGATGGTTTGACCGAGACCTCGACCGCCAAGCTAACTCAGTTAACACTTGACCGTGCGCTTCAGGTGGTACCCGCGTCGGAAATTCGCGTGAGAGGCGTGAGAACGGTTGACGAGACGCGCAGAGAGTTCGGCGCAACCCTGGCGCTGCTCGGCAGCTTACAGCGCTTGGGGGATCAACTGCGGATCAACCTCGCCGTGGTCGATACCCACACCCATCGACAGCTGGCCACACGGACTCTCACCGTCGCCGCCTCTGATCCCTTTGCGGTTCAGGACCAGGTCGTGATCGCTGCTGTGGAGTTGCTGGGGCTGGAGGTCCGGCCCCCCCAGCGCGAGGCGCTGAAGGCGCGAGATACTCAGGTCGCCGGCGCGTACGATTCCTACCTGGAAGGGCGCGGCCACCTGCGGAATTACGACAAGGTCGAGAACATCGGAAAAGCTATCCAAGCCTTTGAGAACGCTCTCCAGCTCGATCCACGCTTTGCCTCGGCTTATGCCGGTCTGGGGGAGGCCCACTGGAAGATGTACGAGAGGACCAAGGATACGCGATGGGTCGAGAGCAGCCAGCGAAATTGCGAACGTGCCGTCAGTTTAGATGTGGCACAGCCAGCGGCGCATGCTTGCCTGGGGACGCTTTACAAGGGAACCGGACGTTACGAGGCGGCGGTCGCCGAATTCAAGCGCGTCATTGATTCTGAACCCACCAACGACGATGCCTACCGCGGGCTGGCTAAGACGTATGAGCTGCTGAACAAGCCTGCCGAGGCGGAGGCAACCTATTTGCGCGCCATCGAGATCAGGCCGCAATACTGGGCCGGTTACAACTGGCTCGGCGCCTTTTACCACGAACAGGCTAAATACGAAAAAGCGGCCGAGATGTTTGCTCAGGTGGTAGCCCTCGCTCCCGACAATGTGCGCGGCGCTAACAATTTGGGGCAGACCTATTCCGATTTAGGGCGCTACTCCGACGCGATCCCAATTCTCCAACACTCCATTGCCATACGTCCCTCAGACTTTGCTTATACCGACTTGGGCAACGCCTACTTTTACTGGCGTCGGTACGACGAAGCCACGCAGGCCTACCAACTGGCCACCAATTTCAACGGGAACGACGCCCTGCTGTGGCGGAATTTGGGTGACGGCTACTACTGGACTCCAGGAAAACGTACCCAGGCCGCGGAGGCTTATCGGCAGGCCATCACGTTGGCAGAGAAAGAGCTCCAGGTGAACCCGAAGGATGTCAGTTCACTGGGAACCTTGGCGATCTGTCATGCGATGCTCGGGGAGAAGAAAGCAGCGTTGGAATTCCTCCGCAAGGGACTCGAACTCAGTCCAGATGATCCCGGAATGTTATTCAAGGCCGCGCTCGTGCACAACCACTTTGGCGATATCCCGCAAACCTTTATTTGGCTGAAAAGGGCCCTGGCTGGGGGAATATCCGCGGTGAGGGTTCGGGACACACCGGACTTCGAACGTCTAGGCGGTGAACCGCGTTTTCAGGAATTACTCCGGGCCAAATGATTTCGTGAGGAGAAATGGAAATGAAAATGAAAATCATCACCATCACGGTCCAGAAGGGCAAGATTACTCGTGTAGTTCCGCCGCACTTCCAGGTCCGTAAGCTCAAAGACGAGATGATCGTTTGGAAATGCGATCCTCCGCGCGAGAAATTCTTGGTTGATTTCAAACAAGACTCGCCTTTCTACGAATCCCAGTTCAGCAACAATAATCCGTGCTCGGGGCTTGCTAGACGCAATCTCTTGACTGACACGCACAGAACCTACAAGTACACCGTGTATGCGGGAAGCAAGGAGTTGGATCCGGACGGCAAAATCGTACCATAGCGGCCGAGATTTACATTCGCTACCGCTGAGTCCGCCCCCGAGTTTCGAGCTGGGCGAGGAGTGGCAGTGGCTTCGGGCGGCGCGGCGAACTTTAGCTAAGCTGCGTGCGGAGCGCAGAAAGCGCAAGGACCATCGGGCCTTGCCCCATTCCCCGGGGTCGAAACTGTAACCTGTTCGCCGGATCCGCTCCTTTTGGTCGCACAATCGTGGAAGGAGGCTGTTGGTTTGCGGTGATGGCGCGGGAGAGCGGGATTACTCAATCTGCGTGGCAATAAGCTGATTGCGCTGCACGCGCAACTCGATTGCAATCGGCGGCCGCATGCCGTTGCCGTGCACCACTTCTCCCCGGGCCCAAGCTCCACTTGGCGTCGTACCGAGCTTGAGCGGATCGTAGACCGTGCCGTTGCACGGGTTGCCCACCATCGGATGACGCGCCGCGTAGCCGTACTGGCCGGAGAGCTTCGTCAGGTCGGCGACGTATTCGAGCTGGCACTTTCCGAACGGTTCTTGCAAGGAAAACGCCCAATAGGATTCCACACGACCGGCGGGCCCTGGCAGGCGCACCGCCATGGCCTCCACCGGCTCCCTTCCGGATCGGCTGTGAAATGTGAAGGCTTTCGACGACCACGGCTTTGCCAGTTCCTCCAGGCTTGCGAACACGACGGCGCCGTCACCTCTCGGGGCCGGGGGCGCTGCCGGAGTCGCCGCGCTGGGAGTTTGCGCGGGAAGATTACTCGCCGGGGTATTGTCCCCGGCGGGCGCTCGCCGCGGCGCGTGCCAGATGAACCATGCTCCGATGGCGGCGAGAATCGCGATCGCAACCAAAGGCCCCGCAAAGCGCGCAGGATTCTTGGTTTCGGCCTGCTTGCCCGGCGCGGCGGCCGGCGGTCGGCCGGTCACGCCCGGGATCTGCGGCATATCCGCCTTGAAGCGCTCCTTCTTTGCAGGCTGGTCCGCCATCGCCGTCAGTATTTGCGCATGTGGATCTCGGTGCCGCCGCGCTCGTAGCGAACTTCGTCCATCAAGAGGTTGATGAGGTAGATTCCGCGGCCGTGTTCGGAGTAGACGTTTTGCCCAAACGTCGGCGAGGGAAGAGAGGCGGGATCGAATCCTTGTCCGGGGTCGCGCACAATGATCAACATCCCGCGCGATTCATCGCAAGCCACGCAGCACTCGATCTTTTTCGAGGGATCGTTCTTCGCCCCATGAATGATCGCGTTGGCCAAGGCCTCGCGCAGCGCCGTTTCAATCTCAAACTCTTTTCCCGCCGCGCATTGCATCTCCCGGACCATCTTCATCACCCCTTCGACCACCGGGGTGACGGCGTTCACATCCGCCTGCAACACGACGTCGAGACGCACGATCAGCTTCCCGCTATCGAATTCGCACCGCGATGCCCCGCCCGCGTTTTTCCTCTGATCCGGCACCACAATCCCTCGCAGACCGTCAGGCTACGGATTCTAGTTGCACTCCGGCGAGGGGGCAAGCAACCATGTGCGGAACGTGCCGCGAAAGTGAAGCGAAAAGTCTCGTTGAACCGGCTCAATCCACTTGGGAGATCACGACCGAATGGTGCCGCAGGTATTCCTGAAGGTTGGTCAGGCCGAGCAGCAGCTCCAGCAGACGTTCGCGTTGTTCCGGCGTTTCGGGGGAGGACTCCTGGCCCAGCGCGTGCACTGCGAATTCGGCTCCGGCGAACAGCCAGTCCAGCAAGCGTGGATCGAGCTCTCGGCCATCGCGGCAGATGGTCAGCGACTCGCGAACGCGCTCGAGTCCCTTCTCGATGTAATGATCCAGGCAGAGCGATTCTTGCAGCAGTTTGGGCGGCACCGCCGCACGGCACGTCGTCACGCTGCAGGACTTGCTCAAACCGGCTCCTTTTCCAGCCGTTCACTGCGCTGCAAACCTGCCAACAAGTGCAAACTACATTCCAGAGATTCGCACCCAGCGGAGGAAGATAAGGCAGCACTTAGCGCGAGTTCACTCGCGGGTTCTATGACCGGGGCTCCTCGATGCGAATCAAAAGCTCCCGAAGAAGGAATCGAGAGGGATACGCCCGGATGGCTGAGAGGGAAGGATGACCCTGTCAGCGAGATGCGCAGCCGGCGCCGATCTCTCAGAAGTTGATGACAATTCCTGCCTTGATCTGAAAACTCTTCTGCCAGGCGCCCCCGAGGCGCGTGCCGACGAAATCTCCCTGCCCGCGAATGGAGAAGCGGGAATTCAGCAGAATATCCACCCCCCCGCCGGCGACGAAGCCGAGGTTGTTCAAGCTGGAGGGGCCTATCCCCTGGGTGGTGGTGATGTGCGCGCCGCCGAACAGCACATGCACCCACGGTTGAAGGACGCGGCCGCGGGCCAGGACGACATGGGGCCCACCCCCGTAGAAGGCGAACTTCTCCCGGAACGCGGGGGTGAGGTTGCCGAAGGCGGCAGCGACGTCACCCTCGATGCCGAAGGAGTCCGTCACGAAGTAGGTGACCGAGGCATTGAAGCCCTGCAAGCCTGCGGAGCCCGCCGCATTGCGGAAGCGGAAGTACTCGTAACATGTGGCGAGTTGCCAGCGGGAGAACTCGCCGACAAAGCCGGGTGGCGGAGCAGGCGAAGCGGGAGCGGCAACCGCGGGGCTGGCGAACGTTGCCAGCGGAGCGGGGAGGGAGTTGCCCGGTTGATCCTGGGCCGCCGCCAGACCCGCAAAGCACAGCAGTACTGCACAGAGAACGACCAGCTTCCGCATGAGACTCCTCCCGGCGTCAGAATGGACGCCCAGCACGCTCCACCATTTTCAAGGCGGAACGAAAAAAGTTCCATTGTCGAGGCTGGGAGCGTTTTCCTGCGAGTTACTACAGGGCTCGGCGGAGCGGCGGGCTCAAACTCGAGGTATCACGCCGCGGCGCCGCAGCATTTCTTGTATTTCTTGCCGCTGCCGCAGGGACAGGGATCGTTGCGGCCGATCTTCGCGCCCGCGCGGACGGGCTTGGGCGCCTCGGACTGCGCCGCAGCCTGGAACTGCAGGTTCTGCTGGGCGCGGCGCTGCTTGCGTTCGAGAGCTTCAAGGATCGGCGGGGGCGTGCGCGGGGTTGGCGCAGGCTCGCGCGTCCCCATTTGGCCGGGCATGTCTTCGGGGCGCGCGGGCTGCATGAGGAAGAGGTAGCGCACCGTTTCGGTGTCGATGCGATTCATCATGTCCTCGAAGAGGACGAATGCTTCCTTCTTGAACTCGACGAGGGGGTCCTTCTGGCCGTAGCCGCGCAGGCCGATGCCTTCTTTCAAGTGATCCAGCGAGAGCAGGTGGTCTTTCCACTGGGTATCCACGACGTCGAGGACGATGCGGCGCTCGAGCCAGCGGAGAAGTTCGGGGCCGAATTGCTTTTCCTTGGCCTCGTAATGCTTTTTGGTGGCATCGACGAGCGCATCGGCGAGTTGCTGGTGGTTCAACTTGCCGGGATCGATCCCTGCAGGTTTCACGTCGATACCGAACTGGTGCATGACTTCGTTGGCGAACTGGGTGGTGTTCCACTGGCCGGGATTCTGCTCGCGCGGGCAGAAGGTGTCGACCAATTCCAGCGCCAGATCCTCGGCGATTCCGAGGACGTACACCTTCTGTTCCTTACCTTCGAGTGCGGAGCGACGGATGGAGTAGATCGTCTCGCGCTGCTTGTTCATGACGTCGTCGTACTCGAGGAGGTGCTTGCGGGCCTCGAAGTTCTGCGCTTCAACGGCCTTCTGTGCGTTTTCGATGCGTCGCGAGATGAGTTTTGATTCGATGGGCACGCCTTCGGTCATCCCCAGGCGGTACATCAGCGCCTTGACGCGCTCGCCGCCGAAGATGCGCAGGAGATCGTCCTCGAGGGAAAGGAAAAAGCGTGAAGAGCCGGGATCGCCCTGGCGCCCCGCGCGCCCGCGAAGCTGATTGTCAATGCGCCGCGCTTCGTGGCGCTCGGTGCCGAGGATGTGCAGACCGCCGAGCGCGACAACTTCATCGTGTTCGGCGCGGCATTGGTCGGCGAACTGGTCGTAGATCGGTTTCCACTGGTCGGCGGGTACCTGGAAGATGCGGCCCTCGTGCTGGAAGAGCACCATGTTGGGCCGCGGCGCCGTAGCCACAGCCGCCGCCGCACCTTCACCGCTTGACGCGGCGCCCGTGCCATTGCCGGAAGAAGGCGGGTCGGCGCCCGGTGCGCCTTCTTTGGCCTCGGCGGCGATCACCGCTGCAGCCGCCGCGTAGGGCATGGCGAGTTTCTGTTTCAGGCAGTATTCGCGCGTCATGGCTTCGGGATTGCCGCCGAGCAGGATGTCCGTGCCGCGTCCGGCCATGTTGGTCGAAACCGTGATGGCGCCCTTGCGGCCGGCCTGGGCGATGATTTTGGCTTCGCGCTCGTGCTGCTTGGCGTTCAGCACCTGGAATGGCAGGCCGGTTTTCTTAAGAATTTCGGCAATTTTTTCCGATTTTTCAATGGAGATGCTGCCCACCAGCACGGGCTGGCCGCGCTCATGAAGCTGCCGGATGCCAGAAGCGCGCGTGTTGTCTTCCTGAAGGATGCCGTTCACCGCCGCCTCGAACTTTTCCGCCTCGGTGCGATAGACGACGTCCGGGTACTCGAGACGGATCAGCGTGCGGTTGGTCGGTATGGCAACAACATCAAGTTCATAGATCTTCTGGAATTCGGCGGCTTCGGTGCGCGCCGTACCCGTCATGCCGGAAAGCTTCTTGTACATGCGGAAGTAGTTCTGGAAAGTGATGGTGGCGAGCGTCTGATTCTCGCGCTCGATCTTGACGTTTTCTTTGGCCTCGACGGCCTGGTGCAAGCCGTCGGACCAGCGGCGGCCGGGCATCTGTCGGCCGGTGAACTCGTCCACAATGATGACTTCGCCGTCCTTGACGACGTATTCGGTGTCGCGCTTGTAGAGGGTGTGGGCGCGCAGAGCCTGGTAGATGTGGTGAATCGACTCCATGTTCTGCGGGTCGTAAAGATTGCCGAAGCCCAGGAGGCGCTCGCACTTGCTCACGCCCTCTTCGGTGAGCGTGGCGGTCTTGTGCTTCTCATCGATGGTGTAATCAATGTCCTGGATGAGTTTGGGAATGATCTTGTCGATGCGGTAGTACTTGTCGGTGGACTCCTCGGCGGGGCCGGAAATAATCAGCGGGGTGCGGGCCTCGTCGATGAGGATGGAGTCCACTTCGTCCACGATGGAGAATTGGTGGCCGCGCTGGACACATTCGGCGAGGTCGTACTTCATGTTGTCGCGGAGGTAGTCGAAGCCGAATTCGTTGTTGGTGCCGTAAGTGATGTCGGCGCCGTAAGCGGCGCGGCGCTGCGCGTCGTCGAGGTCGTGGACGATCACACCAACGGACATGCCCAGCGCGCGGTAGATGGGGCTCATCCACTCAGCGTCGCGGCGCGCGAGGTAGTCGTTGACGGTGACGACGTGCACGCCGCGTCCGGCGAGCGCGTTCAGGACTGCGGGAAGCGTGGCCACGAGCGTTTTTCCTTCGCCCGTCTTCATCTCGGAGATTTTGCCTTCGTGCAGGACGATGCCGCCGATGAGCTGCACGTCGAAATGGCGCATGTTGATGTGGCGGCGGCCGGCTTCGCGGACGAGAGCAAAGGCAGGAACGATGGCAGGCTCGAGGGCATCGGCGAGGCGCTTGCGGTAGCGCTCCTTCGCGGCGGAAGTGGCCTTGCCGGGCTCGTTCGATTCGTCTTCTTCCGCTTCTTCGGCGGGCTCATCGGCTCCGAGGCGCTCGGCGACTTCAGCTCTGAGCTGCACGGTGCGCACGAGCATCTCCGCGTCGGAGAGATTCTTCATCTCCGGCTCGAGCGCATTGATGGCCACGATGTGCGGCATCATTTTCTTGATGTCGCGCTCGTGTTTTGTGCCGATGAACCGTGCGACGACCCGGTCGAAGACTTCTTCTACTCTCATGCGTGCCTTTTCAAAAGTTAGATGCCGCTATTGGGGCGCCAGTGACGAGGGACCCGTGACTGGTGACTTGTGACTCGTGACTGGTGAAACCGGATCGCCAGACCTCCCCCACCCCCTGCTTATGTAACTGCTGGGCCTAAAGGACTTAAAGGCCAACAAAAACGTAACTGATAGGCTTAAAGGACTTACAGCCATGATTCCTCGTAACTGATGGGCCTAAAGCACTTAGAAGGCTTCTTGCTGCTCTCAGCGCCTGGCAGCCTCCTCATGGGCCTTCGGAGCAGTGCTTACAGGTCTATCTTACTACATGTGGCAAGAGGGGGTCCCGGTCGACTGCGAATTCTCGGAGGGGGCCAGGTTTTCGAGTTCACCCTCATGGCGCAAGTTGGGGTTTTCGAGCTTGTCCGGTTGTGGCATCCGAGGTCTTGAACTCCGCTTAGTCACGTCGTTCGAGATAGGTCTATCAATGGAAAGAATTCTCCGAGCACTCTTCCGAACAGGATGCCGACACGTTGTGTCTCATCACGCCAGCCCAATTGCTCTTCGTCGAGCACCATCTCAACCTCTTTCCGGTACTCGGGTTGAAGATGGTCCAGCATGAAGTCTACAAACGCTTCGATCTTCTGCAAGTCCTCCAAAGCTGCCTCGCGTTCGATTCCTCTAAGAGAGTTCTCCGTCCACCTTTCAATCAGGCTCTTCTCGTCCTTAAACAGTGGAATCGTGTCGTCGAAAAACATCTCATCGAACCGCATGCGTTTAGGGTCGACGTTTCCGTGCAGGAAGTCATTCCTCCCGTTCATTACAGAATGAAAGGCCTTGAATGTTTCATGGTTGGCATCGATGGGGCGGGCAAATCCTGTGCAGTAAAGCTGTAGCCCACGGACCCGCACGTCGATCTGTCTTCTCACGAAGTCTTCGTAGAGGCGCTGATCGGACTTCACCTCGCTCTTGGCAAGAAGAAAAAAGATCATATTGACGAAAGCCTCGGCCAAGACGGGCGCGATCATTCGGAGGGCCACCCCGAGCAGCTGCGCTTCCAACATGGAAAGGTGCCAGCCTCGAACCTTGACGGCGTGCGCATCGAATTCTGAGCGAGTTGGTGTTTGTGATAGGGAATCCGCAATCTTGAGGTCGAGCTGCGTCAGTCTGTCCTTTAATGTTCTTGCCATTGTATTGAGGCGGTTGTAAGGGTTAATGAACAAGTGCCATTTTTCGAGCGTCTTGGTGGTGGGTCTCCAATCCTTTGCAGAGCCAACGACTGCCTTCTTGAGCTCTCCAACAAAGGCGGTCCAAAACAAGGGATCCGGGGGCGGGAGATCATGAATCATGATCTCGGTGTGCCTGTTTAACCCGAAGAAGTCGATGAAGTGGCCGGTTTGGCTTCTCAATGTGTACTGCCATTGAATGAGATTGTCAGTCGAGGGCCTCCGGGCCATCATCGTTAGGCCGTTCGCAGGACCAAAGCGCGCTTTGAGATAACAATAGAGTTCTAGAGGAGAGAGTTGTCCGTCGTTGACCCAGACTTGGGGTTTCTGCATGCGTTTGCGGTCCTCCACAAACTCCAGCATCTCCTTTGGAGTCGGGGGGCGCCACTGCGCTGGGTCGTTGTCAAACCTCGTAGCTCCCACAGCCACGCAAGCCCCTTTTCTTCCCCGGGTGTTCGACAAACCCTTCGGTAGGATACCGAGTGCACATATCCGCCGACAAGTATACACGGATGCGCGACGTGAGTTTGTCTTGTGCTTTGCGTTTGGCGGGAGCAGGGCATAGGATGGCGCGCCAGAGGAGCAGAAGTAGGAGGTCAGAAACCGGAAACAGCAAGCAAAAGCGGAAGAAACAACCTTAACACAGAGTTCACAGAGGCACAGAGAGCACGGCAAGACGGAAGCAGAAGTCAGAAATCAGAAGGCAGAAGGCAGAAGGCAGAAGGCAGAAGGCAGAAGGCAGAAGGCAGAGAGTGGCTCGGGGCCAAATCCAGACGAAGGAGAAAAGCGATGCACTTCATGAATGTGAACTTGCTGGCAGTGCTGGTGGCCGCGGTATCAACGGTGGTGGTTGGATTCCTGTGGTACTCGCCGGTGCTGTTCGCCAAGCCGTGGATGATTGAGATGGGCTACGACCCGAACGACAAGGCCAAGACCGAGGAGATGAAAAAGAGCGCGGGACCGAAGTATGGAGGCGCGTTCATCGCCAGCCTGATCACCGCGTTTGTGCTGGCCAAGCTGATGCATGCCATCAGCATCTATGACCTGATGTTCGGGCTGAAACTGGGATTTGGGGTATGGCTGGGATTTGTGGCCACGGTGCAGTTCACCGGCGTGCTGTTCCAGAAGCAGAGCACGAAGTTGTTTGGGATCAATACGGGGTACCAGTTGGTGTGCTACTTGGCGATGGGAGCGATCCTGGGGGTGTGGAAGTAACCGGTCCAGCGCTGACAGCCGGCCGAATTCGGGTAAGACACTTAACCCAGAGGGCACCGCGGCACGGAGGAGAGGAGCAAGGAGTTTGATTTGGCAGGCTTGGTAGCCAAGATCAAACGGCTGAGATCCTTCGGGCCGTACAAAATACCGGCCCTCAGGATGACAGCCAAGAGGCTGGGCGCGCCGTCGGTGGCAAGGCTTCGAATGCGCTGATGGCCGTGGATGGCGGCCTAGGGCACCCCGGTGCGATGAATTGCGTACCTGAGAGTAGAGGGTGGGGGCAGAGAGGCAGGAAGATGTTCACAGCTCTCGTGGTACTGCTGATTGTGGCGTGCGTGCTGTGCTGCGGCGAAGGGAAGTGCTGCAGCCGGTAGAAGCGCACGCATCCTTCGCCCGCGTCACATACAATCCGTGCAAACGTCGCCTTCGCATGGGGTATCCCGGTAAAGCCGACAGCGCTATGCTGACAGTGGCCAAGCCGGAAAGGGGAGCCCCATGGAAGCGTTTCGTCATCATGTCTTTGTTTGCCATCAACCGAAGCCGGAAGGAGTACCTGGCTGCGTTTCCTGCGGTGCGGAGAAGGTGCTCGAGACGCTGCTGCAGGAGGTCGCGCGGCGCGGGCTCAGCGACGAAGTGCAGGTCACGCCCTGCGGTTCGTTCGGACTTTGCGAGCGCGGACCGAACCTGGTGGTTTACCCGGAGGGCGTGTGGTACTCCGGCGTGACACCGGGAGACGTGCCCGAGATTGTCGAATCGCAATTGCGGCAGAACCGTGTGGTGGAACGCCTGGCCAATCGCGACGCGGGCGCCCTGCGCGAGGAGATCCTGGCGAATCGGAAGAAAAGGCAGGTCGCGCTGCAGGCCAAGGATGCCAGCGGCGCGCTCCCCGATGAATTGATGCAGACGATCCGCGGCTTCCAGGAAAGTCGCGCGATCCTCACGGCTATCGAGCTGGATGTGTTCACCGCCGTGGGGCAGGCAGGGACGGCGGCGGAGGTGGCCCGAAAACTGGGTACGGACGCGCGCGCTGCCGAGATGCTCCTCAACGCGCTGGTGGCGATGGGGTTGCTGACGAAGCAGGAGGGGACGTTTCGCAATACACCGGTTGCGGCGCGATACTTCACCGCCGGCTCAGCGGACGACGCGAGGCTCGGGCTGCTCCACAGCGTGAACCTCTGGACGCGCTGGTCCACGCTGACCGATTGCGTTCGTGCCGGCACGGCAGTGCTTCCGCATGAGGCCGGCGCTCGAATCGAGGACTGGACGCGATCCTTTATCGCTGCGATGCATCGCAATGCCGCGGAGCGCGCGCCGCAGGTGGTCAAGGCAGTCGGGGCAGCGGGCGTAAACCGCATGCTGGATGTGGGCGGAGGCTCCGGGGCGTACGCGATCGCTTTTGCGAGCGCTCACGCGCAGCTCCATGTGGACCTGCTCGACCTGCCCGGCGTGCTTCCGATCGCACAAGGCCACATCGAGCGGGCGGGACTTTCCTCCCGGATCAAAACTCACGCGGGCGACCTGCGCGGGGATGAGTTTGGCAAGGACTACGATCTCGTCATCGTCTCTGCGATCTGCCACATGCTGAGCGCCGAGGAGAATCTCGACTTGCTG
Source organism: uncultured Acidobacteriota bacterium (assembly GCA_963739275.1). Lineage (GTDB taxonomy): Bacteria > Acidobacteriota > Terriglobia > Acidiferrales > UBA7541 > JBGQGH01. The sequence continues at coordinate 49,261 of CAVTZX010000053.1, forward strand.
AAGCGATGCTGCAGGGCTTTGGCACCGAAGGGAAGAATCGTCATTCAGGACTTCATCCTTGAAGCGGACAAAACGGCACCCAAGTCCGCCGCTCTGTTCGCGCTCAATATGCTGGTCGGGACGCGCAATGGCAGCACTTACAGCGCAGAGGAATACACCGCCTGGATGCGAAGCGCGGGATTCGCGGAAGTGAAACATATCCGCCTGCCCGGTCCTTCGGGTTTGATAATGGGAACACGCGGGGAGGAGTGAAGGACCTGCCCCAGCTACTGCAGCGGGGGAGTCTCGACCGATGCAGCACTGGTCAGGCTGAGGATGAGGCGGCGGAGCTTGAGGCGCTCGCCCATTTCGATACTCACAATCTCGAAGGCGACGATTTGCGCGCGGGAATCGCGCATGAGCACCGCGGCCTTGAATCCCTGCCTGCCGGAACCCGCTTTGAGAATGGCGTGCGTGCCCGGGGGGATGTTGCGATCGGTCTGGGCCATGCCTCCACCGAGGCTGAGGGCGAGGATTTCGAGCCGCGCCGTGTCATTTTCCGTGTGACAGGTAGCCGAGATGCGCTCCTTCGGACGAACGCGCGCATAGCGCCGCTGGCGGATGCGCGGCGAATCGGGCGCGGGATCGAGGGCGGCGAGAGAAAGATCGGAGGGATCGAGGCCGCTCTTGGGCAGAAATTCGGCCATCCAGTCGGGCTGGATGTTGGCCAGGGCCTGCGCGGCGACGATGCGTAACTCCTCCGGCTGAACCCAGCCAAGCAGTTTGTGCTCCGTGAGAATCATGCGCAGGACATTAGCCGCCGCCTCCGCGCGGAGGCGGCCGAGGGCCTCGATGGCCTTGACGCGCAGGTAGGGCCCGCCGGTTTCGGGGACGGCGCCTGCGGCGAAATGCGTGAGGCGCTCGATGCATGCGGTGTCGCCGGTGATGCTCAGTTCGTCGAGAATGATGGGCATGACGAGGGGGTCCACGACGTCAAGAAGTTGCAGTAGCAAGGGGCCACGGCCTGCGGCGCCTCCAGCGGCGAGCTGGCGAACGGCGCGGTCGTGAGCGGTGCGCGGCCAGTCATCGAGGCGCGACGGGAGGAATTGCTCGACCGAAGCGAGATCGAGACGGCTGAGCAGCGCGATGGTGTCCACGGCTTCATGGGGCTGGCCGGCGCGCAGAAGTTCACGCAGGTAGGAAATCGCCGGGTCGCCGATCTGTTGGGCCAGGGCCACGAGGCGGGCGGCGTCATTGCGATAGCGGCAGCGGCTGAAGCGGATGGTGATGGCCTGCATCGCGGCGCCCGGCATCCGGGCGAGGATTTCCGGCAGGCCGGCGAGCACGCTTTCGCTGCGCAGTGTTTGCTCGAGGAATTCGGGGATGCGATTTTCGAGCGCGATGCGCGGGCGGAGGGCTTCGGCAAAAGCCGGGCGCTGGTTGTCGATGGCATCGAGCGAAGCAATCGTCTGATGCAGGGCGTCGAAGAGGCGGCGCGAGGCCGCTTCCTGGCTGAGGCGAACGAAGGCGGCGCTGATGAGCGTCTGCAATTCGCTCTCGCGCTCGCCGCTAAGCGCCGCGCCGCACTGGCGTATGGCTTCGGCGAGCGTAGGGGCGCCGCCGGTGCAGTAGAGGTCGGCGAGTTCGCAGACGCCAATAGCCGTGCGTTTGCGCGCCTCGGCATCGCTGCTGGCGATGCGCGAGGAGTAGTTCAGCAAGATCTTGCGCGCGAGATCGAGATCACCGCGGTTGATGAGCTCTTCGGCGTAGTGGCGGACGTTGCGCGGCGGGATGCACCAAGCCTCGGGAGAAAGCAAGACGCCGCGTTTGCCGGATTCGGGCACGGCGGCCCAGAACTGGCGGTCGAGCAATTCGGCGTGGGATTCGACGATCATGCCCGCGCGCGCCATCTTGTCTTCGTGCGAGCCGAGGACTTTGCGCAGCGCGTCGATCTCCTGATTCATGCGCTCGAGCATCTGGCGCACGGCGTTGACGCGGATTTCGCCGCGCTCGTACCGGTCGAGCGCGAAGCGGATGGCGAGATGCTCGGCGAGCCGGACAAGGACGGCTTCGTCGGGACGCCGGCCGGAGGCATGCGCGGCGACCGAGGCGAGAGCGTCGCGGAGAGTAATCTGCGCGCGCGGGCCGAGCTTCGAGACCTCCTGCTGGAACACGCCGGGGTCAACGACTTGACCACTTCCACTATCGCCGCTGCCGCTGCCCGCCGCACCGAAGGAGTTGCCGAGCCGTGAGAGCAGCTTCAGAATGCCGAGGAGCTCTTCTTCACCCGGGCCGACGGTTAGTCCGCCTCCCAAGCCCGTGCTGCCGCCTGCGACACCCGCGGGGAATGGAGTCGCGGGCGAGCTACCTGCTGGCCCGCCAGCGCCCGGTTCGCCGGCTCCAGAGCCGCCACCAGGGCCCGCGTGGGAGCCTTGCGCGGCAGCGATGAGTTGCAGAAGTTTTTGCGGGTCGTTCAGCCAGGACTTGAACTGTTCGGCGTCGGCGCCCATGGCTTTCGCGGTAAGCGCGGCGGCGGTGCGGGCGTCGGCGAACGCGGCATCTTCGGCGACGAAGCGGACTTCGTTGATGCGGATGCCGACGGCGTGCGCGAGCGCGGCTCTTAGTTGATCCGCGACGACGGAAGACTTCGTATTGGCGGCCGGGAAGGCGCGCACGAGGTGGCCCAGGTCCTCGACCGTGACCTCTGGCGAGAAATGGATGCTGGCGACACCCGCGGCGGAGAGGAGTTGGGCGAAGCTGCGCTCGGTGGCACTCGAATCGAGCGGGACGCCGTCGACGAGGAGCTGCGTTCCGGAGGTGCCGAGCAGCAGGCCCGACTCGGTATGCTTGGGGACGGCGGCGCGGAGTTCATCCCAGGCCGTGGCGAGCTGCGCGGCCGTGCGCGCGTGGTCGAAGCCGTAGAGGCGGGCGAACTTCAAGAGAATATTGAGGCTGCGGACGAACGCCCTCGCCGCGGCCATCTTTGGATCTGCGATAGCTACTGTATGACCCATCCGCTACGCCCACGCATCCTCCAGCTAACGCCCCGGGAGCGCGGAATTCAAGGGAGGCGAGGGACAGGTGTGACCTGTTGAGAACGGCGCGCGATGAAGAGGCGATGGGAGAATGAGCGCATCGCTTGCCGCAGAAAGATGGTGCGGATATCATTCAAGGAGGATCGCGCAGGAACTTGAAACGTGTACGCGCGAGCGTGCGTGGCGGGCGAGCGGCCCGCGGACAAGGTGAGGCATGCCACCAGCACCCATGGGGATGAATCAGAAAGCGCCGATAGCCGGGGTAAAGAACCTTGTTGCCGTGGCCAGCGGCAAAGGCGGGGTGGGGAAGACGACGGTCGCGGTGAATCTGTCGATCGCGCTGCAGCGTATGGGCGCGACGGTGGGATTGCTGGACGCGGACGTGTACGGCCCGAATGTGCCGCTGATGCTGGGGACGAGCGAAGAGCCGCGCGCGATCGACGAGCGGCGAATTATTCCCGTGCAGGCGTACGGGCTGCGCATGATTTCGATGGGCCTGCTGAATCCCGGCGACAAACCGGTGATCTGGCGCGGGCCGATGCTGCACAGCGTAATCCAGCAATTCCTGCGCAGCGTCGAGTGGGGCGAGCTGGACTACTTGGTGATCGATCTGCCGCCGGGCACAGGCGACGTGCAGCTCACTCTGATTCAGACGGTGCCGCTTTCGGGCGCGATTGTGGTGACGACGCCGTCAGTCGTGGCGCTGGCGGACGTGCGCAAGGCCATCGAAATGTTCCGGCAGGTCAATGTTGAAGTGCTCGGCGTGGTTGAAAACATGAGCTACTTCAGTTGCCCGCACTGCGCGGGGAAGATCGACGTTTTCGGGCATGGCGAAGGCAGGAAAGTGGCGGAAGCGTTCGGCGTGCCGCTGCTGGGCGAGATCGAAATCGATCCGCAGATCCGCATCGGCGGCGACACCGGGAAGCCGGTCGCGTCGCTGGGCGAAAATGCGCCGGGCGCGAAGAGCATCTACGCGATGGCGCGAGCGGTGAGCGCGCGGCTCGCGGTAGTGGGCGTGAGCGGACCTGCGGTGCAAATTGACTGAGCGGGCGCCGGAGACGCTGCAGAGCGCCCACTGAAGACCGAGCAGGTTGCTTGCGTCACGACGGCCGGGCGCACCACCCGATTTCTTGTAAGCCCCGCGAGCGTGTGTTAGCTTCACCTGTTTGTCCCCACGCAGTCGAATGAAACCGGACGAGGTGAGCGAGTGATTCGGAGCTATCGCGGCCGCCGGCCGCAGATTGCCGAGAGCGCCTACGTGGACGCGGCGGCCGTTGTGATCGGCGACGTCACCATTGGCGAGCACTCGAGCGTTTGGCCGGGCACGGTGATCCGCGGAGACGTCCACTGGATTCGCATCGGCGCGCGGACGAATATCCAGGACGGCTCGGTGCTGCACGTCATGCGCGATGACTACCCGCTGCAGATCGGCGATGGCGTGACGGTGGGGCACGGCTGCGTGCTCCACGGCTGCACAATCGAATCGCGGGTGCTGGTGGGCATGGGGTCGATCGTTTTGAATGGCGCGAAGATCGGCGCGGGAACGATCATCGCGGCGGGGGCGCTGGTGCCGGAGGGAACGGTCGTGCCGCCGGGGAGCCTGTTCATGGGGCATCCGGGGAAGTTCCGGCGGGCGCTAACGGAGATGGACCAGAAGTCGATTGATGAATACGCGGCGCGGTACGTGGAATACAAAGAAACTTACAAAGCGGAAAGTCAAAAGACTTAGCACAGAGGGCACAGAGACACAGAGGTCACAGAGAAGAGAAGCACGAGTCACGAATCACAACCCATATGGCGGAGAAGCGACAAATCAGGGCGATCAAGGGCGTGCGGGATATTTTGCCGCCGGAGACGGAATTGTGGAACCGCGTAGAGGCTGTGGCGCATGAGGTGTTTGCGACGTATGGGTTCGGCGAGATTCGGCTGCCGGTGTTTGAGCAGACGGAGTTGTTTGCCCGCTCGGTTGGCGCGGACACCGACATCGTGTCAAAAGAGATGTACTCGTTCGCGGATCGTGACGACTCCTCGATCTCGCTGAGGCCGGAGGCGACGGCGAGCGTGGTGCGGGCATATATCGAGCACGGGATGCACACGCTGCCGGGAAACGTGAAGCTGTATTACCTGGGGCCGATGTTCCGGCGCGAGCGGCCTCAGAAGGGGCGTTACCGGCAGTTCTATCAGATTGGCGCAGAGGTGCTGGGCCAGTCGGATGCGCCGGCGATTGACGCCGAAGTGATCGAGATGCTGGTGAAGTTCTTTGAGCGGCTGGGGCTCACGGGCACGACGCTGTACCTGAATTCGATCGGCTGCAAAGAGTGCCGGCCCAAATATGTCGAGCTGCTGCGCGAAGAGCTGCGTAAAGTGAAAGACCACCTCAGCGCGGATAGCCAGCGGCGCATGGAGACGAATCCGTTGCGCGTGCTCGACTCGAAGCTGGAACACGAGCAGGCGATTATCGAGAAGCTGCCGCGGATCGCGGATCACCTGTGCACCGCGTGTCGCGAACATTTCGTGAAGTTGCAGGATGAACTCGAGCTGCGCGGGATCGCGTACGAGATCAACTGGCGGCTGGTGCGGGGACTCGACTATTACATGCGCACGACCTTTGAGATTACCGCGCCGGGGCTGGGTTCGCAGAACGCCGTGTGCGGCGGCGGACGATACGACGGATTGGTGGAACTCCTCGGCGGGCCGCCGACGAAGGGAATCGGCTTCGCGATCGGCGAAGACCGGCTGATTCTCGCGCTCCAGGAACAGGGAAAAGGCGAAGCGAAGCAGGCCATCGATGTCTACGTCGCCTGGATGGGCACGAGCGCGTACCCGGTGGCGGTGAAGCTCGCGGCGAAGCTGCGCGCCGCGGGTTTAGCGACCGAACTCCAAGCGGAAGACGCGAAACTGAAGAAGTCGCTGGGGCTGGCGGACAAACTCGGCGCTCGATACGCGGTGATTATCGGCGAGGATGAGGTGGCTTCAAAGCAGTTCGTGCTGAAGCGGCTGGCGGACGCGGAGCAGAAGAAGCTGGGCGAGGCGGAGTTGTTCGCGGCGCTTCGCGGTGCGCGACGTGCGGAGAACACCGTTTAGGGCGTCATGCTGAGCCTGTGGAGTTTGGGCGAAGCATCTCAATCCACAGGCTGAGATCCTTCGGACCGGAACGTCGCCGGCCCTCAGGATGACACCGAAAGCGATTGGGCGCAGCAAGCAGCGCCCCTACAACGGGCTAGGAATCGAGGCGGGGACTGTGCAGGATCCACTGGCGAACTTGGAGAGGACGCACCGGTGCGGCGAACTGCGAGCGGCCGACGCGGACCGCGACGTCGTGCTGATGGGCTGGGTCCACCGGCGGCGCGACCTGGGACAGCTCATCTTCATTGATCTGCGCGACCGCGCGGGAATCGCGCAAATCGTTTTCAATAAGGAGCTGCACCCGGGGGCGCACGCGGCGGCGGAGGGCTTGCGCGGGGAATACGTCGTCGCGGTGGAAGGGCGCGTGGCGCGGCGCGGGAAGGCGAATCCAGAACTCGCGACGGGCGAAGTGGAGGTGATGGCATCGCGGCTCGTGGTGCTGAACACAGCGGCGACGCCGCCGTTCGTGATTGAAGACGAAGTGAAGGCCAGCGAGGAGACGCGGCTGCATTACCGCTACCTCGACTTGCGGCGGTCGAAGCCGACGAGGAACCTGGCGCTGCGGCACCGCATCATCCTCGAAATCCGCAAGGCGATGGACGAGATGGGTTTCTACGAAATCGAAACGCCGATGCTGACGCGCTCGACGCCCGAAGGAGCCAGGGACTACCTGGTTCCGAGCCGCATTCACCACGGCCAGTTCTACGCGCTGCCGCAGTCGCCGCAAATCTTCAAGCAGATCCTGATGATCGCGGGCCTCGACCGCTACTTTCAGATTGTGCGCTGCTTCCGCGACGAGGATTTCCGCGCCGACCGCCAGGCGGAGTTCACGCAGCTCGACCTCGAAATGTCGTTCCCCACGCAGGACACGATCTTCGACGTGATCGAGAAAGTGATGGTGCGCGCGTGCGCGGTGGCGGGCATCGAAGCAAAGGCGCCGTTCCGGCGAATGGGGTATCGCGACGCGATCCGGCGATACGGTTCGGACAAGCCGGACTTGCGGTTTGGGATGGAATTGCACGACGTCACGCAACATTTTTCTGGAGTGCGCGAGACGCTCCACATTGAGGGGAGCGTGTTTGCGCTGGCGGCGCCGGGCGCGGCGGGATTTTCGCGCAAGCAGCTCGATGAACTGGGCGAGCGCGCGAAGTCGCTCGATGCGCGCGGTCTGTACACGATCAAGGTGGCGGCCGAGGGGATCACCTCGCCGCTTGAGAAGACGCTTGGCGCCGAGGGCGTGAAACGGATCGCCGAAGCCGTGGGCGCGAAGGCGGGCGACTTGGTTGTGGCGGTTGCGGCGAAAAAGCAAATTCCCGGCACGGAGGCCGCGGCGCTGATCGCGGGCCAGATTCGTTTGCAGCTTGCGGAACAATTGAAGCTGGTGCCCGCGGGCCGCTGGGAATTCGTCTGGCTGACGGGCTTTCCGCTGTTTGAATGGAGCGAGACGGACAACGCGTGGGCGCCGGCGCAGCACCCGTTCACGGGAATCGTCGAGGAAGACATCGACAAGCTCGAAGATCCGACGCGGCGCGGCGAAATCCGCTCGAAAGGCTACGACCTGGTGCTGAATGGCAGCGAGCTCGGCTCCGGCTCGATTCGAATTCACCGGCAGTATGTTCAGAAGCGAGTTTTCACGGCGCTTGGCCTGACCGAGGAGCAGGCGCGCCAGCGGTTCGGGTTTTTCCTGGACGCGCTGACGTATGGCACGCCGCCGCATGGCGGCATCGCGCTGGGCCTCGACCGCGTCGTGGCGCTGCTGGCAGGCGAGAAGTCCATCCGCGAAGTGATCGCGTTCCCAAAGACGACTGCGGCGCAGGATTTGATGGCCGATTCGCCGTCGCAACCTACTGTCGACTTGCTGCGCGAACTCGGATTTACAGATGACCAGCTCGCGACGTGGGGTTACGTCTGGTGAAGGAATTTAGGGAGTCGAAGTTGAAGCTCTGAGCTCCAGAGCAGAACCGATGAGCCGGATACGGATACTTCCGGAGAATGTGGCGAACAAGATCGCTGCAGGCGAAGTGGTGGAGAGGCCTGCGTCGGTGGTGAAGGAGCTCGTCGAGAACGCGCTGGACGCCGGGGCGCGGTCGGTGCGCGTCGAAGTGGAATCGGGCGGCAAGCGTATGATCCGCGTGATTGACGACGGCAGCGGGATGGCTCACGACGATGCGCTGCTGGCGTTCGAGCGGCACGCCACCTCGAAGCTGCGCACGGCGGACGATCTGCTCTCGATTGCCACGCTGGGCTTTCGCGGAGAAGCGCTGCCGTCGGTTGCGGCGGTTTCACGTCTGCTGCTTGAGACGCGTACGGAAGAGGAAGCGGAAGGCACGCGCATCGAATTTGCCGGCGGAAAACTTGTCGAGCGTGAAGCCCGCGGGCCTGCCGGTGGGCACGACGGTGAGCGCCGCGGATATTTTCTATTGCGTGCCCGCGCGGCGGAAGTTTTTGAAGTCGGAGACGACCGAGCTGGGCCACATCGCTTCGCTCGTGACGCACTATGCCCTTGCGCATCCCGATAAACAATTCCTGTTGAAGACGCCGACGCAGGAGATCGTGAACTGCGCGCCGGTCGCGACCCTGGCCGAGCGCGTGTACCAGCTTTTCGGACGGCAGGCGCTGGAGGAGCTGGTGGAGATTCCGGAGGCGCACGGGCCGGTGCGCGCAGCGATTACCGAACCGGAGCTCGAGCCGGAAGAGCGCGCGGCGGAATTGCGCGTGAGCGGGTTCACCTCGCGGCCGGAAGTGCAGCGCGCGAACCGCAACGGCATATACATCTTCGTGAACCGGCGGCTGGTGCGCGACCGGCTGATCCTGCACGCGGTGCACGAGGCCTACCGCAACATCATGCCGCCGAATGCGTTTCCCGCGCTGCTGCTGTTTCTCGATGTGCCGTACGAAGAGGTGGACGTCAACGTGCATCCCTCGAAGATCGAGGTGCGCTTCCGGCATCCGCAGTTCGTGCACGACTTCACGCGCGACTCGATCCGGCGGGCGCTGGTGAAGGCGCGGCCGCTGGCGGATTTCCCGGCTACGGCGGCCGCGGAAACAGCGCAGGCGACAGCAGCGGCCGCAGGTGGAGCCGCAGCAGGCGAAGCTGCGACGGGGCAGGGCGGGCCCACCCGGGCGGTGATTCCGCCGATGGCGGCAATGGGCGGCGTGGGAGTCGCGGAGGGATTCGAGCTGTCCGGAGCGCCGGTGCAGCCGGAGGCACAGCGATTCCGCTTTGAAGCGGGTCAAGAGATCGAGATCGGCGGCGCTCCGGAACAGTTTGCGGAGCGGTTCCGCGAGGCGGCGGCGCAGGCGCCAAGCGCGGGGATGTTGCCCGCAAGCGCGGAGAGTTTGGCGGAGCTGAAGCCGCTGGGGCAGGTCAACGCGAGTTTCATCGTGGCGGTGAACGGTGAAGGACTGTGGATCATTGACCAGCACGTGGCGCACGAGCGCGTGCTGTTCGAGCAGCACTTGCGGGCGCGGCGCGAAGGTCTACTGACCGGCCAGCGCGTGCTCGTGCCGCTGGTGGTCGAGCTGTCGCCGCGGCAACTAGTGATTTTCGAGAAGATCGCCGAGGAGCTGGCCGCGAACGGGTTCGAGGTCGAACCGATAGGCCCGCGCAGCGTGGCGATTCAGGCCGCCCCGGCCGGAATTACGGCGGGCGACGCGGAGCGTCTGCTGACGGAAATTCTTGACGGCGTGGAGCGCGAGAACCAGGCGATTTCGATGGACGCGCTCCAGGCGAAGATTGCGGCGACGACTTCGTGCCACGCGGCGATCAAGGTGAACATGCCGCTCGACCAGAAGAAGATGGAATGGCTGCTCGGCGAGCTCTCAAAGACCGAAGCGCCGATGAGCTGCCCGCATGGAAGGCCGATTGTGCTGCGGTATTCAGTCCGGGAAATCGAGAAAGCTTTTAAGAGAACCTAATTCTCTCGTGGCGCGGATATGACTCTGCAACTCCGTAGTTTACGAGGAGGAAGACGCCTTAGCACTGGGGCGACGAAAATTCTAACCGTCTTGTTTGTTGCGGCTTTGTCTGCATTGGTGATTTCCTTTCTTGTGTGGCGCGTAGGATCCGTAGGATCGAAAAAATACGAGAGGGCGACCGCCCCTAATTCGGAGACCAAACAACGGGAGGTTAGCGGAGGAAGTGCAGCTGCGCCGGCGATCGTGCATAAGACAGTTCGATTGGAGCTGGATGTTAAGCGGTTTGTGCTGAAGGAGCGTCGCGAGCTGGATCTGGTCGAGGGGCCGCCCTCACCGGTAGCTCCAGAGAACTGCGCGTCTGGAGAGCGGGAATATGCGTACAAGAATGACACCTATGTCTGCGTGAAAAGAGGAATTGTCACTTTCTTGGGCTACAACATCCAGGGCACAGTAGCTGGGCCATTGGAGGCCTTGACAGCGGTGGGCCTAGAGCAGTCAGCCGACCCTATTCGTGCTGGCCCCATCGCGTATGTGTGGATGTACGAAGGTGGGAACCCACTGGCCATCGGCGATCGGCTAATTCCGACTGTGCGTTTGATCATGGGTGAGAGAAAAGTCGTCGAGATAGACATGCACGGATGGGAAAGGATTCAAGGAAAACGCATTCCCGATAGACACCAAGCGATGCTCGAAAAGTTTGTTGATCTTCTGCGCGGGGATTTTCCGGGCTTGGTTGTCGGGGCTACGTTGGAGAGCGGCATCGTTGCGATTACCGTGACAGACTCTTGGGTACATGCTTCGAGAGACGGACGCCTGTTCTTTGTAGAGGCTGCTCACGAGCGATGGTCCGCGGAAGGGGCTATTTTCGGCGAAAAGACAAGCGAAGATACAGTGATGGTGAAGCACTATCTCTCCGGTCGCGAACTCGCGACGTGGTCCAGTTTTCGGGGTGCACACTTAAGTGAAGGCAATTGACAGTACTGACAAGCTGTGCGTCGACGGCTGATCATCGCGATCGACGGGCCGGTAGGCTCGGGTAAGAGCAGCGTGGCGCGGCGCGTGGCCGAACTGCTCGGGTACACATATCTTGACAGCGGGGCGATGTACCGCGCGGTGGCGCTCAAGGCATTGCAGCGCGGAGTGCCGCTCGACGGGCCCGAAAGCGCCGCGCGACTGGAGGCGCTGGCGGGAGAGACGCACATCGATCTCGAGACGACGGCGCAGGGCCACCGGGTGCGGCTCGACGGCGTGGACGTGACGGCGGAGATTCGCACCCCGGAGGTTTCGCAGGGGGCGTCGAAGGTGGCGCTCGTGCCCGGAGTGAGGCGCGTGCTGGTGGCCGAGCAGCAACGTGCCGGCGCGGGAGGCAACGTGGTCATGGAAGGCCGCGACATCGGCACGGTCGTCTTCCCGAACGCGGACCTCAAGATTTTTCTCGATGCCTCGGTCGAGGTGCGCGCCGAGCGGCGCTGGCGCGAGCATCAGCAGCAAGGCGAAGCCATCGACCTCGCACGCACGATTGAAGAGGTACGCGAGCGCGACCGGCGCGACCGCGAACGCGACGTTTCGCCGCTCGTGCAGGCTGCCGACGCCGTGCTGGTCGACAATTCCGCGATGGACGCAGAAGAGACCGCGCGGCTCATCGTGATGCTGGCGAGGGCGAGAGAAAGGAAGTAGAGGAAACGCCTCAGATGGAGGAACTCCCGGCGAATCCTCCTCGATGCGGTCACGCAACACCTTTGTTTTCAGGCGTTCCCCCTAAGCGGAGAGCCGCCAACAATAGGCCGCAATCCACCGCGCATACCTGAGGCCTCCCAGACCGACCGAGGCGCTCGATTAATGCCCGGTGTTCCCGGGAACACCGGCCCTGGCAGCCCCGAACGATCCGGGCTCGTGGGGAACCACCCGGAATTGGCGTTCGGCCCGCAAATCGCCTGCCTGCGCGTTTTCAGCTACAGGAAACCGGGGCGAGCTGTGACTTAGCGGCTGTCTAACCTACTGATTACAAAGCAGATATCGTAACAAGCCGGGTGCGGAAGCATTCCCTAGGCGGAGTTTCGTGAGACACGCGGGCTAAGAACTCGCTCAGCTCGGGCTGGACATCGAGGCGAGGAACTCGGCGTTGGACTTCGTTTTCGACAGGCGGCCGAGGAGCAACTCCATCGCTTCGACAGGCGAGAGCGGGTTGAGCACCTTGCGCAGCACCCAGACGCGGTTGAGTTCGTCGGCGGGCAGCAACAGCTCTTCCTTTCGCGTGCCCGAGCGGTTGATATCGATCGAGGGGAAGATGCGCTTGTCGACGAGGCGGCGGTCGAGGTTGATCTCCATGTTGCCGGTGCCTTTGAACTCCTCGAAGATGACGTCGTCCATGCGGCAGCCGGTATCGATGAGCGCGGTGGCGATGATGGTGAGCGACGCCGCCCTCTTCGATGTTGCGCGCGGCGGCGAAGAAGCGCCGCGGCCGCTGCAGCGCGTTGGCGTCAATACCGCCGCTGAGCACTTTGCCCGAAGGCGGCGTGACGGCGTTGTAGGCGCGGCCGAGGCGGGTGATGGAGTCGAGCAGGATGACGACGTCGCGCTTGTGCTCGACGAGGCGCTTGGCCTTCTCGAGCACCATTTCCGCGACCTGGATGTGGCGCTGCGGCGGCTCATCGAACGTGGAGCTGATGACTTCGCCCTTGACGGTGCGCTGCATGTCGGTGACTTCTTCGGGGCGCTCGTCGATGAGCAGCACGATGAGCGCGATCTCGGGATGGTTCGTCGTGACGGAGTTCGCGATGCGACTGCAGCATCATGGTCTTGCCGGTGCGCGGCGGGGCGACGATGAGGCCGCGCTGCCCCTTGCCGAGCGGGCAGAGCAGGTCCAGCACGCGCCCGGTGAGGTTTTCCTTCGCTGTCTCGAGCTTGATGCGCCCCTGGGGATAGAGCGGCGTTAGGTTGTCGAAAAAGATTTTGTTGCGCGCGACCTCGGGGTCCTCGAAATTGACGGCCTCGACTTTGATGAGCGCGAAGTAGCGCTCGCCGTCCTTGGGCGGGCGCACTTGCCCCGAGACCGTGTCGCCCGTGCGCAAGTCGAACTTCCGGATCTGCGACGGTGAGACGTAGATATCGTCCGGGCCGGGGAGATAGTTGTATTCCGGCGCGCGGAGGAAGCCGAAGCCGTCCGGCAGGCACTCGAGCACTCCTTCCGAGAAGATCAAGCCGTTTTTCTCGGTCTGGGCGCGCAGGATCTGGAAAATCAGCTCCTGCTTGCGCATGCCGCTGGCGCCGGGGATCTGCAAATCCTTGGCGATCTGCGCCAAGTCGGTGATGTTTTTCTCTTTCAGTTCTGCAAGGCTAATGCTCATTGTTTCGTTTCCTTCGATTTTGTCCTGCAAGGCGGACAGTAGATTTTTTTCCAGTCGAATTCCAACAGGGTGAAACTCTGCCAGGAGGTTGATTGTTTCGATCGGGACCGAGCTTCGATCTATCGTGGGGCAGCGTCGGGCGGCTCGCTTCGAGCGGGGCTTCCGAAACAGGCGGGCCGAGGCTCTGCCTCAGTTGGTCAATTCCTGGTCCTTCTCCACTTCGGGCTCAAACTTGGGCGCAACTTCCGGGACGGTTGGAAGCGTCATGGGTTCCAGAGGACCGCTCCAGCGCGATGGCCATGACCTCGTCCATCGTCTCGACGAACTTGCATGGTGAGGTTGGACTGCACCTCGGGCGGTATCTCCGCCAGATCTTTTTCATTGTCCTTCGGCAGGATGACGGTGCGCAGGCCCATCCGGTGGGCGGCGAGAAGTTTTTCCTTCACTCCGCCAATCGGCAGCACTTTTCCGCGCAGGGTGATTTCGCCGGTCATGGCGACATCACACCGCACGGGAATGCGCGTCAGCGCGCTCACGATCGCTGTGGCGATGGTGATGCCGGCCGAAGGGCCGTCCTTGGGGATCGCGCCTTCGGGCACGTGCACGTGGATATCGATGTGGCGGTAGAAATCCTTAGGCAGGCCGAATACGGACGCGCGCGACCGGACGTAGCTCATCGCTGCCTGGGCGGATTCCTGCATGACGTCGCCGAGCTTTCCGGTCAACGTCAGCCGCCCCTTGCCGGCCATCAGAGTGACTTCGGTGCCGAGCACGCAGCCGCCGACTTCCGTCCAGGCGAGCCCCGTGGAAAGGCCAACCTCGTTCTTTTTCTCCGCCCAGATCTCGCGGTACTTGATGACGCCGAGGAACTCGTTGACGTTTTCGGGGGTAACGGCGACGCGCGTCTCGCGGCCTTCCTTGACCACGCGCCGGGAAACCTTGCGGCTGATGTTGGAGATTTCGCGTTCGAGGTTCCGGACGCCTGCTTCGTGCGTGTAATGCCGGATGATGTGCGTGATCGCTTCGTCGCTGAAGCTGAGGTTCTCCGCGGTCAGCCCGGCGGCGCCGAGCTGCTTTTTCACCAGGAACCGCTTGGCAATCTGCAGTTTTTCAAGTTCGGTGTAGCCGGGGAGGCGCAGGATCTCCATGCGGTCCTGCAGGGGTTGCGGAATCGTGTGCAGCACGTTGGCGGTGCAGATGAACATGACTTTGGAGAGGTTGTACTCGACATCGAGGTAGTGATCCGTGAAGGCGTAGTTCAGTTCGGGGTCGAGCACCTCCATCAGCGCCGCCGACGGATCGCCGCGGAAATCCATGGACATTTTGTCCACTTCGTCGAGCACGAAGACGGGGTTTGTCGTGCCGGCCTTCTTCATCAACTGGATGATCTGGCCCGGGAGCGCGCCGATGTAGGTGCGGCGATGGCCGCGGATCTCGGCTTCGTCCCGCACGCCGCCGAGCGACACGCGGACGAACTTGCGCCCGGTGGCGCGGCCGATGGACATGGCCAGCGATGTCTTGCCCACGCCCGGCGGCCCGACAAAACAGAGGATCGAGCCGCGCGGGTTTTTCACCAGTTGGCGCACGGCCAGGTACTCGAGGATGCGCTCCTTGATCTTCTCGAGCCCATGGTGGTCCTCTTCCAGAATCTTTTCAGCGACGCTGATGTCCCGGATCTCGCGCGATTTCTTCTTCCACGGCACGGCGAGCAGCCAGTCCAGGTAATTGCGGCTGACGGTGGACTCGGCGGACATGGGCGGCATCATTTCCAGCCGCTTGAGCTCCTGAACCGCTTTTTCCTGAACATCTTTGGGCATCCCCGCGGTGTCGATCTTCTTTTTCAGCTCGTCGGTCTCGTTCTTTTCGCCGCGGCCGAGCTCTTTCTGGATGGCCTTGAGTTTTTCGTTGAGGTAATACTCTTTCTGCGCGCGCTCCATCTGGCGCTTGACGCGCGTGTTGATGTTGCGGTCCACGTTCAGCTTTTCGATCTCGATTTCCAGGACTTCGGCGACGCGATTCAGGCGTTCGAGCGGATCAAAGATCTCGAGCAACTCCTGTTTTTCCTCGACGGGGATCTGCAGGTTGGCGGAGATCGTGTCGGAGAGCTTCGCCGCATCGTCCACGCGGGCCGCGGCGATCATGGTGTCGTAGTTCAGATTCTGCGCGAGCTTGACGTACTGCTCGAAGAGCGAAGTGACGCGGCTGACGGCCTGCTCGACCGTGGGCGAGGGCTCGAGTTTGGCCGGGACGAGTTTCAAGGCGGCGCGGAAGAATCCTTCCTCGACGGCAATCTGAACAATTTTGGCGCGCTCGACGCCTTCCACCAGCACCCGGATGTTGCCGTCGGGCAGCTTCACGCTCTGCACGATGTTCGCGAGAGTCCCCACGCCATAAATTTCGTCGGGCTTCGGGTCGTCGGCGGAAGCGTCATGTTGCGTGGCCAGGAAAATTTTCTTCTCGCCGGCCAGCGCCTCTTCCAGCGCCCTCACGGAAGATTCCCGGCCGACAATGAACGGCTGCATCTGGTGCGGGAAGATGACCATCTCCCGCACCGGCATCATCGGTACGCGCCGCAGTTCGTTTTTTTCCCGATTGAACATTTTCTCCCTGGGATCTCCCGGCATGGAACGTTCCGCCAACTAGCCGGCCTTCTCGAGCAACTGCCAATTGATCTCGCGGCTGCGGACCATCTCCGCCGTGACCGCGAACTCGCGGAGCTTGCGCTGCGCCGGCAGGTTGTACATGAGGTCGAGCATCAAGTCCTCGAGGATCATGCGCAGGCCGCGCGCGCCGACTTTGCGCTGCATGGCGAGGTCGGCGATGGTCTCGAGCGCGTCGTCGGTGAAGCGCAGGCGCACGTTTTCAAATTCAAAGAGGCGCTGGTACTGGCGGATCAGCGCGTTCTTCGGCTCGGTGAGGATGCGCATCAGCGCCATCTTGTCGAGATCGGCGAGCACGCCCATGACCGGCAGGCGTCCCACAAATTCGGGGATCAGGCCGTA
Source organism: uncultured Acidobacteriota bacterium (assembly GCA_963739275.1). GTDB lineage: Bacteria > Acidobacteriota > Terriglobia > Acidiferrales > UBA7541 > JBGQGH01. The sequence continues at coordinate 65,668 of CAVTZX010000053.1, forward strand.
GCGGATCAGGTCGGTGGGCTGCACCTGCTCGAGTAATTCGATGTTCCGCCGGGTCGCCGTGGATGGCTGCACATCGGTATGAAAGCCCAGCGATTTTTGTCCCGCGCGCCGCTCGATAATCTTCTCCAGGCCCGACAAACGCGCCGCCGCAGATAAAAAGGATGTTCGTCGTGTCCACCGGGGTGAATTCCTGATGCGGGTGCTTGCGGCCGCCCTGGGGAGGCACGTTGGCCATCGTGCCTTCCAGGATTTTCAGCAGCGCCTGCTGCACGCCTTCGCCGCTGACGTCGCGGGTGATCGAGGGATTTTCGTCTTTCTTGGCGATCTTGTCGATCTCGTCGATGTAAATGATGCCCTGCTGGGCTTTGCTGACGTCGCCGTCGGCGGCCTGGAGCAGCTTCAGGATGATGTTCTCGACGTCTTCGCCGACGTAGCCGGCCTCGGTAAGCGTGGTGGCATCCACGATGGCGAAGGGCACATCGAGCATGCGCGAAAGCGTTTGCGCCAGCAGCGTCTTGCCGGTGCCGGTCGGGCCGATGAGCAGAATGTTGGATTTCGTAAGCTCGACTTCGCCGGGCTGGCGGTTGAGGAAAATGCGCTTGTAGTGGTTGTACACGGCGACGGCGAGTTTTTTCTTCGTTTTGTCCTGGCCGATGACGTAGCCATCGAGGAACTCCTTGATCTCCGGGGGCCGCGGCAGGCGGCGCTGCGGCGGCGGCGGCTTGCTCGCGCTTCTCGTCTTCGAGGATCTGTCTGGCAGACGCTGACACATTCGTTGCAGATGTACGCGCGCGGATAGTCGGAAGGCGAACTGATGAGCTTTTCCACCTGCTCCTGCGTCTTGTGGCAAAAGGAACAGCGTAACGGTTCGTCTGGGTTGAATTTTTTCAAGTGCTGCTGGCCTCCGGCGGCTCTCCCCTGAGCGATCCGCCTCCCCGCCGGTCTTGCCGGCGGGCGTGTGCTGCCATGGAAGGCGGACGCGGGATATCTTAGGCCCGAATGCTTCCGCGCGTCATGGCGAACCCGTTCTGGTTACTAACTGTTTGGTACGGCCTGAGAGGGATCGCCATGGGCGCTACCGATGCTTGGTAATGATTTCGTCGATCAGGCCATATTCCTTGGCCTGCTGCGCGGACATGATGAAATCGCGCTCGACGTCCTTTTCGATTTTTTCCATAAGCTGACCGCTGTGCAGCGAGATCAGTTGATTGATCACCGTGCGCATGCGCAGAATCTCTTTCGCGTGGATATCGATGTCCGTCGCCTGGCCGGAAAGGCCGGACAGCCACGGTTGGTGGATCAGAATCCGCGAATTGGGAAGGGAGAAGCGGCGCTTCGGCGCGCCGGCGGTGAGCAGCAACGCGGCAATCGAAGCCGCCTGCCCCACGCAGATGGTCACTACATTCGGCCGCACAAATTGTATCGTGTCGTTATCTGACCATCGTTACCCCAACCACGAAAGCAAAAGAAGGGCATGATGAAGATATTTCTGTGGAGGAGATCATCCGCCAGGGACTTGTTTCTGAGGAAGACTACAACCTGCTTGATCAATACACCAGGGCACTGTTCCAGAGGGGTTCCGAAATCGCCGCCAAAATGGGCCTGATCCTGGTCGATACCAAATATGAATTTGGCAAAGCTGACGGAAAGATCTACTTAATCGATGAAATCCACACCCCGGATTCATCCCGGTATTTTTACGCCGATGGTTATGAAGAACGGTTTGCAAAAGGCGAGCAGCAAAAGCAACTCTCGAAGGAATTTGTCAGGGAATGGCTCATGGAAAATGGCTTCCAGGGGAAAGAAGGCCAGGTAGTGCCCTTCATGTCTGATGAATTTGTAACCTCTGTTTCAGAGCGTTATATAGAGCTTTACGAGGGAATTACAGGCGAAATCCTGCGGGTCATGCAGGACCGCGAGTTCAATGCAGCTCCGGCGGCACCAAAACAATCAGAGTCGATGTCCGGATCATCGCCGCCACGAACGCCGACCTCGAGGAACTCATCCAACAAAAGGCCTTCCGCAAAGACCTCTTTTACCTGCTGAATGCTATGGAGATTGAGCTGCCTCCTGCTCCGGGACCGGAAGGAGGACATCCCTCTTCTGGTCAAGCATTTTATGCAGATCTACAGCTCGGAAAATAAGAAGGAGATCGAGGGCGTCACCGAAGACGTGCTCGAGCTCCTGGAAAATCATGACTGGCCGGGAGCTATCCCGAGAGCTCGAGAATCTCATCGAGCGGGCGATCGTGCTGAGCAAATCGGAAGATCATCACCCGCAACAATCTCCCGCCTTTCTTTCCCGTCCGGACGAGGATGAAAGACCCGGCTCTCTCCTCCAGGATGACCTTGACCTCAAGGAGCAAACTCAGCATTGCC
>CAVTZX010000054.1:0-63720 GCA_963739275.1 uncultured Acidobacteriota bacterium
GCCCGGTAAAAACGCCATGTCCGGGCAATATTTTCAAGGCACGCCGCGCCCCACTTCGCTTCCAGCCTGCTGAGTGTCTTGACCCCTTGCGCATGCCTTGCTAACTTGGAAAGGTTATGCTGCCCGTATTCTACTCACTGTGCGATGTGGCGCCTGTGCCGGCGGTGGACTGACCATGGGCCTGACCCGGATCGTCATTCGCGGCGCGCGCCAGCACAACCTGAAGAACCTCAGCCTGGAGATCCCGCGCAACACCCTGACGGTGATCACCGGGCTTTCGCGGTTCGGGCAAATCCTCGCTCGCCTTCGACACGATTTATGCCGAAGGCCAGCGCCGCTACGTCGAATCGCTCTCCGCCTATGCCCGGCAGTTTCTGGATCAGATGGAGCGCCCCGAAGTGGATTCCATCGAGGGCCTTCGCCCGGCCATCGCCATCGAGCAGAAGACCACCACGCGCTCGCCGCGCTCCACCGTCGGCACCATCACCGAAATTTACGACTACCTCCGCGTCGTCTATAGCTCCATCGGCGTGCCGCATTGCCCCAATTGCGGCAAGCCCATCGCCCGGCAATCCACCGAGCAGATCGTCCAAGCCATCACTGGCGGCGAACTCTGCCGCCCGACGACCGCATCATGATCCTGGCGCCGATCGTGCGCGGCCGCAAAGGCGAATACCGGAAGGAACTCGAGAAATTCGCACAGGACGGCTTCGCTCCGCGCGCGGATTGACGGCGAGCTGCGCCATCTCGACGAGACCATCCGCCTCGACAAGCGCAAGAACCACACCATCGAAATCGTCGTGGACCGCCTGCTCGTCAAACCCGGCATCGCACGAGCGCCTCGAACAGTCCATCGCACACGGCGCTGAAGCTGGCGCAACGGGCTTGGTCACCGTCGCCGTCGTCGAGCGGGAAAGAGCACTTTATCTCCGAAAAACTGGCCTGCGCCGATTGCGGCATTCCGTGCCGCAACTCGAGCCGCGCTCGTTCAGCTTCAACTCGCCCTATGGCGCCTGCCCCGCATGCAACGGTCTGGGCTCCAGATACGATTTCGATCCGGCCAAGGTGATCGTGGACTGGTCCGGCCCGCTCTTCGAAGGCGGCCTCGGCCCCGGCGCCGGCTCCGCCATTCTGAAGCGCACGCTGGAGCTGCCGCCTAGGCGCATCGGCTTCGATCTGGACACGCCGTTCGAAAAGCTTCCGCAAGGTCCAGAATCTGTTGCTCTACGGCAATCCGCCTGGACGGTAGCAACGCTGATCGGGAAAACCGAAGGCCGCACGCGGCCGAGCGCGAAAAAGGCCTCCGCTTCCCGGCGTGCTCGGCTACTTGAAGCAGAACTTCGAAGAATCCAAGTCCGACACCTACCGTGAGTGGATGACGCAGTACATGTCGGCCCAGCAATGCGCCGCGTGCCCCGGCAGGCGCTTGCGCCCGGAAAGCCTGGCCGTGAAAGTCGGCGGCCATCTCCATCGCCGATTTCACCGCGCTCCTCTCAGTGTGCGCGGCCCTGACCGTCGAGAAGATTCGAACTCAGCTGACGCCGCGCCAGACAGAAGATCGCCGGCCGCGTCGCTGCAGGAAATGCCGAGCGCCTGCGAATTCCTCCTTGCCGTCGGCCTCGGCTACATCAGCCTCGACCGCTCCGCGGCCACGCTTTCCGGCGGCGAGGCGCAGCGCATCCGCCTGGCCACGCAGATCGGCTCCCGCCTGCGCGGCGTGCTCTACGTCCTCGACGAGCCCTCCATCGGCCTGCACGCGCGCGATAACGACCGCCTGCTCGACACGCTCGAGCAGCTGCGCGACCTGGGCAACACCGTGCTCGTGGTCGAGCACGACGAAGAAACCATCCGCCGCGCCGACTACGTCATCGATCTCGGTCCCGGCGCCGGGCAACGCCGGCGGCTACCTGGTCGCCAGCGGCACGCCGGAGCAAATCGCCGCCGAGTCCCGACTTCGCTCACCGGGCCGATATCTGCCGGCGCGGTGAAGATCCCCGTTCCGTCCGAGCGCCGCAGCCCGAACGGCAAGGCGATCACCGTGCTCGGCGCGCGCGAGCAACAACCTGAAGAATCTCGACGTCGTCATTCCCGCTCGGCGTGCTGACCGTGGTCACCGGCGTCTCCGGTTCCGGGAAGTCCACACTGGTGAACGACATCCTCTACCGCGCTCTGGCGCAGAAGCTCTACCGCTCGCACGAGCAGCCCGGCGCGCACCGCGCAATCAGCGGCATCGAGCACATCGACAAAGTCATCGACATCGACCAGTCGCCCATCGGCCGCACGCCGCGCTCGAATCCCGCCACCTACACCGGAGTCTTCACGCCCATCCGCGAGCTCTTCGCCATGCTGCCCGGAATCCCGCGAGCGCGGCTACAGGCCCGGGCGCTTCAGCTTCAACGTGAAGGGCGGCCGCTGCGAAGCCTGCCAGGGCGACGGCCTGCGCCGCATCGAGATGAATTTCCTGCCGGACGTGTACGTCACCTGCGAAGTTTGCCGCGGCCGGCGCTACAATCGCGAAACGCTGGCCGTGCGCTACAAGGGGCACTCCATCGCCGACCTGCTCGAATGCACCGTGCGAGGAAGCGTCGCAGCTTCTGGAAAATATTCCGCAGATTCAAGCAGAAGCTCTCAGACGCTGGTCGACGTGGGCCTGGGCTACATCCAGCTCGGCCAATCGTCCACCACGCTTTCCGGCGGCGAAGCGCAGCGCATCAAGCTGGCGCGCGAACTCTCGCAAACGCCAGACCGGCCGCACGCTCTACATTCTCGACGAGCCCACCACCGGCCTGCACTTCGACGATGTGCGCAAGCTGCTGGACGTCCTCCACCGCCTCGTCGATCTCGGCAACACCGTGCTCGATCATCGAGCACAACCTGGACGTCATCAAGACACGCCGACTGGATCATCGACCTCGGCCCGGAAGGCGGCGAGGCCGGCGGGCGCATCGTGGCCCAAGGCACTCCCGAACAAGTCGCGCGCGTTAAGAAGTCCTATACAGGGCAAATTCTCGCGCGCCTGCTCCACGGAAATGGGCCGAATAGGGGGCGCTCCACGCTGCCGGATACCAAGCCGCGAAGCCCCGATGCCGATCCGCTAATCTCCGCAGGCAAATAAAACGGTAGCGGCGCTTCCTGGCCCTCTTTTCTCCTAGTCAGCTGCTCTCGGTTACGATAAATTGTGCGCACGATTTCCTTCGGAATTCTTTTCGGAGCAGGATGGTGAGCATGAAAAAGTTTCGCTCTCGTTTCCGTTTCCCGATTCACTGGAGCCTCATCGTTTGCGCCTCTTTTGTGCTCTCTAACGCAGCGCGTCTCTTGGCACAGACAAACAAGCTGGCCGAGGCGCAAGGCCCCTACGAGACTCTGGTGATCCGCGACGCCGTGGTCATTGACGGGACCGGAGCGCCTGCCAAGGGCCCCCTCGACATTGTCATCAAGAGAAATCGCATTGTCGAAGTGCTGCCGACGGATCCCATCTCCGTAGCGCGCCGCGGCCCCGGAGCTCAGCGCCCCACCGGCGACCGCGTGATCGAGGCCAAAGGCATGTACGTCATGCCCGGCATCGTGGACATGCACGCGCACGTTCTCGACCAGGTCCCAGCCGAGTACATTTACAAACTCTGGCTGGCCCACGGCGTCACTACCATTCGCCTGTTCAACCTCGGTTCGAGAACGCCCGAGGAAATGGTCGCCGAGAAGCGCAAGGTCGCGGCCCATGACCTGCTCGCGCCGCGCATGTACGTCTATCCCTTCTGGGAGGCGGGTCCCGGGACCTCCGATCCCCGGTTTGCGACCGCCACGGGCGCACGCGAAATTGTGCGCGCCTGGAAGTCCAGGGGTGTGGATGGCATCAAGATCATCGGCAAGCCCGGGCTTTACCCCGATGTGCTGAGGGCCATCTGCGAAGAGGCGCGCGCACAGGGGATGGGCGTCGCCGTGCACATCGGCCAGGACGGCGTCTATCCCATGAACGCCGTCGAAGTCGCCCGCGCCGGCGTCACTTCGATCGAACATCACTACGGCTATCCCGAGTCCGCTTTCTCCGACAAGACCATCCAGAATCTTCCCGCCGACTACAACTACCTGGACGAGCCCGCCCGCTTTCTCTACACCGGTAAGGTGTGGCTGGAAACGGATCTGGCCAAGCTGCACGGCGAGGTCCTCAACGCTCTGTTGGATTTGTCGCACAAGACAGGTTTCACCATGGATCCCACCTTTGTACCCTACGAGGGGAACCGCGATGTTGCGCGCGTGCAGAACCTGCCTTGGCACGAAAGATTCGCCATGCCTGCGATGCTCGATTTCTGGCGGCCCAACCCCGCGCACCACGCCTCCTTCTACTATCATTGGACCTCCACCAATGAGGCAGTATGGGCGCGGATGTTCCGCCGCTGGATGGATTTCGTGAACGATTACAAGAATCACGGCGGCGCCGTCTCCCTGGGCTCGGATTCCGGCTTCCAGTACAACCTCTGGGGCTTTGCCACAATTCGCGAGATGGAGTTGCTCGAAAATGCCGGATTCACGCCGCTCGAAGTGATTCACTCCGCCACCGAAGTCGGCGCTCGCGCTCTGGGCAATCTGGACCTTGGCGTCATCCGGCCGGGTCATCTGGCGGATCTCCTCGTCCTCAGCGCAAATCCACAGGAGGACCTGAAGATCTTCTACGGCACCGGCGTCGTCCACATCTCTCCCGACGGCAAGGAAACTCGCGAATCCGCGGTCAAATACACGATTCGCGACGGCGTGGTCATCGACGCCCAGGCGCTGCTGCGCGACGTTCAGCAAATGGTGCAACAGGCCAAAGCGGAGAAGCCCGCGCCCCGCTAGCCCCTCCCGATTCGCCCAGGTATGTCTCCGGCCCTTGCGCGCGCGGGCCAGCCGCGTTTAGAGTGATTCCTTCACGCGCATGAGCATCTACGACATCGCGCCGCTCCGGCTAGACCGCATCCGCACTTACCCGCTCGCGCAACGGCGCAGCAAAGTCAGCGTCCGCGACTTCGCGCGGCCCCTCGGGCGGGGCGTGTCCCTGCGCAAGTTCCTCGATTCGCTCCCGCGCATCCTCGCTGCCGATGATCTCCGCGCGGTCGTGGGCGCTATCGTTCGCGCGCGTGCGCGCCGCAAGCCGATCCTCTGGGGATTCGGCGGGCACGTCATCAAAGTGGGCCTTGGCCCCGTGGTCAACGACCTGATCCGCCGCGGCTTCGTTTCCGGCATCGCGCTCAATGGCGCTGCACTCGTGCACGATTTCGAGATCGCGCTCGCTGGGAACACCTCCGAAGACGTGGAAGCAGGTCTCGGGCGCGGCAAATTCGGCATGGCGGAGGAGACCGGCCTGCTTCTCAACGAAATCGCCGTGGCTTCCGGGCGCAGCCAGGAGCATGCCGACTCGCGGCACGCCATCGGGCTCGGCGAAGCGGCGGGCAAGCTGCTCACCAGCGGCCGCGTACGGGTGAAGCATCCGGAAGCCAGCATCCTCGTCGCGGCCTATCGCGCGCGCGTACCCGTGACCGTGCATCTCGCCATCGGCGCGGATATCCCGCACATGCACCGCTCGGTGGACGGTGCCGCGCTCGGCGCGGCCTCGCACTTCGATTTCCGCCTCTTTTGCGCTCTCGTGCGCCGCATGCATCCTGGCGGTGTTTATTTGAACTGGGGTTCGGCCGTGATGTTGCCCGAAGTTTTTCTCAAAGCGGTCTCCGCCGTGCGCAACCTCGGCACGCCGCTGCGGCCCATCACGACTGCAAATTTCGATTTCATCCAGCATTATCGCCCGTTGCAGAATGTAGTGAAGCGCCCCACAGCGGGGGGCGGCTCGCGCGGTTACGCCATCACCGGCCATCATGAGATCTTACTGCCGCTGGTCGCCGCGGCGCTGGTCGAAGCTCGGCCCCCGCGCCGGGCCAGGTGATGCTCTGGCCGGATTCCAGGTGAACGAATGAGCGACTCGCAAGACAATCCACTTCTTCCCTCGGCGGAGCCCGCAGCGAGCGAGTCCCCATCGGCTGCGCCCGAATCCCCTGCGCCGGCGGGTGAACTCGCCTCCGCGGCCCGGGAGCCTTCTCCCGCCGCGCCTTCGCTAGCCTCTCCGTCCGTGGAGTCGCTCCCTTTGCCCCGCCCGTGCTCCTGGAAGACAAGACGCCCGAGGATCTGCGCACACCCTGGGGCTGGCCGGACATGATCCTCTTTGTGGTCTTCGTCCTTGGCAGCAGCATGGTGTTCCCACTGCTCGTTTTCGGGGCGGCCTACTTGTGGTGGGGCGTCCGGTACGCGGACATGCAGCAGTCGCCGGTCATCAGCGCAAAAATCGCAACCGCGGGCATGGTTCTGATCTGGCTGGCCACCATCGGCTATCTCTATGCCACTGTTCGCCTCCGCAAGAAAGCGCCTTTCTGGCGCACGATTGGTTGGCGACCCCTGAATCTACAATCCGGCAGGCACAGCCGCGCGGTCCTGGGTTGCCTCGCTGGCGGAGTGGTAACCGCGTTGGCCGTTCAGATCGCGTCGGCTGCCTTCGGCACCAAGAAAGAACTCCCCATCGAGCAGTTCTTCCGCAATCGCGGCAGCGTGATGCTGTTGATGGCCTTCGGCATCGTGGTGGCTCCCCTGGTGGAAGAGACGGTCTTCCGAGGCTACATCTACCCGGTGCTGGCGCGCGGCTTCGGCGTGCCTGCGGGCATCATCGTCACCGGCGTTCTCTTCGGCCTGTTGCACGCGCAGCAACTCTGGGGAGGCTGGAGCCAGATCGGCCTCATCGTCCTGGTCGGCATCCTTTTCACCTACGTGCGTGCGCGCACCGGCACCGTGCTGGCCAGTTATTTCTTCCATCTGGGCTACAACAGTTGGCTCTTTTTCGGGTTTTTCGTGGCCACGGGAGGCCTGCGCCACTTCCCAGGCAATTCCTGAGCGCGCATGCACACCACTCAACCTATTGAATGGACCGATCGTGGCGTGGTGATGCTCGACCAGCGCCGCCTGCCCGGCGAAGTGGTCTTCCACACCTACACCGACTATCGCGAGGTCGCGCGCGCCATCACGGACATGGTCATTCGCGGCGCTCCGGCCATCGGCGTGGCCGCGGCCATGGGCGTCGCGCTCGGCGTGCTCCACTCGCCCGCGCGCACTCTCGATGAGCTCAAAGCTGAATTCTCCACGATCTGCGACGCGCTGGGCAAAACGCGCCCCACCGCCGTAGACCTGTTCTGGGCCGTTGAGCGCATGAACCGGTGTTTCACCGCGCTTTGCATGGAGACTTCAGAACTCGCGCGCGTCCGTCAGGGGATGGTGCGCGAAGCGCAGCAGGTGCACCTCGAGAAGAAGGCCATCGACGAAGCGATCGGCCGATTTGGCGCCGAATTGATGCCGCACGACGGCCAGGTGATGACGCACTGCAATGCCGGCGCACTCGCGACGGCCGGCATCGGCACCGCGCTCGGGGTGATCCGCGTCGCCGTCGAGCAGGGCCGAAAACTGCGCGTGCTCGTGCCGGAAACGCGCCCCTATCTGCAGGGCGCGCGGCTCACCGCGTGGGAGCTTCACGCAAGACGGCATCCCGCTCACGCTTATCACGGACAACATGGTGGGCTATTTCCTGAAGAAAGGAGGGGTCGGCGCAGTTATTGTCGGCGCGGACCGCATCGCCGCGAACGGCGACACCGCCAACAAGATCGGCACCTATCAGATCGCCGTGCTGGCGAACGAGCATCGAGTGCCGTTCTATGTGGCCGCGCCGATCTCGACGCTCGATCTTTCGCTTGCTTCCGGCGAGTCAATCCCCATCGAGGAGCGCGCCGCGGAAGAGGTCACGCACATCTGCGGAGTGCGCATCGCTCCGGAAGTTGCGGTCGCCAATCCCGCGTTCGACGTCACTCCCGCGCGCCTGATTGCTGCCATCATCACCGAGCGCGGTGTGGCGCGCCCGCCTTACGTAGAATCGTTGCGCCACTTGATGGACTCTTCCGCACAGGCCCATCACTGAACGATTAACGCGGGGTCGTCGAGTAGTAGCCGCTCTTGCTGAGCACGGTGTATTCGTGGCCCTTGCTGCCGAAGCGTGGCTGCAGACGCAGGTCCAACTTGTGAAGGGTTCTTCCGGACGACTGGCGCACCGGGTAGAACCCGATCGTGTAGCGCGTCTTCAGCCGCTCGATCAGCGCCTGGAAGGCGAGGAACAGCGAGCCTTCCTTCTCCACTTCAAACACCTCTCCGCCGGTTTCCGCCGTCAGCTTGTTCACGTTCACCAGGCCGCGCCCGGCCGTCATCATCCGCGCGGCCACCGGATTATCACCCGGCACCTTTAAGCTGTAGACAGCCGCGTCCGCTTCAAGCGCGGCATCCACCACCTGCTTCGCATCCGCAGCGTCGGGCGTGGTGGCCACGTTGTCGCTTACCAGGACGATGACGCGTCGCGCGGCCGGCGCCTCGCGCTCGAGGTACTGCGCGGCGTCGTACACGGCGCGATTGATGTTCGTTCCGCCACCCGCGCTGAGGTTTTCGAGCTGGTCGGACACCTCATGCTTGTCTTTCGTCAATTCCACGCGCCGGTCCACATCCTGGGTGAAGGTCAAGAGCGCGACTTCGTCTTCGGGCTTCAGCGTCTTGAGCGCCGTGAGCGTGGCGTAACGCAGTGGCTTCAGAAACGGTTTGATCGAGCCGCTCAGGTCCACCACCAGCGCGACCGCCAGGGGAAGCTGGTCCCGGCTGAAGTGCGCGATCTGCTGGGGCGTGCCATCTTCCTCGACGACGAAGTCCTCTTTCTTGAGATCGCCCATCACCTGCCCGGACTTGTTCTTCACCGTGGCTTCGAGCAGGACAAGACTAACGTTGACGCGGATCTGCGGGGCCACCGGTTCCTGCGCCGCGAGGACAGACGCCAGGGTAAGCACCGACCCCAGTGCAAGCACCGCGAACAACCCCGCTGCTGGCAGCCGAACGCCCAGCTGCGCCATTCTGTGTCCTTCAGCGCCTCGCGGGTTCATGTGTGCGTTCACAATCCCATAAGAACTTCGAATCCCGCCGCGGGTTGCACGGCTCCGGCGGGAGGGTGTTCCCCCGCTCCTAACGGCTCAGGCGCGCGACCTGCTTCAAAAAATCCGGAAGCGAGTGGAGTTGATCCATGTGGTCGGGAGCAGAATTCCCTGCGAAGCCCAGCAACAGGAATCGGCCCTTGCGCGCTTCGCTGAGCTGCTGCATGCCCATGGGGCCCCATTTCGCCGTCGGCTTCCGTGGCAGGCCCAACTGTGCGAGCAGCCAATCCGCAGTCTCCGTGGTGCTGGCATAGGTGCCGGGAAAAATCTCAGAGTGGGTGATGAGGAGCACTTTTTTCTTGGCCACAGCGTCGCGCGCCAGGCTGAGCCAGACTTGGAGGTTCTCAACTTCAAGCGAGGAATCGAGGGGGCCGGAGGTGCCGGCGGTGTAGCCGGTATGAATGCCGTCAATCGCCAGCACGCGGTCCGCGCGCGCGTAGCTCTCGGGCGACTTGAGGATCTGGCGGATTGCGCCGCAGCCTGCGCTCCATCCCCCCCAGGGTGATGGGCGCGAAGCGCACGCCGGATTTAGCCTCGGCCTGCTCGAGCAGGCGCAGGAAGCGCTGGGGATCGGAGAAGGCTTGCACATAAACGCCGGAGCCCGCGCCGATCTGGATGGAGAGTACGGCCGTGCGGTTGCGCGCGGCGGCGACCTCCGGCAGCCACGCCCCGCCATGGAAGAAGACGAGCAGAGGAACGGGCGACTTCAGCCTCAGGCGCGCGGGGAGGAATAGCGTGCCCAGTTCGAGCGCCTCGCGGCGTCCCGGCGGAGTCTCCTGCTGGAGACGCGGGTGAGTCCGCGTGTGCTCCACCATGGGGGACGGATTCTGCGGCTGCTGCGCGGCAGCCAAGCCGCCGAGGAGGAGCGCGCAAGAAATCGCGCTCGCGACTCGGCGTGGAGGATTCGCGAACATTGATCAGAGGTTCGGACGCTTCTTGTGCCATGAGGTCGCGGATTGGTAGGCCGCGGCGAACTCGATGGCCACGTCGTCGCGCGCAGCGTCCGCGCAGAACTGAATCCCCAACGGCAGGTTTTCTTTTTCGGTGAACCCGCAAGGTACGGAAATTGCCGGCAAGCCGGCGATATTGCCCGCGGCGATGAGGTTGCGCGTCTCCCCGCGCTGCGCCTGCTGAGGAGGCGGATTAGGCGGACGCGGGCCGGGCGGGTTCGCGGGCCGCGGCGAGGCGCCGAAATCTACGTCGAGCTTGGGGCCGGGTCCGGCGAAGGTCAGCGCGCAAATCACGTCGTATTTCTCGAACAGCGCGCCGAGTTTGGCCATGATTTCAGTGCGTAGCCGGAATGTATCCAGGTAATCCGCCGCAGGAATCTGCATCGCGGCGATGAAGCCGGCCTTCTGCACATCGTCCACAAGCTCCAGGATTTTTCCGCTCTCCACTAGCGGTCGGAAGATCGAAGCTGCCTCGGCGCTGTATAGCGTCGTGCCGATCGTCTGGTAGAAGTACTCGGGCAGCTCGGTATCTTCGAGCTTCGCGCCGAGGTCCTTCAATACATCTAGCGCCCTGGCCAGCGCAGCATTTGCTTCCGCATTGGCGTTCGGCGTCGCGGCGGGCTGAATGACGCCGATTCTTTTACCCGCGAGCAGCTTGCTTTTCTTCTGTGGCGGCCACCACGCAAACGTCTGGTCGAGCGAGGTCGGATCCAGCGGGTCGCGCCCCGCGATGGCGTTGAGCACCAGCCCGCAATCCACTGCGCTGCGGCACATCGGGCCGAGCTTGTCCATCGTCCAGGAAAGCGCCATGGCGCCGTGCCGGCTCACCCGCCCGTACGTGGGCCGAATTCCCGAACACGCCGAAAACGCAGAGGGCGCCAGGATCGAGCCGAGCGTCTCCGAACCGATCGCAAATCCCACCAGCCCCGCGGCCACCGCCGCGCCCGGGCCGCTCGAGCTTCCCCCGGCCCAATAATCGAGGTTGAACGGACACCGTGACGCTCCCTGCAACGAAGCGAAGCCGCCGCTGTAGCCGCAGCCTCCGGCGAGCTCAATCATCGCCAATTTCGCCACCAGCACCGCGCCCGCCGCCTTGAGTTTGCGGATCACTGTGGCGTCGTAGTTGAAGATCTGGTCCTTGAACGGCGGCGCACCCCACGTCGTAGGAATGCCCGCCGTGGCCAGCAGATCCTTCACGCCGTAGGGGATGCCGTGCAGTGGCCCGCGCGAATGCCCGGCGGCAATTTCCTTTTCCGCCTGGCGCGCTTCTTCGAGCGCACGCTCGCGCGTGATCGTCGCCACCGCACCGAGCTTCGCGCCGAGTTTCTCGAGCCGTGTGAGGTAGCCCTCGGTCAGGTCGACGGGCGAAATCTTTCGCGCGCGAATCTGCTCGCCCAACTCCTGCACACTTAGATAGAACGTGTCGTCACTCAGCATCTCGATCCTCATCGCTCGTCGAACATGTTGCGGTAACTGTAGCCCGCCTCTTCAGAAACGGGGAAGTTCCTGTGGCCGAACAGCTCCGGGTCTCAAGATCCGGACTACTTTGCTCGGCTACCGCGCTTTGGGCGGCGCACCGTGAACACAAATGCCGGTTCGAGGTCATACGGCAGTGCCGAAGGGCGCATCGCCGCGCGGCGCCGCGCGTCCCGCTCGAGCACTTGCTGCAGGCGCTGCTGCAACGCGGGCGTCAGTGGAAGATTCATCCCCGGCGGCTTCGGCGCTTCGGGCGCGGGGGTCTGCTGCGGCGCCACAGCGCTGCTTTGTGGCAACCGCGCGAGCGGCATGGCGGCTGCGGCAGCAGCAACGCTCTTCCCGAAATCTCTCCGGCTAAGTCGTTTCATCCTCGGCCTCCTACTGAATCTGAAAGATGCATTGGACGACCGCAGTCACCGTGATCTTTTCTGGCTGCGATTCGGCAGCCGGCGGCGCCTCTGGCGCCTTTTCCTTTCTAAACGCTGCTACGCTCGGCGAAAGGTCTAGGACATGCATGCTGCGAATCGCATAGCCGGTCATTTGTCGCACGTCTAGGCTTGCGTACCGCAGCGCGCCGAGTTTCTGGCCCTTCTGCTCGACCGCCGAGCTTGCTCGACCGACGGCAGGCCGCATCGCGTCTGCCACGGCGCGCCCTTTCGCGGCCTCTTCGTCCGTCAGAGAATACGTGAGCGAGCGGAGATCAACAATCCCCTCCTGCATCGAGTCATCGAGCAGAGCGCCGATGCGCGAGAAATCCTTAACGCGCAGGGTCCCGGTACTTTCCACGCGGTAACTCCGCGCGCGCCGCTTGCCGCGATCGCCTTCGTAGTACGGGATCACCATCAACGCGCTCGTCGAGATTTCATCCTTCGTCAGGCCGTTCTTCGCGGCGATCTGGAGAATGCGTTGGATGGACTGCGAAGCCTTTGCATAAGCCGTCTTGAGTTCCTTGTCCTGCGTGGAGATGGAAAAGGTGAGCGTCGCTAGGTCGGGATCGGCTTCGTATTTTCCTTCGGCCTGGACCACGATGGTATCGGCGATGAACTTGGTTTCCTGCGTTTGCGCGAAAGCAGGGAGAACGAATAGCAACGACAACCCCAGAGCACGAATGATGGATCGCATGGCAACCTCCAGAGTGAGAGTTGCTTCCTGAGATGCCCGTATCGCGCCAAAGCGTTGCGCGTGAAGGCGGCCAGATGGCTTTCCACCGCAGGGACTCTCGCGTATGCTCGTGCCACACTCATCGAGGAGGACACTTTGAAGTTCGCGACGCTCACCATTGTTTCCTGCCTGACGATGCTCGGTGGACCGCCCGCCGTCCTCGCGCAGCAGACGAAACTGGACACCATGATCGACCAGGAGCTTCCCTCGCTGGTCGCAACCTACAAGTCGCTGCATGCTGCACCGGAACTCTCCCACTACGAAGTAAAGACCTCCACATTCCTGGCACAGCAACTGCGCGCGCTTGGCTATGACGTGACCGAGCACGTTGGCAAGTACGAGAAACCCGAATGGAAGGGGTACGGCGTAGTCGCCGTGATGAAAAACGGCGCCGGCCCCACGGTCCTCGTGCGCACGGACATGGACGCGCTTCCGGTTGAAGAGCAGACCGGCCTGGCCTACGCCAGCCACGTCAGAACGAAAAACGACGCGGGCAAGGACGTCGGCGTGATGCACGCTTGCGGGCACGACATCCACATGACCTGGCTCCTCGGCACCGCGAAGATGCTCGCCGCGATGAAGGAGCAATGGCACGGCACGCTCCTGCTCATCGGCCAGCCCGCCGAGGAGGTGGTTGGCGGGGCCCGGGCGATGCTTGAGGACGGGCTTTACACGCGGTTCCCCGACCGGACTTCGCGCTCGCCTTGCACGATCGAGCGACCTCGAAGCCGGGAACGATGGGCTATACGCCCGGCTACGCCTCGCTAACTCGACGTCAGTGGATATGACGATTCGCGGCCTCGGCGGCCACGGTGCGCACCCCGAAGCCGCAAGGACCCGATCGTGATGGCCGCGCGAGATCATCCTGGCCATCCAAACCATCGTCAGCCGCGAGAATTTGCCGCTCGATCCGGCCGTGGTCACCGTCGGCTCGATTCACGGCGGCACCAAGCACAACATCATCCCCGACGAAGTCCAGTTGCAGCTTACTATCCGCACCTACAAGGATGAAGTCCGCCAGCACATCCTGGCCTCGCTCGAACGCATCGCCAAAGGCATCGCGCTCGCGGGAGGCGTTCCGGTGGACCGCGCGCCCATCGTCAAGGCAAGCACCACCGACGCCACTCCATCCATGTACAACGATCCCGCGCTGATGAACCGCGTGGCCTCGGCAATCAAAGCGGCGGTTGGCGCGGAAAACGTCCTCGAAATGCGCCCGGAAATGGTCAGCGAGGATTTCGGCCGGCTCGGCCTCGAGGGTCACCAGATCCCGACGGCCATGTTCCGCGTGGGCGCGATTGACGCTGCTCGAATGGCTGCCAGCAAGCAAGACGGGACGCCGCTGCCGTCGCTGCACTCGAGCCTCTTCTGGCCCGCTCCCGAACTCACGCTCCGCACGGCCATCAAAGCCATGACCGTCTCCGTGCTGGACTTAATGAAGAAGTAGGTCTCATTCGCGAGTTGAACGGCAATTGTCGTTTCCCGATGGGAGGAGGATACCTTGAAGCTGCGGAGATTAGTTGCTGCGACTTGCGTGACGCTGGCATTCCTGGCCATGTTCGCCGTCCCCGCGGCGGCGCAACAGGAGCGAATCCCGAAGGACATCGCCGAGAGCATCGGCTTCGCACTGAAATGGACCGAAGGGCAATTCCTCGCGCTCGCCGAAGCCATGCCGGAGGACGAGTATTCGTTCATCCCGAAAGACGGCAATTTCGACGGCGTACGCTCCTTCGCCGAGCAGGTGAAGCACGTGGCCTGCGCACAATTCGCTTTTCTCAACGAGATTGAGGGCAAAACGCCACCGGAGCACTGCGAGAAGGGCGGACCCTCTCCCGCGAAAACCAAGGCCGAGCTGCTGAAGTATCTGCGCGAGTCGTTCGACTACGGCAACCGCGTGCTGCCCACAATCAACGCGCAGAATGTGCTGGCGCGCGCCGAAGGCCCGTACGCTGGGCCGAACACGAAGCTCGGCATCGCCGTCGCTGCGGTGTGGCACATTGCTGATCATTACGGCCAGCTTGTCGTCTACCTACGGATGAACGGCATCGTGCCGCCTTCCACGCAGCAGTACGGCTTGCCGGTCCGCTGAGAAATGGATGGTCGGAGTCAGAAACTTCGGCCACGCGACGCCAGCCCCAAAGCCTGGCTTCCTCGCGGTGATTAGGTGGCGCTGGAAGCGCTCGGCGAATCCAGGAACACTTGCGAGCTGCGGCGGCGCGCGAGAATCGGACACTCTTCCCCCTGCGCACCGTTTGTGCGCATGGCGTGCCCTCTCCTGCAGGCTGCGTCAGTTTGAAGGCCCTTAAATGGAGCGCCACTTTGTGGCGGTAGACCTGAGCGTCCGTGGGGTCAGGAGAGAATCGAGTGGCCAAACGGCACCCCGCGAATTACACCTTACCCATTTAGAATCAATTCATTATAAGGAGAGGCGGGCTCTCAAGGGAGAACCTGAGTGGCGTAAGCCCTAGAAGGGAAAGCCATTTCCCGAGGAGGAGAGGTGTGTTCCAGGCGATTCCGAGGCTCGGCTTGCCTCGTCTCCAAGGGTAGAAACCAGGAAAACCCGCCGAAACCGGGTCTTGGCGTCCCAACCGCGCACCAGGGCCCGTTAAACACCCGGTGTTCCCGGGGACACCGGGCCTAGGAGCGTCGCGCGCGCCGGGATGGGGGTGGTAGCGGGACCCGCCCCTGCGCCCCGGAAATCGCTTCCTATTGCGAAGCCGAGGCCGAAGCCGGAAGCGGTGGAGTAGGAATTCCTTTGCCGGAGGGCTCGAAGGTCGAAATCATCGATCAAGACCATTTCAGGAACAAGCTGGGCGTCGTAACCCAGATGAAGTAGGATTGGCGCAATGCTACAGCCGCCGGCACACACGGGCTACTATGCGGGCTGGGGAACCCTGGCGCTGATTAACGCAGGCTTGGCGCAATGCAAGAAGCGCAGCGGCCTGCTGTGGTTCCTGCTTTCGCTGGTCCTCGGCCCTATCGCCACGTTTCTCCTGCTCATTTTGGACAGTCAGTAGAGCAGATCCAGAGCGGATCAAGGGGAGGCTTCGAGGCGCTCGGCGATTTCGAGCATTCTGGTGACGCTGTTCCAGTTCCGGCCCGTGCCCTGCGTATTTAACTTCTTTTCGATGGATACCAAATTGAGTTTAGACCTTCCCATGCCGTTCGGAAAATAGATGTAAAGCTCGCGGCCGGCGATGTGCAGCTCCTCCGGATCGGTCTTCACCTTCTGAATGCTGGCGCGAGCTTCCGCGCCGGGATCGTCCAATAGGAATAGGACCAAGAGCTTGCTCGGCTCGATGTCGCGACGCTTCGCGAACGGGTTTCGCGCGATGACGTCGCGCAGTTCGTCTGCGGTGCGGAGAATTACCTCAGGGCGAAAGCCGTACTTGCGCGCAATCGCGTCTTGCATGCGCTTGGCAAGCCGGGAGAGGTCGCGCTCGCCGGTTCGGAAAATGACGTTGCCGCTCTGGACGTAGGTCTGCGGGTCGCGCAGCTTCAGCGATCCGCAAAGCGCCCGCAGCGCGTCCATCTTGATCTTGTTGTGGCCCCCAACGTTTACGCCGCGGAGCATGCAGATGATTACGGGCATTTGAGCGCGCCATTATATCTCGCTGGGTAGCACGGCCACTCTTGGCCGTGCAGGTTCATTTCTCCCTCCAGCAAGAAAGCAGAAGCAGGAGTGCCCTTCGAGAGCTCAGGGCAAGCCTGTGCTACCGGCATCGCGAGGGACTTTGACTTGAGGCGAAACTGGAGTAGGGTAGGCGGACCATGAAAAGATTCAGAATCGTGGCGGCGGTGCTGCTGGCGCTTCCGCTCCTCGTTTTTGGCGGAAGTTTCTTCATTCACCCTTTCCCGCTGCCGCAGGACGGCTGGATTGCGTTCCGCTTTTGCTCCAGTTGATGCGCGATGGCGGGCTGACGTACGCGGTCGCAGGGAGCCACGTGATTGCGGGCATTTTCCTACTGGTGCCGCGTACGCGCTTCCTGGCCGCGCTTCTGCAGTTGCCGATGACCATCGGCATCGTGGCGTTCCACGTAACCATGGAGCCCAAAGGCCTCATGCTGGCCATCCCTATGCTGCTGCTCAATCTCCTAGCGCTCGCCGATCCGCCGCGGCTTCGGGCGCTCGTCGCAAGCGCGCCGCCCTCTCCCTGATCCCCCAAATCGTCCCGACCCAAAAGCCCGATGCCGGCGGGCGGAGAGATGTCTCGTGCTCAACCCGTTCTGGGCCGTTTTACGTTACTGGCCAGGCCCACCGCTTCCAACGCGTAAATGAAGTACCAGCCGATGTCCGTCTGCCACCAGCGCAGTCCGAGTCGCGCCGAACCCGCATTCGAGTGGTGGTTCCTGTGCCAGTTTTCGCCCCAGGCAGTCAGTTGCAGCGGGCCGAGCCACCAGATGTTCTTGCTGGAGTCTCGCTCTTCGGAGTGATCGAGGTGTGTCAGGCTGTTGACAAAACACTGCATGTGCAGCGAATAGACCAACCGAATCGCCCCGATCCAAAAGAAGCCTTGCCATCCGAATACCAGGCCGCAGCAGATTGACAGCAAGATCGCTGGAGTCTCCGCATGGTTCCAAATCCTGTAGAACCCGCGGCGCAACTCGGGACACCACTTCTGCTCATCGGCGGGAGCGGACTGGTAGAGCCATCGCAGGTGGGCCCACCAGAAGCCGCCTTGCTTGGGACTGGAAATATCGTCGGGCGTATCGGTGCGGGAGTGATGATGGCGATGATAAGCGACCCAGCTCGCGGGAGCGCCCGAGCCGTTGAAAATGGCCCAGAAGATCAAGAAGTGCTCGACAAACTTGTTGAGCTTGAAAGTGCGGTGGGCCAGCAGCCGATGATAGCAAACGGTGGTACCGAAGCCTCCGAGAGCCGCAAGAAGCAGGGCCGTGACGAGAACCTTGGCGCTCGGCAGCGGAAAGAGAATCAGGCCGGCAATCGCCAGGAGGTGAATCAGGACCAGATAGAAAAGAACGGCGCCTTTGCCTCGAGCCGGTCGCCAGAAAGGCTGCTCCCAGGGCCGGATCTGCTGAATGGCGGTCTCGCTCAAGTTAGCTCCTCGTAGGTGATTTCTTGCACTCGCGCGGGCATTGCCGCGTTCAGGCCGCGCTTGACCGATGGATGTGGCGTCTTCCAGGCGGCAACCGGCGCGAACAGGAGAGGCTTCGCGGAGGAACAGAACCTCGGATGAAACCCGCCCGCGATCAACTCTGTGGCTCCGGTTGGATGGGCTCGGGCGTGCTCTCCGCGGGCGGTTCGTTTTCCGCGCGGTTGGCGAGTTTTTTCTGTGCACGGCGTTCCGCCTTCACACGCTGCTTTTCCAGTCGCTTCATTTCCTTCTGGCGTTTTTGGAACGTGATGGCCATCGGAATCTCCTTGAAATGGGATTAGGGCGCTCACAATACTGCGAACGGCATAGACATCGCTTGACGCTACCAGCGGGGCTCGCGCGGCTGGCGCGTCGCAGCGCGGTAGTCCTCGGTCGAGAATCCGCCTCGGCCGCTGCCGCCACCGCCTCGTGGCGCGCTCCGCTCCGTTTTGGGGCGTGCTTCGTTCACTTTGAGGTTGCGTCCCCCGACCTCTTTTCCGTCGAGAGCCGCAATGGCCTTGGCCGCCTCTTCGTCATTGGGCATTTCCACAAAAGCGAAGCCGCGTGCCCGGCCGGTCTCCCGATCCATCGCTACATGGACGCGCGTGATCTGCCCGAACGCTTGAACAGCTCCGCAGTTCGTTTTCCGTGGTCTGAAAACTCATGTTCCCTACAAACAGATTCTTCATGTTCCCTCTCCTTCAAAGTGCCAGTGTCGTCTCTCGTCTCGAGTACCGAATGGGGTGGCGGTTCAGGTTGTTTTCACACGCAGCCTTCAAGGAAGGCGCGTAGCTTGCGCGAGCGCGAAGGATGCCGCAGCTTGCGCAGCGCCTTGGCTTCGATCTGCCGGATGCGCTCGCGCGTGACGGCGAACGACTGGCCCACTTCCTCAAGCGTGTGCTCGGAGCCGTCGTCCAGGCCGAAACGCATCTTGATGACTTTCTCTTCGCGCTGGCGTGAGCGTCTTCAGCACCGATGGCCGTCTGTTCCTTCAGGTTGAGGTTGATGACCGCGTCCGAGGGCGACACGACGGCCTTGTCCTCGATGAAGTCGCCCAGGTGCGAATCTTCTTCTTCGCCAATCGGCGTCTCGAGCGAGATGGGCTCCTGCGCGATCTTCAGGATCTTGCGCACCTTGGCAACGGGGATGTCCATCCGCTTGGCGATTTCTTCCGGAGTGGGCTCGCGGCCGAGTTCCTGGACGAGCTGGCGGCTGGTGCGGACCAGCTTGTTGATCGTCTCGATCATGTGCACCGGGATGCGGATGGTGCGGGCCTGATCGGCGATGGCGCGGGTGATGGCCTGACGGATCCACCATGTGGCGTAGGTGGAGAATTTGTAGCCGCGGCGCCACTCGAACTTGTCCACCGCCTTCATCAGGCCGATGTTGCCTTCCTGGATCAGATCGAGGAACTGCAGGCCGCGGTTGGTGTATTTCTTGGCGATGGAGACCACCAGGCGCAGATTGGCCTCCGATCAGCTCTTTCTTGGCCTGCTTGGCCTCCGCTTCGCCCCGCAGGATCAGCGACAGCGTGCGCTTGAGATCGGTCAGCTCGACTTCGCTGGAGACTTCGATCTCCTTCAGTTCCGACCGATGGGAGCGCAGCTCCCTGCGCGCTTGCGCGGCGGTCTCGCCCTTGGCGGCCTCGACGCGGCGCTCCAGGCGTCCCGCTTCGCGCTCCAGCGAATGCAGCCGCTCGACCGTATGGCGCATCTTGTCGATCAGCCGCTTTTTCTCGAACGGGTTGAAGTCGATCGAGCGCACCAGCAGCGACATCTCGATGCGCGTCCGCGCCAAGCGAAACTTCGCGCGGAGTACGGCCGCTTCTTCGACTTCGGCGTGCGGTCGAGCTTGACCGCCTGCTTCAGCGCGCAGCGTAGAGCTTGGCGATCTTGTCGATGTTCTTGAGCGTCTGCCGTGTCTTCTTCTCGATCTTCTCTTCGGTGAGTTCTTCTTCATCGAACTGGACGATTTCCTTGATCGAGCGAGTCCCTTGCGCAAGTTCCTCTCCGATCGCGAGCAGTTCCTTGATACGATCGGGCGAGCGCGAGATCGTCTTCATGCACCAGCCTGTGTCCCCGCTCAATGCGCTTGGCGATGGCGACTTCGCCCTCGCGCGTGAGCAGCGGAACCGTGCCCATCTCCCGCAGGTAAATGCGCACAGGGTCTTCGTCTTCTCGAGCGCTCCCGGCGTCAGGTCGAGCTCGGCTTCCTCGACCGGCCCCTCTTCCTTGGGCGCGTCATCGCCGTGCTCGACCGCTTCGGCAGCGCCCGGTGCGACCTTCGCGCTGGAGACATCTTCATGGATGTCGATGCCGTAGCGCTCGATGGTCGAAAGCAGGTCGTCGATTTCGTCGGAGGAATGTACTTCGGCCGGGAGAACGGCGTTTAGCTCATCATAGAGGAGGTAGCCGCGCTCCTTACCCAGGTTGATGAGCTGGCGGACCTGGTCAGATTTGTCTTCCATGGCCAAGTTCAAAGGTTTCTCCGTTCCATCCAGAACCAGATTCGCTGGACCAACTTCGGCAGTCTTCATCTGCATTACGTGTATCGAAGCCCGCAGGGATTCTTGGGTACAGACTAGAGGCTCATCAGATTCGAGGCTCGCAGGCCTCAGAGCCAGAAGTCACTTCGGAGCCGAAACGCTGCCGAAGAACTTCTATGACTTGGCTCCTTGCTTTGCGCCCCGGCGGCCTTTGTTCCCTGCCCAGCGCTCGATGGCCCTCTTCCTGCCGTCGAGCTGCAGTTGTTTCTCAATGCCACTTGCCTCCATATGTTTGTGCATCGGGGCGACTGAGCCCTTCGGCTGGGACTGGCCCAGTGTTTTTGTTCGCTGGGTGTAGTTCATGAACTCTTGAAAATGGAGCGGGTCTCTGAGGTTTTGTAATTCTCGATAGTAATAGATCGGATTGGGCCTCTTGACCTTAAACCTCAGCCTCTTTAGAAATTCGATTTCTTCCTCGCTGGCACCACCGCTCAACGAAGGATCACGAAGGAATTCTTTGAACCCCGGCTCTTCCTCATACGGCTGGCCGGCTTCTTTCTCAACAAACTCGAACTTCTTCTGGTTCGCTGGAGCGAGTCTCCGGTTTAACACAATCTCTGCAGCAAAGGTGGCGAGGTCGATATCCCAGGATTCAATCAGCGGATCGAGGAAGGTCACGCAGTTTTCAGCGGATACGTTGAAGACATCCGCGTCAAGGAACTCGAGGATGCTGACTCGCATTTCTTCGTAGTCTCGGCCGCTGAGTCGAGCCACTAGGTGGAGCCAGTTTTCACTGTCCAGTTCTTCTTTGACCACCCTCTTGACCACGTCTAGAAGCTTCTGGGTGACGAGGCGTTCGAGTTCGCCGAACGGCTGCTGCTCAAAAATCTCGCGTATTTGCTTTTCTTTGCCGGGTGCGCACTTGCGGAGAATCAGTTCTCGAACTTCTCTGAACAGGGGCGCAGGCGGATCGCCCAGGCTTTTCTTCAGCTCTTCCTTGCGCTGGTGGGTAGCCAACTCGGAAAGCGTTTCGCTCGGGAGCTTCAAGAATTTTTCCAACTTGCGGTAAATATCCGTGCGGTCAGGCGCAGGGGGCAGCTTTTTCCGGGTCAGCACCTGGGAAATGTAAGACTCCGTCACTTCGGCGGCGGCGGCCAGATCTCGCTGCTCGAGCCCCAATTCTTCCAGCCGCTGTTTGATCACCAGGCAAACGTCCACGGAGCGTCCCCACTCGATTAACTGTGCGGATTAAACCCGCAGAAGAATATCAAATTCCCCTTGACACGTCAAGTAAATTAACCCATAGTGGTTAACGGACTGAGGGAGTCTTCAGCACTACTCAACCAAAATTGGTTATCTGAATCCCCCTTGGCCATGAAAACCAAGGAGAGTGCCATGTTTGCACGCAGAGTGTACATGCATATGAAGCCCAATAGCCGTGCGGAACTCACCCAAAGACTGGAAAAGGAGGTTATTCCCCTGCTCCGAAAGCAGAAGGGGTTCCAGGACGAAATCACGTTCGTCAACCAGGCTGGGACGGAAGCGTTCGGGATCAGTTTGTGGGACACGGCAGAGAGCGCGGAAGCCTACAATCGGGGGAGCTACCCGGAAATCACCAAACTCCTGACGAGAGTGGTTGCGGGAATTCCACAGGTTGAGACCTTTGAGGTTGCCAACTCAACCTTCCACAAGATCGCCGCTGCCGTAACAGTTTAAGGCCTATCGGCCTTTTCACTCAGAGCGGGGCGGGGAAGTCCGCCCCGTAGCTGTTCAACAAATCGGCATGAGGAGGAATTCATGTTTTTTCTGTCGTTGGTCGTGCTTGGAATCGTCGCGGGCTGGCTCACGGGGAAAACCCTGAAAGGGAACCAATACGGCCCGTTCATGGATGTGGCCATGGGGATCGCCGGGTCGTTGGCGGGAGGATTCCTCATGACGCGCTTCACGGGCTTCTCGGGCCACGGCGAAATGTTCTATACGGCTTTCGTCGCCCTGCTGGGAGCTGTCCTCATGACAGTTCTCACTGCTTTTATCAACGGGAGAAAGCGTTACGCCTGAGAAGATAGCGTCGCTCGGCGACGGACCAGCGGGAGAGGATCCGAACAAACCTCGAGCACAACCCCGTCTCACGCGGCGGGCTGCTCGAGAACGGAGAAGGCCGTTCAGCGTGAGGCCTGAAGACTTCAAATGGATCATCCAATCAGAAGGTTGCTATACGAGCTGTTCCTGGAGCCGTTCGTACGCCAACTGCGGCGACTGAATGAAGCCGTGATCGTAGAAGGGCGACGTGAGGAGAGCCGCGTGGCGGGCGGCAAGTGTCCAGAAACGAGTTCAAGCTGAACAGGCAACCGCCGGCGCGAGGCGCTGAAGAACGACGTGCCACTGTGATTGCGGAAGAGAGTCCACATGCAAGAAGCGATCAAAGCAGGCATGATCCTGATCAAGGAGGGCACACTCTTGCCGGAGACCCTGCGGCTCGAAAGTGAGGCCTGTGTGCCGGGTTGGCGATTCGTCAAGGATTCCGATGGGTGCGGATTGGATCGAGAGATACACGAATCAGGGTGGACCTTCTCCTGCCTGGCTGGTGAAACAAATGCGTCTGTCTTCGGCATGGACGCAGAAAAGATGTTACGCAGGGCAATCGAGCAAATCCTGGCGACCGCGAACTTGGCGGAATTCAATTCCTTGGAAATTGTGCGAGTGGCCTTGGTCCCCTCCAAGCGTTTCTTGGGAGTTAGCTATCTAACTGCATCCGCCCAGTCACGGCATCTCCAGAAAAGCCCGTTTCCAGCCCGAACCTACGGATGCCAAATGAAACAGCGAGAATCGGCTGCATCTCTTTGATCTTTGATTTTCTTAAGGAAGGTGTTTCCATGAAACTCTTGCGCGGTCTGGTTCTTTCCCTCATGGTGATTCTGCTTTCTGCTCCCCTGCTTCAAGGCCAGGATTTCTCCAAGTATCGAAACTTTTCGTTCGGAATGAGCTTGGCCGATCTTTCAAAGCAGGTTGAGGGACAATCGACCGACGTCAACGTGCTCCACCAACGTCCGGCGCTGATTCAGCAGCTGATGTGGTGGCCACCGCAACCGTCTGAATCCTCTCCCCAAGCGGAGCCGGTACGGGAGATTCTCTTCTCCTTCTACAATGGCCAGCTCTACCGGATTGTCCTGGCCTACGATAGCTCCTCCACGGAAGGGCTGACGGCGGAGGATGTGATCCAAGCGCTCTCTGCCAAGTATGGAGTGGCAGCGAGGCCCGCGGCCACAGTCACGTTTCAAACGAATGAGAACTATGGGACACCGGAGAAGGTGATTGCTCGTTGGGAAGACTCGCAGTACTCGCTCACCCTATTCCGCTCCTCTCTCGGCCGTACCTTCGGACTTGTCATGCTTTCCAAAGAGCTGAACCTCCAGGCCAAAACTGGGGCCGTCGAAGCCGTGAAGCTGGAACGGGAAGAGGCTCCGCAGAAAAAAGTTACCCGGGTGAAAACAGCCGCCGAGAACTTGGAAGCGGCGCGACAGAAGAACATTAAAGCGTTTCGCCCCTGAAATGGGAATAACGAGCGCGCGATAAAAGTCCGAGTCTCAAAGGCAAGCTTAACGGAGGATAGGAAATGACAGTTCAAATAACTCCACTGCATGACCGCGTTCTAGTGAGACGGTTGGAGGAGAAGGAGACCGCGAAGGGCGGCATCATCATCCCTGACACGGCCAAGGAGAAACCCCAGGAGGCCGAGGTGGTGGCGGTTGGGGCCGGCAAGATCGAGAAGGGCCACCGGATCCCCCTCGATGTGAAGGTGGGCGACCGGATCTTGTTCGGCAAATACACCGGCAATGACATCAAGATTGATGACCAGGAGTACCTGATCCTCCGTGAGGAGGAAATCCTGGCTAGGCTGACCGGGATCGCCAAAGCGGCATCCGGCAAGAAATAATTTCGCCAATCCGAAAGATTTCGGATGGGGCACAGGTCCGCATTCACCCAGGAGGGTGAAGTCCAATGGCAAAGCAAATTGTAACTGGTGAGAACTCACGTCAGGCGATTCTGCGCGGCGTCAACATTCTGGCCGACGCGGTCAAGATCACACTGGGCCCGAAGGGCCGCAATGCAGTGATCGAGAAGAAGTTTGGCGCACCGATTATCACCAAGGACGGCGTGACCGTGGCCAAAGAAATCGAGCTTCAGGATCCGCTCGAAAACATGGGCGCGCAGATGGTGCGCGAGGTCGCGTCAAAGACCTCGGATGTAGCCGGCGATGGCACGACCACCGCGACCGTGCTGGCGCAAGCAATCTTCCGGGAGGGTGTACGGACCGTTGCCGCAGGCGCGAGCCCAATGGCGCTCAAGCGCGGCATCGACAAGGCCGTTGAAGTCGCCGTGGAAGAGATCAAGAAGCTCTCCCGCGACGTCAAGGGCGACATGATCGCGCAGGTGGGCACCATCAGCGCCAATACAGACAAGCAGGTCGGCAGCATCATCGCCGAAGCGATGAAAAAGGTCGGCAAGGACGGCGTCATCACCGTCGAGGAATCCCGCACGATGGAAACGACGCTCGAAGTCGTGGAAGGCATGCAGTTCGACCGCGGCTACCTCTCCCCCTACTTCGTCACCGATCCCGAGCGCATGGAGTGCGTGCTGGAAGACGTTCACATCCTGATCCACGAAAAGAAAATCAGCTCGATGAAGGACCTGCTGCCCCTGCTTGAACAGACCGCCAAGATGAGCAAGCCGCTCCTGATTATCGCGGAAGATGTCGAAGGCGAAGCACTGGCCACCCTGGTGGTCAATAAGCTCCGCGGCACTTTGCAGTGCGCCGCGGTGAAAGCTCCCGGCTTCGGCGACCGCCGCAAGGCCATGCTGGAAGATATCGCCACGCTGACCGGCGGCAAGGCCATCACCGAGGATCTCGGTATCAAGCTCGAGAACGTCAAAATCGAGGACCTCGGCCGCGCCAAGAAGGTGAACATCGACAAGGACAACACGACGATTGTCGAGGGCGCCGGCAAGGCCAGCGAGATCGAGGGCCGCATCAAGCAGCTTCGCGCGCAGGTCGAGGAAACCACCTCGGACTACGACAAGGAGAAGCTCCAGGAGCGGCTGGCCAAGCTGGTCGGCGGCGTCGCGGTCATCAAAGTCGGCGCGGCGACCGAAACCGAGCTGAAGGAGAAGAAGGCTCGCGTGGAGGACGCCATGCACGCTACCCGCGCGGCGGTCGAGGAAGGCATCGTCCCCGGCGGCGGCGTGGCGCTGATCCGCTGCATCTCCGCTCTCGAGAAGCTCAAGCTGCACGATGACGAAGCCATCGGCGTCAACATCGTGAAGCGCGCCCTCGAAGAGCCCATGCGCCAAATTGTGCAGAACGCTGGGCAAGAGGGCGCCGTGGTGGTCGGGCGCGTCCGCGAGTCGAAGGACGAGAATTTCGGCTTCGATGCGGAAAGGAACGAGTTTGTGGACTTGGTCAAGGCCGGCGTGATTGACCCGGCCAAGGTCACCCGCCTGGCACTGCAGAACGCCGCGTCTATCGCTGCCCTGATGCTGACCACCGAAGCCCTGGTTGCCGACATCAAGGAAGATGGAACGCAGGCCGCGGCGGCCGGCGCCGGGCACGGCGGCGGCATGGGAGGAATGTACTGAACCCCGCGCCAAGCAGCCTGCGACACCTCTGCGCCACTTCGGGCGACCTCGCACACTGCACGGCTAGCTGTGTTCGCGCGGGCCTGCCCAAAGGACTACCAACGCGCACCGTAAGCCCTTGAGCACCTTCGCGCCGCCGTCTCTCTCTATGTGTGCTGGTTTGATTTCTGCCGTGTGCGTCAAGCAATCCGCGTGACGCTCTCGATGGAAGCGGCCTCGGCTGACCACGATTGGACGATTGAAGAGCCCATCATGTCGGTCGTGTATAATACGAGTCGCTGGTAGCCGCGCCAATTCTCTCCAGATGATGCCGAGTGGGAGCAGTTGACATGCACCAAAAACACGAAGTCAAGACCGAGGCCTCATACATAACCGGCTTTGTGAGGGTGGGCGGCTTACAGGGCCGGGGGCAGCCGCCAGATGCGATCGTTACCGCGAAGTGGGGCGAACGGGCAACCTCAGCTACCGTTCCTTGCGCCGGAGGCGGGAAGCCCTATTTTCTCGTCGTCCTCCCTGGCGAATGCAGGCTTACCGCAGAAGTAGGTGGCGTCATTTCGGATACGCAGGTCATCAAGCTCGAGCCTGGAGAGACTGCGGAGATTGACTTTCATTTTGGCAAACTAGAGTCGCTTCCAAAATATTCTTAGGTGTCCCGCTGATTTCTTCTCTTGATTCACGTCCCTTGCGCATCGACAGAATTCTATCCGCACCCGAGATGCGGAATCGCGCGCAGTATAGCCGGGCAAGAGCTGGCGGCGTGGCCATCCTCCGCGCTAGCAAAGGGTGGGCTGTTCTTGTTCTCTGGCGCGGGCGGAGCCGACGATCTTGCCGAGCCGGTCGCTTCACGGCCAGATGAGCACAGGCTACTCGGTCAAAATCCCCACGCTCCCCGCGAAGCGGGAACCATGGGGCACCGGGCGACTTGCGCTGAACCGATCCCTTCACACTGGACGAGCACACACAACACGATCAAAATCCCCACGCTTCGCTCCGCGAAGCATGGGGTACCCGGCACTCTCACTATTGATATTCAGTAAATGCGCGTATCATAGCGTGAAGTTGGCGCGCGAAGGGGTCGAAGATGGAATTCAAAGGATTCGACGATCTGAGCAAGCATCTTGAAGAAGCACAGCGGGCCGCCGAGTCTCTCGACGGCGAGTTATGTGCGCTTCAGTTCAATCCCGCTGATCCGAACGACGTTCGGAGAGCTATCCAAGAAATGGAAAGAGCTGTGGGCGCGAGGTTCCTACCGTACAAGAACAATCCCTTCATACAGCCTTTTATTGAGGCATCTAAACAAAACTTCCGTGAACAAATCGAGCAGAAGGCAGAAGAGGCGAGGAGAAAGTTGTAGATGGGCGGTGACACATAGTCGGCCGTTCATTTATCGGCGCAATAAGGAGTCTGCATGGACGATGCACTGGAGCGACCAGCACTCTATTACCCCTACATCCACATCAGAAGCGAGCACTGGCTTAAGGCTACGCTCCTGTGCGTGTCAGTTGTGAAGCGGATCGTCCCCGAATCGTACACGCCCGAAGACAACCCTAGCATTATCAAGTACACCAGAATCGTCGGGCCTAAAGGTCCACTGTTGCAAGCGGTCCCTCCGTATTCGCCTGCAGCAAATTGCGCACAACAGTGCCTCTTGGAGAGATTGCGCCAGCACGATACCGAGATCCGTCGAAAGTTTCAGCGTAGCGTCGCGCCGAAGCCTGACAATTACTGGATCCACGACGCCAAGTTCAATGACGCGCTTCTGGACTACCTGGTCGATCGCGGTCTCGCTTGGCAGAGTAGCCACGACAGAGCTTTCGGGCACCGCACTTGGTACGCCCTCCATCCGACCCTCGGCAGCGCAATAATGACGACGCTCGGCCTCAGCATCGCCCGCGAGCAGCAGTTCGACATCGTTACGCCCAGCGCAGAGTTTCACGAGGCACTCCTTAGCACAAAAGAGGACGCCGTCTTTGGCACGCTTCTTTCAGCCGACGAGCCAAGACCGGTCCCTACGTCATCCCAGGCAAGCCACGACCTCGGTCAACTCGTGATCGCACTGACCGGCATCAACTATCAGACTCTCCAGCCGGAAGACATCCCCGAACTGCAAGCGTCCAAGCACTTCCGCAGATTCCAACACCTGATTCAGACTACGGCCCGGAGCATCGACCGAGACGACGACCCCAGAGGCTACCGGCAGCAACTCAGAACCGAAGCCAGAGAGATTATTGATGCATGGAACGAAGCCAAATCAGGCCTCAGCAGGGACCTTAAGGAGATGCTCTTCGAAAGTGCCTTGATCCTCTCGGGCGAAGGCCTCAGAGCGCTCATCAAAGGCCCAGCCGTGAGTGCTTTGGCCGTTTCTGGAGGCGTCGCGATTGGACTTCTAATCAGCAAAGGACAACACCTTAGAGAGCGCCACGACCGCGCGAGCCCATACCAGTACCTCACGGAAGTCACCCAAGCGCAGAACGAGATTCTTCGCATGACGTTTCCTCTCGGCCTTGAACCGTGAGGCGCACCTATTGATGGGAGGAGTCGACGAGCCAGATTTGCAAGCTAGGTCTCCCCGTCGCATTTTCTTACCCGCGGAGACTGCTGGAATTCTCGACAGAGATGAGCTAGATCTCCGCCCCTCACGCGGGAGTAAGTAGAGAGTAGAATGAATTTTGTCAAAGAGGTTTGGGTAGGGTATCGACCATATCTCGTGCGTTATACGGTCGATTTTCTGGTGTCTGGTACGATTTGGCTCGGGTTGTTTCTTTTCAAGCTATTCACAGATTTCTTTCCTGTTACCGGGTCGGCAGCTAAATTCGTTGTTGCACTGCACTCTCTGGGCACGATCGCAGCGATGCTGATTTTCCTCACATTTTCCGTAAATGATACAATTCAGATTCAGAGGAGAAGTTGACGTGTCCCCTGAGCCTAGGAGGCAACGAAACAAAACAGTCCAAGAGGATTGGCCTGCATCCTTACCTTCTGCCCAGTCTGAGCTCCTCAACCGCCTCATGGAAGACCTTGAGTCGCTATACAGCATACTAACCTCATCGCTTCATGAGGCTTTCGAGCTGCGTAGGGAAGGCAGTCTTAATCATGCGCGTGAACGGGTGGAGATTTCGTCTGACGCCTTCTTTCGGCTGTCGGCGCACATCCTCGTCCTATTGCAAAATATGGAAGCCCACTCGCGCCGCTTCGGAACCGAACCCAATACGGCTCCTCTGAATCCGAGGTTCTTCCGGGGTGACATTGCCCAAGGCTACGCGAGGCGGAACACCCTGCTTGGCAATATACTTCTATCCAAACGCTTACGGTACTCAAAGAAGTCACAGTTCTTGGGGAAAACGGTAACCTCCCTGCAAGAGGAGTTTCGCCGTACGGCCAGTCGGATTACGGATGAAAACACGGAGCTCCGTGAAGGGAGGGAGCAACGCGACTGGGAGAATGGAGGGGTACCCGATGACGCGACCGAGAGAGAAGCCCGACCTAGGCGCATTTGGGGCGCCTTGGAAACCGTGTCTTCCTCTCCGCGGAGGAAACTCGCCGTCGCATGGTCGACTTTTGGAGTCCTCGTGGTGCCGTTGTCCGGCCTCGTGGCCGTTGGCGTGTCTGAAAGGAATGCCATACTGTCACTCGTCACGCTTTTCTTGCCGGTGCAACTCGCATTGTCAATTGCGTTCAGTCGTGCGTCAAAGCCATCTGCCAGCGCGGGCGTTTCGCCTTGGGGAACCCTCGAAATCTTGCATTACGACATCAACACGTGTCTCCGTGAGTCGAACATAATGCTAAAGTCCTTCTTGTGCGTGCTTTCACAAGCCGAGTTTGGGCGCTTTCGGCGCAGATTTGAGAGCGCCGCGGAGTTCCGCCGACACATCAAATTCGACAAGTCACCAGAGAGGTGGATTGTGCCTGGCGGGTATGACGACTTGCTGACTGCCGAGGACATTGCAGGTACAAGAAGGGCCAGTTGAAGCGGACAAACGAAGTGCGGTGCGACCGTCAAAGAACTCCTTGACAGTTGTCGCGTATCAGGCTATAGTTTCTGTTTGTCTGTAAGCCTTTCTGCATGACAGGGGGGCCTTGCTCTTTGACAACCGGATGATACATGCCAGAACCCGTTCATTTGAGTGAACGGTAAAGCGACTCGAGACAATTCGTTTGGAAGATCGCATCCCGGCCAAAAGCCGGGTTTTTTAGTCCGCCTCAGCCCTTCTGCCCTGTAAAACGGGCATCAGGGTGAAGCGGGCTTATTGTTCCCTGGGCCTAGCAGCCCGGGGACTATGGCTCCGACAGAGACCCCTCGTGACTGCCCCTTCGGGGCAGACTCGGGGTGGTTGTCTGGAAGAGCCACAGGTTCTTCCAGACAACCAGATTCAAACGAGAGTTTGATCCTGGCTCAGAGCGAACGCTGGCGGCGTGCTTAACACATGCAAGTCGAGTGCGCAGTTTTCTGTAGCAATACAGGAGATGGGCGCACGGCGCACGGGTGCGTAACACGTGGGTAACCTGCCCTTCGGTGGGGAATAACCCCGGGAAACCGGGGCTAATTCCGCATAACATTCCGGGAACTTCGGATTCCGGACTCAAAGGCGTAAGTCGCCGGAGGAGGGGCCCGCGCCCGATTAGCTCGTTGGCGAGGTAACGGCTCACCAAGGCTTTGATCGGTAGCTGGTCTGAGAGGATGGCCAGCCACACTGGAACTGAGACACGGTCCAGACTCCTACGGGAGGCAGCAGTGGGGAATCTTGCGCAATGGGCGAAAGCCTGACGCAGCGACGCCGCGTGGGGGATGAAGCTTCTCGGAGTGTAAACCCCTTTCGACCCGGACGAATGCCCCGCAAGGGGAGGGACGGTACGGGTATAAGAAGCCCCGGCTAACTACGTGCCAGCAGCCGCGGTAAGACGTAGGGGGCCAGCGTTGCTCGGAATTACTGGGCGTAAAGGGTCCGTAGGCGGTGCGGCAAGTCGGGAGTGAAATCTCTGGGCTTAACTCAGAGGCTGCTTCCGAAACTGCCGCGCTGGAGTGTGGGAGAGGCGAGTGGAATTGCAGGTGTAGCGGTGAAATGCGTAGATATCTGCAGGAACACCCGTGGCGAAGGCGGCTCGCTGGACCACAACTGACGCTGAGGGACGAAAGCTAGGGGAGCAAACAGGATTAGATACCCTGGTAGTCCTAGCCCTAAACGATCAGGACTTGGCGTGGCCCGCGTCCGCGGGTCGTGCCGTAGCTAACGCGATAAGTCCTGCGCCTGGGGAGTACGGTCGCAAGACTGAAACTCAAAGGAATTGACGGGGGCCCGCACAAGCGGTGGAACATGTGGTTCAATTCGACGCAACGCGAAGAACCTTACCTGGGCTTGAACCGCACAGGACCAGCCGTAGAAATATGGCCTTCCCGCAAGGGACCTGTGTAGAGGTGCTGCATGGCTGTCGTCAGCTCGTGCCGTGAGGTGTTGGGTTAAGTCCCGCAACGAGCGCAACCCTTACTCTTAGTTGCCACCCGCAAGGGGGAACTCTAAGAGGACTGCTCCGGATAACGGAGAGGAAGGTGGGGATGACGTCAAGTCAGCATGGCCTTTATGTCCAGGGCTACACACGTGTTACAATGCGCGGCACAAACCGTCGCGAACCTGCGAAGGGGAGCTAATCGGAAAAAACCGCGCTCAGTTCGGATTGCAGTCTGCAACTCGACTGCATGAAGCCGGAATCGCTAGTAATGGCGTATCAGAACGACGCCGTGAATACGTTCCCGGGCCTTGTACACACCGCCCGTCACATCACGAAAGTGAGCTGTACTAGAAGTCGCCGAGCCAACCGCAAGGAGGCAAGCGCCCAAGGTATGACTCATGATTGGGGTGAAGTCGTAACAAGGTAGCCGTAGGAGAACCTGCGGCTGGATCACCTCCTTTCTAAATCAAGAGCTGGTGGAACCTGTTTTGGTGAGCAGGGGAAGCCGGCCACTGGATGAGGCTCTCACGGGCCCGTCCAGAGAGTCGCAACCGTCGCTCAAGTATTACGGGTTCTGGCAGGTGTCATGAAATTGTCCGCTGTGGCGGACAGTTTCACCCTGAGGAAGCCGCCTTAGCGGCTGACGAAGGGTCCCGGTTGCCAAAGAGCTTTCAGACAGGAAAAGGCCGTGCACCATCCGGTGCGCGGCCTTTTTGTTTTTGCGCGAGATTTCAAGCGCTCACGCCGGGGCGCGAAGATGGCGCGACGCGGCGCGAGTCACGAATCGCCAGCCTGCTTGCCCTGCCCGCGGCAGGCGGGCGCAGCCATGTTCCGAGTCACGTTTCTTTCTGGAGGCGCTTGAGGAGTTGGATCTGGCCGGCGTGATAGACGTCATGGAGCGCAATGCCGGCGATCATGAGCCGGGCGGTGTGGCGGTTGCCAGGCGCTTTGCGGTCGAGCGCGGAGTCCGGCAGAGCTGCGATCGCAATACGAAGTTCCTTGTGCATGCGAGCGAGCAGGGCCACATCGTCGCGCCAGGCTTTCTTGCCGCGGTCGTTTCCCGGCCGCGGGAAGAAGTTGCTGCCATCGAGCGGGAACGAGCCGCGTTTTTCGCCGAGTAGCCGCCGGCGCACGGTGTATTTCCAGTAGGCAGCATGCACGACGATTTCCCAGATGTTGTGGCGGCGCTTGCCCGGGCGCCAGGCCGCTTCGTGCGCACTGAGGCCGCGGATCGAGCCGCGCAGGTTCGGGCCATGCCATGCGGCTTTTTCGTAGGCTTCGTCGAGCATAGTGAGCAGTGTCTGCTTCTCTCTGGAAGGCATCCCCGTCCTCCGCTGAGCTGTTCCGGCGCGAAGCGCTCAGTTTACAACTCCGGGCAGAACCTCAGCGGCTTGTTTTTCGTATCTCTCCATAGGTGCCGAAGGTATGCCGCGCCAGGGAGGACAGCGATGCTACGCACAGGAAATTCCCGGGGAAGGTACTGGACGGGAATCATTCTGATCATTCTGGGCTCGCTCTTCCTGTTGGACAAACTGGGTTATCTTCGCCTGGATTTCGGCCGAATCTTCGCCACGTGGTGGCCGTCGCTGATCATCCTCTGGGCGCTCCTTCGCATGATGCGTGGCGAGACGGGGCGCTGGAGTGGCGCGATGTTCTGGCTGATTGTGGGAGTGGTCCTGCAGATCGGTCAGTTCAACCTGATGCCCTGGTGGGCGGTGGACGCCCTCTGGCCCCTGCTGCTGATCTTTGCTGGCGTGTGGTTGCTGGTGCGCCGGCTGGCGTGGTAGCGGAGACCGAGCCAAATGAAGCCCCTACGACGGTGAGCGAATCCGGTGCAATCTAAGAGTCGTTATGGGTCCACGTTCCTCTCTGCTTCTTGGCTGGAGCGCAGCAGGCGGACGAGGGCGAGCGCGGCCTGCGAGAGGCGCGCGCCGCGTCGCGAGATCAAATAGAGATGGCGCGGCAGCTTGAGCTGCCGGATGCGCACTTCGGCCAGCGTTTTCCGCTCGATTTCCCACCGGACGCACATCCTCGGCACGATGGCTACCCCCATTCCCATCTGCACAAACCGCTTGATGCTCTCGATTGTGGGCATTTCGACCGTCATGTTCAGAGGCGTGCGCTGTTTTTGAAAGAGCTGGATGACGCGGAAGCGGTACGGCGAATCCACGATATGCGCCACAAACGTCTCGGCGCCGAGTTCGGCGACACTGACCGACTTGCGGCGGGCGAGGGGGTGGCGCGGCGGCACAACAAATGTCAACTCGTCGCGGAAGATCTCCTGCGCGGCGAGTTGCTCTTCCGGCGGCACGTAGGAAACCACTCCCAAATCGAGCCGGTAGTTGAGCACCTCCTGCGGAATGTCCCGTGAAAAGGTGCGGTGCACGGCGATGTGGACCTGGGGATAGAGACGGCGGTAGCGCGCGAGCGCGGGGAGCAGGGCGTGGATGGAGCTTTCGTTGACTCCGAGGGAGAGTTTGCCGCGGCGCAAGGCACTGAGGTCCTGGATGCCTTTCTTAATCTCGTCGCGGAGGTTCAGCATGCGCTCGGCATAGTCGCGGAGGAGCTCGCCGGCATCGGTGAGTTTGGTTTCGCGCCCGCCGCGCACGAAAAGCGGCTGGCCGACCCACTCCTCGAGCTTGCGCACGGCGATACTGACGGCCGGCTGCGTGCGGAAGAGTTTTTCCGCCGCTCGGGAGAAGCTCTTTTCCTGCGCCACAGCAAGAAAGACGCGTAGCTGTTCGAGTTCCATGCCCAACCCTCGCAACCGGGAAGTCCGGGAAACCCAGCTAGATAACATAGATTTATGGGAAATACAAAAACTATAAATTTGACGAGGCGCTGCGAATGCGATGAACTGGAGGGAAATCCTGAGTCAGAAAGGCGCCTATGGATACCGTGGGTATCTTCGATACCACTCTACGCGATGGCGAGCAGTCCCCCGGCTTCTCGATGACGGTCGAGGAAAAGGTGCGGATGGCGCGGCAGATCGAACAACTGAGAGTGGATGTGATCGAAGCCGGCTTTCCCATCGCCTCGCGCGGCGACCTGGAAGGCGTGCGCGCCGTGGCGCGTGAGATCAAGGATTGCCGCGTGGCGGGATTGGCACGCGCGAAGCGGGAAGACGTCGCCGCGGCGCTCGAGGCGCTGGGACCGGCGCGGCATCCGCGCCTGCACATCTTCCTGGCTACCTCCGACCTGCACCTTAAGCACAAACTGCGCATTTCGCGCGCGGAAGCCCTGGAAGCGATTTCTTCGATGGTGCATTACGGCCGGCAGCAGTGCCCCGAGGTGGAATTCTCCGCCGAGGATGCGAGCCGGAGCGACCCCGAGTTTCTCGGCCAGGCGCTGGCCGCCGCCGTGGAAGGCGGCGCGACAATTCTGAACCTGCCCGACACGGTCGGCTATGCGGTGCCGGAAGAGTACGGCGCAATGTTCCGGCAGATGCGCGAACGGCTGGGCGATCCCTCCGGCGTCACCTGGAGTGCGCATTGCCACAACGACCTGGGCATGGCCGTGGCGAATTCGCTGGCCGCGGTGCGCGCGGGCGCGCGGCAAGTGGAATGCACGATCAACGGGATCGGCGAGCGCGCGGGGAACGCTTCGCTCGAAGAGATCGCTGTCGCGCTGGCGGTGCGTCAGGCCAACTTTGGCGCGCGGACCGGGATCCGGCTCGAACAGATCTACGCGACCAGCCGGCTGCTAAGCAGCGTGACGGGTGTCAACGTGCCGCCCAACAAGGCCGTGGTGGGCGCGAACGCGTTTGCTCACGAAGCCGGCATCCACCAAGACGGCATCATCAAAAATCCGCTCACCTATGAGATTATTCCGCCGCAGGCCGTGGGCGTTCCCGCGCGGCAATTGGTGCTGGGCAAACACTCCGGGCGGAACGCACTCCGAGTCGAATTGAAGGAGCTGGGTTTTGAAGTCAGCGACACCGAGCTGGCCGAGTGTTATCGTGAGGTCGTCACGCTGGCCGACCAAACCAAGCAAGTGCGGCCGCGCGATCTGATGAACATCGCGCAGCGCATCGTGCGGCGGCGGCCACAGGCCGCGCCGATCATGCGGCAGGTGACCGCAGCATCGTAGGGAATCCGTGCCCCCCGTTTCCAAAACGATTGTCGTGCTGCCGGGCGACGGCATCGGCCCGGAGGTAATCGGTGCGGCCACGCAGATCCTGCGCGACGTCGGCGCCGAGTTCGGCCACCGGTTCGAGCTGGCGGAGTTCCCCGTGGGCGGGAACGCAATCGACGCCTTCGGCACGCCGCTGCCAGCGGAGACGCTGGATGCCTGCCGCGCCGCGGACGCAGTTCTGCTGGGGGCCGTAGGTGGGCCGCGCTGGGATGCGTTGCCAATCGGCCAAAAACCCGAGAGCGGGCTGCTGGGGCTGCGCCAAGGGCTGGAGCTCTATGTCAACCTGCGGCCGGTGAAGATGCGCGAGCCGCTGCGGAAGATCTCCCCTCTGAAGGACTCGCGCACCGAAAAAATCGACCTGGAAATCGTGCGCGAGCTGGCCGGTGGGATTTATTTCGGCGCGCGCCGCGTCGAGGAATCGAATGGCTCCAGCCGCGCGGAAGACACGGAATCGTACAGCACGGAAGAGATCGAGCGCATCGCGCGGTTTGCGTTCGCGCGGGCCGAGAGCCGCGAAGGGCGGCTGACCTCGATCGACAAGGCCAATGTGCTGGCAAGTTCCGTCCTGTGGCGGAAGACGGTCACGCGCATGTCGACGGACCACCCCGCAGTGGTCTTGAATCACCTCTACGTAGACAACGCGGCCATGCAACTCATCCTTGCGCCGCAGCAATTCGACGTGATGCTGGCGTCGAACATGTTCGGCGACATCTTGAGCGACGCCGCGGCGGCGCTGGTGGGCTCGATCGGGCTTGTGCCGTCGATGAGTTGCGGCTCGGGGCCGCCGCTCTACGAGCCGATCCACGGCTCGGCGCCGCCACTCGCTGGCAAGGACCGCGCCAACCCTATCGGGGCGATCCTGTGCGCCAGCATGATGCTCCGCGAGACGTTTCACCTGCCGGTCGAGGCGGGATGGATCGAAGCGGCCCTGGACCGCGTGTTGGTCAAAGGCCTCCGCACGCCGGATATCGCTGAGCCGGACAGCCAAGTGGTGAGTTGTAGCCGGTTGACCAGCCTCATCCGGGCCGAAATGCAGGCCTCGGTGGAGCATCTGGAACGCTACGGCTGGGGCGTCTAGCGCTCAGGGTTACACCCCGCAGGAGTTTGCCCTCTACCCAAGAATCGGCTAGAGTCTCCCTCACCGAGAGGTAACCGCTTTCGTTAGCTCTCTCACGGAGCTTTGGCTTGAAACACGCCTGGGAAACCCGCCTGCAAAGCTGGATTGACGTGGGGCTCCTAGATCCCGCCACCGCCCAGCGCATCCGCGACTTCGAGGCCTCAACCAGCCAACCTCAAAAGGCGAAATGGCCCGTCATGGTGGCCGTCAGTCTCGGCGGAGTCATGCTCAGTGCCGGGGTGTTGCTATTCGTCGCCGCCCATTGGAATGACATTTCGCCCGCAACGCGATTTATTCTCGTGTTGCTGATGGTGGCGATCTTTCACTCCGCTGCGGCAATGCTCTCGGACCGATTCGCGATATTGGCCACCGTTCTTCATGGTGCGGGAACAGTCGCTCTCGGGGGCGGCATCTACCTAGCGGGGCAGATCTTCAATCTTCAGGAGCATTGGCCGACGGGGCTGATGCTCTGGGCGGCTGGCGCATGGGCCGGTTGGGCGCTTGTCCGAACTTGGCCTCAGGCCGCGTTTGCGGCCATCCTGACGCCTGCATGGCTTGCTGGGGAGTGGAACGTGGCCTCTCGAGATGGCCGCGGTAGCAGCGTAATTCTCGCGGAGGGGTTGCTGATCTTGGGGCTCAGCTACTTGAGCGCGGAGACATCCGAAGAACACGGCCCGGTGCGGCGCGCGCTCGCGGTCGTAGGATGGTTGGCGTTGATCCCATGCTCCGTTGCAGTTCTCTTCAACCGTTGGAGCTGGAGCACAAGTCAGAGTTACCTCCCCTTTCACATGCTCGCGCTGGGCTGGATCGCTGCACTCGGGCTGCCACTACTGCTCGCGTTCCGCTTGCGCGGGCGCGATGGTTGGGTGAATCTGGTTGCGGCGGCATGGGCGGTGATCTTGGCCACAATTCAGGCACGCGATTGGGAAGTGGCCCGATCATCTCAGGGCTTGTGGGAGAAATTCGGACCCTACTTGTGGTGTGCGGTGGGATCGGTGGCTCTGATCGCGTGGGGCTACAGGGAGACACGTAAGGAACGCATTAATCTTGGATTTGCCGGGTTTGCGATGACGGTGCTGGTGTTCTACTTCTCAGACGTCATGGATAAGCT
Source organism: uncultured Acidobacteriota bacterium (assembly GCA_963739275.1). Taxonomy (GTDB): domain Bacteria; phylum Acidobacteriota; class Terriglobia; order Acidiferrales; family UBA7541; genus JBGQGH01. The sequence goes on from CAVTZX010000054.1 coordinate 37,635, forward strand.
CGGGCGTTCAACCAGCTTGATCGTGGCGGGGGCACTATTCTTGGCCGGTGGTTGGCTGCTCGAACGTACGCGGCGTCGCCTCATCACGCGGCTTCACGGTGCAGACAGATGAGAGCGATCACAAAGGGATTGTTGTTAGCGGCGATTCAGCTGGCGCTTGTTCTGAGCATCGGTGGAAAGCTGCTCGTTGACCGGATGACCCGTCCGCGCGGATGGGCCTTGACGGGCCCGGTGGACCCCGAATTGCCCATCCGGGGCCGCTACCTTAGTTTGCTTCTTCGGGCTCCAGCACGCGGGTTTCCCACTGGCGAGGTGAAGGGACATCCAGAGGTAAGAGTTTGGCTGCAATTGGAAGGCGACCAAATCGTGGCTGTGCCCGCTAAGGACGGCAAAGGGTTGAGGGCGAACATTTGGGTGATCCGGGGCCAGCCCATGGCGTCGGTCTGGGAGCCTTTGGCCTACTTCATCCCTGAGCATGTGGCGGATCCTTCTCGGCGGGCTTCCGGCGAAGAGCTTTGGGTCGAAGTGACACTGCCCCGCAAGGGGTCGCCGCGGCCCATCCGCCTCGGAGTGAAGAAAAACGGGTTCCTGACTCCGCTCGACATCCGTTAGGCCGCAGGGCTTGGGCCCGCGAGGGAAGACTTGCCCGTGGCCAGCGCGAGTGTTAGTTTCTTCTCTTAGCTGATGGCCGAAAACCGCAAGAGTCTCTAACCGGCGTCCTGTGAACGGGAAACCAGCTTTGAGCGAACCAAGATTGCAGCCCAGCCCAACCGCCCGCGGCGCAGGCCTCGCGGCCTCCCCAGAGTCGCAAGCAACCTGCCATACCTTCTGGCGGGTCGAAGGGAGCCTGCTGGAACTGGGTGCGGTCCGGCCGGTGGCTTACTTCACCTGGAATGCTCAAAGCTTCAGCGAGCGCTGGGCGCGCCGGGGGGGAGTGGCTGCCCTGGCGCTGGTCCGGCCGGTGCTCTACGCGAGCCATCGCGTGTTTGCCACGAGGGTGCTGCACGCGCAACTGCGCGGCATCACGCGGGACCGCCTGGACCTCCTGGGCGAGGAGTACTTCCACTACATCCTGAAACCGCAGCTCAAGCTCAAGGGCGTGGCCTGCCTGAAGAAGTGGATGGAGGAGCATAAGCGGGTCGTCCTGGTCAGCCAGGCGCTGGACCACGTGATGCGGCCCTTGGCCGAATTTCTGGGCGTTGAAGAGGTTGTTGCTAACCGCCTCGAGTTCCGCGACGGCCGGGCGACGGGCCGGCTGCTTGAGCCAGTGATCCGCCCGCGGGGTCCGCTGGCCTGGGTGACCTCGAGGCGCGCGGACGGGCACGTGGATGCGGCACAGCTTGCGCGTGACCTCGATCTCCCCGCAGGAACCGCGGATCTGGAAAGCGCGCTCCAGCCGGCACGGCGGCCTGCTCCGCGCAACCACCGGGCGCTCGTGGTCTCGAATGGCGCGCAAGAAGCCGGGCCTTTCTCCGTGCGCGAGACGTTGCGCGGAAAGCGCGTGCTGCTGATCGGCGTGACGGGATTCATCGGCAAGGTTTGGCTCACCAACGTACTGAAGGACCTGCCGGAGATCGGCAAGATCTATCTGCTGATCCGTAAGCAGAAGGCGGCCAGCGCGCAGCGGCGGTTCGAGAAGATTGTCGAAGAATCGCCGGTTTTCGATCCGCTGCACGAACGCTGGGGGAGCGATCTACCGAAGTTCTTGGGAGAACGGATCGAGGTAGTCGAAGGCGACGTCAGCCAGCCGGGGCTGGGGATCGAGGCGGCGACGCGAGCGCGGCTCGAGCGCACCCTGGATCTCGTCATCAACAGTGCGGGACTGGTGGACTTCAACCCCGACCTGCGCGACGCGCTGGCCGTAAACGTCCGCGGGGTAGCCCATCTGCTTCATTTCCTGCGCGCTTCCGACCATGCGGGTCTGGTGCACATCTCAACCTGCTACGTGGCAGGCGCGAGGAACGGTCGCATCCCCGAGGCACTCCAAGCGGACTACACGCCCGCACACGAAGGCGGTTTTCATGCGGAGCGCGAATGGAAATCGCTCGAAGAGCTGGTGCGCAAGGTGGAGGAACGTTCGGAGAGCGCGGAAGTGACCGCAGCGATCCGCCGGCAGTTACTCGGACGCCGCGGAGAAAAAGCGCAGCTCACGGAGGCGGAGCTCGAAACACAGACGCGCCGGAGCCGCGCTCGCTGGGTGCGAAACCGGCTGACCCTCGCGGGCATGCGCCGCGCCCGGCATTTGGGCTGGCCGAACACATACACCTTCACGAAGAGCGTGGCGGAATCGTTGATCGCGCGGCGCGCGGCTAACCAGCCGATGGCGGTCGTGCGGCCGTCGATCGTGGAAAGCTCTACCGCCGAGCCGTTCCCCGGCTGGAATGAAGGAATCAACACCTCGGCGCCACTTTCTTACTTGCTGGGCACGTTTTTCCGGCAGTTGCCGACCAACGAGCGCAAGTGCCTGGACATTATTCCGGTGGACATGGTATGCCGCGGAATGACGCTGATTGCCGCTGCGCGTGGTCGCGCGGCGGCACGAACGGCTCTATCAGCTGGCGACCTCGGCGACGAATCCCTGCGACATGGGCCGCTCGATCGAGCTGACCAGCCTGGCGCATCGCAAGCACTATCGCGCGCAGCAGGGACTGGAGCACTGGTTGCGCTTGCGGTTCGAGACCATCCCCGTTTCCAAGAGCCGCTATCGCAAGTTTTCGGTGCCGGCACAGAAGGCCGTCGTTTCGGGGATCAACAGGGTCGCGCTGCCGGTACTGAGACGAGCGCCGCTGGCGCGGCAGGAACGCGACCTGGCACGCGTCGAAAAACTGATCGAGCTGTACGAGCCCTTCATCCTGCACAATGAGCAGGTGTTCGAAGCACAAAACGTTCAACTGCTCTCCGAGGCGCTGCCGGAGGAAGAGCAGGCCGCCTTCGGCTACGAGGCCGGATCGATTGACTGGTGGGACTACTGGATCAACATCCACATTCCCGCGCTGCGCAAGTGGTGTTTACCCGCTGATCGAAGGGAGGCCGCTTGAAGCCGCGTGAGCCGCGCACGTTCCAGCTTGCGGAATCACGCGCGGCGCCGGGCGCCGAGGACCCGGCGGGTATTTCCGCCTCCGCCAAAGCCACATGGCCATCTTCCTGACCGGCTCGACCGGCTACATCGGCGCGTACCTCGCCGCCGGACTCCTCCAGCGCCACGACGACCGGCTCAATCTGCTGGTGCGCGCGAAAGACGCGCACGAAGCCGAGGTGCGCCTGTGGCGCGCGCTGCAGTTGCACCTGGATTTTCCGCACTTCCACGAATTCCTCGGCGCGCGCATTCGCATTTTCTGCGGCGATTTGACCGCGATCGCATTTGGGCTGGCCCGGGATGAGTACCGCGAGCTGGTGGACACCACCGATTCGGTGATTCACTGCGCCGCATCGCTGAACCGCAAGTCCGAAAGGAGCTGCCTGAACGTAAACCTGCGCGGCACGCTCGAAGTAGTGCAACTGGCGCGGCGCGCTGCACGAAGCCCACGGCCTGCGGCGCTTCAGCCAGGTCAGCACGGTGGCCGTGGCGGGCAAACGCAGCAATGAAGTGGTCGGTGAAGACGCTGCGATCGATTGGGAGCGCTCCGACTACGATCCCTACGCGCGGACGAAGAAATTCTGCGAGCACATGGTGCGTGAGCTGCTGCCGGATGTGCCGCGTACCATCTTCCGTCCGAGCATCGTGCTCGGCGACAGCCGCCGGCCGGAAACAACGCAATTCGATATGGTGCGCGCGTTCGTGTTTCTGGCGGGGCTGCCCGTGTTGCCGTTCCGGCCGGACGACAAGGTGGACATCGTTCCCGTCGATTACGTGGCGGAAGCCATCGTGACCCTGCACCTGAAGGAGCGGCCGGCGCATGAAATTTATCACCTCTCGTCGGGCACCCGCTCGCAGACGTTCCGAGAGCTCACCGGGGCGCTGGCTTCGGCTCAGGGCAAGTCGAAGCCACTTTACGCGCCCGTCGCTGGAGCGCTCGTTCAGCGCCATCGTGACTTGCTCGCGAATCGGGGCGGCGGCAGTGGGACGCGGCGCATCACTGATGAAGGTCTTCCTGACCGTATCTGGTGTGGAATACGGTCTTCGACAACGCGCGCGTGGTGACGGAGATAGGCCGCGTGCCGGAACCCTTTTCCAAGTATTGCTATCCGCTGCTGAAATTCAGCAGAGAGAACCAGTTCACCTATCCCTACCAGGAATGGCCGGCCGCGCGGCCGGGGCGCTGCGCCATGACGGACGCATTCCTCGTCGCCTGGGTCAGCGCGCTCATCGAGCGCACGAAACTCGGCTGGATGCTGGGGGCAGGCCACGCGTGGAAGCCGGGCGAGCCGCTGAAGCTGCTCTTCGCGGGTTACAACGGCACGCGCAACACCGGTTCGGACGTGCGCGTCGAGGAGATGCTGCGCCAGGTCCGACACGTACTGGGCGCGGACCGCATCCGGCTCACCGTCATCGCGCTCAATTTCGACCGCACGCGCGGATACTTCGGCGACGCGGCGCAGGTCCGGCTGCCGGACATTTTCCCGCCGTTTCTCTATCAGGAAGTACGGAAGCATGACGGCGTGATCGCCTGCGAAGGCTCCATGTTCAAAAGCAAGTTTGCCAATGCGCTGACAACCTATGTTCATCGGGTCGCTGGGCATCGCCGCCGCGGAGAACAAGCTTTCGGTGGGTTACGGCGCCGAGGCGGGAGCGATGGACCCGCTGCTCGAAAAAATGTGCGCCCGGTATTGCAAGGAGTCGCTGGTCATCACGCGCAACGTGGAGTCGCAGGACATTTTCAGCCGTCTCGGCGTGCGCACCGAGCTGGGCACGGATACGGCATGGACCTTTGAGCCGCTGGGGCCCGAGTACGGACGCAAAGTGCTGGCCGATGCGGGGTGGGACGGCAAAACGCCGGTGCTGGTCCTGTGCCCGATCAATCCCTTCTTGTGGCCCGTTCGGGCGTCGGTGCTCAAGTTGATCGCACGAAAGACGGTCGGCGCCTATAAGGAAAGCCACTATCGAGGGCCGTACTTCCACAATTCCGGCCCCGAAGTCGACGCGAGTTACGCGCACTACCTCAGCGCGTGGGCAAACGCGGTAAAGGCTCTCCGGCAAAAGCAAGACGTCTTCCCTGTGCTCGTGGCGAGCGAGCGGCTGGATGCGCACGCGTGCCGCACCATTGCCGAACGAATCGGCGGCGCGCCGGTGATCACATCAGACGACTACGACATGTTCCAGCTCGTGAGCATCCTGCGCTGCGGCGACCTGATGGTTTCTTCGCGCTATCACGGAATCGTCACCTCCATGCCGGCTTTGGTTCCTTCAGCGGGCGTGACGATGGACGAGCGCATCCGCAACCTGATGCGCGAGCGCGGCCACGAGCGACTCTTGATGACCGTGGACGAACCGGACCTCGAAGCGAAGATGCTCACCGCTTTGGAGGTGCTGCGTCGTGACGCCGAGGCGATCCGCGACGGAATTGGGCGCACGGTCGTAAGGAATTTGAAGTTGATGGCGCGAATGGGGGTTTACCTCGAACATCACGTCAGTGAGCGCTACCCGGAGTTCCCTGTGCGCAACGGCGTCCAATGCTGGGAGCAGTATCTGCCGCCCTTGGGGGCGATTCTGCGCGTGCTCGTCGAGCGGTTCGATTCGCAAACGGAGAGGATCAGCCAAGGTGCCGGGGTGTGAGTGGTACTCTCCCGGCGCGGAAACCTTGGTCATGACGGGACACATGGCTGGAGCGAAGAAAACACCCAACCGGCGAGGCTTCCGCTGGCGCGGAGGCGAGATCACGCGCGTGGAAGCGTTCAGCGACGCCGTATTCGCGTTTTCGAAGCGGCGGCCGCCAGCGCATAAACCATGAATTTCCTCGAGAATATACTCGCAAGGCTGGAGTCAGCGCGCGCTCAGACCGTCTTGCAGGAAGCTCACGCCTCGGGCCTGAGGACCGCGACCGGAGACGAACTGCTCGGGATGGTCGCCGGAGCGCGCACGTTTTTGCGTGGCGCGGGATTGCGCAAGGGCGACTGCGGCGCGCTGCTGGCGCACAACAGCCTCCGGTGGGTAGCGCTCGATTTGGCCATGATGGCCGAAGGAATCATCGTCGTGCCACTCTACGCGCGCCAGGCGCCCGCTGAACTCGTCGCAATGATGAAGGATTGCCGCCCCGCGCTCATCTGCTGCGGCGACGCTGCTCTCAGCGATGGCATCGCGGAAGCCTGGCGGGACGCGCCGGACCGCGTGTTGTTTGATGAAATCTTCGCGCAGCGCGCGATGGAGCCGTTCCCGTCGCCCCTTCCGCTCGCCGCGGGTGATAGCGTCACCATCATCTATACCTCGGGAACATCGGGCGAAGCCAAGGGCGTGGTTCTGAATGCCGGCAACGTGAACCATATGCTGCGTTGCACGGCGGCGCGCCTCGACCTCCTGATGGGCGCGCGGCACGATCCCGAGCGCGTGTTTCACTACCTGCCATGCTGCTTTGCAGGCTCTTGGATTTCTCTGCTCTCGTATCTCTCGCGTTCGAGCGTCCTGACACTCTCGACGGACTTAACAAAGCTTGCTGATGAAATCCTCGCCGCGGCTCCGCATTACTTCTTGAATGTTCCTACAGTGCTCGAACGAGTACGCGCAGGCATCGAGGCAAAGCTCAAGGACCGCGGTGGTATGGCGCTGGCGGTCTTCCGCAACGCCAAAGAAGCATGGTCCCACAAGCAAGCCGGCCGCGAAGACTGGGCCGACCGGGTGTGGCTCGGACTCGCGAATCTCATTGTGTTTCCGGCGATCCGTAAGCGCCTGGGGCCAAACCTGAAAGCACTCATCTGTGGTTCCGCGCCGTTGGCCGTCGAGACGCAGCAGTTTTTTCTGATGTTGGGCATCCCAGTCTTGCAGGTGTATGGCTTGACGGAGACGACGGCCATCTGCACGATGGACCATCCGCAGCGGATCGAGCCGGGATGGGTGGGGCCCGCGATCGACGGGATCGAGATGAAGGTCGGCGGCAACGGTGAGATCCTGGCGCGGGGACCACATATTTTCGCGGGCTACTGGAAGCGCCCTGAGGAGACCGCTCGCGTGCTCGAAGATGGCTGGTTTCACACCGGGGATCAGGGCGAGGTGAACACGCGCGGGAACTGGCGCATTACTGGGCGCATCAAGAATCTGATTATCTTGAATTCCGGCCACAACATCGCGCCGGAACCGATCGAGGAGAAACTCCTCCGGGGATTGCCCGGTGCGCAACACGCTCTACTGGTGGGAAATGGGCGGGGCTATCTGACCGCGATCATCACGGGTGACGTCTCGCGGCCAGATGTCCAGGACGTGCTTGACGCCGTGAATGCGGAGCAGCCACACTACAAGCAGATTCGCGCGTTCCACTTGTGCCGCGAACCATTCACCATCGAGAATGGGTTGCTGACGGCGAACGGGAAACTCAAACGCGACGCAATTCACGCTCGCTTCCGCGCCGAAATCGAGGAACTCTATCCCGCAAGCCGGGTGGCGCAGCGATGATGCCGACCTGCGCGCCGGGAGCGGTGACCGGGAGCGATATGGAGAACCGCTCGTGATCGACTTGAACCCACATCGCGGCAAAACGCTTTCCTGGGAGATCCAGGCGGGCGTCATCGAGTTGACCTTGCACCGCGAACCGGCCAATGAAATTGGCACGGAAATGCTGGAGGAGTTGGAGCAGTTCGCCAAGATCATCGAGGAGGAAGCGGGGCCGCGGCCGATGGCCGTGGTTCGTTCCGAGGAAGAGATGGAGCGTTTAGCGGCGGCGCTGGAGATTCCCGGCGGGCCCCTGAGCGCGTTGATCATCCACAGCAGTTTGAAACCGGGCTTCAGCGCGGGGGCAGACCTGCGCGAGCTCTATGCGAGGGCGCAATCTCTGGACGCGGCGGCGCGCGTGAGCGGCATGAGGGAATTTCTCTGGCGGATCCACCGCGTGTTGGCCACGCTGGATAGCGTGCCGATGGTCACCATCGCCGCGGTGCATGGCGTCTGCTTCGGCGGCGGGTTCGAACTGGCGCTCGCGTGCGACCTGATCGTGGCCGACAAGATGGCCAGGTTCTGCTTTCCCGAACTGCGCCTGGGACTGATCCCGGGCTTCGGCGGCATCCCGCGCCTGAAGCGTGACCTGGGCAACGCCGTGGTGCGCGACTTGCTCCTGACCGGGCGCAGTATCAACGCCACGAAAGCGTTGAGCGTCGGCCTGGTGAGCCAGGTGGCGGCGGAGGGGGAAGCGTTGCGCGTGGCGCGCGCGACGGCACACCAGGTCACGAAGTTCGACCGCGAGACTCGCATCGCCGCGAAGAAGTTTATCAAGCCCATCCCGCACGAAGAATGCCGGCGGGAGATCGATCTTTTCTGCGAGCTGTTCAGCAAGCCCGCAGCGATGCAGGGGTTGAAAAAATTCGTCGAAAGTAAGGATGCGATGCCTTACCTGCCGTGAGCCGGAGCATGCACCCGCGCTGTTACCGGATGCCCGCAGTTGCATCGCAGAAGAGTCCCGAAAGCAACCACGAGAAGCGGAGTAGATGAAATGCGCACCCTGGAACAAACCACCGAAGAGATCCTCGAGATGGCGGCGAAGCAGTTTGCCGTGCCGCGAGCGAATCTGAAAGCGGACGATGACTTCTTCAAGAAACTCGGCCTCGACAGCCTGCAGGCGCTGGAGATGTTGACGCGTCTCGAAAACCATTTCGGCGTTGAGCTCCCCGATTACGAAATGCAAGGCGTCTCAGACTTCCGTACGCTCGCCACCAGGATTCAGGCCCGGCTGTGATGGGTGACGCGTTCCCGGCCGGCGCGCCAGCAAGAGAATCATGGCTTGAGCTGGCCGCATAACAAGTTTAGTATCTGTAACTTAGCTCACCGCGCCGCAGTGTCACTGAGGCCCATCTGAATGCTCGATCTCCGCCAATACGACTCGCTCGGCGCGGCGCTGCGGGACGCGCTCCGCCGCTGGCCGGAGGAGGTGTGCCTGATCGAAGCGGACCGGGATCGCGAAAAATGCCGGCTCACCTATCGCCAGTTTGAGGCAGCCGCGCTGCCGCTGGCGAGCGCGCTCGAAGGCGCAGGCTTCGGCGCGAGCGATCGCGCGGCGATCATCATGACCAACCAATCGAAGTGGCTAGTCTCCGCCTACGCGGTTTTCTACCGCGGGGGCGTGCTCGTGCCGCTCGATTTCAAGCTCACCCCGGCCGAGCACGTGCAGCTTCTCGCCCACAGCAAGGCGAGTGTTCTCATCACGGAATACCATTTGTGGCGCGCTCTCGTCGCTGTGCCTGACTTCGACAGGCTTCATTTGAAGACGGTGCTCATCACCGAGGCTCCCGCCGGAGTGGAACTCCACGGTGCCCTGCGCTGGGAAGAGTTCCGCGGAAGCGGGGAGCCGCCATTCGTGCCGCGCGAGCGAAAAGACTGGGCCTGCATCGTGTATTCCTCAGGCACCGGCGGGCGGCCGAAGGGCTGCGTGATGACGCATGAGAACTACCTCGAACAGTGCATATCGCTGACCTCGCTCTACCCCTTCTGGCCGGGCGTGCGTTACCTGAGCATCCTGCCGACCAACCACGCCATCGATTTCATGGTCGGCTTCATCGGGCCGTTCACGTGTGGCGCCGCGGTGGTCCACCTGCGCACCTTGCGGCCCGAATTCGTGCGGGAAGCGTTTACGAAGTACAAGATCACCTACGTCACGGTTGTGCCGCTGGTGCTCAAGAATCTGCAGAAGGGGCTCCAGGCCCGGTTCGATGCCCTGCCCTTGGGGAAGAAGCGCCCCTTCGAGGCGCTGCGCGGGTTGAACAAGGTTCTTACGCGGCGCCGGCCGAGGCTTTGGCTCAGCCGCTTGCTGCTGCGCCAGGTTCATCAGGCCTTCGGCGGTGAATTGCGCGCCATCATCGTGGGCGGCGCCTTCACGCAGCCGGAAACGATTCAATTCTTCTACGAACTGGGCATCCTCGTCATCAACGCGACCGGCTTGACGGAGGCTTGCACCGCCATCACTGCGAACCATATCGATTCTTTTCGCGCCGACTCCGTCGGTCAGCCCGTTGCCCGGCGTGGAAATCCGCATCGACAACCCGGACGCCGGCGGAATCGGCGAGGTCTGCGTCCGCGGCAGGAACGTAATGTCGCATTACCTGGACGATCCGGATTTGACTGCGGAGACCATCGTCGAGGGTTGGTTGCACACGGGAGACCTGGGGCGTCTGGACACGGACGGTCACTTGCAGCTCTTCGGCCGGAAGAAGAACATGGTCGTCACCGCGGAAGGCAAGAACATCTATCCGGAGGACATCGAGACGGTGTTTGAGGGGTTGCCGGTGAAGGAGTTCTGTGTGTTTGCGGCCAATTACATCTGGCCGCAGCGCACGATGGTCGGAGAGCAACTCGTGATCGTGCTGCACCTCGAACCGAACCAAACAGTGACCGAAACGCTGCACGCGGACATTACCGCACGCAATCAGCGGCTGCTGAACTACAAGCGCATCAGTGGCTATGTCTTCTGGAACGAGGATTTCCCGCGCACGGCTTCCATGAAAATCAAGCGAGTTGTGCTGGCTGAACAGATGCGGGGGCGGCTGGAGCGGGCCACCGCGGTGGTGCCGCTGTGAATGATTGCTATCTTGCAATCGTGAACCCCGCAGCAGGCGGTGGAAAGTGCGGGAAACTCGCCGGCCATGCTCTCCATCAACTGCGGGCGGCAGGACTGGACGTAGAAGTCGCGCAGAGCCAAGCGCCCGGTGACGCGACGCAGCTCGCGCGGCACGCTTATGCCCGCGGCTATCGCAAGTTTATCTGCGTCGGTGGGGATGGAACATCCTTCGAAATCGTGAACGGCCTGTTTCCTGAAGCCGCGAACGCCGGGCGCCCCGCGCTGGGCTTCTTGCCTCTCGGAACAGGGAATTCGTCCTTGCGCGACTTCACGGAGCGCGGCGTGGCGCACGCGAGCGAAGCGCTCGTTGCCGGCCGCCGGCGGCCCTGCGACGTCTTGCGGCTACTGCATGCGGATGGCGAGCTGTATTTCATCAATTTGCTGAGCATGGGATTTGCCGCGGACGTGGCCTTCCTGCGGCACCGAAAATTTCGCGGGCTTGGTGAGCTCGGCTACCTGCTCTCGGTGTTCGTATGCCTTGCGCGATTGAAGCGGCGCGCATTCCCCCTGCGCGTGGATGGCGAAGCGGCGCTCGACCGCGCGCGGTGCCTCTTCCTCAGCTTCAACAACAGCAAGTTCACCGGCGGCACGATGATGATTGCACCGCACGCCGAAACTTCCGACGGCCGGGTTGAATATGTCCGCTGGGGCCCGATTGGGCGACTGGGACTCATCCGCAACCTGCCCAAGCTATACGACGGCTCGCATATCCGGCACCCGCTGGCGTCGCGGCGCGGTGCCCGAAAGATCGAGTTCGATCTCGACGCGCCGGTGGACGTAATGGTGGACGGCGAGGTTCTGACGCTGCACTGCCGCCAGTTGGATGTGCTGCCCGGCGCGCTTGACGTCTTCGTATGAAGAAGCTCTACCTGATTCTGCGCAGCGGGATTCTCTGGGTTGTTTGCGGAGTTTCTTTTTTCGTTGCGTCCACCTTCTTGATTCTGATGGCAGTTTTCATCGACCCGCGGAAGAATGACCGGCCCCAGCGCATGCTTTCGCGCGCGGTCATCCGGCTGGCCGGGGCGAGATTCCAGGTGCGGCGCTCGCCGGGTTTCGATGCGCAGCGCACCAGCTTTTTCATCTCCAACCACGTCAACCTCTTCGATCCGTTTGTCCTGTATTCGGCCATCCCGCAGTTCTTCCGCGGGCTCGAGCTCGAGTCGCATTTCAGGATCCCCGTGTATGGCTGGATGATGAAGCGCTTCGGCAACGTGCCGGTGCCCGACGCGAAAACTCCTGCGGAGCTGAAGCGCATGTGGAAGCGGACGCGCGCCGCACTCGATGCCGGGGTGAGTCTGGCCGTCTTTCCCGAGGGCGGCCGCACAGTGACTGGCCGCATCGGCGAGTTCAAGGACGGCGTGTTCCGCATGGCGCAGCAGTTTGGCTGCCCGATTGTGCCGGTCAGCATTGCGGGCTCGTTCGAGTTCAACAATAAGCTGAGCTGGATGCTGCGCCCTTCGAAGATCGTTGTGCACCTGCATGACACGATCGAAACTGCTGGCCTGCACAAGCAGGACATTCCCGCACTGCGCGAGCGCGTGCGCGAAATTATTGCCGGCCCCATAAACGCTGTGATGGACGCGTCGAAAGAAGCTACAGACTGAGGCGGATGCCGGGGAGTGTACGCCCGGCGCGGGTTTCCTGCCAGGTGAAGGTGATGCGGTGGATCACGGTGATCGTCGAAACCACGGCAATCACCCACAGCACCGGAGCCATGCGGTTGAATGTGCCGCCGATGATCAGCAGCACGAGCCGCTCGGGCCGTTCCATGAACCCCACTTTGCACAACGGGATCAATGATTCGGCGCGCGCCCGGGAGTAGCTGACCATCACCGAGCCGGCCGTGGCCACTGCGGCGAGGATGACGTAAAACGATCGGCCAATCACCGCGTAATAGACAAGCAGGCCCATGTAAAGCGCCATGTCCGAGTAGCGGTCGAGTGTGGAGTCAAAGAATGCGCCGAACGCCGTGACGCGCCCCTCGCGGCGCGCCACCTGACCGTCCAGCATGTCCAGGAATCCAGCGAAAAAAATGACCGCAGCGGCGGATCGGAAGTATCCCGTGGCGAACAGCACGGCCGCCCAGAAATTGACGACGAGGCCCAAAAAAGTGAGGACGTTGGGGTTGATGCCGGTGGCGGCAATCGCCGCGACTATCTTGTCGAGCAGCCAGCGGCTGCCTTCGCCGATCCAGCGTGTGAGCATCTTTCGTGGGCGCGCGGGCCGGTCTTGCACGCCGGGTGGCATCATACGCCAGGCAGCGGACGAAGCTCAAGAAAAGACGGTCAATGGAAGAAGAGAACTGGCCAGGGGTCACCAGCACAGAGATGGTGGGCCTGGGTAGACTTGAACTACCGACCTCGCCCTTATCAGGGGCGCGCTCTAGCCACCTGAGCTACAGGCCCACCGCTTTGGCGGGAAACGACTTACTCCCTTCGCCAACGTCAGCCAAAATTGGACCCGGGGGCCGATTAGGGGCCGGTTGCAATCCAATATCGTCCCTATCCAGCCTTCTTACTGCCGCTATCTTATCATCGGCGAGGGAGTGTGCATAGCGAGCAGTCATCGTGATTCTAGCATGACCCAGAAGGTGCTGGACCGTAATCAGATCCACCCCGGCCCGTACCAGGCGGGTGGCGAATGTATGGCGCAAGTCGTGAAACCGGATGTGTGGAATGCCTGAAAGACGGACAGCCTTTCGGAAGGCGACCTTCGGATCGCGGAGCCTCGCGCCATTATTGCGATGGCTCGGAAAGACAAGTTCTCCACAGCGCCTATCATGCAGTTCGGAGAGTAAATGGAAGACCGTATCGTTCATCGGGATTCGCCGTTCGCCATGCTCAGTCTTCGCGTTCAGGACTTGAATAAGACGATTCGCCAAATCTATCTGCGCCCATTGGAGCGACAGAATTTCTCCCTTCCGCATGCCGCTGTGCAATCCCAGAAGTATGACTGGCCGCAAATGCGGCGCGCGCTCGGCTGCAGGCATCTAGTAGCTTCAGCTCTTCGTCTTGCCCTAGGATTCTCTCAGACATCTTGGGGACGGGCAGAAGTTTGACTCCGGCGAAGGGATTTTTCTGCAAGGCATTCCATTTCACGGCCATCGTCATCATGTGCTTCGCGTTCCCGAGTAGCCGATTGACTGTCGCCGGGCGAGCAGATTTGCTCATCTCGGTCTTGAGTCTCTCTGCGTCCCATGCAGTCAGGTCGCAAAGCCGTCGTTTGCCGAAGAACCTGACTAGCTGCCGAAGTCGAAACTTCTCGTTGCCAAAGCCGCGCTTGGTTGTTCGAGCAAATTCGGTGTAGCGCTCGGCGAATTGCTCGAAGGTTGGCACGCTTAGCCGCGGCCGGAAATCAAAACGACCCTGGGCAATCTGAGCTTGCCGTATGGCAAGTGCCCTTCTTGCTTCGCCCTTTGAGCGTCCAACCTTTTCCCTGATTCTTCGGCTACCGGAGTAGAAATCAATAAACCAATTCTTGCCCCGCCGAAAGACTCCCATTCTTCTACTACCTCCCGAACTCTTCCGGGGACACAGAGAGCTCACGCGGTTTTACTCTGGCCTGCTCGATCAATTCATCGAGATCCCTTACATCGAAGCGGACGCTGCGGCCAAGCTTGATAAACGGGACCTCACGCCGCCAGACTTTCGTGTACAAAGTCGCGGGAGTCGTGCCTAAATACTCCGCTGCTTCACGCACGGTCAGCAACCGAACCTTCTCGCTCTGGCGCGGCAGATTGTCAGCGCCCATCGCCGCACCCGAGCGAGTTCGCTAGGCCCGCCAGTACATAAACCATCCATGTACGTGGTATACTACATAGTACACAAAAAGAAAAGGCGCTATCTCTGTCGCTCCCAACTTCAGCTCGATGGGAAGAGCTTTGCTGCACCTTCTGCCCTCTGCTTCGCGAGCGTTCAGCGGCTTTAGGGCTGCTTCCCGTCGTTAAAAGCAACGAAACCTGGAACGCTCTGAATCCTGGCCACTTGCATAGCCGCTGCTTTTTACGCCTTGGACGCGAAAAGCACATGCCAGCTAATCCTTTGCTTTCGAGGTAGTTCCAGCTTTTATTGCTTTTTCCGATCTCGAAGGAGCAATTAGCGCCATGGCCTTGCCCGTAAGCGGGCTGACGTACTGACACTCCTTCAACTCTGGATGCAGTCTCAGGATCCGTTTTGGGTTTGGGAGTAGGCGTTCTTCTCCTGGCGGAAAGCCGACCAATATCCGTTTCTCATTGGATTTGCGGGCACGTTCGGCTTCACTTACGACGCGCTCAGCCGCCGCACGCAGATGACTCGGCCGAATGGAATCACCACGAATTACAGTTACGACAGTCTCTCCAGATTGCTCTCCGTGCTGCACCAGGTAGGCATGAATACTATTGACGGAGCAACATATACGGTCGATGCTGCAGGAAACCGGACGTCGAAGGCGGATCAATTGGCGGGCGTAACGTCGAATTACGCGTACGATGCGATCTACCAACTGACAGGCGTGACTCAGGGAGCGAACACGACGGAGAGCTACAGCTATGACGCGGTGGGCAACCGGCTGAGTTCGCTGGGCGTGTCGCCGTACGCGTACAACGCATCGAACCAGCTTACGGCAACGCCGAGCGCGAGCTATACCTACGACGCGAACGGGAACACGCTGACGAAGGTGGACTCCACGGGCACGGCTAGCTACGCCTGGGACTTCGAGAATCGGCTGGTCAGTGTCACACTGCCCGGAAGCGGCGGGACGGTCACGTTCAAGTACGACCCCTTCGGCAGAAGAATCTACAAATCTTCGTCTTCTGGCACCAACATCTATGCCTACGACGGCGACAAGCTGATTGAGGAAGTGAACGCTTCGGGCGCGGTCGCGGCCCGTTACACGCAGACTGAGAAGATTGACGAACCGCTGGCCATGCTTCGTGCCGGCGCAACCAGCTACTTCCACGCCGACGGCCTCGGCTCGGAAACCTCCTTGAGCAACGCGGCCGGTGCATTTGTACAAACATACACGTATGACTCCTTCGGAAAAGAAACCGCATCGTCCGGTTCACTGACCAATCCATTCCAATACACGGCTCGCGAATTCGACCCGGAGACAAATCTCTATTACTATCGCGCCAGATATTTTGATCCAGTGACCGGCAGATTCTTGAGTGAAGATCCATTAGGATTCGATGGGGCGGTGAATTACTATCGGTTCGTTCATAACAATCCTGTATTGGTTCGAGACCCTCTTGGTCTTACGGACGAGCGAGTGGGTCGCGTAACCAACGACTTGCACATCGCCGTAACAATGGCACTTACATCAAAATGTTCGCAGTTTATTCTTGATCTCATAAAGAAAGCCTTTGAAGCCGAGGACCGGCAAGCGCATCAACGAGGAATAGGGATTAGCCTCGAAACGTACAGAGCACAGGCACAAGCGCAAGACTTGGGTCGCTTTATCCTAACAATGATTGGAGCATCCTACGTATTCGAGAGCGGCCACCGCGATTACGGAGCGCATGTGAATGAACCAAGCGGCCGAGTACACATCGACGCTGGGTATGATGGGCCGGTTACTCTAATCCACGAGACATTTCACAGATCGCCTTTCGGATTCACGGACCGAGATCTCGCAGACGCATTAGGGGCAAGGTATCGTGTTGATCCTAGAAATGCCCAAAAGACGATGGAAAACGCGTCGACTGCTTGGAACTGCAAACTGCAGAAAGCGTGCCAATAAGCTGTTCGCGTAATTGAGGAGGAAAACAATGCGTCGGTTTCCTGTCGTCTTACTTATGTTCCAATCGTTCTTATTCTGCAGCAACGATGCAACTCTTCCCCAAGCGTGCAGGCCTTTGAGTAGCAAAATAATCTATCGCTACGATCCTGGTCACGGATACTACCCCGATTCCGCTGTCGTCTTAAGTGTGAGTAGACTAGGTGGACAGCAATCCATCCTGATTTCGGTATCCAAAGAAAAGGAAGGCAAACTGGCTACTGTTTTCCTGAAATCCTTAGACGGGGGGGGCACATGGTCACCTGTGCCCGAAGCCCCAAGCCCTTTGGCGCTTGCGGGTATGACGCTAGCTGCGGCTCCGTCGAACAATCTGATCCAATACAAACTCATGGAGCACCATGACGTATATCTCAGATCGGAAGATGCGGGACGAACATGGATTTCGCCAAAGAACCATATTGGCAGATTTTCGCTTGCTGGGTTTGGTCAGAGTGTGACTGGCACCGCGAAATCGGAAGTCGTTTTCAGCCTCTCCGCAATACATCCACGCAATCCATTAGAGTTGTTTGCAACAGTCAGGGTATTCCACCGAGATACGGGTAATGAGGGCAAGTCTCAACCTGTCGATCTGGGTCTCTACCAGTCAAATGATGGCGGTGAACACTGGACACAGGTAACCGACGCAATTCAATTCGGATCCCCACTCGGGATCGACGAAACTTCTCCTGCGGTTATGTACGCTCAGGCCAAGTCTGGACTTGTGAAAACGACTGACAGAGGGACTACATGGGTGGCCGTCGGACAACAACGCGAACTGGAGGAGCTTCCTGAAGTCAAGCTCGAGAGTGAGCCCACCACTGGCGGCAGACCCAAACCAATAGTCTTACTTCAGGTCAGGCAGATTGTAATCGATCCTTCTTCAGGAAATACGGTGTACTTGGTAAGCAATAAAGGAGTCTATCGTTCGAATACCGCTGGGAAGGAATGGTGCCTTTTGAATACGGGAACTGATTTCGTTGACAGCATCTATTCCCTAGCCGTCGATCCTGCGAACACCTCATCATTCTTCGTTGGTACGCGCTTCGGTGTCCTCTCTTCAGAAGACGGCGGCGCTCATTTCCGACCAATATATCCTAGCAGTCAGTGAGCATCTGGCAGGTGGCAGACTCTTCGCGCGGTGACGATTTCTGGTGTGGGTGGACGGGTGGGACGGACCTGCCCCCATTCTCCACGCACTGGATCAAACGACACTCCCGTCACTGATTGGCTTCCCATTTTCCAGCACACCCCGAGAGTGAGTTTTCGGCAGTTCGGGGGTCTGTGAATTCGCAGCTAGTCGTGGTCGGAGTACTTAGAAGCAATCAACCCGCGCTCCGTCGCTATGGGCGAAATTGCACCTGTGAAATCTGGACTGCATCCCTAAAATGAGACAGCGGGGAATTCGACACTTTTCATTAAATGGAGAGAATGGAGAGCGTCGATGCCGAGAAGCTATAAGCGTTACCCGTTGCGGTTCCGCGAGCGCGCCGTGGAACGGATGAAAGCGGGAGAGAACGTGAGCGAGTTGGCGCGCGAGTTGGGGATCGATCGCACCAATCTGTATGGATGGAAACGCAAACTGGAGGGCCGCCAGGCCCGCAGCGCGAGCGGCCCAGAGCGGGATGCACGTGATGTGCAGATCGAGGAACTGGAGGCCAAAGTAGCGCGGCTGGAAGCGGTGGTCGGGCGGGGGCCGATTAGGGGCTGGTGGGGATCAAAAACCGGCAAACGTCGACAAACAGCAGAGAAGAGCAAGAATCAGAGTAACCAGCATGAGGGCAACGGAATCCATTGCAGGATCGAGAGATCTGAGAAGCGCTGCAACCGCCTTATCAGGGGCGCGCTCTAGCCACCTGAGCTACAGGCCCACGCCAGGAAAGGATTCCTGCGACGAGCAGATTCATCATAGCGGTCCCGAGTCGGCGGGGTCAAGCGAAGCGGACCGACCCGACGACCCCTGAGTTACGCTAGTGCAATCAGCTCGATTTCGATGCGCGCGCCCTTGGGCAGCGCGCTGACTTCGACCGTGGCGCGAGCCGGCGGCTGCGCGCTGAAGTAACGCCCGTAGATTTCATTCATCGCCGAAAAATCGTTCAGGTCTTTCAGGAACACCGTGGTTTTCACGACGTGATGGAGCGAGGACCCACCCGCTTCGAGGATTCCCTTGAGGTTTTCGAGGACGCACTCGGTCTGCTTGGCGATGTCGCCTTCGACCACCTGCTGCGTCGTGGGGTCAAGCGGGATCTGCCCGGAAATGAAGATGAAGCCGTTGGCGCGAATGGCCTGCGAGTAAGGTCCGATGGCTTTCGGGCCGCGGTCGGTGGCGATGACGTCTTTCAAGTTGAATCCTCCCCTTCGATGAGTTACTTGCCTGAAACCGGTTTCTTCACATAGCGAGCGCGGAAATCGTCTGGAATCCCGGTGTGATCGAGCCAGATACGGAAAAAATCGGCCAGTGGCTTGTGCGTTTCCTGTTCGAGGGCGGCGCGCAGCGTGGCCAGACCGAAGTCTTTGCCCCGCAGAGCGCGGACCAAGTGCGCAAGCCCGCGCCGGATCGGTTCCTGCCCATACGAATCCTCGAGCGCAAGCAAGAACATGGTTCCTTTCTCGACGGCGATCTCCCGCTGATCGTCCGAATCGCCGAACGCAGCACCAAGCAGCGGCTTATCCGCCACTCGCTTGCGCAGTTCATCAAATCGCTGCACCAGTTGCGCGCCACGGCGAAGGCGCTCCGGCTCGCCGCTCTGCGCCTGCGCCGCGACAACGGATGCATAGCGCGCCAGCGATTGGCCGATGTTGCGATCCGGCGGCAAGTTCCGGCCGGGAACGATCAGCCAGCCGAACCAGGTACGCGCCAGTTCCTCCGCGGCAAGCTCCTGGAACGTGGGGCTGTTTACGCCTTCGGCGAAAGCAGCCTGATTCAGTAGCGCCGTACTGGGGAAAGAGTTCGCCGCAGGCCCTGGAGGGCCAGGCGCCCCCGGTAACGCTGCCGTCTCCACAATCCAGACCGGCGGCGCGCGGCGAGCACGCGGGCCAAATACCCGCTCGTATGTTCGCACGGTCGCCGCAATCCGGTTGGCGGCCGCCTCGACCTCCCGATCCGCGAGGGGCGCGAGAGTCCAGAAAACGACGGTGCCGCCTGCCGTGCGGATCTCGCGTTCCTGGTAACGGCCGATCACCACGAACGGCTCATAGTCCGCATCGCGCAGCAGGAAGCGGTACTCGACTTCGCCCTGGCTGGTTTTCTGGCCGCGCACCTCGCCGCTGCCGAGAGCGCGGAAGCCATCCGGCACCTGGATGCTGACGCTTACTTCCTTGGCGCGGCGAAGCCCCTTGGAAACGGAGCCCTGCGGCTTCTGCAGTTCAGGAAACCATTCCGCTGCCTGTTCGAACTGGATGGGATGCGCAGGACTCTGGGACGGCGCACCGAAGGTGATGTCATATTCGATCTCCACATCGCGCAAGCTCTTCTGGGGCCAGGGAGGATCGAAGGGCACGGAAACGACGACGGAGCCGCGACGGGGAGCCGCGGAGGTCTGGGCCGTCACCGCGCGTCCGTCCACGCGCACCTGAAGCTCGACCGGGGCGGGAATAATGGTTTGCAGCGTCTTTAAGTCTTGGTTCCCAGAATTCTGTAGATGATACGCGACCCGGATGTGCGCGCGTTCCGATCTTGCGGGAACATAACTGAGAGCAAGGGATTGCCGTTGCACGGCAAAACCGGGCGTCAGCGGCACGGTGCAAGAGACGCAGAAAAGGGAGGCCGCAACGACGAGGCACCCGGCAGTCGCTCGCGCAATGAAATCCTCAGCCACGGCTCCATGATTCTATCGAGCGGCGTCTCCGGGGTCAAAACCCACTGAACAAGGACACGAGGACAATTTGGCCCGGGATCGATGAAAAGTTCTCAGCGGTGGCGCCGGCGCAGGGAGCGGACGAATCCATGAGGCGTGGCGGCTCGTTGGCGCGCGGCAACAATCTGTTCCGCCTCGGCATCGGAAGTGCCGCGGTTGATCAGCTCGAGGAGCTGGGCATCGGTGAGCCCCGAACTCTTAAGCCGAGAGAGAGAAGTACCTGAGAGAACGGATTGGCCAGCCGCGCGGCGCTGGGCCTCGGCCAGCAGGACGTCGTCCGGCATGCCTACGAGGCGAATGGCGAGCGCCTCGCCCGACCAGGAAGCCAACTGGTTGATGCGCGAGAGCTCGAGGATTGTGGACTCCGTCACGCCCGCGCGGCGCAGCGAGGCAACCGCGTCTCCCCCTGCAAAGGATTGTTTGCGGCTCCGCTCGATCTGAATGAGCTCGATGCAGCCGGCGTCGGAGATGCCGGCATCCCGCGCGCGCGCCAATTCTGTGATTTCCGTCTGTGTGACCTCCAGGCTGCGCAGTTGCTGGACGCTCTCAAACCACATGCCGGCCTGGTCGAGCGGACGTGTGTCGAGCGGGGTGACATGTTTGCAGCCGGCTGCAGCCAAAGCCAGCATTAGGAAGCCGCACGCAGATAGGCGGAACCGCATCCAGACCATTCTAGCGACGGCGCACGGAGTGCGACATACGATGTGCCGCGATGATTACCGGAGGAAAGCGGAGAAATCCCTCAGACGTGGTAGACGCGCTCGACGCCGTATACGCCGGAGATTTTCTTGATGTTGGTCAGAATGCGCTCGAACTGCTTCCGGTCGGCGATATCCAGACTGGCTTCGACGCGCGCATGGAGATTGTCGGGGCGGCTTTCGAGCGTGCGGATGTTGGAGCCGGCTTCGCTGATGACGGCGGTGATGTCCGCAAGCATGCCGGGGCGGTCTTCGGTGAGGATGCGCAAGCTCACGGGGAACGTATTCTCGGACGCCCCGGTCCACTCCACGTCGATGCGCCGCTCGGATTGGTAGAGGAGGTTCTGCACGTTGGGGCAGGCCGGTTGTGCACGGCGACGCCGCGGCCGCGCGTGATGTAGCCGATGATACCGTCCCCGGGGATGGGGTTGCAGCACTTGGCGCGAAACACCATCAGGTCGTCCTGGCCGTGTACGAGCACGGTACCGTTGCGGATCCCGAGCATGCGCTTGACCGTGGAAACGATCTTGGGAGGTTTCTCTTCAGGGTTCTCGCCCGAACGGCTCTCCCAGAGCCTTGCTCAAGATCTGCCGCGCGGAATATTTGCCATAACCCAGTTCCGCGTAGAGGTCTTCCGTATTTGCGCAGCCGTACTCCGAGGCGACGCGCTGCAGGGCCTCTTCCGGTATCTTCTTCAGGCTGCGTCCGAACTGCCGTGCTTCGCTGCTCGATCAATCGCCGGCCGACTTCGGTGGCCTGGCTGCGCTCATTCAGATTGATCCAGTGGCGGATCTTGCTCCGAGCGCGCGAGGTGCGCACGAAGATCAGCCAGTCGCGGCTGGGCGTGTGGCCCTTCTGCGTGAGGATTTCGACGACGTCCCCGTTGGAGAGATTGTGGCGAAGGGGCACGATCTGTCCGTTGACCTTCGCGCCTGTGCATTGGTGGCCGACTTCCGTGTGGACGGCATAGGCGAAGTCCACGGGCGTCGCCCCGCGCGGCAGCACCAGCACGCGGCCTTTGGGCGTGAAAATGTAAACCTCTTCGGGGTAGAGGTCCACCTTCAGCGTGGAGAGGAACTCGCTGGGCTCCTGCATCTCCCGCACCCATTCGATCAACTGGCGCATCCAGACGATGCGCTGGTCGTCAGCCTCGGAGAACTCCTTGCCGTCCTTGTACTTCCAATGGGCGGCGACGCCTTGTTCCGCGACGCGGTGCATTTCCTGCGTGCGGATCTGCACCTCGAAAGGCTGGCCCGCGTGAATCAGTGTGGTGTGCAGGGACTGGTAAAGGTTCGGCCGGGCCATGGCGATGTAGTCCTTGATGCGGCCCGGGACGGGACGCCAGATCTGGTGAATGACGCCGAGTGCCGCGTAGCAGTTCTTCACCGTGTCACTGATCACGCGGACGGCAAGCAGGTCGTAGATCTGGTCGAGCGAGCGCTGCTGGCGCGCGATCTTCTGGTGGATGGAGTAGAGGCGCTTGATGCGGCTTTCGACTTCTGCGGGGATGCCGTTCTCAACCAGCTTCTTGCGGATCGTGTCCTGGACTTCCGTCAGGAACTTTTCGTGGGCCTTGCTCTTGGAGGCGACATGCTTTTGCAACTCCAGGTAGGCCGCGGGTTCCAGGTAGCTGAAGGCGAGGTCTTCGAGTTCACCGCGGATGAGGCCCATGCCGAGCCGGTGCGCGATGGGTGCGTAGAGGTCCATCGTCTCGCGGGCGATACGCTCCTGCTTCTCCGCAGGCAGGAATTGCAGCGTGCGCATGTTATGAAGCCGGTCGGCCAACTTGATGACGACGACGCGGACGTCATTGACCATGGCCAGCAGCATCTTGCGCACGTTCTCCGCCTCACGCGCCTCGGGTGCGAGCAGTTCGAGGCGGCTGATCTTGGTGACGCCTTCGACCAGGCGCGCCGTATCGGCGCCGAATTGCGCGGCAATCTGTTCGCGCGGGATCTTGGTGTCCTCGACGACGTCATGGAGGAGCGCGGCGCAGAGCGCGGTGACGTCGAGCTTCATATCCGCCAGGAGGTGCGCGACTTCGAGCGGATGAGAGAGATACGGCTCACCGGACTCACGCTTCTGCTGGGAGTGCTGCTCGCCCGCGAATTGGTACGCGCGGCGCAGAAGCTCGACATCGTCCGCCGGACGGTTCTGGCGGACCTTTTCGAGAAGTTGCACAAAGCGCGAATTCAGCGCGCGGCCTTCGCGGCCCGGGAAGGAAACGGGTTTACCCTGCGGAGAGAGCACACACTTATTTTAGCGCCGCGGGTGCGATCTTGTCAGGTTTCGAGTACAGCGTTTCGCAGACGCAAAGGCTGCGGGCGCAGGCGGCCCAAAAGAAACGCGTCCCCGCAGCTCCGGGACGCATTGAGAAAACGAAAAAAGCGGTGAGAAGCGGGAGCTTACTGTGCCGGCGGGTTCTCCATCTTGTGTTGCTTGATTTCTTTCACCTTATCCACGAGCGCATCGGCTTCCTTGTTGAGGGCCTCGCGTACCTGCATGCTGTCCACCATGTCGGCTTTGCGGCGCAGGAGCAGGTTCTCGTAAGCCATCGCGTCCTCGTAATCGGGGCGTAGCTCGACCGCTTTCTTCAGCGACTGCAAGCCTTCGTCCACCATCGGGCCATACTTGGTGACGTATTCCTCGCGCGGCTTCGGCGGCAGCGGCTGGTCGTCCCTGACCTGCTTCTTCGGGTTCGCGGTGTTATACGCGGCCCGGATCTCTCGGTTCGCGCGGAAGGCCAGCGTCCAATTGATCACGCCGATCCAGTAATAAGGGTCCGGGTCGTTTGGTTTCAGCTCGATATGCCGCTGGTGGTACTTCTTCGATTCCTCGAAGCTCTTGGGATCGAAGGGGGACCCGGCCATGTTGTAGAGCATGGAGCCGATGCCGTCGATTGCGGTCAGATTCTCCGCTTTCACGTTCAGGACGCCCTGGAATTCGGCGATGGCCTGCTGGCCTTTCTGGACGTTCTCGGCCGACGGCGCACCGGGAATATACTGACTCGCGTAGGCCGTGGCGAGATAGAGGCGCGCATTCAGCAGGTTTGGATCGAGCTGCTCGGCCGCCTTGAAAAACTCGATGGCCGTGTCGAATTGGCCGGCCTTGTAGGCCGCAACGCCCTTGTTCAGGGAATCGCGGGCCTTCAGCTTGTTGCAGCCGGAGAGCGTGAAGCAAAGCGCAATAGCGGCTAACAGTGCGAGAGAGAAGCGGCTCGGCTCGCGGCGAACGCATGCGATTGGATTCATAGGAAGCAGTCCGTCCCTGCTCTGATTTGATTCGACTCCGAGTGAGGCTACCGGCGTAACTGACCGGCTGGGCGAGCCGGTCCGAAGAAAGAATCTTACTGCCCGGCTTCGAGCTTAGCGGTGATCAGTCCCACCTTGTCAATCCCTGACCGCCGCATGATGTCAATGGCCCTGGCCACTTCTGCGAAGACGACGGTTTCATCGCCTTTGACAAACGCCACCTTATCGGCGCGCTCCTTGAAGATCGTCTCCAGGCGTGGCCCCAAGCCCTCCCAGGTGGCGTCTTCTTGATTGATCTTGAGCTTATCGCCGGTCATGACCTGGACCACGATGGTCTTCTGCTGCAGCTCCGGGTTCGCCTGCTGGTTCGGCGGCGTGGGCTGCGGCACCAGAGCGTCGAGCCCCATCGGCCGGCAACCCTGCTACCTTATCCCGAACTCTTGGGATTTAGGTCAGTGGCTTTGCGTCCCACCCTTTCAGGCGGTTTGCCTTTTTCAAGCAATCTTGCTATGAATTGACGCAAATGGAGTGCCAAGGGTCGAAACTTAAATTGTGGTAAAATCGAATCAACTGTTGTAAAAGGCCTCCGATTTTTCTGGTAAAAAAAAGAAATAAAGTCAAACCAGGGACATTCTGTCACTTCGTGGTATGAAAAAGTCGGTTCTATTTTTTACCTCCTGACTCCAAGCATTTTAGATAATGGGAAGATGGGGTAATGAGAAAATGGGAAGAAGAGTAAATGAGATGATGGAAAAAGAGATAATGGGTGAACTGGCCCATTCTTGGATTGGGTAATGTTGTGATAGTCAAAAATGGTTTTAATGGAGATAATGGCACTTGAGGAGAAATTCCCATTCGTTTGTTCCATAGTCTTGAATGATGTGCACAAATATTCCGTACATAGGCAAAACTATGCAACCAGGATGTAAAAGTTGAGTCATCAACTCCAAAATATTTGGCTATATCTCTTTTATCGTGACCAGGATTTAAATTACTATATATACTGGAAAGGTTTCCAAATGATGATATCTCCAAAATTATACAGGCCGGTGGTAACGGATCATTATATTTACGTTTAAATACCTTAATGAATTCTTCATCACTTCTACGATTTTCTTCCCGAAGTTTACGTATAGAACCTGCAAGTTTACTTCTGTCAGCAAAAAGTGTTGAATCACTTAACCAAAAGGCAGTGTGTCTATGCCAGAGTGTATAAATCATTTTTGCCCGAACGGCAATTTCAAATTTTTCTAACTCGCTCAATATGAGTTTGCGAAGTTCTCTGTCAAAGCAGTAAAGTTTGAAGGCATTATTGAAAGTAGAACCTTGCTTGAAATTATGTGCTGACTTTGGTTGAGCCAACAATGAATACCAATACCCGCTTAATCTGTAATAGCTGATGTTTTCAAGCAGATGGAGTGCTTTAGCTTCATTTTCTACAATGAGACCTCTGTTTTTAAGTTGCTGAAGCTGGTCGGCATAACTGAGTGCCGGTTTGGTATATGGCACTCTAGGCATAGGTATATAAATAAAAGGTCCACCCTGAGCGCCCTGTTCTTATGGGAAGGGGGGTGGACATGTTGATGCAAAAATATGAATTATTCGTTGAATGGCAAATATTTTTATGTATTATTTTCATTAGTTGTATTATTTTGATAATCAGCTATTACAATAATTCTAAATTGAGAAATTACTGTTTTCTTATTACTGTTTTTTCTGGATCAATTCTTAACAAACTTAGAATAATACTACCTGCTCCCTACACCACCGCCCCCTCAACAATCCTGATCTCATCGTCTGTTAAACCGTAAAGTTCGTAAACCATCCGGTCGATTTCGGCT
>CAVTZX010000055.1:0-167383 GCA_963739275.1 uncultured Acidobacteriota bacterium
GTGGCGCACGCTCACCGGCACTGCGCGAGCGCGTGCTTCGCGCCGCAGAAAAGCTTGGTTGCGAAACGCTCGATGCTCCTGGGGTGCCAGAAGTGATTCGTCTCTTTGCCGCCGACGCACCGACCCTTACAGAGGCAACCTCTAAAACCGGCGTGCAGTTCCAGACCGATGCTCCGCTTGCCATTCTCTCGCATTTGCCACCGTGCGATCCGCCGCTGCGTGGGAACGAGCAGGCGGAGTTTCCCGTCGGCGCAGATTGGGACATTCACGAGTTTGACAGATCGACTCTGGCCTGGCGCAAAACCGAACGTCGTCACGCGCAAACTGCCCGAGCCGGAATGTTCCGTTTCCTATTTCGTTACGGGCGTCCGCGTTACTTTCTGCGCTGGAAGCGATCAACATTTGAGTTGCCACGCGCCATCGCGCTCTATACATTGCTGAGGCGGAGTCGGCGCGACATCCTTCGCTATGATGCTTCAGCGCGGACGCTTCGCATCCCGGCCATCTGCCGACCACCCCAGCTAGTGGAGCGTGCACTCGTACTCTGTTCCGGCCTCCGCCGGTTTACGATGCCGCGACGGCCAGCCTGACCTATACCGACTTGCCGCCCGAAATCGCGCGATTCGCAGCTGAACTGCTTCGCCAGAGGCCCTCAGATGAACAACCCCATTGCCATATTCCGAAATCTTCGCGGAATCTATCTGTCGCTATCTCGATAGCCCTCTTCGCCATTCGCTACGATGCGCTCCGCGATGAACGCCGCGCGCTACTAGTTTGACCAAGACCGCCGTCTATGGCGCGAGCCTCTCATTGAGCCCGTGCCAGCGTATCCTCTTGCGGTTCGGACTTCGCCGCTACGATGTCACATGAACTCCTTGACGCGTCCATGGGGTCGCGAAGTCGCTGGAGAAGTGGCGGACTTTCTCGATCCGTCATTATTTACAGACTCTCAAACGGCAAGTGCGGCAGCCTTACTCGCATCAACGCGAAGCTTTCCAACGACGCACTGGTCGAACATCGAGACGTGGTGGTAACGACGGGCACCGGTTCCGGCAAGACGGAATGTTTTCTCGTGCCGGTGCTGGCGGAACTGGTGCGAGAGTCACGTCAATGGTCCGCGCCCGGCGTCCGCTCGCCTGCATGGGATTGGTGGGACGATCGCCATCGAACGATGCGTGGTAGGACACAGAACCGTCCTAGCACAGCGTGTGGCCCAGCGTGAGGCACGAAACCCGTCCGGCAGCTAGTGCGCGCACTCTTGCTCTATCCTCTCAATGCGCTCGTCGAAGACCAACTCGTGCGTCTTCGTTTGGCACTCGACGGCGCCGCCGCGCGCACGTGGCTCGACGCACATCGCAATGGCAATCGCATTTACTTCGGTCGATACACAGGCCGCACACCGATTCCCGGCAGAAGTGACACCGCACCGTTTGCGCAAGGAACTTCGTGACCTAGCACGGGAAGCGGCGGCGGTGGCTGGCTCTGACGCAGCGGTGTTTTTCCAAACACTCGACGAGGGCGGTGCAGAAATGTGGTCGCGCTGGGATATGCAGGACCATCCACCGGACTTGCTCATCACGAACTATTCGATGCTCAACATCATGCTGATGCGCAGCCATCGAAGCGGGCATCTTTGACCAGACGCGAGCTGGCTTGCCGCTGACCGCAGTCGCGTGTTCCATCTCGTCGTGGACGAATTGCACACTTATCGCGGTACACCCGGAACTGAAGTCGCCTATCTGCTGCGCGTGCTGCTGGACAGGCTGGGTCTCAATCCTGATTCCGAGCAACTCCGAATCATAGCGTCGAGCGCCTCTTTGGAGAGTGGCGACAGTGGCCGCGAATACCTCCAGAGTTTCTTTGGGCGGGACAGCTCGCGTTTTGCCATCGTCGCCGGCACGACGACACCACCCAATCCAGCCGCGCTCTCTGCTTGCGGCGGCATATGCCTCTGCGTTCCGCGATTTCGGCCGCGCAGTGCGAGACAAACACGGAAACTCACCGAACCCACAAGGACGCTGGCCGAAGCGGTCGGCGTCAACGCTGCGGATGGGGAATCGGCGCGTGTGCTGCGGGAAATCGAACTTCGCTGCGAGGCAGGTGAAGCCTTGCGTGCAGCTTGCCAAGTCAACGGATCATCTGTCCCGCAACCACCCTCCCAACTCGGTGCAAGGCTGTTTCCCGCTTTACCCGATGCCGAGCGGGCGGAAGCGACCGAAGGTATGCTGGTGTGTCTCTCCGCCGCGCGCCCCGCGCCAGTGCGGCTTCGCGCTCACCTTTTCTTCCGCAGCGTGCAAGGGCTGTGGGCTTGCACCAACCCGCAATGCAGTCAAGTGACCGAACGCCCGGAAGCGGCGCCGGTCGGAATGTTGTATCACCAACCGATACTTTCGTGTGCATGCGGGGCGCGCGTGTTGGAACTGCTCGTGTGCGAATGTTGTAGCGAGGTCTTCTTCGGCGGCTATAAGCGCGAGGTCCGAGATATTCAAGGAAGGCCGCTTCCCGGCGAGTGGTTCCTGAGTCCAGATCACCCCGACTTGGAAACGGCACCTGAGATGTCGTTTCTTGACCGCCGCTATGACAATTACGCTGTATTTTGGCCTTCTTTGGACGGCATGCGCCCGGTGACAGAGAGATGGGACCAAGACAGAGTTCAACGCCGTTGGGAGGACGCGAGACTCGACATCCGCGAAGCACGTGTGGAACTTGGTGGCAGCAGTGGGTTGCGCGGTTTCCTTTATCGTGTTCCGAATCCGGATACAGGATCTGACCAAGCATACCCAGGCGATTTGCCCGCGATGTGACGAAGACCGGCGGCGCCGGCGGCTCGACACACCGATTCGCCCGATGCGCACAGGCTTTCAACGCGTTGCGCAGGTGCTTTCCGACGCGCTTCTGCGTGAGATGCCACACACGCTGCCACAGTCGAGCCGCAAACTTGTCGTCTTTTCCGACAGCCGGCAGGACGCAGCCAAGCTTTCCGCCGGGATGCGCTCTGATCACTACCGCGATGCGGTGCGTCAAGCATTAGCGACGGCGCTGGACACGGCGGGGCATGGAGCTATGGCTTTTCAAAGGCAACTCGCCAGCGAGGCGTTCGACGCGGACGAGCAGCGATTGGCGCAGGAGTTTGAAGCAACGCACCCACGCGAAGCGACCGTTCTCACTGCGGCCCAACTGCCTACCCGGCGCCAATCGACCTGCTTCGGGTTTCGCTGGGCTTACCAACGCGCAAGCCGCGCAGCAAATCCTCCAGCGGGGCGCGCATGGACCATTCGCTATCTCACAGCTCACCGAGGACATCTCGGCTAGGTTGCTCGTGCAGGGCATCAGTCCCGGTGGTTTTACCCGGAGTGTGCTTTGGCGTGACCCACGCCGGAGAGAGGGCGCATGGCAGAGGCTCTACGATTGGCATTCTGGCGACCAGCCGCTCGCAGCGTGTGAACCCTCCACTCGCACCCGAGGATCAGGACCATCTGCAACGCATCCACGAGACTGCCTTTCGCGAAGTGACCGATGTCATCTTTGCCTCCGGCCGACGCAGCCTCGAGGCACTTGGCATCGGCCTTGCCACAACAGACCGGTTACGCTTTCCAGCGACGCGAGCACTCGTGCAGGAAGCAGCGGATGGCGTGATCCAACTCCTCGGCTCGCGCCGCTACCGTCTCTCGACTCACGGAGCGATACGCGCAGACGAACCTCCCCGCATTTGTTACGCAATACCTCATGCGCGTCGCGCAGCACAACAGCGAATCGCCGCAGGCTTTTGAGCGAGAAGTTTATGACTTGTTGCATCGCACACAGGTTTGCAATCCAGCCCAAATCGGCGTGCTCTTTGCCGAGCATTTGTGCCTAGTGCGTCCTGGTGACAGCTACCACACCTGCCCGCAATGCCGCCGATTGCATTTGCATCGATCCGGCGGCCTCTGCATTGAATGCCTCGTGCCGCTCGAAGCCGCACGGCCCATTGCCGAAATGCCAGTTGCGGATGACTATTATCGTTTTCTCGCCCTCCACTCCCGCGAACTGTTCCGACTCAACTGCGAAGAACTGACGGGACAGACGAACAAGACCGATGCTCGCCGCCGGCAACGTCTTTTCCAAGGCCGATGCCTGCCCACATGACGAAGAGCAGCGCACCGACGAAGTGGATTTGCTCAGCGTGACCACGACGATGGAAGCTGGCGTGGACATCGGCACGCTGCTCGGCGTGATGATGGCTAACATGCCGCCGATGCGTTTCAACTACCAGCAGCGCGTCGGTCGCGCGGGCCGGCGGGAAACTGGCCTGAGCATCGCGCTCACGCTCTGCCGGGGGCGCAGCCACGACGACTACTACTTTCAGCGTCCAGACCGCATCACGGCCCACCCGCCACCACCGCCTTACGTGGACTTGAGCCGTAAGGCCATTCTCCGCCGCGTGCTTGTGAAGGAGGTATTGCGACAGGCATTCGATGGGCTTCATCTACTGACTGGCAGTAGTGAGAGCGTCCATGGAGAGTTTGGTGAAGCGACCGGCTGGAACCAGCCACCGCCTGGCGTGAATGGTGGGCCGCCTGTCGCTGAGATAGTGGACGCATGGATTCAGCAGAACCGGCCTGCGATGGAACACACGTGCGATAACCTACTGGCATTTGCCGAGCCGGAACTGATACAGCAGCGCTTGGATCTGTCTCACCTGGGTTCGCAACGAGCTCGTTACCAAAGTGACTGATATCGCAAATGATCCGGTGTATGTACAGTCGGCCTTAAGTGAACGGCTCGCAAATGCAGGACTACTGCCGATGTTCGGTTTCCCCACGCGCACTCGATATCTCTTCCATGGAGATCCCCGCCGCTCTCGCGAATGGCCGCCTAAGGAAACGGTAGATCGCGACCTCGACCTAGCTATCAGTCAATTTGCGCCCGGCGCAGAGACAGTGAAGGATGGAGTCGTTCATGCTGCGGTGGGTGTTGCTCATTACGAGCGGCGTGGTCAGCAGGTGGTGCCAGTATCGGACCCGCTAGGAGCACCAACGCCGCTCGGCACATGCCGTACATGCCAAGCCGTGGTTTTGCGCCCTGCACCGCAGACCACCCTGTGCCCGGTTTGCGCCTCTCCTGCTTTTGAAATTGTTCAGCTCGCGCAACCTCGTGGGTTTCAGGACTTGGTTCGGCGCGTATTGGGATTTCGACGGCATTTTCGAATGGACGCCGCGTGCGTCACGGCCCAAGACCGACCCTGGCCCTCTGCAAATGCAGACTGTGGCAAATTGCGAATTTTGGTCTGATGAGGCGGAAGTCTGCGTGGTGAACGACAACGCCGGGCGGAAGTTTGAGTTTCGCAAATTGGCCGGAGGCGAAACGTGGGTGACACAGGAGGCGATAGACCATGTTAACGACCAAATGGCACAACGCTCCTTGCGCGGTGCTCCGAATCCGACATACGACCAAGGTGCGCAGCCTGACGTGCGTGCTTTGGGCTCAATCCAGCGCACCGACATCCTTGTTGTGGGTTTCCACAACGTGCGTTCCGAACTCGACCTTTCACCGTTTTCGCCACTTTCACCTCAGCGGGTTGATGGACGCGCGGCGCTCTACTCGTTCGGCTTCCTGCTCCGTCGCGCTGTCTCCGTGCTGCTGGACATCAGCGCATGGGAAATCCGCGTGGGGGTGCGCGTCGCCCATCAGGCGGGACAAATTGTCGGACAGGTTTTCCTTTCCGACACCCTTGAGAATGGCGCAGGCTACTGTTCCCATTTCGCACAACCGGCGGAACTCGAACATCTTCTCCGCTTCGTAACTGATCCCAACGACTCATTCCTACGCGAAATTCTGGCGCCTCACCACGCCAACGGATGTCAGACCTCATGTCCGGACTGCCTTCGCGACTACGCTAACCTCGCTTGGCACTGCATCCTCGATTGGCGGCTTGCTGTGGATATGGCCCGCCTAGCACTTGATGCCAACGCGCCTGTGGACTTGGCCATGCCCCACTGGCGGCCGCTGGTGACATCTGTAACACCGCCTTACTTTCAAGCTCTTGGCTGGACAACGACAACTTTCGCTGGCTTACCCGCAGCTCGCTCCGGCACGCACGGCGAATTCATCGTGCATCCGCTTTGGGCCACTAATCATCCAATCGCCGCACATGCACGCAACGAAGCTCTCGCCGCAGGTGTTGCCCGACCAAACGCGAAGACGCTGTTCGAACTTGTTCGGAGGCCGTTTTAGCGTGAGCGAGAAGCAAAGTCTTTCAGGTATTCAGCCCTTTGAGCCATGAATGCAGTTTTTGTCATCGAGGGCTACGATGACCCGCGCGAGCCGCTGCGCGACGAAGTTGAAAGAAACCGTTTGGCATCGGGTTGCTTTTCAATCCGTCCTGCTCCGGGTTTGCGATCGACGAGCCTGGCTGCTGCCCGGGTCTCGATGACTCGTCTATGCCGGCCCGTGACCCATGAGGACGACTTCGCTATCCCCCGGCTCCGGACCGGGGGAGGCGGGCGGCCCATTCACTTTGTCAGTCCCGCGACGCGGGACTCGTAATAGTCTGGGCACGCGGCGCTATCTCGATACGAACCGCCTCGCGGAAGCGAGCGAAGCGGCAGGCACGTTCGCGAAAACTTTCGGTTCCCCCGCGCTCCCGCACGATCGCGTTCGACAGGTGCAGTATAACCGCGCTGGAAGACGTCGGCTTGTGGGCGGAGCGGCGGAGGATCGAACCTAAGCCCCCTGTGTCAAACCTGCATGTTGAACACAGAGGATTTCACCGTCTACAATTTTATCTACAGCGGCTGTGGATGAAAGACCAGGAGTCCGAGATAACTGCATGAAAGGAATGGTCGGGGCGAGTGGATTTGAACCACCGACCTCCTGGTCCCGAACCAGGCGCTCTAGCCAGGCTGAGCCACGCCCCGACTGCCTTGCAACCCGATGATGCGAATCTTCTGTCGGGAGGCCGCGTCTTACACCGGCCTTCCCGGCTCGGCCGGGACGCTCTAGCCAGTCCCGACTCGGCGGGGCACGCCCCGACTGCCTTGCAACTCGATGATGCGAATCTTCTGTCGAGAGGCCGCGTCCTACGCCGGCCTTCCCGGCTCGGCCGGGACGCTCTAGCCAGTCCCGACTCGGCGGGACACGCCCCGACAGTTGATTCGCTCGGCGCGAAAAAAAAGTGAATAGCCGCGCCAACCGTTACATCAGATTAGCACAGCCGAGCGGCATCGGCCAGTGGGCCGCCTGTGGTTGACCTTTAACACAAGCTTATCTTGACAGGTGGCGCGC
Organism: uncultured Acidobacteriota bacterium; assembly: GCA_963739275.1. GTDB lineage: Bacteria > Acidobacteriota > Terriglobia > Acidiferrales > UBA7541 > JBGQGH01. Next base: position 7,264 of record CAVTZX010000055.1, read on the forward strand.
ACAGGACTACGTTGAATCGGGGGAAGCATTCCGGCTGGGACCTTCACCCCAGGACGTAATCCCGAGGGGGAGTCACCTCCTCCACTCCGCAACCGCCCACCAGCCCACAGAAGTCCAACTGAGGGAGGCGGTTATGAGCGAGCGTTTTTCAGTCCTGGTGGCAAGCTCTGATCCCGAACATCAAAGGGCCTTTGGCCGTCTCCTGGAGCAGTGCGGCCTCGAGCCGATGTACGTCACGACGGTGCGCGCCGCCGCGGAGACATTCAACCGCCACCGGGTGGCCCTCGCGTTCTGCGCCGATGCATTACCGGACGGCACCTTCCGCGACATCCTCGACGTTGCGCGCCGCGCCGGCGCGGGAGTGCCCGTCGTCATCGCCTCGCGCCTCGACGACACCTCCGAGTACGTCGAAGCGATGTCGCTCGGCGCCTTCGACTTCATCGCCTCGCCGTTCCGCCGCGCCGAGGTGGAATGGATCGTGAATCGGGCGCTGCCGCACGCGCTGGCCACGGCCGGCTGATGGCTCGGGCACCGGCGGCGCCGCGCATCGCGCGCCGCTCCTGACCTCCCCGCGTCCTCGCGGTTCCCCGCGGTATAATCCGCACGTCTTCCTGCGCCATGGAGAAAAGCCAACTCCGCAAACTCGATGACTACCGCTGGCTCGTGCCGCGCTCGGCGAAGCCCGGCATGCTCACCGATGCGGTGATTTACGCCGACGAGGGCCTGCTCGAGCAGATCGTCAAGGACCTCTCCATCGAGCAAGCTATGAACGTAGCGTTCCTTCCGGGCATTGTGGGCCGCTCGATGGCCATGCCGGACATCCATCAGGGATACGGCTTTCCGATCGGCGGCGTAGCGGCAACGGATGCCGAGCGCGGCGTGGTCTCGCCCGGCGGCGTGGGTTTCGACATCAACTGCGGCGTGCGCTTGCTGGCCACCACGCTCACGAAGGACGAAGCCATCCCGAGGATGCGCGAGTTGGTGAACCAGCTCTTCCGCGATGTCCCTTCGGGCACGGGCTCAGAAGGTTTCCTGAAGTGCAGTTTTCCCGAGCTTGATGAGGTGCTGCAGCACGGCGCTTCCTGGGTTGTCGAGCAAGGCAAAGGCGAAGCCGCCGACGTGGAGTTCTGCGAGGAGTCCGGGTGCATGGACGGCGCCGATCCGCGCGTCGTTTCCGAACGCGCCAAGCAGCGCGGGCGCACGCAGCTCGGCACGCTCGGCAGCGGCAACCACTTTCTCGAGGTGCAGTACGTCCAGAAGGTTTTCGAGCCGGAGACCGCCGGGTGCTTCGGCCTCGCGGAATCGCAAGTGGTTGTGCTCATTCACTGCGGCTCGCGCGGCCTGGGCCATCAGGTCTGCACGGATTTCCTCAAGGTGATGAACGACGCCATGCGGCGATATGGGATCGACTTGCCCGATCGCCAACTCGCCTGCGTGCCCATTGGCAAGCCCGAAGGGCGCGAATACCTCGCCGCCATGGCCGCGGCGGCGAATTTCGCCTGGGCCAATCGCCAGGCGATCACGCATTTCACCAGGCAGTCGTTCCGCAAGATCTTCGGCGAGGCCACACAGCTCCGCGTGGTGTATGACGTGGCGCACAACATCGCCAAGCGCGAGCGCCATCGTGTGGGTGAGCGCGAACAGGAAGTGCTGGTGCACCGCAAAGGCGCTACGCGGTCGTTTCCCGCGGGCTCCCCGTTCATCCCGGACGCGTATCGCGATGTCGGGCAGCCCGTGCTGATCCCCGGCTCGATGGGCACGGCCAGCTACGTCCTGGTGGGCACCGAGCGCGCCATGGAGGAAACGTTCGGCACGGTCTGCCACGGCGCGGGCCGCGCGATGTCCCGCACCGCCGCGAAAAAAGGGCGCGACGCCCGCGTCGAAACGAAAAAGCTCGAGGACCAGGGCATCATCCTGCGCTCCGAAACGCGCGACGGTATCCTCGAAGAGATCCCTGAAGCCTACAAGGACATCGACGCGGTCGTGAACGTGGTCCACAACGCCGGCCTCGCCCGCAAAGTCGCGCGCCTTCGCCCCATCGGCGTGATCAAAGGCTGAGAATCGAAGCCACGGCGCAATCCGTCAGCGCGCATCCGCATGCCGAGAGTCCGTTGTCTTCTAAAGGTGAAGATACTGTATGGCGAGGCCACAGGCCGCGACGCCCACACCGGTCAGCGCGTTGGCATAGCGCTCCAATGGTCCGAACGGAAGGCGTTGCAAACCTGCTCGGCAAGCGAGAACTGCGAAGCACATTGTGATCAGGGTCGCCAGGCCAAAGACGAGCGTCACCAGGAATGCTCCCGTGACGCTCCTCTGTGCTGCGGGATACATCAGGAGAGGGATGAGGGGCTTGCAGGGTCCCGTGACAAAGATCGTAAAAAGAATCCACGGGGTGAGTCGTGCTGCCGGGGAAGCGCCGGGGCTCGCCTCGACGCGATGGACGTGGCTGTGCTGCTCGACGTGCGCGTGGCGATGCACGTGAATCGTCCCGTCGGCGTGAGTATGAACGTGTGAGTGCGCCCTGCGGCGCATGGCCTGTTGCAATCCCCAGACGGAATAAATCAAACCAAAGGCGATGAGAAGCCAACCGGCCAAGCGGTCACGGGTGGACTCCAAGCCGACCAGGCGCGCGACGACCATCCCCAGCGCGATGCCTACAGTCCCGAGGACGACCGAACTCAAGATATGGCCCAGCCCGCAAGCCAGGGTCACCCCCAAGATCTTTCTACGGGGCCACTTCCCTGCCCGGGCCATCAAGGCGAAGGGCAGGTAGTGATCAGGGCCCAGGAGGGTATGCAAGAAGCCCACGCCGGCCGCGGTTAAAACTAAGGGGATCAGGCCCTGAAACGGCATGTTGGTTTCCTTGTGCTCAGCCGAGCCTCCCGGTGTGTCATAGAGCATCCAGCCGCAGCGGGTCGTTCGGCTTGACGGGATTGGCCGCTCGATGAGCTGCCACGATGGCCTGGCCGAGGCTGAGCCCGCCGTCATTCGCGGGAACCTCGGAATGCCGGAAGACCGCGAATCCCTCGGCGGCGAGGCGGCGCTCAAGCCGTTGGGCGAGGAACTCATTTTGAAACGTGCCGCCGCTCAGGCAGACCCGATTGATTCCCATGCGCTGGCGCAGCAGTAAGGCAATTTCCACAAGTCCATTGGTGAGACCATTATGGAACCGCCGGCTGATCACGCTGTTCGGCACGTTCCGCGTTACGTCCTCCACGATCGCTTCCACCGCAGGCCCGGGATCAAGGAGAAGGCCGTTGTCCTTCGTCGAGATTTCAAAGGGATACGCGGTGTCGTCCGAGCCGCACGCGCAACACATCTCCAGTTCGATGGCGGCCTGCGCTTCATAGTTCACCGTGAACCGAAGACCAATGAGTGCGGCCACGGCATCAAAAAGCCGTCCACAACTTGAGGTGAGAGGAGAGTTGATGCCTCGTTCGATCATTCGCACAACGGTTTGCAACTTCCGGCGCGGGAGCTCGCGGATCAAAGGAATGGGCAATGTGAAGAGCCTGTCGCCAAAACGCCTTACAAGATAGCTCACCGCCATTCGCCAGGGTTCGCGGATGGCTGCCTCCCCACCCGGCATCGGGACGCAGGCAAGATGCGCCGCACGCTCGAACCCGGCGTAGTCCGCCAATAAGATTTCGCCGCCCCAGATCGTGCCGTCGGTTCCGTAGCCGGTACCATCGAGGGCGATGCCCATCACCCTCCCTTCCAGGTGGTTTTCCGCCATGCAAGCAGCGATGTGGGCGTGGTGATGCTGCACTCCGACGAGCCTCTTGCCATGCTGCGCGAGTGCCCACTGAGTTGAGAAATAATTCGGATGGAGGTCGTAAGCGATAATCTCCGGCTTGATCTCCAGGAGTTCCTGGAGGTTTTCGATGGTTCGTTCAAAGAAGCGATTGGCTTCCAGGTTTTCGAGGTCACCAATGTGCTGGCTCAGGAAGGCTTGCCGGCCCCGCGTCAGGCAGATCGTATTCTTCAGCTCTCCGCCGACGGCCAAGACCTCGGGCAGCTCCTTGCCCAGAAACACCGGGACAGGCACAAACCCGCGGGAGCGCCGCAGGTGACGGACTCGGCCGCCGGCAGTGCGTACGACAGAGTCATCGCAGCGCTCCAGAATCTGGCGATCGTGCACGAGAAAATAGTCTGCCAGCTCGTGGAGCCTCTCCACCGCCTCGCGATTCTCGATGGCGATAGGCTCCTCGCTGAGGTTTCCGCTGGTCATCACCAGGGCAACGAACGGCCCGGAATCGAGAAGCAGGTAGTGCAACGGCGTGTAGGGGAGGAAGACGCCCAAGTATCGATTTCCCGGAGCCACTTCGTGCGCGATTGGATTGTGGTGCTTTTTGGGCAAGAGGACGATTGGCCGTTGAGCGCTGAGCAGTGTCTTGTGGTCGGCTTCCCCGAGCATACAGAATTGATGGATGGTGTCGATGTCGGGCGCCATGATCGCGAACGGCTTCTCGACGCGGCGCTTCCCTTCACGAAGACGACTGACGGCGGCGCCATTCATAGCGTCGCACGCCAAGTGGAAGCCCCCAAGCCCCTTGACTGCGATCACCTTCCCCCGACGAACAAGATCCGCAGCCGCTGCAATCGGGTCGGAAAGTTCGAGCGGAGATCCGGTCGCATCCCACAGCTCTACCCGAGGACCGCACTTCCAGCAGGCATTCGGCTGGGCATGGAAGCGGCGGTTCGCCGGATCTTCGTACTCCGTCTGACACCGATCACACATCTGGAACGCGGCCATGGAAGTGCGCGCGCGATCGTAGGGAATCTCGCGGACAATCGTGAAGCGCGGCCCGCAGTTCGTGCAGTTGATGAACGGATAGAGGTAACGGCGGTCGGCGGGATCGAAAAGCTCGTGCAGGCAATCGCCACAGACGGCCACGTCGGGTGAGATCAACGCCCGGCGGTCATTCCCGGGACGGCTCGAGAGGATGCCAAATCCATGATCGCCATTCAAGGGAAGTTCGCGAACAGACAAGTGGGTGATGCGCGCGAGAGGTGGCGCTTCGATCGGGAGCCGCGCGAGAAATTCCTCGACCTTCTCTTGCGGCCCCTGGACTTCGATGGCGACACCGGAGGAGGTGTTGGCAATGCTGCCAGCCAGTTCACGCTCGGTGGCCAAGCGATACACAAAAGGCCGAAAACCCACTCCTTGAACAATCCCTGAGATTTCGATGGCCTTGCGGACTTGCATGGCAACCCTAGCCGGCCGGCGCGGCGACCGCGGCGAGTAACGCATGGCGACGATTCTCGATCCACTTCAGCCAGCCTCGCAGTCCTGCGCCGGTCAAACAAGACAGCTCGATGATTTCCATCTGCGGATGGATCCGGCCGGCATTCTCGCGAGCCCGGATCAAATTAAAGGGCACGTAGGGCAGAAGGTCCAGCTTGTTGAGCACCAACAATTCGGCCTTCGCGAAAATCGCGGGGTACTTCAGCGGCTTGTCGTCGCCTTCCGTCACGCTGAGGACCACGATCTTGGCGGCTTCGCCGAGATCGAAGCTTGTCGGACACACCAGATTCCCGACGTTCTCGATCAGCAGCAGGTCCAGCTCTTCGAGCCGCCAATCGGCCAACGCGCGTTGGACCATGCTTGCGTCCAAGTGGCAGGTGCCGCCGGTGGTGATCTGGCGCACCGGAAAACCAAAACGCAGCAAGCGCTGCGCGTCGTTGTCCGTTTGAATGTCACCGGTCAGCACGGCAACACGCGCATCCCGCGGGAAGTCTTCCAGAGTTCGTTCGAGAAGCGTCGTTTTGCCCGCACCGGGTGAACTGATCAGGTTCAGGCAAAGGATGCCGCGCTCCCGAAACTGCGCGCGCAGCCCCGCGGCGATGCGGTCGTTTTCACTGAGAACCTTGCGCTCCAGCGGCAGGCGTTCCATTGTCGTCCACCTCCAAATAGGCCAATTCCAGCTCATCTCCGCCAATCGGCCGGGGCTGCGGCGAACCGCAGACAGGGCAAGCCCATCGGTAATCCGTTGTCACGGAGTTGCTCCCACACTCCTGGCAGAACACCCGGTGGGGACATGCTTCGATTTCCAATTGCAGGGCGGGGAAGTCCGAGTCCTTCACCAGGACCTGGAAGCAGAAGCGGAGGGCCTCGGGCTCAACCCCGCTCCATTCGCCGATCCGCACCCCGACCTTGCAAAGGCGCGAACCTTGATGGCGTGCGCTTTCGGTCCGAACCGCATCGAGAATCGCGCTGGCAATACTCAGTTCGTGCATCGGCGTCACTCAACAGATGCGCGGCAATTGATCGCCGGGGAGCAGGTCGACGATTCGCGTGGTGCCGAATGCCGTGCGGATGATTACCCGACCGGGGTCCTCTTCGATGACTCTGCCGATCAACCGGGCGTCGCGCCCGAGGGGATGCGCTTGCATGGCCGCGAGGATCTCCTCGGCGTTGCCGGGTGCGACAAACGCCACCAGCTTCCCTTCATTAGCCACGTACAGGGGATCGAGACCTAGCAACTCGCACGCGCAGCTCACTTCTTCGCGCACCGGAATTTCCTGTTCGATGAGTTCAATGCCCACACGCGACTGCGTGGCGATCTCATTCAGAGCGCTGGAAAGCCCTCCGCGTGTGGGGTCACGCATGCAGTGGATCTGGCCGGGTGTGGCGAGCATGGCCGCGACCAAGGTGTGCAACGGCGCGGAATCACTGACAATCGTTGTCTCGAACTCGAGTCCCTCCCGCTGCGCCAAGATAGCCATGCCGTGATCGCCAAGGGTCCCGCTCAGGAGCACACAATCTCCCGGACGAGCCTGGTCGGCCGAGAGGCGCAGCCCTTCGGGGACCAGCCCCACTCCGGTCGTGTTGATGAACAGGCCGTCGCCTTTGCCCTTCTCGACCACTTTCGTATCACCGGTTACCACCGTGACTCCTGAGGCCACCGCAGCCTGGCGAAGCGAGTGCACGGCCCGCCGGAGCACGTCCATCGGCAGACCCTCCTCGAGGATGAACGCGGCGCTGAGGAAGAGGGGCTGCGCTCCGCCCACGGCGAGATCGTTTACCGTGCCGTGAACGGCCAATGACCCGATATCGCCGCCAGGGAAAAACAATGGGCGCACGACAAAGGAATCGGTCGTGAGCGCCAAGCGCAGGCCGTTGATGCGGACCACGGCCTGATCATTCAGTTGTGCCAGGATGGGATTGTCGAAAGCAGGGAGAAAAATCTCCCGAATGAGATCCGCCGTCATTCTCCCCCCGCTGCCATGTCCAAGGAGAACAGTCTCTTTGGCTGGCAGCGGCAAAGGACAACTTAACGCTGGGAAGGACTCTGCTTGATCAGCCATGGTGGGCCTCCGAACCAGCCACCGCGTGTCTGCGGTACATATAGTAGGCGGCGCAAGCCCCTTCCGGAGAGACCATCGGCGCCCCGAGTGGATGCTGCGGCGTGCAAGATTGGGCGAATGCAGGGCAGTCCCAGGGCCTTTTCAGCCCGCGCAATACCAGGGCGCTGATGCATTCCGGCGACTCATGCACGGCAATATTCTCGAGACCAAACGCCTTTTCCGCATCGAAAGCCTCAAACTCCTTCCGCAACCGCAACCCGCTGCGCGGGATCGGTCCGATGCCCCGCCACTTGCGGTCACACACCTCGAAGACCTCGTGCATGACCGCCTGCGCGGCGTGATTGCCCCGGTAGTTCACGGAGCGTTTGTACTGGTTCTCCACGATCGCTCGACCTTCTTCCAATTGGGTAACCAGAAGGGAGATGGCCTCGAGAAGATCCAAGGGCTCAAAGCCCCCCACGACGATGGGAACATGGAACTCACGACTCAGTTCCACGTACTCGCCATATCCCATCACGGTGCAGACATGACCCGGCGCGATGAAGCCTTGCACTCGATTGGCAGTCGAGCTGAGAAGAAGACGGATCGCCGGCGGCACGAGCACCTGCGAAACCAGCACGTAGAAATTTTGCAGCCCTTCTCGTGCGGCCTGCTTGATCGCAGCGGCATTGGCAGGCGCCGTGGTCTCGAATCCGATGGCGAGGAAAATGACGCGCCGCGTTGGGTGAGCGCGCGCGATCTCCAGCGCGTCCAAGGGGGAATAGACCACGTGAACGTCTCCGCCTTCGGCTTTCGCCTGGTACAGATCTGCTTGCGAGCCCGGGACGCGCAACATATCGCCATAGGTGACCAGAGTTACGCCGGGCAGACGCGCCAGGTGGATGGCCGCGTCGAGCACCTCCAGTGGGGTCACGCACACGGGGCAACCTGGGCCATGCACGAGCTCGATCTGCGGCGGCAGCAGTTCGTCCAGGCCGTAGCGCACGATCGTGTGCGTCTGCCCTCCGCAGATCTCCATGAGCACCCAGGGGCGCTTCGTCCTTTGCCGAATCGTTGAGAGAAGCGCTTTGGCAAGGCGGGGATCCCGATACTCGTCAAGGTATTCCACTGCTCACTCCCTTTGTTTCTTCGGCACCGTCAGATTCCTGTTCTTCCCGCTGTCCCAAAGCCCGAAGGATCTGGTAACTCTCGCGAGCTTCCTTTTCGTCGAGCTGACTGATGGCGTAGCCGACATGGACGATCACGTAGTCGCCCACCCGAGCCTCGGGCACCAGATCCAGGCAGACGCCCCGGATGATTCTTCCGAACCGGACACGCGCCGTCCGGCTGCCGTTGCGATCTTCGGTGTCCAGAATCACTCCAGGGATTGCCAGGCACATCAATACACCTCCCTAAGAGCCATCTCGGCGCGTGGCAACCGGATCGGTAGGCGCCGCCCCAGTTGCGGGTCGCGGACAATCGGCCGCAAGCCCAATGCTCAGCTCACTGCGGTGAGGTTGGCCTCCTTCAGCTTGCGGAGCGTCTCCTCGTAAGCCTCGGAGTAGAGCTTGTACACCTCATCCTCCCGCAAGGACCCCAGGCTCGCGCTCAACTTCTCCAGTTCCCTGGGGTCCCTTCCGGTCTGTTGGACCATTCGCGCTGCTCCCAAGACGACTTGGGAGGCCCCTCTCAAGGCCTGTTCGCGCTCGATGCCCCGAACCATGGCCGCATTCGCCAAGGCCTGGATCACCGGAAAGACATAAACGGGGCCAGCCGCGCAAATGGCGCACCAGAAGTCCATCTGGGCGTCGGAAACTTCGAACTTCGGCCCGAGCAAATCCAGCAGAGCGCCAATCCTCCTGCGGTAGTCGGGGGTAACCCCGCCACCGAAGGAGACCAGATTCATCCCTTCCCCCACAAGAGAGGGCGTGTTCACCAAAGCCCGCACGACAGCCATTCCGTTTGCGAGCTTCTCCAGCTCAGCCAAAGGAACCGATGTCGCGAGGCAGACCAGCACATGTTCCGTAGTCAGGACCGGCCGAATCTCCCGCACCACCGTCGCGACGGCACCCGCCGGGGTTCCGAGGATGACGCATTTGGCGAACTGCGCCGCTTCTCGCGGAGCTTCGCTGGTGTGAATTCCGTTAAAGCGCTCGCGCAGGTAAGCTCGCCGCTCGGCGCGGATGTCACAAGCGAACATGTGTGAGGCCGGCAGCGAGCCAATCGCCACAAGCCTGTTGATAATCACTTCTGCGATGTTTCCAGCACCGATAAAGGCCAATTTGTCAGTCCACATTCACTCCCCCTTTCTCTAGGAGCAATCAGAGTTCCGGAAATATGGGCAGGCGTTTTGCCGCGAGGCCGAACGCCGCGATGCCCAAAGCCACTACGCCGTACGCCAGAATCAGCTCATTCCAATTCGGCAGATACCTCAACCCGGATGTTGCTTCGATCGAGGTAATACAAGTGTTCAGGCGGTTGACGACCAGCGCGCCCAGGACCAGCACCGCGCAGAAATAGATCAGGCCCGGACGACGACGATTGGGACTGCCGAGGAGCAACCAAGCGGGCACGGCAAACAGGCAGATTTCGAGTCCCAGCAGAAGATTCTCAACTCTGTAGGTCCACGCCAGAAGGGGAATACCTCGTTGTACCAAGTCCACAATGCGCAGGCTCAAGTAGAAGAGGAGCGCCACGGCCAGGACTCTGCCAATGCCCACCAGCAGAGAAGGCGTCAACCCTCGCGCGAAGGCAACACTGGTATGCCAGGAGGCGAAGATCACCACCGCCAGACCCGCGCAGCAGGCGGATACGAAGAAGAACGCCGGCAAGCGTGGAGTGAACCATATCGGGGAATGCCGGCTTGGGCTGGAAAGAATCAGATTGGCCAGCGAAACTTGGTGCACCGTGGACAATACCAGCGCCGTGAGCAGAATAAGCAGTGTCAGGGGTCGCGCCCAAACCGGTGGGTCGCGCCGGCCGTAGCGATGGAACAACTCGGGAGCGAACTCCAGAAGGAGCGCCGCGCCATAGAGAAGCCCGACCCAGGCGACACCAGAGATGACGGAGCGTGGGTTCCATGCCGTCAGAAACCGAGTGCCAAGAGGCCGTCCCAGTTCGGAGATGAACCCGAGAACGGCAACCACGTACCCCAGAAATCCTGCCAGGACACTGGCGCGCACAACGGGCACGGAGCTCTCATCTCCGAGAAGGTGGGCGAAGACGGCAACCGTAAAGCCACCTGCGGCCAGCGCGATGCCGCAGTAGACATCCAGGCCGATTCCCAGACCCCAGGAAAAAACATCATTCAGATGGGTTGCCGGACCCAATCCGCGCAAGGATCGAACGAGGAAGGCATAGGTGCCACCCGTCATCAGGAGTGCAAAGCACCACGTCCAGAAGCTCCATCGCGGCCAGGGATGCTCGCGATTCATATGACCCTCCTTCGGCCCCCTGCCCGGATGTCGCGCGGCGCCGCCCCACCTTCGAGGATGCCGACCGCCCAGGCTTCCCCTTACGGGGTCACACTGTCTGCCTCCAGCACGGAAGTGTCGCCATCCCGCAGAAAGACCCTCTCTCGTATCATATTCACTATGCGCGGTACCGAGGCGCGGACTGCGGGATGCATTTCTCCGCCCACGGTCAAGCAGTCGGCTGCTTCCACAGCCAGGATGACCACCTCGTTTGGCACTTGCAGCCCCAAGGCTCTTGCCAGGGCAAGCGTCTCGAGAAGTCCGATATAGTGAGGCGATCCTCCGGAAACCATTCGCAACTCACTCTCGCGTGTGACGTAGATCGTCCCCGGTGGTGCCGTCCCCGTGAGAACGGTGTCGACAACCACAAGACGCGCTGCATTCACGATCGAGTCCAAGAGATGAAAGCCCGTCTCCGAGGTGAAGACGACCTCCGCATCGTCTCGCCCCAATTGCCGGACTCGTTCGGCAACGACGCTGCCCAGGGAGTCGTCGGCGAGCAGATCGTTGCCGAGGCACAGGATCCGCAGGCCAGTCCCCGGCGCCGCTGTTTCCGGCCCGGAATCCAAGCAACCTGTTCCAGCACTACTCACGATGGACGCTCCCGTCGAAATCCCGCCGCAAAATGGCCAGCGCTTTTCCCTCTGGGTCATGGACTCGAATCCACAACGGCATGCTGCCGGGCAGCGAGTGCGTGGCGCAGCCATGACAGGGATCATAGGCGCGGAAAGCCATCTCGATCTTGTTGAGGACACCTTCCGGTACATCAGCGCCGGAGATCAACCCTTTGGCGGCCTTCTCGACGCTCATGGCGATGCGAGCCGCGTTATTCTGCGTGGCGACGATGAGGTTGGCCTTCTCGATCACGCCGCGCTCATCGGTCCAGTAATGGTGAATGAGGGTGCCACGCGGAGCTTCGACGACGCCGATTCCCTCCCGGGGGGTCTGCGTCGGCAGGATCCGGATTTCGCCGTCCGTGAGTTGCGGATCGCCGGCGAGCTCTTTCATCCGCTCAGCAGCGTACAGCAGCTCGACGACGCGCGCCCAGTGATTGGCCAGAGTGTGGTGCACGGGCTTGCCGCCCAGGATCGAGAAGTACTTCTCATAGGCCTGCTGCGCCAGAGGTGTCGCCATGCCATCACATGCGTTCAATCGCGCCAGGGGAGCGACGCTGTACACCCCGCTGTCCACGCCTTCTGTGAATCCCTTCCAGCCAACGGGCTTCAAGTAGCAGAACTTGACGTAGCTCCAAGGTTCGACGTGTTCGGCGATATTTTCCAGGTAGTCTGCGGGGCGAAACTTCTTCCATTCCTTCCCCTCGGGAGTCACCACGCGAATCACGCCGTCATAGAAGTTCACGCGATTGTTGGCGTCCACCTGGCCCATGTAGTACGTGCGATGGGTGTAGATATCCGAGAGGATCAGGCTGACGTAATCCGTGTTCTTGAGGACGATGTCCTCGAACACCTGGAGCGTGAATTGGGCGAATTCCACCGCTTCGGCGGCCACTTCCTGGAACTGTTTCTGCATCTCTGGCGTGATGCGCTTGGCCACGCCACCCGGCAAACCCAAGACGGGATGGATGGGCTTCCCTCCAGCCAGTGTGATTAGCTCGCGCAGGCGGCGCCGCATGGCAATCACCTTCTTGCCTACGTCCACGCCCACTTTTGCGATGACCCCGAGGACATTTCGCTCGGCGGGCGGCGCTTCGGGGCCGACCACGAAATCCGGGCCGCCAAGGAAATAGAAATGGAGAGTGTGGTCCTCGGCCATGAAGGTGCTGTAGACCAATTCGCGGATCTTCTTCGCCGCAGGAGGCGGGTCTACCTTGTACAAGTCGTCGAGTGCTTTGGTGGCGGCCATATGATGCGCCGTGGGACACACGCCGCAGATGCGCGAAGTGATTTGCGGCATCTCCTCGGCAGGGCGGCCGACAACGAATTTCTCGAAGCCGCGGAGCTCAGGAACCTGAAAATAAGCGCGGCTTACCTTGCCGGCGTCGTTCAGAAAGATCTCAATCCTGCCGTGCCCCTCTAACCGGGTAATGGGATCTATGGTGATCCGATGTGACATGACCCACCTCGCTGCGGCTCAACGCTTGTGCACCAGGAACGACGCCGGTGCGCTGTAGCGGTAGAAAGTTCCGGCGGGGTCAGGTACGGCCTCGAAAATCCTGGCCAGCGCCTCTTCTTCTTTGCTATCCACAATCGAAGCCAGGGCGGACAGGGCTTTGCTTCCATAGTCCCGGACGCGCTCCAGCGGACCAAAGCACCCGGTGCAGGGCATCCCGCCCTTGACGCAAACCGCTTCGCATCCACCGCGTGTAACTGGCCCCAGGCAGAGGATGCCCTGAGCCAACAAGCATTTGCTGGGGTCAGGAATCACCTGGTGGATGCGCTTCAACTCGCTGAGCAAAAGTTTCTCAGGCTTCGAGGAGTTCAATTCGCATTCGTGGCAGAGCGCGCGGTCGCCGGCCAACACCGCGCCCTTTTCGGGAAGTTCTCCCTTGAGAATCGCCTCGAGGGCATGGAGGGTGATCTTTGAGGTGGGGGGGCAACCCGGCACGTAGTAGTCCACGTCGATGACCTGATCGAGAGCCCGTACGCTCTCCGAGAACTCTGGCAACCTCAATTCACCCTCAGCCACCGTGAGTCGCACCTGCGGGCGGGTCGTGCCGTTCGTGTTCGAGGGCGCCTGGTCATAGACGTAGGCGAGGATGGCCTCACGGTCGGTCAGATTTGCCAGGCCCGGCACGCCGCCCTCATAGGCGCAGGCGCCGTAAGCAATCACGAGCTTCGACTTCCGGCGCAAGAGGTGCGCCATCTCCTCCTGCTCGTCCATGCGGATCGCCCCATTGATGAAGGCCACATCAATCGAGGCATCCGGCATGTTCTCCACGTCCTTGCGCTTGAAATCCAGCGCCACGGGCCAGAACACGATGTCCACTGCCTCAACGACTTGGAGGACTCCCTCGGCCAGATCGACGACGGCCTCCTCGCATCCACCGCAACTCGCGCACCAGTAAAATGCGACTTTTGGTTTGGCCATGGCTTCCTTACTCCTCCCGCAGGACGGCCCGACTCCTCGTCCGGCGTCTTCTCTCCGCGTCAGGCCGCCGCCCGACCTGCAGCAGCCGCAGCGGCACGCAACGGGCCCAGCCGGCGGATCTGCTCCGTGAACTCGTTGACGACATCGCGGAGGCGCTCCCCTTCCGAAGCAGAGATCCACTCCAGGCGGAGGCGTTCCGGTGCGATGCCGAATTGGGCCAGCATCCGGCGCAGCAGCAGGACTCGCCGCAGCGCCTTGTAATTGCCCTCTTGGTAGTGGCAATCGCCCGGGTGGCAGCCGCCGATCAGCACGCCGTCGGCGCCGTTCCGAAAAGCCCACAGAACGAGCTGCGGGTCCACGCGACCCGAGCACATCGTGCGCACGACTCGCACGTTGGGCACGTACTTCATTCGGGAAGTGCCCGCCAGGTCCGCGGCCAGGTACGTGCACCAGTTGCAGAAAAATCCGACGATGACGGGGTTGAAGGACTCACTCATGCCAGCACTCCTTCCACTTCGGCGTACAACTGCTCATCCCGGAAGAGGTTTTGTTGAGCGGCGCCAGACGGGCAGGCAGCGACGCAGGTTCCGCAGCCCTTGCACAGAGCCTCATTGAGCACGGCGACGACTTTCTCGGCGTCAAAATGGATGGCACTGTAAGGACACATCCCGACACAGATCTGACAGCCGGAACATAGTTCTTCTTCAATCCAGGCCGTGTTGGGTTCCATCTCGACGCAGCCCTTGTCAATCAGCGCCAGCGCTTCCGCCGCCGCGGCGCCGGCCTGCGCCACGGTGTCGGGAATGTCTTTGGGTCCCTGGCAGCACCCGGCCAGGAAAATTCCATCGGTAAACGTGTTCACCGGGGCGAGTTTCGGATGCCGCTCGAGGAACCATCCCTCCGTCGAGCACCCGATATTGAAGCGTCGCCGGACTTCACCCGCATCGGCCCGGGGTTCCAGCCCCACGGAAAGCACCACCATGTCCACCGGGATGCGCCGGATCTGGCCGAGGAGCGTGTCCTCCACGCGGAGCACCATCTTGCCTTCTTCCTCCGGCGACTGTGGCCAGGAACTGACTTCCGCCACTCTGCCGCGGATGAAGGAGACTCCCTCATCCAGCACGCGTTTGTAGAATTCCTCGAAGCCTTTCCCCGGCGTGCGCATGTCAATGTAAAAGTTGTAGATGTGCGCCCCGGTCTTCTCGCGGAGCAGGTGCGCCAGCTTCAGCGAATACATGCAGCAGACGCGTGAGCAGTACTTGTTGGTGTTTTCGTCGCGGGAGCCGATGCAGTGTAGGATGCCGATGGACTGCGGCTTTCGGCCATCGCGCAGAACGACCTGGCCCAGAGTCGGCCCGGAGGCGTTCACCAGCCGCTCGACTTCGAGGCTGGTGTAGACATTGGGGAGTCTTCCGTATCCGTACTGTGGCAGCCGGTGCGGATCGAACGTCTTGAAACCGGTGGCCATCACGATGGTTCCCACTTCCAGTTCGAGCTCCACCGGCTTCTGGTTAAAGTCAATGGCGTCGCGGTCGCCGCAGGCTTCGACGCACCCCTTGGGGCACTTGTGCGACTTGAACTCAATGCAGGCTTCGCGATCGATTAACGGCACCGATGGCACCGCTTGGGGAAAAGGCATGTAGATGGGCTTACGCTTGCCGAGCCCCACGTCAAATTCATTGGGATACTTGCCTTCCTTGTAGACGCAGAACTCGATGCATTCACCGCAGCCCACGCATTTCGCCTCGTCGATGTACCGCGGGCGTTTCGTGACCTTGACCTTGAAATTGCCTACGAATCCACCCACTTCGGTGACTTCCGCGCAGCTCAGCAGGTGGATGTTGGGCTGCTGTTTCACGGCGGTCATTTTCGGCGTCAGGATGCAGGCGGAGCAGTCCAGCGTGGGAAACGTCTTGTCGAATTGCGCCATGTGCCCGCCGATGGAGGGTTCGCGCTCGACCAGGTAGACCTGCTTGCCCGCGTTGGCCAGCGTCAGCGCCGCATGGATGCCGGCGATCCCTCCACCCACGATCAGCACACTGGGATTCACCGGGAAGCGTCGCGGCTCGAGCTCTTGGTGCCAGAGGACACGCTGCACGGCGGCTTTCACCAGGGCGATGGCTTTGGCAGTGGCGAGCGCTGGATCCTCGGTGACCCAGGAGACCTGCTCGCGGATATTCACCAAGTGGAACAGGTAGGGATTCTCCCCCGCATTCGCCGTGGTCTTGCGGAAAGTCAGTTCATGCAGGTGGGGCGAACAGGAGGCCACGACGATGCGATTCAGCCCCAACTTCTTCACATCCTGCACAATCAAATCTTGGCCGGGATCCGAGCACATGTACTTGTACTCGCGGGCAATGGCCACGCCCGGCAACTTGGAGGCGCTTTCCACCACCTTGGCCACATCCACCTTGGCGGCGATGTTCGTCCCGCAGTGGCAGACGTAGACGCCAACCTTTAATCCGCTTTTCCCGTTGCCCTTCATTTTGATCACCTCTCCGCGTGGCGCGGGTAGATGGGATGATTCAGGCCGTTGTTACGCTCGGACGAGAGGTCCATCTCTCCCAACCTCACCTTGCTCCTCTTCTGCTGCGCACCCTTCCTCACGCCGCCGCCGGCGCGTGCGCCTCGGAAACTCTCTCACTGGCCTCCATGCGAAGAGGCACCAGAAGCCGGTCCAATCCCAATGCCTTTTCGGGCAGTCCCAGAGCAATGCCGATCAATTGGGTGAAATAGGGAATGGGAAGAGTAACGTCTTCCCCGTAGGACCGCGTGATCTCACTCTGCTGGGCTTCCAAATTCAGTTGGCAGAGCGGGCAAACCGTGACCAACATGTGAGCGTGATTCCGCACGGCTTGGTGCAACAGGATATAGACCAGGCGATGCCCAACCTCTTCGATCGTCCCGGTCAGTGAGCCTCCGCAGCAATGCGACTTCAGCTCGAAGTCCACCAGATTTGCTCCCAGCGCGGGAATGAACGCGTCGAAATCTTCCAGGCGATATCCCTCGCTCAACGGATAAGGTCGCGCCAGCAGGCAGCCGTAATAGGGCGCCACATTCCAACCCTTGAGCGGCTTCTTTACCTTGGCCTTGAGCGTCTTCAGACCCACATCGCGCAACAGGATTTCCAGCGGGTGGCGGATCTGCGCGTTCCCGCGGTAGCGCAGCCCGGCTGCCGCCAGCCCCGCATCTGTCTTTTCGCGCAGGCTTTCATACCGCCCTAGGTAATCCTGCGTCTTTTTCAGAATCATGAAGCACGCGCTGCAGGGGGCCACAATTTCCAGCCCCTCTTCCTCGGCCAGGGCTAGGTTGCGCGCACCCAACGCAAGCGCTTGGTTTTCATCCAAGGACATGTAGGTAGTCGCGCCGCAGCAGTTCCAATCTTTCAGTTCGCGGAGCTCCAGCCCCAGGGCTTCGAAAACCGCGAAGAGGGATTCCTGGCAGTGGCGCCCAAGTCCGTGCATGGCACAGCCTGGGAAGTAGGTGTAGGCCATGGCTCAGTGCCTTTCCCCGACGACCTGAAGCATGCTGCTAACCTTGGCAGCGGACGGCGTCCGGCTCGAAGTCAAACGCAAGCGGCCGCGCCGGAACAACGCAAGACCCATCCGCCAGGAATTCAGCAGCTTCAGGGGAGCGGTTCTCAGAGAGAGTTTCAAGAACAGCCAGAATTCGTTCGTGCGTCCGGTCTTCTTCACCATCTTCAAGAATTCCTTGGCCAGGATCGGAACAGGAAAACGGCGCGGGTAGAATCCCTCGCGGATGGCGACCCGCTTCAGCGCATACATCACGTCCGTGACTTTGATACCCGCGGGACACCGCACCGTGCATTCATAACAGGACGCACAGAGCCAGATGGCGAAACTCTCCACGACTTCCTGCTTGAATCCTTCGCGCACCATCCCAATCAACTTGCGCGGCGTGTAGTCCATGTAAACAGAGAGCGGGCAGGCGCTGCCGCAAGTCCCGCATTGCAGGCAGGAGAGAATCTTCTCGCCTCCCGGCGTTGCCAAGACCTCCGCAGCGAGATCTCTTTGCAGCTCTTTTTCGTACTTCACTTTGCGAATGAAAGTTGGGCGGCTCATGTCAGGATACCCTCAGTGCATGTGGCACGGCTGAATCGAGTGCGCTGTGGCGGAAGCGCAATGGCCTCCGCTTCGCACCGTTGTTGTTATGGTTTTTTCCGGCATCGAGCGGCTGGGCGTCGGCACGGCTCTGATGCTGGGAAAGAAAGCAATTCTGGGGGGCTCGATCGCGCAAAAGGCATTTCTCCCTCAGATAAATTCCGCACCGCAAGCAACTGCTTCCGAGCCGCCCGGTGTTCTTCAGCACTCCGATGGAGAGCCGATCCAGCAGATCGGTAGCTTGGTCCAATTCTTGAGATGAGAACGCGGCGAGGATCCGGCCAAACCTCCGCCTCCAGGCTTCGTCGTGCATCGCTAGGAGGCGTTTGCTGCGCGGCGTCAGGGAGAGTTTCAGAGCTCGGCGATCCGCTTGCTGCTCCGTGCGCCGCAAGAGTTTCCGGTGCACCAATCGATCCACCGCCTTGCTGGCCGCTGGCCGACTGATCCCCAGAAACCGAGCCAGGTTGGCCAGACTGTGAGCATCCGTCCAGGCAACGAGCTTGAGCAGCTTCAGTTGGGAGAAGGTGAGATGATTGCCGACCACGTGGCGACCGAGCCATCTCCCTACAACCTCATCCAAGGCCGAGTTGAGGGCATGAGTGCTACCCAATAGGTCGTGCCCCAGAGCCAATGGGCGGTCTCGACGCATCGCTGCTACCTCACAGCGGGAGCCACACAAACCCCGCCACACACGAACCTCCACTCTGAGGTGCACAAGCCCTGCCAAAGGCCGTGCGCTGGGCGACACGTGTGTTACGACGCCAGGAGCAGTTCTCGCCCTGGGGTTTCGCGCATATTCTCAACAAGAAACTCTCAAGACACCACGCCGCCAATTCGCGCTCTTTGCACTTCTCAGCACCTTTGTTGTGAAACTGCACGGAGTTTGCCGCTGGAATCACGTCTTCGAACATCCCTGCTCTCAAACCGCCGGAAGGTTCGCACACGTATACGGGGCACGTTTGTGGCATTGTCCGCAGGGTTGAGGCATTTGCCTCAATCTGCTGGTTGGTTGACGCGGGACAAGATGAACCGGGATAACGATTATCTTAGCTACTGAGTGCCTTTGAACTGAAATCGCCCCTCCCAGCCGGACTTGAGAACTCCCCTAGTTTGATCTTATGAAGGAGAAAAGCCGGGCCGCTGGCGCCTGTGCCTTCCGCCGAATTTGATTCCGTGGAGAGATGACACTCGGAATGGTCGCGACACATTCCACGATTGAGCAGGCTGAATCCGTGTACTAGTTCCAATCAGAGAGCCTACTTAAGTCCAGCCAGCCGGGTTTCTTGTCTCCGTCTTAGCGCAAGTTTTCGGCTGCTTGCAGCCCACTCAGCTCGCGGCCGACGGCGATTTGACAGGATGGGATCCTGAGCTCTCTGCCACCTTGCTGGCGTTCGTTGCGCGCGAGGGGACGATTGCAACCGTGCCTGGCAATGGAGCTTCGACGCGAGCGCACTGCTCACAGACGGCGAGATCATCTCCCGCGGAGTGCGGATCTTGGGGAGGGACTCAACCCTGCGAACAGGCCTGCCGCAGACCGAGTTCGCAGGCTTGGCGGAAGCGCTGTCTGGCGAGATTTTCGTCCTTGGCTGCCCCCATCCCGCGGCGATACATGTAACCCGCCTCAGCGCAACTGGGGGCGTTGCGCCCTCGACACGCCTTCTCAAAATTCTCGATCGCCTTCGCGGGATCCACCGGCGTTCCTTCACCTCGCAGAAAGGATTGGGCGAGGCGTCCGCATCCGCGCGGCCAGCCGTTCGCGCAGGACTGGCGGTACAGGGAGAAAGCGCGGGTTGCGTCCCGTTGAGCAACAATCCCGTTGCTGTACGCCGATCCCAGGATGAAACAGCTCGCACCATCGCCGCGCAGGCAAGCTTTCTGGAGCACCTCCTCGCCGCCGCTTTGTAAGAACTCGATCAGGCTCCCGCAGCCCGCAGGGAGACCAAGGTCGCAAGCGCGTCCGAAGCTCACACCCGCCACCACCGGGTCTCGCGGCACGACCCGCCCCTCGTTCAACATGTCGCCCATCAGGAAACAGTCATAGGCTGCGCCATTCCCGCAGGTGATACCCAGGACGTGCACCCACGTCTTGCAACCGTTCCACCTCCCCTCCTGGCAGGCCTGTTGCCAAAAGCTAGTGACGCCGCCAGGATGATCCTTGCCCTTGGACAAGAATCCGGAGGTCAACATGACGGCGAAGAGCGTGATCCACAGGCCCATGTGGGCAAGGTTGTATCTTTGCGGGTTCCACGCCCAGTCCGAGTCAAGTGCACGGAAGCGCTTGGCAAGCGCTCGACTCCATCGATCCAGTGCCTGCACACTCAGGTTGAGAAAAGGAACGCAGAGTAACTTGTCGTAGAAGGTGGGAGCACCGAACCAATCAAGGGCCCCGTAGATCGCGAAGACCCCTGCGCCGTACAACCCTCCGAACAGGATCTTTCCTACGGTGGTTCGCGGTGAGGTCACCGGGTCAGTGACCAGGAGATGCAGGCCGAGGAAAACCGCAGCCGGAATGTTCGAGTCAATAAAGTGATAGCTGCCCGTGAAGTGCGTGTAGAGCAGGCTCAGCCCACAAAGCGATGCCGCGGCCCAGAGGGTGACCAACGTTACCGAGAACAGGGACTGCACCACGAGTCCCACCAGGAAGATCTCCAGATAGATATGCGGAGGACGGTGGAAGGTGGTGGCGATGTCCTCTCCCCAGGTGAGGGGAGTGCCCTTAGTTGCAATCAGAGCCACGGAGAAAATGAAAAGCGCAATGGCCGAGGGATTGAAGATGTGAGTAGTGCGGCCCTCGCGTTTCCACTTAACGAACTCCTTGCATAACACTCCGGTGGCCACCATCAGAAACTGCAGGTAGAACCAATCGTCCCGGAACCACAGGAACAGGTTGGTGCTCAAGATGATGGGAAACGGGCCGAAGCCAAGAATCCACTTATCTCGCCGTGACCAACAAACCAACATGTCCAGGGCATAGGCGAAGATGAGCTGAGCCACAATAAAAGGCACGAAGTGGTACACCTCGCGCCAGTACCATCCCCAGTAGGCGTACACGCAAGACTGCATGGTGAGCTGGACGTAATGCACCTTGTTCAGGACGACGTCGTACCGGAGCTTCCGCCCCGCACGCTTCGCACTCAAGCCCAAGAAAATGAGGAAGAGAAGCAGGAATCCCGCGCCCCCCCAGAAGGACCATGTCAGCGCGGGGTTGGCCCTCACCCGGGGAAGCGCAGAGAAGCTGCTGAGCGCCGCGATCAGGAGAAACGCCAACGCGAGGGGAGGAAGCCGATTCGGTTTGCCCTCTTCGGGCTGGCTTGGCAACGGGTTGCTCATACACTGGCCGATCAGATCTTTCGCGTCAGTCTAGGAGGCTCTCTCCATCCTGTAAAGCATCTTGGCGCTTGGCATTCTCTCGTTGCCACTGGCTCAGGAAACATTTCAAATCTCATCTGAGTCCCGCGCATCGGCTGAGGGCCGAACGGCTTGGATTCAACTGTTCGACGATATACATCCTACTCAAACTCCGGGAGAAGCCACGCTCCCGCAGGAATTGCAGTACCGTTCCTGGAACACTCCGTCTGCTCGGCTCATCAGAGGCCAGTGCCTTAAGGCCTGGCTTCAAAGCCAAATACCCCGAGCGCCCTGCCGTCCCGCGGGTTCAGCTTGGTCACATAACTTCCGTTCTGATTCACAACCCAGAGGTTGGCCCCGTCAAAAGCAAGCGCCTCAGGCCGGCCGCCGGCAGAAATCGTCGCCAGCACGGCCCCATCGCTCAGGCGGAGTTTGGTTATGGAACTATCCATGCTGTTTGCGACCCAGATGTTCGCCTTGTCAAAGGCGAGCGCTGCGGGTCCCTTTCCCACCGCGAATGTTCCGAGCACGACGCCGTCGCTCGGGCGCAGCTTGGTCAGGGTGTCGCCCCGGTTGTTGGTGGTCCAAACGAAAGACCCATCAAAAGCCACGCCGGTGGGACCGCTGCCCACGAGAAATGTCCCCAGCACGGCGCCGTCGCTGGCGCGCAGCTTGGTCACAGAGTCACTGTTGGCGTTTGCGACCCAGATGTTCGCGCCGTCAAAGGCTACTCCGCTGGGCGCACCTCCCACAGCGAATGTCCCCAGCACGACGCCATCGCTGGCGCGCAGCTTGGTCACGGTATCGCTGCCTTTATTGGTGACCCAAATACCTGTCCCATCGAAGACCACCCCGCTGGGCCCCATTCCCACAGCAAATGTACCCAGTACTGCGCCATCCCGTCCACGGAGCTTCGTGACGTTGTCGCTTCCGTAATTCGCCACCCAGATGTTGGACCCATCCGAGACCATGCCAGCTGGGCTTTCTCCTACCGCGATTGTCCCCAACAACTTGCCATCGATCGGGCTAAGCTTGGTCACGTAGTGACTGCGGCTGTTTGTGATCCAGATGTTGGTTCCGTCAAAGGCTATTCCCGCAGGAGCGGCTCCAGCGAGTCTTACAGGGACTTGTTTGCGCGAAGGCCAGGCGCGGAACTCGGATTGTGACGTGTTGACGGTAGAGACCGTGGAGGGGTCCGCGAGGACCGCAGAGCGAACCACCGCCCCCCTACCGGCCAAACTGATGGACAGAGTACAGAGACTCGCTATACAAAGGCTCCTGAATGCTGGAACTCTCATGAGCATCGTTTTTCGTCTTCCTGAACTATCTGCTAGAGTTAGGTCCCAGAAACCCTCGAAAGGCGCACTCTTTGGCGGCCAGTATTACTTCGCTGCCCCACCCCCTAGGAACACCTGAAGATACTTCATTCCCCTTCCAAACCCTTACGCTTTGGCCAGCCCGGTTGCCACCTCTCATCACGTCCATTGCTGAGACTCGACGGGAGGAAGGCCTGCAATTGTGCAGCAAACTAGAAGTCGCAGTAAACAAGGCGACTTACCGAGTTTCTGCAGATTTGCGGTTGGAACGTCCGTTCATAGAATGTGCAACGAGAGTGCGCTTGATGTCGGTATACGTCCATTGAGACATTTAGAATCAATTAGTTACAGCTCAAGCGGATTGGCCACGCACTTGCGCGTAGGATAACCGAGTCATCTTGTGTGGCGTTCCTGAGGTGTGTGTGTTATCCAGGATGGACTCGGAGCCTCTCCCCGACGCTTCTCCGCAAGACTAGTTCGTGGCACCGGAGGTCACGATGAGGAAACTAGGTGTAGTGGTCTTGGGCCTGGTGGTCATGGGCTTTTGCGCGCTTCCCGTCGCGCATGCTGACAGCCTGCAGTCCGTTCTGTTCAACGTCAACGGGACGCAGTACACCGATTACTCTGCGCCCGGCATGAATATCGGTTCCTGGAATCAGAGCACGGGCAACGGGACGATCACCTTCACGTTCAACCCTGGTCCCGGATCCTACTTCGTCGATTCGTTCTTCGACAACCAACTGAATCTGCCGTTCTTCAACGAGTACGGCGCGGCGAGCGGCTCCCCGGCCACGGGACAGACTTGGGAGATTGGTGACTCCTACCTCAGCAACATCTACGCCGATGTCCTGGCCGGCGGCGGACTGCCGAACACCAACGGGCTACCGGGCACGACCGATAATTTCCTCAACCTCTGCTCCGGTGCGACCTGCAACGGCGACGCGGCGCTGGCCATGGGCTTCAGCTTCGTGTTGGGAGCAAGCGAGCAGGCAGTGATCACACTGGCCGTCTCGCATACTCAGCCGACCAGCGGGTTCTACCTGAGCCAGACCCATCCCATCGATGCGAACAACGTGAATGCGTCGACGCTCTATTTCACGGGCAACGTCGCGATTCAACCGACGGGTGGCGGCGGTGGGACGCAGGTTCCCGAGCCGAGCACGATAGTTCTGGTCGGGACGGCCGTGGTTTCAGGGATTATCCGCAAGCTGCGTCGGTAAGAGTCCCTCGACTGACGCGGTGGAGTAGGCGTAGAAACTGCGTGTTCATTACCCCGGGGGGAAGGGGGGCGCAAAGCCCCCTTGAAGTTTTGAGCGACTTCTGGAGGGGAAAGATGAAAGCGATATTCAATCGGTTCGGGATCTACGGATGTGCCCTGGCTCTGCTGGTTTTCTTTGTTGCTGTACCGCAAGTCGCCCAGGCAACTATACCGGTCGTCAAGACTGTGCCCTGGGATCCGACAAATCCGACTGCACCGCACACCACCTATCCCCTGGATGCTACGCACGAGGTGACCATCGTCTTGGGAGCCACGGTGGATTTGCTGGGGTCGTCGGATACGTTCACGTACGATTGGGATTTCGGTGATGGGACCGCACATGCAACGGGTACGGTGACAGACCCGTACAACGTTTCAGTGCTCCATCAATATCCTCCTTCGGCTGCGGGCGGCACAACGTGGACCGCAATCCTGAGGGTCACGGACTCGAACACGAGTCAAAACGCCAGCGCCAATTTCTACGTGATCCAGCAGGCAAACAACCTGCAATCCCGGGTCAACGTGGCCATCGACCATGGTCTCTGGTACATGCACTCCACCATGTGGCGCTGCACCAACGGCGCTCCGGCAGGATGCAATACCGGCGGCGTCTACGGGACGAACGGAGTTTATGGCGGCTGGGATGACTACGTTGACGGCCCGTCAGGTCCTTACTCTGCCTGCTGTGGTTATGGCGGCTACTATTACTGCGGGGTAAGCGGCGCGAATGATGGGACTCTTGTTGAGAAGCTTGCGTACGATTGCGCCGACATCGGTTACGGCTCACCCTCCGCGATCACGGCTTCCAACGTTCAGGCCTTCGAGGTCACCGGGCATCTCGAGAGCGGGCCGGCCTCCGATCCTTACACGGATGACGTCATGCGAGGTTTGGCGCGGACCATGATGGATATGAACCCGGCGGCGGTGGCGGCGAAGAATTACCCCAACGTTTACCCATCCTGCGCCAGTGCCCCGACCGCACCCTGCAACAACTGGGTTTTTGACGGGAATTCAAACGGTCAAGTCCTCTACGATACTCTCATCAGCGGCTCAAATCAGCCGTTTTACCAGGGCGGCCCGGTGGTGGACGCCATCGTGGCCTCAGGCACCCCGAACGCCGTCGCTAAGACCGGAGCCGCACCAGGAGCTGGATATGCCGGCTCCCCGGGAGTCAATGGTCTGACCTACAAGGACATCGTGCAAGACATGGTGGACGGCTTCGCCTATTGCCAGTATCCCGGCACCACCGGCTACGGAGGCGCGTGGATCTATGGCTGCCAGGGCGGGAACGACAATTCGGTTTCCCAATGGGAAGCGATCGGCCTCATCGCCGCCAATTCGGGGTTCGGCATCACTATTCCGGCGATCGTGCATGATGCCAACAACGAGTGGCTTACCTACGACGTCGATGCGACGAACGGCGGTTTCGGATATACCCAGCCAGGCTATTACCCCTGGGGGCCTTATGCGACGACCCCATCAGGACTGGTTCAGATGATCATGAATGGCAAGGGCCGTGGAGATACCCGCTGGGACAAAACGGAAACCTTCTACCGGAACGCGTTCTGCAATGCCACCAGCGGCGGGGCGACTGTTGCTCCCAGGTCATACACCTATGGCTTGTTCTCGTTCACAAAGTCCATGCTCCTCCACTCCCCGCCCATCACTCTGCTGCACTCTGCGACTGCCGGCGTGGCTGACATAGACTGGTATAACGCAGTCGGTCTGGAGAGCGGCGGTTCGGATCCCTGCGACGGCGTAGCTCAGACGCTGATCAAGAGGCAGGGAGGGGCGGCGCTCGTGAATGGAACTCCGAACCCCGGAAACCCGCAGGGTGGCTATTGGTGGGGGAACAGCTACAGTAGTGAGCACTGGCCGTTTGAGACGTCCTGGTCGATCATCATGCTGCGCAAGACAGTGTTCTTCGCCTGCGTGAACAACCTGAACGGGAGGGGTACGGCCTCCGGCCGGGCTCCCGCCAGGATCGACGTAACGTGGACAGGTATCACCGGCGCCAGCTCCTACAACGTTATGCGCGGCACGGCGTCAGGCGGGCCCTACACGGTGGTCGGGAATACCGCAGGCCTTGCCTTCTCCGATACCTCCAGTCTCGTCAACGGCCACACGTACTACTACGTATTGCAACCTCTTGGTCCGACGGGCGGAGGACTCTGCACGTCGAACGAGGCTAGGATCGTCATCCCCGCCCAGGGCCGTTAGTCGGTTCCGGTCGGGCTAACGATGGACTTTAGGCCCTCCGCGCGTGGCTCCCCAGGCCACACCCGGAGGGCCTTTTTTTGCCTGCTCGTTAGGTGCGAGAGTTAGAATAGCCGGCCGGCAACGCGCCCTTGCTGTCCGTGTTTCGTGTCGACTCATTTGGAGGTCCTGATGAACTGCTTTGCTCGTCTATTGCTGACTGTGGTGGTCTTGCTGGGCGCTGTGGTTGCCGCCGCACAGGCCCCCGCTCGGCAGCCGGTGTATATCTATCTCTACGCACGTGTCACCGACCATGTCAACTTGGACCTAACTGAAGACCGTTTACGTCGCATCTTGCCCATGCTCGAACGGTTCCGCAACGAACATCCTGAAGCTCATGTGGCCGCCACAATCCTATTTTCGGGTGCTGTGAGCCAAGCGCTCGCGGCGCCGAGTGGTCCGACCCGGCCGCCGCAGGCCATCGCCGGCGGTGCTCGACCGCCAAGCCGACCCCCCGCAGGACGGGGTAGCCAGGTCAGCATCAAGGATCTTGTGCTGGACTACGCCCGCCGCGGAGTGATCGAGCTTGGCTACGATGGGACCGACGAACCTACCTACGGAAAGCGCCCGTTACCTGACTATTCGAAGGTCAAGACTCCCGAGGGACGCTGGGTAATGCGGGCGGAGGCGGCAGAGAGATTCCTGACCGAGGCCCGCGATTTGCTCGGGAATCCGCAGGCCGGTATGACCGGCGGCCTGAAAAAGATGCAGGAAGTCTTCGGCGAAGCGGTGTGCATCACCGGCGTCACGCAGGAAATGGGCGGCGATTCCGAATACGTGCAACACATCGGCCGCTACAACACCAAGGCCATCATGTTTGGAATTCCGGATCCCGATCCGCGCCGTCACATCCCTGGGTATAGGGGCTCGGCGCTGGAATTCGGCAAATTCATGAGTCCGATCCCCGAATCCTCACCAGAACTCTACTGGCAGGACAACGTCTTGCGTTCTTCCGAATACAGCGGTCCGACGGTCCGCCTGCTCCATGGAGACGAGGGGGTGGACGCAATCGGGGGCGTTCTGGGTAGGCTCGACAGGTCCAAGATCCACATCATCCACATGGAAATCGGCAGCGAGCGGATGCACCTGCGGCCCAGTCCCTGGTATCCCCCGCTGAAACTCGCCTACGAAGATCCCGAACATCCGAGATTGCCTGCGACGCTGTTGCGCGACGCCGATGAGGTGGACGCTGCCTATGCCAAGGAGGGTGAAGTACTCAAGTGGCTGGTGCAGGAGTTTTTCCCGGCGAACCCCGGGAGCCGCTTTGTCTCGAGCACGGATCTGAAGCAGATGACGCCGCCCAGCGCGGATTTCACCATATCAATGGAGGGCCTGCGTGCGACACTCGCAGAGATCTTAAAGGCTTGGGGTAACGACACCGCCCCTCCGCCACCTCAATACTACCGGGTGGAAGGCCACTACATGTCACTGGCCGACATGTTCCAGGTAATGAGCGACGCCCTAGCGGAACAATACATGAAGGGCAAACTCCCGCAGTCTGTCCGCGTCGTCAAGCTCTACGGACCGATGGAAATGTCAGGAAACGCGGGACCCGCCACAGGAGAGGTGACGGTTGCCTCTCTGACTCAAATGTGCCTCGGTATCTCCGGGCACCTCCATAACCCAGTCCCAAGCCCAGTCCCGCCTCCAAAGAACATCATCCCATCCCGGATGGTGATTGAAGGCAATGAGATTAACGCAGCTCAGTTCTTGCGCTTGATGGCGGAAGCTCTGCTGGCTCCCTCTCAGGACACGAAGCTCAAAATCAAGATGACGCAGATGCTGCCGGCCCCCGGCGAAATCTTTCCAAGGATACGCCCACGCACGGACGAGGGCGCTACGTGGACGTTCAAACCCGCCCCCCTTCAGAGCGGGCCGGGCCGTTAGACTATTAACTAAATAAGAATTATCTAGGAGTCCGGAAACCGGCGGCCTCGTGGAGAAAAACCTCTGCCGCTGAGGCGGCTCTGGAGAGCCGCCAACCACCTCCCTGGTTTGACCTGTCTGGGGAGGGGAAGCTCTTTGCATGCTTCGGGAAACCGGTTGGACAGCGTCCTGCGCCAATCGCAGCTAACGCCAATATTTTCAAGTGGTTACTGGCACTTGGAAGTGGCACCTATCTTGCGAACAGCCCTCAGAGCAGTTCTCCGAATGCTTCGCTCCGGCGTAGCTGCGCTCAGGATCGGCTCAGGGCAGTAGCCTGGCCCCTTCCCCAGTCTAGGTTGGTGGCGCACACGAGGCCGGTCGGAAAAGTCGAGGTGAGTCGTGGGGTTGCCCGCACTCTCGGTTTGACCGGCAGGAAAAGAGGAGAAGCCAGCCAGGCTGGCCCATTCGGCGAACGCAGTCACGAGATGGATGGAGGAATGTTCCGATGGCCGCTTTCATGGCAACGCGACGATTCCGGGCGATGATGTTCCGGCGCTGGAGAGCACGAGAGGTTCTTGGCTTCCTGAGCAAGCCGGTCTGTGTTCTCCTCATTCCTCTGGTCCTTGCGACAGTTGCGCCGCTGCAAGCCCAGGTGACCACCAGCTCCGTCTTGGGCTCTGTGTACGATCCGTCTGGCGCCCCGATTCTTGGTGCGCGAATCACGGTCTCCGATGCCAGCCACGCGGTCGTTCGCAAAGCCACGACTGATTCCTCGGGAGCTTTCGTCTTTGTGGGTCTGGCGCCGGCCGTCTATAGCATCTCCGCCTCCGCTTCAGGATTCGCGGATGTCACTCAGACAAACGTGACGCTGGCGGTCAATACCCAGCTCCGGACGGACTTCTACATGGCGGTCGCTCCAATGAAAGACATCGTTGAAGTGAAGGCGAATGTGCGCCCGATCCAAGTGGAGTCCGCGGAAGTCGGGATCGTGATGGATCAACAGCGCATCGAGGACCTGCCCCTGAATCGCCGCGACTTCCTCCAGCTCGCCTTACTGGCGACCGGAGTGCTGCCTCCAGTGCAGGATTCCGAGCTTTCGACGCGCGGCGCTTTCTCGATGCACGCGGGCGGAGGCCGCGAAGAGTTCAACAACTTTCTTCTGGACGGGGCGGACAACAACGACCCGTACGTCAACCGTTACGGCGTGGAACCCCCGGTGGACAGCATCCAGGAATTCAAGGTGGCCACCCATAACTACAGCGCCGAGTATGGGCGCAGCGGTGCGGGACAGGTCAACGTCATCACGCGCCGGGGCACGAATGATTATCACGGCTCGTTGTATGAGTACTTGAGGAACCAGGTCCTCGATGCCCGCAACTTCTTCGACAATGCGGCACAGAAGCCAGGGCTAATCCGCAACCAGTTTGGATTCGGTGTGGGGGGCCCGATCGTACACGGGAAGACGTATTTCTTCGCCGCGACCGACTTCCTGCGCGGGCGGCAAGGCGTGAGCCAGCTCGCCACCGTGCCCACCGATGCCGAACGCGCCGGCGACCTCTCCGCACTCAACGTGACCATCGTCGACCCGTTCACCGGCGATCCCTTCACCGGCAATCAGATCCCCAGTGGGAGGATCTCTTCGACGGTTCAGAGCGTGCTGAACATGTTTCCGCGCGCGAACCGCCCCGGCCTTTCGGGCAACTACCTGGCGAGTCCCTCGCAGACGGAAAACGCCACGCAAGGCAACTACCGCGTGGACCATTACTTCAATGCGTCGGATATGCTCACTTTCCGCTACAGCTTTGGCGCCATCAATCTGTTCGAGCCGTTTGCCGGCGCGACCAACCTCGCTCCGGGTTACGGGGATCTTGTCAACGACCACCTTCAGAACGCGATGGTGCAGTACCAGAGCGCGCTCGGCAGCCGCGCGGTGAACTCTTTCCGTGTCGTCTTCAATCGCTTCTCCCGCGACCTTCTTCCCCAGAACAATACGGTGGACGTAGGAAAGCTTTGGGGCGTGAGCTGGTTGAACGTCCCGCAGCGTGACTTCGGATACCCCACCATCAATGTGGCGGGTTTCTCCACGGTCGGAGACAACTTCGGCCTGCCGATCCTCCGGCACACAAACACATACCAATTTGCCGACAATGTGACGTTGGATCGCGGACGCCACCTGCTGAAATTCGGCGGAGAGTTCCGTGCCCTTCAACTCAACGGGATCTTGGATCTGTTCCCGCGCGGCTCGCTCTCGTTCTCCGGATTCATTTCCGGTTCGGGGATCAGCGATCTGTTGCTGGGATTGCCTTCCTTCTCGATTCAGACGCAGTCGAACAACCCGCTGACGATGCGGACCAAAGCCTTCGACGGATACTTTGAGGACAACTGGAGAGTCCTGCCCAACTTCACCCTGAATCTGGGCCTGCGTTACGAATACAACACGCCGATGACCGATCCAACGAACCGCATGTCGGCATTCAATCCAAAGACCGGCGAGGTAGTTCCGGTCGGCACGGGCGGGGTGACGCGTTCGGGCATTTACCCGGATTATAACAACTTTGCGCCGCGCATCGGCTTTGCCTGGAGCCCCACGCGCTCCTGGGTGATCCGCAGCGGTTACGGCATCTATTACGATTCGGGCATGTTCATCGTGAACTCGGCACAGTACTTCAACCCGCCGGAATTCAATTTGCGGATCTTCTTTCCTTCATCCGAAGGGTTGTTGACGCTGCAGGATCCCTTTCCCACCAGCAACGGGTTCACGCCGCCGCCGTCGCTGAGCACCCTGAATCCGGGCATGACCACGCCGTACCTCCAACAGTGGAACTTCACGGTAGAGCGCGATCTCGGCTCGGTGGGGACTTTTTCTCTTGGATACGCGGGCTCGAAGGGAACCAAGCTGGTCCGTGCGTATGACGTGAACCAACCTCTTCCCGGTCCTGGCGATCCGCAAGCGAATCGTCCCTTCCCCCAATTCGGCGGCATTTTCTTCGTGGACAGCAGCGCAAACTCCAGTTTCAATTCACTGCAGGCGCTCTTCAACCGGCGGATGGGGTCTCACGTGTCCATGTGGGTTGCGTATACCTGGTCAAAATCCATTGACGACGCTTCGGCCTTCCAGGGAGTGTTCTCGGATCCAAACTTCCCGCAGAACAGCCACAACCTGGCGGCGGAGCGCGGCAATTCGAGTTTTGACATGCGTCACCGCCTCGCCGTGGCCTACGCGGTGCAGTTGCCCCGTGGCAACGCCTGGACGCGTAATACCGAGTTCCGCGGAATCACGACCGTACAATCCGGACAGCCACTGACCCCCGTGCTGCGCTTCGACAACAGCAACACCGGGAATTCGGGCGGCACATCCGGATCGGACCGGCCGAATGTGCTTCACAGTTGGACGCTCTCGAACCCGTCGCCGGACAGGTGGTTTGATCCCACGGCTTTCGCGGTGCCCGCGCCTTACGCATTCGGCAACGCTGGCCGGAACATTATTCGCGGCCCTGGATACTTTTCCTTCGATTTCTCCGTTGTGCGTCACATCAACTTCACGGAGCGTTGGAAATTATCCTGTGAGGCACAAGCGTTCAACCTGTTCAATCACCCGAATTTTGACTTGCCCCAGCCCTACGCTGATGATCCCGCCTCATTCGGGAAGATCTTCTCAGCGAAGTCGCCGCGGCAATTCCAGTTCGCGCTTCGTCTCGGTTTCTGATGAGAGCGCGCGGACTTGGAGGAGAGTCATGGCTAGCGAGTCTCCCAAGAGGCCCCGCATTGCACTATTGGTCTGCCTGTGCCTTTGTATCGCGGCACCGGCCCTTGCCCAGACTGAGCAAGGCCAACTGAGCGGGACCGTCTCTGATCCGACCGGGGCGCGGATCGCCGGCGCGGCCATCCATGCGTTCAATGAGCTGACCGGGGAAGAGCGCAGCGTCCAGACCGACGACCGCGGCGCATTTCGTGTGTTTGGACTTCGAGCCGCACGGTACCAGGTTCGTGCCGAAGCACAGGGCTTCACGCCCACGGAGATCCGAGGCACGGCCGTCGCCGCAGGCCAAGAGGTCAGTTTGGCCATCATCCTGAGGCCCGCAGGACTCTCCGAGAGTGTCACGGTTGTCAACCAGTTGGAGCATGCCTTGGACTTGAGTTCGGCCCGCATGGGAGCGAACGTGAATCAGCGCGAGGTCCGGGATTTGCCAATCAACGGGCGACAGCTCTCCCAGCTCTATCTCCAGGCGCCCGGCGCTCAGAACGGTGGTACCGGGGTCTTCAACGACATCCGGTTCAGTGGAATTTCAAGCAAGCACAACATGATTCGCTACGATGGGATCGAGGGCACCGGCCTGATCGATCCCTCCCCCGGCGACTTGAACGGTGAGATACCCTCCGCGTTCCGGCTTCAGTCGAGCCTGGAAAACGTCCAGGAATTGCGCATTGAGTCCAACAATTATCCGGCGGAGTACGGAGGCGAGGGCGGCCAGATCAACGTGGTCACCCGCTCCGGCTCAAACCAGTTCCATGGGACCCTGTTCGAGTACGCGCGCAACGAGGCATTTGACGCCGGGAACTTCTTCGACCTCAACAAATCGAAGCTCCGGCAGCATCAGTTCGGCGGCTCGATCGCCGGGCCGGTCCTCAAGGACCGGCTCTTCTTCTTCGGGAACTACGAAAGCTACCGCCTGGATTCGGGCCTGAACTTCATCGAGGCCGTGCCCAGCCTTTCCCTCAAGGCGCGGGCGGTTCCGGCCATCGTGCCGCTCCTCGACGCTTTTCGCTCGACCAAGGCTGTCATCCTGCCTGGAGCCTCCACCAACCCGGACTTTGATATTGCGGAGCTCCAGGACAACGACGGCATCCGGGAAAACTTTGGCTCGGTTCGGCTGGACGTTCGCTTGAACGACCGTCACCGCTTGTACGCTCGCTATTTCCGTGATCAAGGCGGCGAGAATGCCCCAGAGGGCGTGACGGGAAGGCGCATGCGCATCGGCTATGCCCCGCAGAATGCGGTCGTCGCGCTGGACAGTGTCTTCTCGGCCAACACGTTGAACGAACTCAAGTTCGGATTCAACGAGGCCACCACGCGAGTCAACGGCCTCGCGCCCGTCGTCAATGGAATCGACCTCTCCACGATCACCATCAACATTTCCGGGAACGTCGTCAGCAGACCGGTGGCTGGCCAAGGAGAGGCGGGCATTGCCCAACCGGGCGGTTTGCTGCGCCAAAGCGCGGCCACAAATGGCCGCGCCCAGCCTTATACGCCGTATTCCATCAGTTTCATCGACTCCGTCAGCCACACTCACGGGAAGCACTATCTGAAAGCCGGAGGTGAAGTCCGCCTCATCCGCATGTGGACCGACGCATTGGGCGGCACGACCTATACTTATTCCAACCTCGACGACTTTCTGGCAAACCGTACGCAACAGATTCAGTATCTCGGCGATCTCAGCGCTCCAAGTCCTTTTAATAACGGGGCATCGGGGCCCCGCCTTCTGGAACAGGAGTTCTACGCTGGGTACGCGCAGGATGAGTGGCGGCTCAAGCC
Source organism: uncultured Acidobacteriota bacterium (assembly GCA_963739275.1). Lineage (GTDB taxonomy): Bacteria > Acidobacteriota > Terriglobia > Acidiferrales > UBA7541 > JBGQGH01. The sequence goes on from CAVTZX010000055.1 coordinate 40,773, forward strand.
GAACCTCACCCTCAATTACGGCCTCCGGTACGACTACTACACCACGATGCGGGAGGCCAACAACCGCGCCGTGTTTTTTGATGTCGACCGCGGGGTGCTGCTCCCCGGCAGTCATCCCTGGTACCTGTCGAGCAAGACGAGCCTTCAACCGCGGGCGTCACTGGCATGGGTCCCGGACCGAGCAAACCATCTGGTCATTCGAGTCGGCGGGGGCATTTACGTGGGGCCGGGGCAGGCCGAAGACTTGATTCAGCCAATTCAGAGTGATCGGATCACGACCGCGATCAGCGGCGGTGCCTTCCCGATCAATCCGGCGGTTCTGGTGGCTAATTTCGTTAACGACCCCACGAATCGCGAGTACCAGCCTCGTGCGTATCCGAATGACTATCGCATCCCCGAAAAACTGTATGAATACACCGTGTCGGTTCAGCAGGAACTTCCTCAAGGTTTTGTCGCTACGCTGGCCTACGTCGGGATTCAGGGCCGAAACCTCTTCACCCGCAATATCGCCAACCGGATCGTGAGTGTGCGGACAAACCCGGATCCGACCCAGGATGCGATCGTGATCCGTCAATTCGACATCGTGAATGGCAACACGGTCTTGCATCCGTATGCGGAGATCGACACGCATGCCAGCGGAGGTCACAGCAGTTATCACGCGCTGCAAGCCTCGCTGGGACGCCGCATCAGCACCGGCCTGACACTCAATGCGCAGTACACCCTCTCTCGCGACACCGGCAACACGTCCGGCGCCGACGAAGCCGAGACCGCCGGAAACCTGACCAATCCCAACTACGACAATGGGCGCAACAGCTTCAACGCCACTCACGCTTTCAACTTGAGTGCCGTCTACTCCCTCCCTTTCGGCAGGGGGCACCGTTTCCTGAGCAATGCGTCCGGCGTAACACAGACCGTCCTCGGTGACTGGGATCTCAGCGCAATCGTCAATGTCCGCAGCGGCTTGCCCATCGACGTTACTGTCGTGCGGCCCGATGTGGTGTATCTGGACGCCGCGGGTCATGTGTTTGACTCGCCAGCTCCAGGACGCCAGGCCGTCATCAACACGCCGGGCGGCGGCGCTTCGCGGAACATTCGCCGGCCCGATGTGGTGCAGGGAGTCGATCCGTACATCCGGAATGGGAGCCTGGTGTATCTGAATCCTGCTGCCTTCGCTATCCCAGCGCCTGGCAAACTGGGTAACTTGGAACGCAATGCCCTTGTCGGACCCTCCTTCAGACAAATTGATCTCGCGTTGGCCAAGCGTTTTTCCTTCGAGCGCTGGGCGCTCGAGTTCCGCGCCGAGGTGTTCAACGTCTTCAACACGGCGAACTTCTCCAATCCGCCGGCGGAGCTTCCCAATGCGCTCGGCATAGGTTCCGGCCAACTTCAACCCGGGCAACCCTTCACCTCGCCGGTCGCGGGCAACTTCGGAGTGCTCTCAGATACCGTAGGCAAGGCAGTTGGGCTAGGCACGAGCCGGCAAATGCAATTCGCCCTCCGGATCAGCTTTTGAAGGCAGCCCCGCGGCAGAGTTTCATGACCTAGGCACCCTCGGACAGTTCGTGCGCCAGCAGCGCTGGATGCGGTCATGAGAAAGGGCCCTGGACGCGGGTGCGGCCAGGGCCCTTTGTGGTCTCGAAGCAAACTTTGAACTGGGTTGGGAACTAGGCTTTGGTGACGTTCTCCGCCTGGAAGCCCTTGGGGCCCTGCTTGACCTCGAACTCCACGGTCTGGCCCTCGGTCAGGGTCTTATAGCCGTCCATCTGGATGGCGGAGAAGTGAACGAAAACGTCTTCTCCCGACTGGCGTTGGATGAATCCGTAGCCCTTCGAAGCGTTGAACCACTTCACGACACCTTGTTCTCTACTCACCGTCTTGCTCCTCGTTCAAAGATGTTGCTATTTGCTGGGTGTAACGCCAGTCGGTAGCACTAAAAACCCGCCTTCATCCCGAAGTGCCGGGACTCCGGCGGGCCTCGTACACCTACGGTATTACGCGGCCCACAAAAGCGAGGCTATGCTGGCATAAATCGGAAAAGGTGTCCAGAGGGTGAGGCGCGAGCCGTGACGGGTGACTCGTGACTTGTGCGGGTGGCGCCGCCTTCGCAGTGAAACGATCCGCCGGCATCGCAAAGAGCGCCCAACGAGGGAGCAGGAGAAGCGGAAGGTGCGCTAACGGAAGCTGGCGAGGCCAGCGGCTTCGTCGGAGTAGACCTCGAAAACGGTGTAGAGCCTGGTGATCTGCAACAGGTCGTGAACCCTGCGGGTGAGGTTGAGCAGCTTGAGTTCGCCGCCCTGCTTCTTGAAGGAGATGTAGGCACCGACCAGCTCGCCGATGCCGGAGCTGTCGATGTACGTGACGTCGCCGAGGTTCAGCAGGACGTGCTTCTGCCCCTTCTTGGCGAGGTCGCGGAGCAGTTCGCGGAGGACGGTGCTGCCGTCGCCCAGGGTGATTCGTCCGCTGACGTCCACCACGACATTGCCGTTCACTTCGCGCGGCGTGGCCCGAAAGCTCAAGCGGTTCCCTCCTTCCCATGGGTGGATGGCGTCCTCGGAACGGGCGGGCCCTGGACGGGGTAGCGTTTGGCCATGACGAGTTCGGCGCCGCCCCGGGTGCCGCGGCGAACATCGAATTCGTCCATGAACGTACGCATGAGGAAGATACCGCGGCCGGAAGTCTTTAGCAGGTTTTCCTCGGCGAGCGGGTCGGGAACGTCTTCGAGATTGAAGCCGCGGCCTTGGTCCAGGACGTGGATGACGATCTTATCGGGAGCGAGCTCAATGGTGAGGTAGATCTTTTTGTCGCGCTGGCTGCCATTGCCATACTTGTAGGCGTTGATGACGCCTTCGCGGACCGACATGCCGATTTTGTGGCAATCGTCGTCATCAAAGCCCACGTTTCCGGCGATGCGGACACATATGTCTTCGGCCAAGCCGACGCTGTCGAGTAGCGTTTCGAGCGTGACCTCGATGCGCTGAGCCGCGGCGCCCAACCCGCCATTCGTGGGAGAACCCAAAGTGCTGTATGGGTAGCACAGGGGCTAAGGGGAAGTCAACAAAGCAAGTTGCGGGTTTCAACCGGGCCGCTGCCCGGGCCCGGTCATGGGGTTGGAGAAACCGGGTAGGGCGAGACCTTGGGTGGGTCGGCATCTGGTTCGACCAGCCAGACCCAGCGGTTGCGGAAATAGCGGATGAGTTCCTCGTTCTTTGCCGCGCCCATGTCGCGGGCCCAGACCAGCTTGGCGGCGTCGATGTCGGCGTCGTTGTACACCCACTCGTCGTGAACATAATGGTCAGGCATGTAGCGGACGATGGCGAGCTGTGGCCCGGGGAGTGACTCGAGCTGTGCCTTCACCTTGGGGCGTTCGAGGTATTGGCGGTAGCTTTCCGGGAAGGGTAGGTTGAGCGGGATGCAGGCCACGTTTCTCGCCGCCAGAAGGATGGAAAGCACGACGAGAGCGTGAACCACGAGGATTCCGCGCCTGTGCGTGTGATGCCCCCAGACGCGGAGATGGCGCATGCCTTGCAAAACGATGCCGAAGATCGCGCCAACAATAGGCGCGAAGTAATGCGGCTGCGGCAGGAAAGAAATGAGCAAGGAGCCCGCTACCGAAATGACGCATACGATGACAAGCAAGCGAATGCGGCGGTCGCGCAGAATCCAGGGGAACATGATGCCGGGGATGACGGTGGCAAGGTTCAGGGCGAAGACCAGAGTCGGCCAGCCCTCGTATTCCGCCTGCAGGAAGTCAACGAATGAGCTGCGTTTCAGTTCATAGGCCGGCAGGACCCAATCGACGTAGAATCGGCGCATGACATCATGATGGTAGGCGGGTATGGGCCTGGGGGCTTGCCAGATGAAGGGCGGGACTGGGTCGTACTCTGTCTCGTGGACCTGATAGGGGAGACGGAGGGGATTGCCCGTGACCCGCCAATTGTAGAGAGCCAGACCGCCCACCGCGAGCAGGGCGAGCAGGCCGACAGGCAGGATCGCGCGGAGAAAAACGACTCGAATCGGCGGACCCTTCCGCCGGAGAATCCAGAACAGGACGGCGCCTCCAACCGGGACGCAGAGGAGACTCCCCTCATAGGGCCTGCTGTGAACCAAGAGCGCGATCCCGAACCCCATCCAGATCGCATCGCGCAGGCGATGCCCGCGCATCATGCGAGGCAGTGCACCGAGGACGAGCGCCCCGCCGAGCGCCGTGACGGCCCCACCCCAGTAGCTGTTGATCCAGTAGTCGACGAGGTCGAAGCGCAGGAGCACAAGCACGCCGCCGAGTAGAGCCCAGCCGGCCGGCAGCCATCCTTGCAACATCCAACAGATGGCCGCGCACATCGCGGCGACGCTCAGCAATACGCCTACCCAGGGGTGGCCGAATAAAGCCTTGCCGGCGGCCAGGAAGAGTCCCTGGGCGGGATAGTACTTCGAGGCGTAGAACGGCGTGACGATGATGTGGAAACTCTCAAAGTGAATCCACATGGGGTGCTGCGGATTGACGACACGGCCATGCGCGAAGGTGTCCGCGGCGAGCAGATAACCGAACTCGTCGTGGATGGTGGGCTGGGGTACCGGATCGATGGGAAGCAAAGCGACACGGGCCACGATGGCCGCAATGCCGACAAGCAGCACCGCAAGCACCCTGCGACATGCGATGGCCGAGAACCACCGCTCCAGACGGGAAAGCCGACTCGAAGCGAAGCGCGCAGCAAGGAAGGAGACGACGACCGCGGACAGCGTGAGCGCATGTTTGAGGGAACCCGGGTTCATGCAGGACAGCTAGTGTATAGCAAGTCCCGCAGGCGGAGGCCTCGGAATGGTGACGGGGACACTGCCTTGGGCCTGGAAGATACCCGGATGAAGAAGGAAGTGAAAACTGTTTGATGGGAAGAAAAAGAGTTCTGTTAGGATGGGTCTGACACTGCGATGTCCACCGCCCGGGCCGTGCTGGATCCCGAAATCCACCTCTTGAAGCCGAAAGACGACGCGGCGGATCCTGAGCTTTCCATCGTGATTCCGGCGATGAATGAACGGATTACCATCGCCGAATTCCTCGAGTGGTGTAAGGAAGGGCTGGCGAAGGCAGGCGTACGCGGCGAGATCCTGATCGTCGACAGCTCGACCGACGAAACACCGGAGCTGGCCCTCGCACACGGCGCGCGGGTGTTGAAGACGCCCCAGCGAGGTTTGGGGCGCGCCTACATCGACGCCATCCCCTACATTCGGGGGAAATACGTGCTGTTGGGCGACGCTGATTGCACGTACGACTTCCGGGAGATTGCCGCGTTCGTGAAGGAGTTCCGTGCAGGGCGCGAGTACATCATGGGCTCGCGGTTCAAGGGGTACATTGAGCCGGGTGCCATGCCGGCCCTGCACCGCTACTTCGGGACGCCGCTGACAACGCGGATCCTCAACATTCTTTACTCGACCCACTTTTCGGATATCCACTGCGGGATGCGGGGGATCACGCGCGGGGCGCTGCAGCGGATTGAGCTCGAGTCCCAGTCGTGGGAATACGCCTCGGAGATGGTGCTGAAGTCGGTCTGCCTCAGATTGGACACCTCGGAAGTACCGGTGCGCTTCTTGAAGGATAAGCAGGGCAGGTTAAGCCACATGAAGCGCGGTGGATGGATGGAGCCGTGGCGCGCGGGCTGGATCAACTTCCGGACGATGCTGCTGTACGGCGCGGATTTCTTCCTGCTTCGGCCGGGCGTGGCGCTGTTGGCGCTCGGTCTTCTGCTTCTGCTGCCGGAAAGTTTGGGCGAGGTGAGGATCGGACCCATCACGCTGTCCATGTACTGGGCGCTTCTTGGTCTGACGTTTTCGGTGGTGGGCCTGGCGAGCTTCTACTTAGGCTGCGTCGCGCAAGTCATCTACAACTATGCGCCTTCTTCGTCCGAGCGATGGCTGCGGCTGTTCGAGTTCAACCGCGCGATGTGCGTAGCGGCACTGCTCGCCGTGGCTGGCCTGGCGATGACCGCGCCGATTCTGGTGGAGTATGTGGCCTGGGGATTGCGGCTGCATTCGCTGGATACTGCCAGCCACCTGGCGGTGACCGGGCTGTTCTTCCTGGTTGCTGGATTCCTTACGTTCAGCACAACGTTGGTGCTGCATGCAGCCGCGATGCGCGGGCGTCCTCGCAAGTAACGCGGTAGCGGGTGCGCGTGTGGAGAAGTGAGTCGTTTGTGGTCTGGAGAACATGAGCGTTCAGGCACGACAGCAAAGCTACCTCGAGCACGGGGCGACATTCGTCGACCGGTTGCGCACGAGATTGGTCTGCAGAAAGGTGCTCAGCCGATTACCACGCGCCCAGGGCCTGCGCGTGCTGGACATCGGCTGCGGGTATCACGCCACCTTCCTGAGGTCTCTCGGATCGGCACTCACGGAAGGAGTCGGCATCGATTCCAGTATCAGCGAGGAAAGCCTGCGCGACTCACGGCTTCGGTTTTTCATCGGTCCGGTCGAGACGCAGCTCCCCCAACAGCCGGACAATGCGTTTGACGCTGTGTTGCTGATCTCCGTGCTGGAACATCTGTGGGAAGCAGAGAGTTGTATCCGGCATTGCCATCGCGTTCTGAGAGAGGGCGGCGTGCTGGTGATTCACGTGCCAACCTGGTGGGCCAAGCCCGTGCTGGAGTTCTCCGCCTACAAGCTGGGGACCAGTCCGGCCTGCGAGATGGACGACCATAAAACCTACTACTCAAAAAGAGAACTGTGGCCGATTCTGGTGAAGGCTGGCTTCAAACCGAGCCGCATCCGCCTGAAATATACGAGTTTCTGGATGACCCTGCTGGCCACAGCAACTAAGTGATGGAAAATCGCGCGCAGGGATCTGCCGATAATTGGGATCAGCACTGGGACGATTTTGGCGCCGCCGCCGAGATGGGGCCGAGCCCGAAATACCGCAGGCGCCTCATCCTGAGGCTGCTCGCGATCGACGCAGCGGGCGAGTCGGCGCGCGTGCTGGAGATCGGGAGCGGCACGGGAGAATTCGCGGCAGATTTCTGCCGCCGGTATCCCCGCGCCGAGTATCTCGGCTTGGAACTCAGCCGCACGGGTGTGGAGTTCGCATCCCGCCGCGTGCCGCAGGCGCAATTTGTGCAAAGGGATCTCTTGCGAGTGGCCAGGCCCCATGAATCTGCTGGGTTCGGCGCGACGCATGCCGTGTGCTCCGAAGTATTGGAGCATGTGGACGATCCAAGGCTGCTCCTCGAGAATGCCGCAAGCGACATGGTTGCCGGTTGCAGGCTTATCGTCACCGTCCCCGGCGGGCCGATGAACGAATTCTACCGGCATATCGGGCATCGCCGGCACTATTCATCGCGCGAGCTCTGCCGATTGCTGGAAGCATCGGGATTCCGGATTGAACGCGCGTATGACGCGGGCTTCCCCTTCTTCAATGTGTTTCGCCTTCTGCTGACATGGCGAGGGAACAAACTGATCCACTGCGTTTCCGGACCTCCCTCCGCGATCGTGCGGCTCGGAATGTCGTTGTTCGATCTGCTCTTCCGATTCAACCTGATGCGCTGGGGCTGGCAAACCATAGTGGTCGCACGCTATCCAGGCCGCGATTGATTCCACATCAGACGAAATAAGACAGCGGATCAGGAACGACTAGGCCCAGTAGGTGCGGTCGAGCGTGCGGTACTGAATGGCTTCGCTCAAGTGCTTGGGTTCGATGTTCGCGGCGGCGTCGAGATCGGCGATGGTGCGCGCAACCTTAAGGATGCGGTCGTGCGCGCGGGCGGAAAGGCCCAGGCGCGTGATGGCGTTTTCGAGAAGCTTTTCTCCTTCTGCGGAAATCTCACAGTGCTTTCGGAGGAGGCGCGTGGACATCTGCGCGTTGGCGAAGATTTTCTTCTCCGACCGGAAGCGCTCGAGTTGACGCTCGCGGGCACCGATCACGCGCGCGCGAACGGCGGCGGAATCTTCGATCGTGCTCTCACCGCGCAGTTCCTTGTACTTCACCGCGGGAACTTCGATGTGGATGTCAATGCGGTCAAGCAGCGGGCCGGAAATCTTGGAGACGTAGCGCTGGATCTGCGGCGGGGAGCAACGGCACTCGCGGGTGGTGTCCCCGAAGAAGCCGCAGGGACACGGGTTCATCGCCGCAGCGAGCATGAAGCGCGCGGGAAACGTGACCGAGACGGCGGCGCGGGCAATGGTGACCGAGCCGTCTTCGAGCGGTTGTCGCATCACTTCGAGGACGTTACGCTGGAATTCCGGCAACTCATCGAGGAACAGCACGCCGTGGTGTCCGAGCGAAACTTCCCCGGGGCGCGGGACCGCGCCGCCGCCGATGAGCCCCGCGTCACTGATAGTGTGGTGCGGCGAGCGGAAAGGGCGCGTGCCCACAAGGCCCCGCGAGTTTTCGAGGATGCCAGCAACGCTGTGAATGCGGGTCGTCTCGATGGCTTCCTCGAGCGACATCGGAGGAAGAATTGTGGGGATGCGCTTGGCGAGCATCGTCTTCCCCGCGCCGGGTGGGCCGATAAAGATGATGTTGTGGCTGCCGGCACAGGAAACCTCGAGGGCGCGCTTGGCGGCTTGCTGGCCGCGAACGTCGCGCAGGTCCACGGAATACTGCGCGGCTCCGGCGAGCATCGCGCGCGCGTCCACGCGCACGGGAGCGAAAGATTCCGGCGCGTTGATCAGGTCCACGGCCTGGGGCAGCGACTTGACAGCGAAAACGTCCACGCCTTCGACCACGGCAGCTTCGCGGGCGTTGGCTTCGGGAACCGCGAGGACGCGGACGCCGCGTTCGCGCGCAGCCAGAGCGGCGGAGAGCGCTCCGCGGACCGGACGCACGCCTCCATCGAGCGAAAGCTCACCGAGGAAAACGAAACCTTCGAGCGACTTGCCAAAAAACGTGCCCAGGCAGCCCAGAATGCCGAGGGCCATGGGCAGATCAAAGGCCGAACCCTCCTTGCGGATGTCAGCCGGAGCGAGGTTGACGGTGACGCTCTGTGGCGCGGGAAAATCGAAGCCGCAATTTTTCAGCGCCGCCTTGATGCGCTCGCGGCTTTCCTTGACGGCGATATCGGGCAAGCCGACGACGTTGAAATCGCCCATGCGGCTGGAGCCGACGTCCACCTCGACTTCGACGAGGTAGGCATCGATGCCGTATACAGCGGCGCTGAGAGCTTTGAAGAGCATCGCTCGAGGGAAGCGAACTGCGGCGCTGAGATTAACGCAAAATGGACGTGCATTCCAGAGAGAGCTGTCAAGAATCGCACTCGCAGAGCGTCACTCCGGGCCCAGGGCCTGCCCTGCAGAATTCAGGCAGTCTCCGGAGCCCGTCGAGGCCCTGTGGGACAATTCAAGCCTTCTTCAATAAGGCGGATCGGGAGCGGCGAATGGCAGGACGATCGACTACGGAGAGTCCCGCCCGGGAGGATGCTTCGAGCTCCTCGGCAAATTCAGAGATGGTCACGTGCCCAACGGGCTCGGCGAGCAGCAACTGAGCGTTAGACTTCGAGGCCTGCGCCACCTCAGTGAAGAAGGAAGCCGCAGAGGGGAACTCATGCACCACGGCGAAGGCCAGCGTGAAGTCCACGGTGGTGGCGAGATCTTCCAGCGCCATTGAGCCGGGAGAAACCAATCGAACGTCCACTCGATCGAGAAGCCCCGCTTTGGCAAGGCGCTTCTTCAACCCCGCAAGCATCTTAGGCTCAATATCCACCGCGATCACCCTGCCGGAAGCACCCACCAGGCGCGCGAGCTCGAGGGTGAAGAAGCCCATGCCTGGGCCGGGCTCTAGCACAGTCACTCCTTCGCGGACATACGGCCCGACGATTTTTCGCGGATTACATTCGAGACGTCGCAGCGGACTGGCCAGCAGATATCCGAGCCACCAGGGGCAGACGCGGTGGGACACTTCAACCTCCCCCTGTATTCCTCGTGCGACTCCCCGCAAGCGAGGTTCTTCATGTTTCTGCATCGTGTTCGGCAATTCCGTGAAGCCATCATGCCAAGCTTTACCGATGCAGGTCAGCAAGGTATAGTGAGCGCGGCCGGAGGAAACGTAAAGACTTTCGTGCCGGAGAGGACCTTCCATGTGGATTGCGCTGATTATCCTGGCGGCTCTCGTGCTCTTGATAGTCGGGATCTACAACGGCTTGGTGCGGCTGCGGGTGCAGTGCGACAACGCCTGGGCCGACATCGACGTGCAGCTCAAGCGGCGCTATGACCTGATCCCCAACTTGGTGGAAACGGTGAAGGGCTATGCGGGGCACGAGCGGGGAACGCTGGAAGCGGTGGTGAACGCGCGCAACCGCGCGATGAGTGTGCAGGGACCCGCGGCCAAGGGCGAAGCGGAAGGCATGCTGGCCGGTGCCCTGCGGCAACTTTTCGCGCTGGCGGAAGCGTATCCGCAGTTGCGCGCCGTCGAAACCTTTTCGCAACTCCAGGGCACACTGGCACAGCTCGAAGACACGATCCAGAACGCGCGGCGCTATTACAATGCGGTGGTCCGTGACCTGAATACGAGGATCGCGCAGTTCCCTTCCAACATCATCGCGGGTATGTTCAATTTCAAGGCGCGCGAGTTCTTTGAAATCACCGAAGCGGCACAGCGCGAGGCGCCCAAGGTGAGCTTCAGCGCGCCGCCGACAGCATAGTGGGGCCGGGTCGCTCGATGCCCAGCATGACCAAGCTGCGCCGCGCGTTCCGCGGCGCGCTCATCGCCCTGCTGCTGACCGTGGTCGCGATCCCCGCGGCGGCACGACAGCTTTCGATCCGGAATTTTCGGTCCGAAGTGGTCGTGCAAGGGGACGGCACACTCGACGTCACGGAAACGATCGAAGTCCACTTCACCGGCCACTGGAACGGCATCTACCGCACGATTCCCGTCGAATACTCGACGCCACAGGGCTTCAACTACACACTCCTGCTCGACCGCGTCACGGTCACCGACGACGCGGGCCACCGGTTGCGCACAGAAATGTCGCGCGAGCGGCATTACCGCAAGATCAAGATCTACGTGCCGGACGCGGAGGACGCGACGCGCGCAATCGTGCTGCACTACCGCGTGCTGGACGGGTTGCGGTTCTTCGAGGATCACGACGAGCTTTATTGGAACGTCACCGGCGACGAGTGGGACGTGCCCATTCAGGCGGCGAGCGCCTTGATCGTGCTGCCCACCGGCGCGACGGGCGTGCGTACGCTCACGTTTACCGGCCGCTACGGCTCGCGCGAGCAGGATGCCAGCGTGGACAACCTCGGCAACGGCGTCGAAATCAAGATGCTGCGCTCACTGGCGTTCCACGAAGGCTTGACCGCCGTCATTGGCTGGGACAAAGGATTCGTCAAGCAACCCAGCCCTTCAGCGAAGATTGGGTTCTTTCTGCAAAGCAACTGGCCGCTCGTCGTTCCAATCGGGGCATTTGGCATGATGTTCTGGCTGTGGTACACGCGCGGGCGCGATCCCCGCAGCCGCTCGATCGCGGTGCAATATGAGCCGCCGCAGGGGCTCACGCCGGGCGAGGTCGGCACGCTGGTGGACGACTCGGCCGACATGCGTGACATCACCGCCACACTCGTGGACCTGGCCGTGCGCGGCTACATCACCATCGAGGAAAAACAGAAAGAGCACCTGATGGGGCTGTACTCCAACAAAGAATACACGTTCCACTTGAAGAAGAAGCCCGCGGAATGGGCCGGACTCAAGTCGCATGAGCTGCAATTGCTGGCAGCACTCTTCGCGAACGGTGCGATGCCGGAGGTGAGTCTCGCCGACCTGCAGAACCAGTTCTATAAGAACTTGCCAGGCATTCGCACCGCCATCTTCGACTCGCTGATGCAACATCGCTACTACCTGCACCGGCCGGACAACGTTCGCGGTGGCTGGATCGCCGGCGGAATTGTCGTGGGCGTGCTGCTGTTCCTGGCGGGCATGGCGGGATCGAAAACGCTGGGGATGCAGATGCTGCCGTTTGTGATTGCGGCCTTCGCGACCGCCGGCGTCATCTGCGGTTTCGGCTGGTTCATGCCCGCGCATACTTCGCAAGGCGTGGCGGCACGCGACGGTGCTCTCGGCTTTGAAGATTTTCTCCAGCACGTGGAAGCGGACCGCATGGAACGCATCGTGAAGACGCCCGAAATGTTCGAAAAATTCCTGCCCTTCGCGATGGCCCTTGGCGTAGAGAAAAAATGGGTCACGGCTTTTGCGGACATCGCCAAGCAACCGCCCTCCTGGTATCAGGGCTCCTACGGCGCGAACTTTTATGCGCTCGGCTTCGTGCACGACCTCAACTTGATGTCAGTGCAGGCCGCAGCGGCCATGGCTTCAGCTCCGCGCAGTTCAGGCGGATCGGGCTTCAGCGGCGGTGGTGGATTTTCGGGCGGCGGTTTCGGCGGCGGAGGCGGCGGGGGATTCTAGCGCACCGCCCTGCATCGGGGGGGTGGAGAAAAGCTTCGCGATGACTCCGTTAGCGCCGCGCGTGGCCGCCCGAGTCATTTGTGGGGTTCGTTCCCCCGGCATGTAGCTCCGATCAACATGTCGAGCGCGCGGACGAGCGCCGCGCCGCTTGAGCGCAGTTCGGCCAGCCTCTGCCGGGCCAACGTTTCCAGCACGCGGCTTCCGCGCGGCGTCAGACGGACAAGCACCTTCCGCCGGTCGGACTCGCTCCGGACGCGGTGGACCATGCCGCGACGCTCGAGGCGATCCACCAGCTCGACCGCACTGTGATGCCGCAGCAAGAGGCGGTTTGCGAGCGTGCGAATCGTCGCCTCCATGCCCTCGGGCAGGCCCCGAATGGAAAGCAACAATAAATACTGTTGAGGTTCTAAGCCCGCTGCGTGTGACGCCTGCTCGCTGAAATTCAGGAAGCGGCGGATTTGATAGCGGAATTCCGCGAGCGCGCGATAATCCGTCCGGCTAACTGCAGAGCTCATCCGATACTTATTCTATCGCATTGCGATACACATTCCAAGTGACCGGCTCGTGCCGTATGGCGAAACAACCTACCGGATCCAGGGAATGAGCGCGGGAACCCGCCTGAGGTAATCCTCAAACTCGGCGCCGAACGTCTCGCGCAGGAGTTTCTCCTCCGCGCGCACGCGGATGAAAGTCCCCACCACGCAGAACACGAGGGCGGCCAGGAGTCCTATCCAGTGACTGATCGCAAGGCCGGTGACGATCAACATCCCCAGCATCCCGGAGTAGATCGGATTGCGAACGATCCGATAGGGTCCCCTGGTGACCAAGCGGTGACCTTCCACAATGCGCGCCTGAAAACTCCATTGCTTGCCAAGCGTCTGCATCGCCGCGGCAACCATCCAGACCGAACAGACTCCCAGAACGAGCATGGCGGCGGTCAGTCCGATTTCGACCGGCAGCGACATGCGCAGAATGGGCTCGCCATACCGCCGGCGGATGCTCCACACCAGCAGGTACCCGCAGAATTGCAGTACGATGCCAAACATCGAGAGGGGGTCGCGCTTGCGTTCGGCAGGGCGCCTTGGCTGCTTGATCGTGAGTGTGATGATGACGAACGAGATCCACATCACGATCACCCAAGTGAAGCCGACCCAGTAGACCTGGAGGGAGCTCACCCCATGACTCCTCTCAAAACTCCTTGAGAAATACCTTCTGCGTCTTGATCATGCGGTAGCCGAGGGCTTCGTAGAAGTCATGTGCACCGGCACGAATAACGTTCGAGCGCAACATCACGGCGGCGCAGCCGCGCCCGCGCGCCCACTCTTCGGCGCGGTCCATCAGGACGCGCCCTGCGCCGAGGCGGCGATGCGCTTCGGACACCACCAGGGCGGTCACTTCGGCGCGCAGGCCGGTCTCGATCGTGGGGCGCTCCTGCACGTGAACCCAGCCGAGGACCGAAGCAGCCTGGCCCGGCATTCCGGACTTGCCCCAAAGTTCCGCGACGAAAACGGAGTGGCGTGGATCGCCCGCGAGCATACGGAGGCGGCTCTCTGCCTGCTCCGCAGTGATCGGGTAATTCAACTGGCCGGAAAGTTCGGCGACGGCGCCGGAATCGGAAAGTGCAGCCTCGCGGACCGTGACTCTCGCGATGTGCGGCGCAGCCATGTCAACGTTTCTCCCGGAGACGCTTTTGCACGGCAGCGCTGGTGAGTTCGCGCAAGGCATCGGCGGCAATCCAGCGCGCGGCGGAAGAATCGATCTTGCGGATCCGCCGCGCTTCCTGAATCGCGAGGCGGTTGAGATGCAGGTTGCGCTTGCCGATTTGACGCAGCGCCCAGTTCACCGCTTTCTTGACGAAATTGCGCCCATCCCGAGCCTCGCGCTGGATGATGGGCAGCAGCTGCGCGAACTTGGAATCGGGCGCGCCCTTGTCGTGCACGGCGAGATTCGCCACCAGAGTAAATCCTGCGCGCTTCGCGAACTCTGACTTCCGGCGCGACCATTCTTTCGTTTTCTGCCAGGCGTGCGGGGAGAAGCAAAAGTAGTGTCCACAGGTGCCGTCCACGATATCCCAAGAATCGAAATCACGCGCCCAGCGCTCCATCAAGGAAGGCGTGATCTCTTTGCGATCGGCGATCATCGCCGCAAGGATGCGCGCCTCGTGGTTTCTGGACTTCCACAACGCAAGCGCCAATGCGTGATTGGTTTTGATCTGCCGCGCGAGCTTGTGCAGCACAGGCATGGAGATGCCGTGGGCGTTTTCTGCAAACACGCCGAAGCGAGGCATGGCGGCGCGCACGCGCGGATCGGCCAGGCTCCGCAATTCACGATGGACTTCGCGCGCATTCACTGGCGCCGCGTGAGGCTTTTCTGGCGGACGCATCAGAAGAGTTTATCCGAATCGAGCAGAATGGTTACCGGGCCGTCGTTGACGATCTCGACCTGCATGTGCGCCTGGAAGACGCCCGTCTCGACGTGCACGCCGAGCGCCCGCAGCGCGCGCGTAAACTCCTCGTACAGACGATTGGCCTCTTCAGGCGGAGCGGCGCCCAGATAGCTGGGACGCCGCTGGCCGCGCGCGTCGCCGTAGAGCGTGAACTGGGAAACGACCAGCGCAGCCCAGCCGTTTCGAGCAGCGAGCGGTTCATTTTGCCTGGTCGTCGGCAAAAATGCGCAGATTGGCGACCTTCTCAGCGAACGATGCGGCCACCGCATCGGAATCGTCCCGGCCGACGCCGAGAAGGACCACCACCCCGGCGGCAATCTCGCCGCTGATGCGGTCTTCGACCGAAACTCGGGCGCGGGAGACTCGTTGGACCACGGCTCGCATTTCAATTCCCCCCTGTCCCTCGCTGCAGGGCTGTCCCTGGCCCGGCAAGCGACCGATTTTACTCCATGCGGCGGCGCGGAAAGGTATTCTCACGGAAACGAAACTGTGTTAGAAGAAGAGCTCAGCCCGGAGGCGTTCATCCCCTTGAAGATCGCCCTGATCGGCACCCACGGCGTCGGCAAGACCACACTAGCCTACGAAATCTGTTCCCTTCTTAAAAAGGCGGATCACAACGTCGAGCTCGTGACGGAAGTGGCGCGGCGTTCGCCCTTCCCGGTGAACGAAGCCACCACCATCGAAGGGCAGCTCTGGATCCTGCATGAGCAAATCGCCTCCGAACTGGACGCCGCATCGCGCGCGCCGCACGTGATCTGTGATCGCTCGGTCCTCGACAACTACTGCTACCTGGTGAACAAATTCGGCCGGCAGACGCAGCTCGAGCAATGGCTCGAGTGGTGGATGAATACTTACTCTCTGCTGATCGGCATCCCGCCGCTGGCCGACGGGATCCCGCCCGACGGCTTCCGTTCGGAAAACCTCGAGTTCCAGCAACGCATCCACGACCGGCTGGAAGGGTTGCTCGACGAAGCGCCCTTTCAGCGGTTGCGCGACCGCGTGCTTTGGCTCGAACGGCGCGAACGGCGCGTCTGGGGCGAGTTAATTTTCGCGGCCATGGCGCCGCGGCTGCGCCCCGCCGAACGCGTGCAGAGCGCCGCCGCGCACTGAAATTCCCACCCCATTCGCATCGCGCGAAGCCCGTCATCCTGAGCGGAGGTCGCGCATTCTGCGATCGCAGCGAGGGATCTCAACTGGCGCGCCATTTCGACTTACAAGTTGGATTCTTCGGGCCTGCAGGATACTCAGCCCCTCAGAATAAAAGCCCATGATGCGGTTAGCGTCGTCTTCGAGGCTTGGGTTGGCAGCGGGGGCAGAAGTAACTACTGCGCCCGGCAACGATGCCGCGACATATCTTCGCTCCGCAGCGCGCGCAAGGTTTACCTTCGCGTTGATAGACCCGATGCCGGCGCTGATAGCTGCCCGGCAGCCCTTCCGCATCGAGATAGTCGGAGATGGAGGAGCCGCGGTGCTTGATCGCTGCTCGTAGGATCTGCTGGATCGAGCGAAAAAGCTGTTTCACTTGCTCCGCCGAGAGGGCCGAAGCGTGACGCTGCGGATGGATGCGAGCGCGCCATAGGCTCTCATCCACGTAGATATTGCCCATGCCGCGCAGGGCGTGTTGATCGAGCAGCAGGGCCTTGATCATCGCGCGGCGGTCTCGGAGAAGTGCGCCGAATTCGGCTCCGCTTACTGCCAGGGGATCCTGGCCCAGGCGCTTGGGGAAAGCGCCTTCGAGCGGCCCGGCGACCAGGCGCATGCTGCCGAACCGGCGAATGTCGGTGTAGCGCAGTTCGCGGCCGTCATCGAGTGCCAGAAAAACGTGCGTGTGCGGCGGGATGGGATCGCTCGGCCGGCGCGCGACAATCTGGCCGGTCATGCCCAGGTGAATGGCCAGATAGGAGCGCCGGGCAGAATCGTCGCCCGCCTCGATTCGAATCGAGATGAATTTGCCGTAGCGTTCGATGCCGGCGATGCGACATCCGGGCAGCGTGGCTTCGAGCGCGGCGGGATCCTCGATGAAGTCGGTCTTGCCGAAGCGCACGCCGGTGATGCGGCGCCCAAGAACGGCGGCGCGCAGGCCGCGGACCACGGTCTCGACTTCGGGAAGCTCAGGCATTGCTCCCCGAAGTTAACACAGCCCGCGTGATTACAAAGAGTTCCGCTAGTTTGACAGTCGTCCGCCGGGCGCCGCGGCGGTTGACCCGCCGAAGCCGGGCGCGCTGATGGAGAGCGTGTCCATTTTGGGCGCGTACTTCTTCACTTTTTCGCCGATTTCGCTGGCCTTGCCGATGACGACGAAGACCAGATTGTCCAGCGGGAAATACTGCTGGATGATGCGTTTCGTATCGGCGAGCGTCATGGCGTCAATCTTGGCATAGAAGCCGTTGATTTCGCTGTCGTCAAGCCCGTAAAACTGCAGCGTCGCAACCAAGTTCGCGAGCTGGTCCGAAGTCTCAATCGTCGGTGGAAACTGGCCCTTGATATAGGCTTTCGCAGATTTCAATTCTTCTTCCGTGAGCCCTTGCTCGTGCAGGCGTTTGAGCTGCCCGAGCGCCAGATCGATGCAGCGCTCGGTGGTGGCGTTCGGCGTGAACGAGCTGATCGCGAAGCCGCCCCGCGTCACGCGGCGATCGAAGAACGAGCTGGCGCCGTACGTGAGACCGTTCTTGATGCGCAGCTCCGTGCTGAGCCACGAAGTGAAGCGGCCACCGAAGAGCGTGTTCACCACCTGGATTCCCACGCGGTCCGGATTGGTGCGCGAGATGCCGACGTTGCCGATCCAGAAAAACGATTGCGTGGAGTCCGGCTTGTCAATGAGCAAGAGCCGCTTCCCCGTCACGGGAGCAGCCTCCGGGATGCGCAGGGGCGCGGTGGGCTTGGCGGACCAAGCGGAGAAGCGGTCGGTGAGAATCTTCTCCATCTCCGCAGTCTGGAAATCCCCCACGACCGCGAGGATGGTATTGCCGGGGACGTAGTTGGCTTCGTAAAACTTCACGATGTCGTCGCGGGTGATGGCGGCCAGTGAGTTCTCGTCTCCGCCGGCGGGACGCGCATAGGGATGCTTCCCGAAGAGATAGGCGTAGTAATACTGGCCGATCACGCCCTGTGCCTGGTCTTTGGCGGACTTGATCCCATCCAGGCGCTGCTTCACCAGCTTGGCCGTTTCGTCTTGCGGAAACGTGGGGTTCATCATCACGTCGGTGAGCAGGTCAATCCCCTTCGCCAGGTCCTTCTTGACGAATTCCGCAAAGATGTTGGAAGAATCCGTGCCTGCGCCCGCCCCAAGCTGACCGCCGATGAAATCCAGCTCTGCGGAGAGCTGGTCCGCCGTGCGCGTCTTCGTGCCTTTGCGCAGCAAGCCGGCCGTGACGGAAGCGATCCCTTCCTTGCCCGCGGGATCGGTGACGCCGCCCGCGCGAATCACGGCATTGAAACTGATCAGCGGCACCTCATGTTGCTCCATCAGGAGCAGCGTCACCCCGTTCTTCAGCTTCACCGTCTTGTAGGGCGGCAGCTTTAGCTCACTCCCCCCGGTCTGCGACCAGGCGGATACCTGGAGCGCCAACAGCACGAAAACAAACCCAAGAATCTTTGTGATCCGCTTCATGTTCGAGTCCTCGCGCTTATTGTTTCTCCTGCGGCTTCGGCGCAGGCGCTTCGGGAAGCAGCGTGGCCACGGTACGGTTCTTGTCGGTGAGGTATTGGCGCGCCATGCGCTGCACGTCTTCTTTAGTGACCTTGACGTATTCGGCGGCGGCGTTGAACAGCTTGTGATAATCGCCGAGGAACACTTCGTAGGTGCCGATCACGTTGGACTTGCCGCTGATCGTCTTCATCTGGCGGTAGAACTCCGCCGTGCGGATGTTCTGGGCTTTTTCGAGCTCCTGATCGGTAATGCCTTCCTTCTGAATCCGGGCGATCTCGTCGTACAGCGCCTGCTCCACCTTCGGGGGATCCACACCGGCGCGCGGGCGGATGTTGAACTCGAACAGCGTGGGGTCAAACGACCAATCCCACCCGCCACCCACGAAGAGCGCGAGCTGGTCTTTGTCCACCAGCCGCTGGTAGAGCCGGGAGCTTTGGCCGGTAAGAAGGATGGTTTCCAGGATCTGCAGCGGGTAGAACTCCGGCGAGTTCGTCTGCGGCACGTGATAGCCGACCTGTAGAATGGGCAGCTGGGCGAACTTGCGGACGACAACGCGGCGCTCGCCTTCTGCTCCGGCTCCTGCGTGGTCACTTTGGCGGGGGATCGTGCGAGGGGATCGGCTCGATGTATTTCTCCGCCAGCGCGACGATCTCTTCCAACTTCACGTCGCCGCTCACCACCATCGTCGCGTTCGAGGGCGAGTAGCCCATGCGGAAATGATTTTGCAGATCCTCCATCTTCCAGTTCACGATATCCACGTCCCAGCCCACCACCGGCCATTGGTAGGGATGCGCGATATAGGCCGTAGCCCAGAGTTGTTCGTTCAAGACGCCGAAATTATTGTTGTCCACGCTGACTTTGCGCTCGTTGCGCACCACGTTGCGCTCGGATTCAATGATTTTAGGATCGAACGAAAGGTCGCGGATGCGATCGGCTTCTTCGTCGAAGATCAAGTCCAGCGCGCTACGCGGGAACCAGTCCTGATAGACGGTCACGTTCTGCGTCGTGTAGGCGTTGTTTGAGCCTCCATTGGCTTCCATCGTGCGGTCAAATTCGCCGAAGCCGTACTTCTTCGCGCCGTTGAACATCATATGCTCGAAAAAGTGCGAGAGGCCCGTCGTGCCCGGCCGTTCGTTGCGCGAGCCGATGCGATAGAAGATGTAAAGCGCCACGTTGGGGATCGAATGGTCTTCCTGCACCAGGATCTTCATCCCGTTTTTCAGCGTGTGCGACTTCACTTCGACGTCTGCGCGCTCGTTGCCGCCGCGAAGGTCAATGCGCAGAGCCACAAGACTACACAAGTTAGAAACGACCTCGGAGACTTCATGCTGACCCCCTTAAGACCTGCTAAGGAACGCCACCCCGCAACCGGCATCCTATTCCACACCATTTGACGATGCAACCTGCGAAGGGTCTCGCGGTTCCCGCCGGGGGTGCGCTGGGTCAGGGCAAGATCGCGAACACCCGCGCTGGCGCGCCGGAACCCCCTTCGAGCTTGATCGGCGCGACGATCAGAAACGCACCCGATTCCGGCAGCGCGCTCAGGTCGGCGAGGTTTTCGATCTGATAGAGCCCCTGGCCGAGCACCAGCTTGTGCACCGGATACTGTTGCGACGGGCCGTAGTCGATGCTCAACGTATCGATGCCCAAGGCGCTCACGCCGCGCTGGATAAACCGCACCGCGGCGTCGGTCGTGTACCCGGGAAAGTGCATCACGCCCTTGGCGTCCGTGTTGCGGTACTTCTGCACGTCCGGCCAGCGCGAGGACCAGCCCGTGCGCAGGATGACGATAGCGCCCTCGGGGATCTTGCCGTGTTCCCCCTCCCACCTCGCGATGCGGTCGAGCTTAAGCTGGTAGTCCGGGTTCTGCGCCGCTTCTTCACGAACATCGATCACCACGGCCGGCCCGAACAGCTTCTCGGCGGGAATCTTGTCCACGGGCGTCTTGCCCGGGGGAAAATGGATCGGCGCGTCGACGTGCGTGCCATAATGTTCGAGCATCGAAAAACTGCGCGTGAAGTAGCCGTCCTTGGCCACGGTCGCGTTCACCTTGGCTTCAAACGGATGCTCGTCTCCCGGCCAGGGCACTTCCTTGTCGCTGACGGCATAAGTGAGGTCCACGACGCGCGTCTTGCCCGACGGTATGCCGCTCAGCCATTCGCGCGAAACTTCAACCTTGGCGGGCTGCTTCGCAACCGGCTTGGCGGGGGTCTTCGTGGGGGCGTTTTTCGATTGTGCCATCGCGAGCCCGGCCAGGAGCAGCGCCACCAGGCACCCCGTCGCTCGTCGGTACATGGCTTGGCCCTCCGGTTCAGTGGATTTCGGAGCAGATATGTTAAGTGATTCCGCGCGGCAGTGCTACTTCGGCGTCACGGCAGAGGCAGACCCGGCGCCGCGACAATCCCGGCCATCCGCAGGATCTCCTGATACTCCTCGTCAGAGATAAGCGAGATGATCAGCCGCACGTTTTTCAAGAACTTCACCTTGCGCAGCGCGCGGTTGTCCCGCAGCTCGACGAGCGTTACCTGGCGCGGCAGGCGCTCCATCGCGCGCAGGTCGGCGACGAGGTTCTTGCCCTCGGGATCGTGTGGGTCGGGATACGGGTCGCGCGTCACCTCGGCGAGCGCATAGAGCGAGCGCTCCGGCGCGCTGTGGTAACACAGCACGCGGTCCCCGCGGCGCACCTGTTTCAGGGCGCGCTGGGCATCCGCGCGCGAGCCCGCGCCTCGCCACATCTCTTTCCCTTTCACGAACAGCGTGTCCCAGTGGTAGTAGTGCGGGTCTACGGAGAAGAGCCAGTGCTGGCGCTTGGGCGCGGCACGTGTCATCCAGGAAGTCCTCTCAAGTCGCGATGCTCCATCGAGTATGGCCGGGTGGGCTTAGGCCCGCCTGCGAAGCCTGCCCGCCGCTGCCAGGCTGAAAAGTCGGCGGCACTATACACGGGACATTCATCGAAGTGAAAAGAAATCGTAAGGTGCGCTGCAAAAAGTTTCTCCCTATGAAATAGCTGGCGAAGCAAGCGGCTGCGGGAAGGGACGTAGGAAGCACATCTGCCGGCCTATCCTAACCTGCTTTCTATCAACAAGTTAGAGATGAACCGCACCCCTCCAGGGAAGGCCGGGCTAAGCCGAGGATCGCAATAGGAGGCGTTTATAGGCCCCCAAAAAGGGGGCCAGCTACCTCGCCCACGTAATCCGAAATCGCGTCGCTCCTAGCCCCGGTGTCGCGCGTGACACCGGGTAATTAGACCGTGTCCGTCCCCGGTCAGGCCTCGCGTTGGCAAAATGCGGCAGGATGAGGCCGGAAAACTCCGAGGTTTCCATGAAGACCCGCGCTGATTCGATGAGACTTAGCGCGGAGGGGAGCCAGCTCTGGACGCGCTGCGGAATCAGTCAGGGAGCCCGGCCTAGCCAACGTCCACAAAGATGTCTTCGCCGCGAACTTCGACCGCGTAGGATTCGACACCCACGGCGGGGTTAGCAGTCACTTTGCCGGAGGTGACATCGTATTGCCAGCCGTGCCAGGGGCAGGTGACGACTTTGCCGTCGAGCTCGCCCTGGCCAAGCGGGCCGCCGCGGTGCAGGCACGTGTTATTGATGGCGTGGAAGCTGCCGCCGACATTGGCGAGAGCGATGGTCTTGCCGTCAATCTGAAATTCGCGGATCGTCCCCGCGGGGATTTCGTCCTTCTTCGCGGCTCGCACAAAGGCCATGGCTGGGATCCCTCAGGAACTACGAAGTCGGAAATCAGAAGTCGGAGGTCTGATTTCCTACTTCTGACTTCCTACTTCCGACTTCTGCATTATCTCGGCTCCAGCGTTTGCGCCACCATCACGCCGCGCTTGAACTCGTCCACCATCTCCGGACGCAGGCGCACTTCGGTGGGCTTTTTCGCCAGCGACATCTGGTCAATCTTGTCCTGCAGCTTCAGCAGCGCGAAGAAGAGACCTTCGGGCCGCGGCGGGCAGCCGATGACGTAAACGTCCACGGGCACGATTTTGTCCACGCCCTGCAGCACCGAGTAGGCGTTGAACGGCCCGCCCACGCTCGAGCACGCACCCATCGAAATGCACCACTTCGGGTCGGGCATCTGGTCCCAGACGCGCTTCAGCACCGGCGCCATCTTCAGCGTCACCGTGCCGGCGACGATCATCAGATCCGACTGGCGCGGCGACGGGCGGAAGACTTCGGCGCCGAACCGCGCGATATCGAAGCGCGAGGTCGTCGAAGCAATCATCTCGATCGCACAGCAGGCCAGACCAAACGTCAGCGGCCAGATCGCGCTCTTGCGCGCCCAGTTGAAGACGTAGTCCACCGACGAAATCATGAAGTTCTTTTCAAAACGGTTGTCGAGGACTCCCATGCGCTCCCTCGGTGACTTCTGAACAAGCCAGTATATCGAGGCCGCCGCGCCAGAGTCAAAGGCAACGCCACGAGGAAATGGAACCACTGATGAACTCCGATGTATAGACAATCAGGATACGGGAGAAGATTCAAGCCCACGAGAAACTGCTTTTCGGACCTCAGTACTGGGTTAGATTTCGTGAACCAACAATTTGCCGATCGCTCTGGGCCCAATCATCAAGTGCGCGCGAAGGGATTCTCGATACGGATGCCGGAAATGGTCTGGCCGGCGTTCAGATCCTCGGAGACGATGCGGGTGGCGCCGCTTCGGGCGGCGGAGGCGACGATGAGCGCGTCCCAGAAGCCGATTCGCGCTTCGTCCACGATGCGGAAGGCCGCCGTGATCTCCGCAGGAGTGGTCTCGGTGGACCAGACCGCGTAGGTGCTCACCACGAGACGCGCAGCGTTTTTCGATAGGGGAGTGGCGATCTTTCGAGTGACATTCACGTAGAATTCCTGGAGCACCTGCGGGCTGAGGACGCCGGTTCGCTCGCTCCAAAGCTCGCGGAGAAGGTTTTTCGCGACTTCGTGCTTCCTTCGGGCGTCGGAATCGTGAGCGTAGACCAGTACGTTGGAGTCCACGAACGTCTTCTGGATCACAACTCTATCGTTCATGGAGTTCGTCTCGCTTGACGCGCACTGCCCCGCCTAGATGGAAGCCGCTCTCCAGGAGCGCCGCAGCTTGGCGTGCCGCGCACTCGTAAGCTTCCTCTTCACGCACCAAGAACTCAATTTGCTCAGCGATGAGGCCGCTAATGGAGGTCTCGCGGCGCGCGGCAAGGATTTTGGCCTTGCGGAGGGTCTGTCGGGTGAGACTCAGAGTGAGATTTTGTCTGTTCGTGTTCTTGGATGTGGACATGAGAGGCTTCCCACGCACTACACGTGCAGCACGTATTATACGGGAGCAGCGCTACTAACGCAAGGCCAAACTTGGTTTAGTGCCGCGCACAAGCAATGCGCCGAATTGGCGGAAGGCGCGCAATTCGGCGGCGTCGCGGAACCAGCGGCCGGAATAAACCTCGGGCGCGGGGGTGGGATCAAGGATGCGGCGATGCGTGACATCGGCGAAGCCGGCGGCTTGCATCAGCGCGGCCCAGTCGTCGGCGGAGAGTAGGTGCGCGGGAATTTGGTAATGCTGCGCCCATTGGTGACAATGCGGGTTGTCGCGGTAATAGTTGCTGAGGATCCAGGCGGAGCCGCCTTCACGCAGGACGCGGAAGATTTCGCGGAGGCCGCGGGCGGGGTCGGGCCAGTAGTAAGCGGATTCAACGGAGACGACGCGGGTGAAAAAGTTCGGCTCCCAGGGGATCTCGTCCACGCTGCCGACGATGAACATGGCGTTTTCGAGGTCGACGTTTGCGCGGCGCGCGCGGCGGATCATTTCGTCGCTGACGTCCATGCCGATGACGCGGCCTTCGGGGACGCGCTCGGCGAGCAGGCGCGAAAGCCAGCCCGCGCCGCAGCCGGCGTCGAGGACGTTGTCGTCAGGAGCGAACTGCATCAGGTCGAGGACGGGCAGGGTGATGGGGAGGTGATCCTCCTCCATCGCTTCGCCTTTGCCGGCTTCGGCCCAGCGGTTGAATTCGTCGCGTAGGGCACGGTCTTGTGCGGGATCGGCCATCGCTAGGAGATTGTAACCACCGATGCACACGGATGCACGCGGAAGAAAGATGTCATCACAGAGCTCACAGAGACGCGCAGGACACAGAGACGCTGAGGGGCGCAGCTAGCAGCGCCCCTACGCAGTCCTAACAAACGTTCTAGAAGGACTTTTCGTCGGCGGAGGGGCCGTACATGCCGGGCACGGCCACGTCGTTGAGCCGCAAATAGACGCCGAGTTGCGCGCGATGGTGGACGAGGTGGTTCATCACAAGGTTGCGCAAGACGGCCACGCGCGGCATGCTGAGAATCGTCTGGCCGCCGGAGAGCAGCGACCACGGCTTCATCCAATGCGCGTCGTCGGTGGCGGAAACCAGCGCGGCACGGCCCGCGGCGACGTTTTTCTCGAACAGCTCGAGCAGTTCCTTGCGTGACTTTGGCGGAGGCGGCGGCGTGACCGGTTTGCCGCCCGGAGCCAAGTCCAGTGCATCCAGGGTCACCGTTTCCTTGACCCAGCCGGGAAGATTCGCTACGTGCCCGGCGAGCCAGATCATCGTGCCGGACTTGGCGTGGGGCTTCCAATTGAACTTGTCTTCGGGGACGCGCTCGAGCATCTTGCGGGTGGACTCGACTTCGTGATCAAACTCAGAAAGGAACGCTTGGTTGATGGGCATGGATGATCTCCTTTGGTAGAGGGCGAAAATATTCGCTTTTTATTCGCCTTATGTCAAGCGCTGATTCTTACGAAAGGCACTCCAAGAGATGCGGAAGGGACGCGCGAGGATACAGGATGGCGATTCGGCAGATGGGTGGATCGGCGCGCCGTTCAGGAACGCTTCCAGACGGTGAAGGTGCGGGCGTCGCCGGGCTTGGATGCGAAATCGGCGGGGCGCGCTTTGCCGGGAGCGGCGACGCAGACTTTCAGGAGACCGCCTTCGAGCTGGTAGATGCCGAGCTGAGTCTTTCCTTTGTTTGCGCCGGCGAGGTTCAGGTAATCAATCGTTTTCGGCGATTTCGACGGGTCGTGCATGAATTCGACCTTCAGCATAGTTTGCGGCCCGGCGAGCACGGTGGTTTCGTTGCCTCGCGTGGCGCGCTTGACCCACTGGACCATGGATTTGTCCATCGGGGTGCCGTCCATGACGCCGGAAACCATGGCCCATTCGCCCTCGAATTCGGTGGCCGGCCCGCTGGACTTCTCTCCTGAAGTTCCGCCTTTCGTGACCTTCGCGCCTTTTTCAGTGGCGGCCACTTTCTTCGGCCGTGCTGGGTCTGCGGCTGCTCCGGCGGGCGCGCGCTTGAGCGTTTCGAGGGCATGGCCGCTGCCGGGCTTGGTGGCAAAGGATTTCGGGCGATCTTTGCCAGTGGTGTTGAGGCAAAGCCTCCAAGTATCGCCATCGAGCTCGTAGATGCCGTAGTTCGTGTTTCCCTTCGCGTGACCTGCGGTGAAGTGCAAATCAAACTGCTTGGGTTTCTTCGCGGAGTCGAGTTTGACGGTGCCGCGATAGGTGGCGCCCATGGAGAGGGATTCGAACTGGTCGCCTTTGATGACGATACGCGCGCCTTCGAACATCTCGGCGGACATTTTGTTGCCGTCGACTTCGAGGGCGGTGACGCTCCAGGTGCCTTGCAGGTTGGCGAGATCGTCTTTCATGCAGCCTCCGCGACGTCGAGTTCCTTCGCCCGCCGCGGCGGGCTCAGGATGACATGGGGTTACTCCGCGGGTGTCACCTTCGACAAGAGTTGCACGAAGCGCTGCTCGCGATCTTCCTGCGTTTGGCCGGCATAGGCTTCCGCAACCTGGGTGACGTTCATGGCGCAGAATTTCGGGCCGCACATCGAGCAGAACTTCGCTTCCTTGTAGAAATCGTCGGGGAGCGTCTCGTCGTGCATGGCGCGCGCGGTTTCAGGGTCGAGCGATAGCTCGAACTGCTTGTTCCAATCGAAGAGGAAGCGGGCGTAGCTGAGGGCGTCGTCGCGATCGCGCGCCCCGGGACGGTGCCGCGCCACGTCGGCGGCGTGCGCGGCGATTTTATAGGCCATGACGCCCTGCTTCACGTCGTCGGCGTTGGGCAGGCCGAGGTGCTCCTTCGGCGTGACGTAGCAGAGCATGGAGGCGCCGTGCCAGCCAATCATCGCCGCGCCGATGGCGCTGGTGATGTGGTCGTAGCCCGGCGCGATGTCGATGACCAGCGGCCCGAGCGTGTAGAACGGCGCTTCGTGGCACAGTTCGATTTCTTTCTTGACCTGGAGCTCGATCTGATCCATGGGGACGTGGCCAGGGCCTTCGATCATCACCTGTACGTCGTACTCCCAGGCTTTCTTGGTGAGCGCGCCCAGGACTTTCAGCTCGGCGAATTGAGCGTCGTCGCTGGCATCGGCAAGGCATCCGGGGCGCAGGCCGTCGCCAAGCGAGAAGCTGACGTCGTGTTTGGCGAATATCTTGCATAGAGCGTCGAAATTCTCGTAGAGGAAATTTTCTTTCTTGTGCGCGCTCATCCACTGCGCCAAGAGCGCGCCGCCGCGGCTGACGATGCCCGTGATGCGGTTGCGAACCAGCGGCAGGAATTCGCGCAGCACGCCGGCGTGGATGGTCATGTAGTCCACGCCCTGCTCGGCCTGTTCTTCGATCACTTCGAGCATGAGCTGCGGCGTCAAATCTTCGGCACGCTTCACGCGGGAAATCGCTTCGTAGATGGGCACGGTGCCGATGGGCACGGGCGAAGCTTCGATAATGGCCTTGCGGATTGTGGGGATATCGCCGCCGGTGGAAAGGTCCATGGCCGTATCGGCGCCGTAATGCACGGCGCGGTGGAGCTTTTCGAGCTCCTCGTCAATGTTCGAGGTCACTGCGGAGTTGCCGATATTCGCGTTGATTTTGCATTTGAAGGCAATGCCGATGCCCATGGGCTCGAGGCTGCGATGATGAATGTTGGCGGGGATAATGGCGCGGCCGCGAGCCACTTCGCTGCGCACGAGTTCGGGCTCGAGCCGCTCGCGCTTGGCGACGTACTCCATCTCCTCGGTGATCACGCCCTGCCGGGCGTAATGCATCTGCGAGACGTTGCACGCGGTGCCGTTCGACGGCGGTTGCGCGAGGCGCTTATCGATCCATTCGTCACGAATAGCCATGATTCCCCCCGTTTTGGCAGGCGACGCAATTGATTATCGCACTGGCGTTATGAAGCGGCAACCGGGCAAGGGCACGCCACCCAAATTGGCCGAGTGGCGCCATACGTCGGACATAGACGAGTGCGGCGCGAGCGTGGTAGGCTGCGCAACATCTCAACACTGGGGGTGCGCGATGCGCAAGATTGCGATGGGGACTGTGTTCGGGGCCGTGTTGGCGTTGGCAGCAGGAATCGCTGCCGCGCAACAAGGGAAAGCGCCAGCCAAGGCCCCTGCGCCAGTACGATCCGAGTCGGCCGAAATCCTGGCGATGTGGAACAGCGTGGGCAACAAACTCGTGGCCATGGCCGAGGATTTTCCCGAAGCCAAGTATGACTTCCGCGTGCAGAAGGACCAGCGCACGTTTGCGGAAAACCTGCTGCATGTCGCGGGCGTGGACTACCTTCTGTTGAGCACGATCAAAGGCTCAAAGATGGGTCCGACGTTCACGGGAGAAGATCCGCCGCGGAGCGAGTACAAGACGAAGGCCGACGTGGTGAAACTCGTGAAGGCAGCGGTAGCCGACGGGGCGGCGCTGATCAAGGAGCAGGGCGACGCGGGGCTCGACAAAGTGACGACCTTCCCGTTCGGCAACATGCTGGTGCACAACTCGTTCCAGTGGCTGGAAGGGATCGAGCACAGCGGCGAGCACTACGGCCAGTTGGTGGTCTACTACCGCGCCAACAACATGGTGCCGCCGGCTTCGCGCCCACGGCAATAGCGGCACTAGCCAGTGGACTGGGCTCCGCAGGGGCGTTCACCAAGCGGGACGCCCCGTTTCTTTTCCGCCTCGGATGTGACCCGCTTGCTTCCCGCCTACATTTGCGCCTAGAGTACGCTCGCGCGTAAACCCGCGTGCGCGGCAGCCTATGTGTTCGCCTACCTCCAGCTTCGGGTTGATCGAACGCTTCCGCGGCGGAGACACAGCGGCTTTTGGCGAACTCTCCGCGAAATACCGGCCGCGGCTCGCCGTGCTGATCCATTACAAGATGAGCGACGATCTGCGCGAGCGCGTCGAAGTGGATGACGTCCTCCAGGAAGTCTTCTTCGCGGCTTCGCGTGACATCGGCGGCTTCACCTACCGCTCGCCCGGCAGCTTCATGAGTTGGCTGGCGCGCATCGCGGACCACGTGATCATTGACCTAGCGCGCGGAGCGGGCCGGCAAAAGCGCCACGCAGAGGAAATGCTGCGCTTCCGCTCGGCGAGCAATCCGGGCGGGCCGGAGCCGGTGGATTTGCAGACTCCAAGCCGCATCTTCGCGGAGCAGGAAGGCCTGCAACGCCTGGTCGACCGGCTGAATGCACTGCCCGATGAGTATCGCCAGGCGATTGTGATGGCCAAGATCGAAGGTCTCACCACGGTCGAGATGGCGGAGCGCCTGGGAAGAAGCCGCGAGGCGGTTGCCGTGCTTCTGCACCGTGCGGTGCAGCGGCTGCGCGAACTTGACATGCGCGGTGAGCCGCGATGAGCGAGCGTCCCAGTGATGTCCGCGAGCGGCGGCTGGCGGAGGCGCTGGCACAATTCCTCGACAAGCAAGCGCGCGAGGAGCCGGTGGACATCGACGGATATTGCGAGATGCATCCGGACCTCGAGCCTGACCTGCGCGCGCAACTTGAAACGCTCGTGGAAGTGGATCGGCTAACCTGGGCGCAACCCCCTGCGCTTTCAACGCCCAGGGCCGATGCGGAAAAACTCCCCGAGCGGCTCTCGGGGCACCGCATCCTCAGCGAAATCGGCTCCGGCGGAATGGGCCGTGTACTGCTGGCCGCCGACGAGCGTCTGAATCGCAAAGTGGCCATCAAGACGCTGGGGCCGCGTTACCGCAAAAACCCGCGCGTGCGCGAACGGTTCATGCAGGAAGCGCGCGCCATGGCCAAGCTCAGCCACCCGCACATCGTCCACATCTACAACCTCGGTGAGCCGGACGAGCCGCCGCACTTCGTGATGGAGTATTTGGAGGGCGCGCCGCTGACCGAGGCCGCGCGGCCGCTGTCGCTGCGGCAGAAAACCGAATTGATGCAGAAGGTGGTGCTCGCCGTCGAATTCCTCCACCAGCACCAGATCCTGCACCGCGACCTCAAGCCGGGAAACATCCTCGTCGGCCCGGACCTCGAGCCGAAACTGCTCGATTTCGGGCTGGCGTTGCAAGTGGACGACCTGGGGAGCCGGTTGACGCGCGCGGGAGAAGTGATGGGCACGCCGGATTATTTTTCGCCGGAGCAAACGCGGGGCGAAGGCGCGCTCGACACACGCAGCGACGTCTTCTCGCTGGGTACGGTTCTCTACGAGGTGCTGACCGGCGCGCTGCCTTTCCGCGGCGGGACGTTCGCTGCACACACGCAGAGCATCCGCGAAAAAGACCCCTTGCTGCCCCGGCGCGTGAATCCGGCCATCCCGCGCGATCTGCAGAATATTTGCCTGAAAGCGCTGGAGAAAAATCCCGCGGACCGCTACCCATCCGCGCGTGAAATGGCCGAAGACCTTGAGCGCTACCTGGCCGGAGAGGAGGTCCTTGCGCTTCCCACCTCCTACGCACGCCAGATTTCGGGGAAGATGGAACAGCACCTGCGCGAGCTGGACGGTTGGAAACAGGACGAGATTCTCTCCGACGCCGAGTACGACGCCTTGCGGAAAGCGTACGGGCGCCTTTCAGAGCCGGAGGATGCGTGGATCATGCAGCTTCGCCGGCTCTCGCTTTCGCAGGTGAGCCTTTACCTGGGCGCGTGGGTCTTGGTGGTCGGTGCGGCGCTGGTCTTTCTGTTTCGCTTTCTCGGCCTCTCGGGCGCGCTTGCGGTGCTCGTCGTAGCCGCTGCTGCGGTGCCCACGGCGTATTTCGGTTTGCGAAGCTGGAAGGCGGGCAGCTTGCGTTTCGGGGTGGCCTACCTGCTGGCCTTCTGCTTGCTGCTGCCGATCGCGCTTCTGGTGGCCATGGGAGAGTACAGAATTTTTTCCAGCTTCACGCGGGGGCGTGAAGACCTCGAGTTGTTTTCCAAATTCGATTCGTTCAAGCGCACCACGAACGCGCAATTGTGGTGGTCGCTGCTCTCTTCGCTTCCGGTTTATCTCTGGTTGCGGCGGTTTACGCGGTCGTCGGTGTTTTCGCTGGTGTTCGCCGTGATGGCCGCTCTGTTCAGTCTGGCCACGCTGCTGCGCATGGGCGCGCTTGAATGGCTCGACAACGATGCCGGCAGGCTCTACTTGAACATGATCCCGATTGCGCTGGTGTTTTTCGCGGTGGGGATGACGCTCGAGCGGCTCGGGCGGAGCGCGGATTCACGCTACTTCTATCCCATCGCGGTGGTGTTTACGTTTGTCGCGCTGAGCGGTGTCGCACTCTTCCATGATCCGTATGCGAAATGGTTGGGACGGGTCGCTCCCTGGACGCGCGGCCAGATCGAGTATCTCTTCATCCTCAACGCAGGGATCTACCTCGGGCTTCAGATTCTCTGCGACCGTTTCCGCGCTCCGCAATTACGGGTCGTTGCGAAATCGTTCCGTTTTGTGATACCCGGACACGTGATGACCTCGCTGCTCCTACTGGGCATTGCAGCATCAAACCGCTGGGAGGAATCGCCGCTGAATCTGGCCATGCGCCACGAAGCGCGCGCGTTGGAGATTCTCCTGCCCGTTGTGGCGTGCCTGTTCGTCTTCGGGAGCATTCCGAAGCAGATGAAAAACTTTTTTGCGACCGGTTTGTTATTCCTCGCCATCGGCTTTGTGCGGTTGCAGCAGGACCTCTTCAGAGGCCGTGCGGCCTGGCCGATTCTTCTGCTCGTGACCGGAGTCGCGCTGATGTTCGCGGCGACGAAGTATCCCTCTCTGCGCCTTGTTTTCACTCGCCGCCTGCGCCGTTAAGTGCCTCTGTTTCAGCAATATCCGCGAGAGTGTAATCCTCCCATCGAAACATCGCTTATCCGTATTGGAAGTCGGAAGAGTGATCGCCGCATGGCAAGGCCCTTTCCGGCTGCGGAGGCAAGAATGAAAAAGACACTGTTCGTCCTCGGTCTGGCAGCCGCGCTGGCGGGATGCGATTCCCCGGCGCCCTCGCTGCACCCCTTGATCAGCCCCAATCAAACCGTTGTGGTGCAGGGCCTGGAAGGATCCTGGGCTGAGAATGAATCGACACAGGAGAACGCGGGGGGATCCCCGTGGACCTTTGAGCTTCAGAAAGACCGCTCGTACAAACTGACAATTCAAGATGCGGACGAAGAAGCATCGCAGGTTTTCTCCATCCACCTCGCCACGCTGGGCGGGCACCTATTCATGGACGCCATCCTCACGGAATCAACGATCCGCGGCGAGAAAGTGGACATCGACACCTTTTCGATCCCCATACACCTCTTCGGCCGGATCGAGGTGGAGCAGGATCAGGTCCACATGCGTCTGCTGAGCGCGGAGTGGTTGAAGAAGGCGCTGGAGGACGGCCGCGAGAAACTGCGTCACGAAAAAATCGATGAGAACATTCTTCTCACCGCCACAACCCAGGAGCTGCAGGAATTTGCCATCCGCTGCGGATGGGATCATGAAGTATTCTCACAGGACACGAATCTCCGGCGGCGCAAGCCGGCGCCGTGAGCCGTCCCGATGACGGGTTCAGGATGCGGCCGCCGCGGCGATGCCCGTGAGCATCGCCGCGAGGTTTTCAGGATCGCTGACCGGCGGCTGGCAGGAGGTTTCAATACAGACAAGAGCTTGCGCCACGTCGGCGCGAAGATGCGGAATCGTCTGCTGCAGAGCAGGCGCAAGAAAGCCGCTGGCGAGGCGTCCCGGCGTTACGCGCAGGACGGCCTTGCCAAAGCGATAGACCCCGCTTGCGGACTCTTCCAGTGCACGCGCTGCAGGATCCTCCGCCCGCCCGGTGATGACGACTTGCAATGAATGGCGCGCGTGGAGCAACGTGGCAAGCCCGTAGGTCGCGGCGAACAGGCCGTATTGCGGCACGATGCCGGCAAAAGCTTCCAAGGTAAGCGCTGCGGCGTCGCGGTACTTCGCTTCGCCCGTGTAGCCGTACATGCGGCTGAGCGCCATCGCCGCGATTGAATTTGCGCCGGGCGTCGGCGAATCCTGGAGCGGCTTGCGGCGGACATCGAGCCCACCCATCGGCGGCGCATTCGCGGCGCGGTCGAAGAATCCGCCGCCTTCGGCATCGAAATGCCTCGCCAGGGCGTAATCGGCTGCGCGTTGAGCTGCGTCGAAGTATCTCCGCTCGAGGGTGACCTCGTAAGCGTCAAGCAGCGCGAGTGTCATGAACACCTGGTCGTCGAGCGTGCCGCGCAAGCGCTCGCCGCCGATGCGGTGGGCGAAACCGCTGTCGTCGCTCCATGCTTCCGCGAGGATGTGATCGAGTGTCTTCAGAGCGAACTCACGGCACTTCTCGCCGATTGCCCCGCCGAGCACGCGCCAAGCGTCGAGGTACGCGGAGATGAACATCGCGTTCCACGAAACGTAGAGCGTTGTGTCCACGTAGGGCGTCGGGCGCGTAGCGCGAGCGGCCAGCATCTTGCCTTTTGCGCGAGCAAGAACAAGCCGTACGTCGGTTTCCGTCATCCCCAGCTTCGCTGCGATTTCCGCAGGCTGGCGCGCGATCCACAGAACATTCTTCGCCGGGTTGTGGTGCATCTCACCGTGGGCTTCGACGTCGTAGTGCAGCTCGACGACGCGCGATTCTTCGGGTGAGAGCCCCGCGCGAACCTCGTCAATCGTCCAGGTGAAGAAGTCGCCGTCGTCTTCGAGTGAATAATCCGCGTCTTGGCTGGCACAGAAGCCGCCGCGGGTCTGGTCGGAAAGCGTCTCATTCACCCAGCCGATGATCCCTTCGGCCGTTTCCCGGAAGAACGGCTTGCACGTCACCTGGTAGCCGTGCAGGTAGTTCTTCAGTAGTTCAGAATTGTCGTAGGACATCTTCTCGAAGTGCGGAACAACCCAGCGCTCGTCCACCGAATAGCGATGAAAGCCGCCGGCGAGTTGATCGTAAACCCCTCCGCGGCCCATCTTGTCGAGCGTTGTATCCACGATAGTGAGCAGGTTTGCGTCACGGCTCGTCTGGTAGCGTTCGAGGAGCAAGTCGAGCGCCGAGGGATGCGGGAATTTCGGCGAGCGGCCGAAGCCGCCGTGCGCGGGGTCGAACATGTGCGCAATCGAGGCGACCAGCTCATCGGCGATGCCTGCGTCGAACGCCCCGCGCGTCCCGGCAAAACTTTCCGCCTTGCCCACGGCTTCGCACAGCGCGCTCGCCGCGCGCTCGACCTCATCGCGGCGCTTGGCGTAAGACTCTGCGATGGCGAGCAGGATGTGCTTGAAGCCGGGCCGACCCATGGCGTCGTCGGGGGGGAAATAGGTGCCGCCGAAGAACGGCTTGCCGTCCGGCGTGAGAAAGCCGGTGAGAGGCCAGCCACCTTGTCCGGAGATGGCGCTGATGGCGGACTGGTAGCGCGCGTCGACGTCGGGGCGCTCGTCGCGGTCCACTTTCACGGGAATAAACAAGCGGTTGATGAGTTCCGCGATCTCCGGATTCTCATAGCTCTCGCGGTCGATGACGTGGCACCAATGGCACCAGACCGCGCCGATATCGAGAAGAATGGGTTTGTCATCTGCGCGGGCACGCGCAAAAGCTTCCTCACCCCACTCGAACCAGCCAATCGGCTGATGAGCGGCGGAACGCAGATAGGGACTCGCGGAATTCCTTAGGCGGTTTTCGATGGAAGGAGTCAGGAGAAATCCTTTTTGCTTCAAGAGTGCGCGGGCGCAGCCGGCAGCGCCCCTACAAGTGGACTTCCCCGCGGGCGTTAGTTGACGACGTCGCCCGAACCGGTGTCGCGCGGATCGAGCGGCTTGCGCCCGGCGAACCCCTCATCCTGGCGGTGGTAGAAGCGGATTCGATCTTCCCCGATCCGCCAGCAGAGGTACACCGCCTCGTTGTTGATCACCGAAGGAAAATCCAGGAGCCCGGAGTCGAGGTCCTTCACCACGCACCCGGTCTCTTCGATGCGCTCGAGCGCCGCGCGCAAAAGTTCTCCTAGACGGTCGCGCTCGTGGCGCGTCTTGGCCGCTTTCTCGTACGGGATCTGCATTCCGCCGCTCAGCATGATACGGCTGGCGAGCGCGGTCAGATCCGAATCCAGCTCCGTCATTCTGCGCCGGCACTCCATGGCCTCGGTGAGAACGGGCACCAGCTCGCGCCGCGTTCGCTCGGCTTCCGTCAGCGAGAAGATTCTCGGCTCGCTGCCTTCGTTTTGTTCTTCGTCGGCCATGCAGATCTCTGAACGAATTCGAAACTCTCAGCGCAGCTCCAGCATGCGCTGGAGAGCCACGCGCGCCCAGCGCCGCGTGACGTCGTCCACACGGATGCGGTTTACCACGCGCCCTTCCCCGAGGTTCTCGAGCACCCACAACAGGTGTTGCGGCGTAATCCGGAACATCGTCGTGCAGACGCACACGTTCGGATCCAGCGACATCACCGTACGGTCGGTGAACTGCTTCGCCAGGCGATTCACCAAGTGGATCTCGGTGCCGATGGCCCAGACCGAACCCGGCTCCGCCGCAACGACGGTTTGGACGATCTGTTCGGTCGAACCGACGTGGTCGGCCATTTGCACGACTTCCCAGCGGCATTCGGGATGCGCGATCACGCGCACTCGGGGGTGCTCGCGCCGGACGCGCTCGACGTGCTCCGGCAGGAAGCGCTGGTGCACGGAGCAGTAGCCCTTCCACAGAATGACCTGCGCCGCGCGAACCGCGTCGGGCGTATGGCCGCCCATCGCGCGGCTCGGGTCCCAGACAATCATCCGTTCAAGCGGAATCCCCATGCGGTAAGCCGTGTTGCGGCCCAGATGTTCGTCGGGCAGGAAGAGCACGCGCTCGCCGCGCGCAAAGGCCCAGCGCATCACCGCGGGGGCATTGGAGCTCGTGCACACCGCGCCGCCGTGCTGTCCCGTAAAGGATTTGATGGCCGCGGCCGAATTCATGTAGGTGACCGGGACGACGCGCAACTCCCCCAGCGATTCCAGTTCGGCCCAGCAGGCCTCGACCTGGCCGATCTCGGCCATGTCCGCCATGGAGCACCCCGCGGCCAAATCCGGCAGGATCACCTGTTGGCGCGCGCGGCGCAGGATATCCGCGCTTTCCGCCATGAAGTGAACGCCGCAAAAGACGACGTAGGACGAATCGGTCTCTGCAGCTTGCAGCGAGAGTTTGAGAGAATCGCCGCGAAAATCCGCGAACTGGACGACTTCGTCCCGTTGGTAATGATGGCCGAGGATGACGGCGTCTTGCCCGAGGCGGGCCTTCGCTGCAGCGATGCGCGCGTCGAGCGAGGTATCCGGGGTCAGCAAGTAGCTATCGAAATCGCAGCCTACGCCCTTTTCGATTTCCGGTACCTGCAGCGTCCGCGGCTGCGGATCGGTCGCGATCCCTACCAGGGTCCGCATAGACTTGAAGGGTCTCCCAGGCGGCCCGCCCTATCCCTGCGGGCTGATGCCTTCATTTTCGCCGTTCTGAGCTGTGTTTTCCAGTGCCGTGAGCGTGTCCAAGAAAAACTAGCCCCCGATGAACACCATGGTGCGCGAGGGGGGCACGAAATCGGGCTCGTTGATGCGGTGGCCAGCCTCTTTTTCCATCACTACGGATTCGATGAAGGTACTTAGCTCCGTGTCACCGGCATTGCCGCGGAGCAGCGGCCTGAGGTCGCGGTCGTCCTTGCTGAAGAGGCACGTCCGCAGCTTGCCGTCGGCGGTAATGCGGATCCGGGAGCAGAAGCCGCAGAACGGCTCGGAAACCGGCGCGATCAGGCCGATCTCACCGCGGCCGTCGGCGAATCGAAACTTGCGCGCCGTTTCGCTGCGCTCGTGCGCGAGGGGTTCGAGTTTCCAGCGCGCCTCAATGCGGCGGCGGATTTCGGCGGCGGTCACGACGAGGTCGCGCGTCCAATGGCGATCGGCGTCGAGCGGCATGAACTCGATGAAGCGCATGATGAGGTTGCGCTCACGCGCAAATTCGGCAAACGACTCCACCTCGTCGTCATTCAAGCCGCGCACGAGCACCGCGTTCACCTTGACGGGACGCAGCGGCGAGCGGTGCGCGGCATCGATTCCGGCCATCACGCGGTCAAACGATTGCGTGCGCGTGATGCGCTCGAACTTGACCGCGTTCAGCGAATCGAGGCTGATGTTGATGCGGTTGAGTCCGGCGCGTACCAGACGGTCGGTTCGCTCGGCCAGGAGGTGGCCGTTCGTGGTCACGGAGAGATCCTGCACGCCGAGGCGGCTCAGCGCGGCGATGAAGTCCTCAACGCCGTCACGCACCAGCGGCTCGCCGCCGGTCACGCGGATCTTACGAATCCCCAGGCCGACGAGCACGCGCGCCAAGCGCTCGAGTTCCTGCCAGCTCAGCAGTTCATGGTGCGCCATGTGGTTGTCCGGGTCGGCGGAGCGGCAGTAAACGCACCGGAAATTGCACCGGTCGGTGACGGAGATTCGGCAATCGGTGATCGGCCGGCCGAAATGGTCGCGCAGACTCATCTCTTCATTCGATGACAGGAGCGAGTTTTCCGGCTCAGACTTACAGGCCCCGGAAGACTCAAATGCCCAAATCCGCGTCTGGACTTGGGCAGTTGCCACCTCCCAGTAGCAAGGGGGAGGCCGCGCCGCTCTCCTTTCCAAACACGGGAGGCGCAGGCGTTCCCGCCGGCACCCTCGTTCCAGCCGCATTCTCGCCATGCAACCGGAAGCCGCCGCCGCTCCTGGAGTTTTCTCCCCCGAAGGAAGTGGCGGTCGGAGAACTCAAAGCTATTCTACGCGTGCCGAGCCGCCGGCGCAACGCCGTGCCGGTTTCTCAATTCATGGAGGACGTGCTGACCGGGCCGTGGTTCGGCGCGCAACTGCTCGCGGGATTCGGCGCGCTGGCGCTGCTGCTGGCGGCTTGCTGGCTGCCGACGCACCGCGCGATGCGGGTGGACTCGATGATCACACTGCGGTTCGAGTGACTTGCCGGACCCGGGCCGGAACGTGGGTTCCGGCCCGAATCTGGAATGGTTGGAGCTCGATTACTGTTTGGCTGGAGCTTTTCCTGCCGGCTTCGGGGCCCAGAACTCCGGGTCCGCGGAAATGGTTTCCTTCGAGGGATAGCTCATCTTAGGGTCCACCTCGAAGAACATTGTTTCCGAACTAATCGTGCCGGAGGAGGCTAGTTCGCGAAGTTTCTTCCGGCCTTCATCGCCGACTGCATCCTGATATTCCTTGCCATGCACCTGTGGAGTGTTATCCGCGTCGGCGATCGTTTTAAACGGCGTGATGATCAGGAACGTTCCCGACGGAAACCCGCTGATGACCTGATAAACGGAATGATTGTCTTTCAAGCCCGCCTTTTCATGTGCGGCCTTGCTGATTTTCTGCGCCTCCTCAAAATCAGGGATGTGCCCGGGGCGAATGCGCACAATCGTGACGACAAAGCTGTGCATCATGGGAATGTTGACGCCTGGGCGATGGCTGAGGTCGGCGCGGTATCGTGCAAAGATGCTGCGTGTGCCGGTGAGGAAATCGCTGTCACGTTGATCCAGTGGGCCAAGTTCCGCCTGCAGCGCGGTGTTGCCATCGGCCTCCTTCTGCGCTTTATCGTACTGCGCGAAGGAATCGTACCGGGAGATAAACCAGGCTTCACTCGGGCCGAAAGTGGAAACCAGGGAGGTATAGTTTGTGGGCCAATGGGCTTTCGCATAGGCGCGCGCATAGCCGGTCTCCCACTTGGCGTGAGCGCTGGACCTTGCCGGCTTCACTTCCTCACGGAAGATAGAGATGAAGTTCGGCGGGGGTGTGGGGGCAGCTTCCTGCGCGGAAACAACGGGAACAGCTACGAAAAAGACACACCAAGCGAGGCAGGTGTACAGCCTTCTCATGAATACACTCCTGAAAGCGTGAATTGGAAACCGGCCAGAGGTAGGCACCCCATCTGATCAGGGTACCGGGACCTGTCTGCATTG
Organism: uncultured Acidobacteriota bacterium; assembly: GCA_963739275.1. Classification (GTDB taxonomy): domain Bacteria; phylum Acidobacteriota; class Terriglobia; order Acidiferrales; family UBA7541; genus JBGQGH01. Next base: position 79,390 of record CAVTZX010000055.1, read on the forward strand.
TGACGTCGACAGCAGCGCGAACCGTCTGGTTGTGAGCACCCTATGCCAATCCCCGAAGGGTGTCAACCGCCGTGTGGCCCGCGGACCGGCCTGGCCGGAAACTGCTGGGGCGCCCGGCCAGCGGGAGGGAGGGCTGCGGCCCAGCCCGAGCAAGTGTGGTAGAGTTGCGGGCCGATGCGCATCTTCGTCCTCGGAGCCGGCGCCAGCGGCTCGCTGCTCGCAAAGCTACTCGCCCGGCAAGGGCACATCGTCTGGTGCGGCGACAAAGACCCGGAGCGCGCGCGCCGCTTCCTCGGCAAGAAGAGCCCCATTCCCGTCGTGGCGGTGAACGCCAGAAACCTCTGGGCCATCACGCGTGCGGGGCGCGGCTGCCAACTGCTGGTCAATGCTTCGCCGGCAGTTTTCAACGAGATCATCCTTCGCGCAGCCTTGCGCCTGCGCGCGCATTACCTCGACTTGGGCGCGCACCTCACGCGCAATCCCTTCCGCGCCGAACAGCTCCGTTATCACCGGCGATTCGCAGCGAAGAAGCGCACGGCGGTGATCACGGCCGGAGTCGCACCGGGGCTGACGAACCTGCTGGCCGCGCGCGCTGCGGAAATGCTGGACAACATCGAGTCCGTCCAAATCCGCTTGTTCGAGGAAACGGAGAGCGAAGACCCCATTTCGACCTGGTCGGCCGAGGTCTCGTTTGACGAAGCCGCATCGCGTCCGCGGGTCTATCGCAACGGGCGATTCCGCCTGGAGAAACGCTTCAGCGAACGCGAAAAGTTCCGGTTTCCGCCGCCGATCGGCGAGGTCGGCGTGGTCCTGGCCGCACAGGACGAAGTCGGCACGCTGCCGCATTTCCTGCGGGTGCGCGACGTGGACGTGAAGATCGGCGGAAACGAAATCGACCGGCTGCGGCGGTGGTACCGCCAAGGCAAGCTGAGCCGCTCACGCGGACTCGTCTCACACCGCTTCCCGCGGACGCCGACGCCGCGGCAAGTAGCCCGGCTGATCCGCCGAGGAGTGCTGCACAACGCGCGCTTTGCCGCCGCCGTGTTCGTGCGCGGCACCAAGAAGGATGAGCCGATGCTCATCCGCTGGAACTGCTCTTTCCCCTCCCTCTACCAGATCCGCATCCTGGGCATGCAGAACACTCCGATCGCTTACGCGACCGCGCACATCGCTGCCCTCTTCATCAAGTACTTCCCGCGGGATCTGGGCGGCGTCTATCCGCCGGAAGCGCTGCCCAGCGAGACGCGACAGAAAATCCTGGCCGCCGCACGCTCGCGCGGTTTCGGCATCACACTGAAAGTAACCCGCCTGAAGAAATCGGAAGACGAAGAAGAACTCTAGAAGGGAAGTCGTGGCGTTTCCGCGTTGGGCCTACGCGCGTTCAGTACTGAGCAGGAGCGGGAGGCCCAGCTTGTCGGAATAGTGGGGGCGGAAACGGTTGAGGTTATACATGCGCGCGACGTCCACTCTCCGAGGCCCGGCCTTCGGATCGGGCAGCGGCGCGTGCGTGTACTTGCCTTCTTGTACCGCCACCAGGCGCCCGTGCACGCCGTCACGAATCAAATCCATGGCCACGTTGGCGAAGGTCATGGCCACCATCTGGTCCAGCGCGTCGGCTTCGCCGCTCCGCAGGTCGTAGGTCAGATCGCTGGACATCGTCTCCTCGCCGGCGTGGAGGCGGATCTCTTCGCTGAGCGCGTGACCAATGTCCACTTTTTTCTTGTGGCCGTAGGCGTCGGCTTCGCCGAACTCGGCGAGGCGCTGCCCTTTCCACACGGCGCCTTCGGACGCAATCACAAAGGAATAGCGGCTGGGATTGTTGCGCTTGTCTTCGACCAGGAGCTGGATCAGCCGTTCGAGGTCGAACTCGATCTCGGGGAGCACGCACCGCGCCGAGGTAACGTAGGCGGTATAGAACGCGGTGAATCCGGAATCGCGCCCGAAGATGCGGAAGACGCCGATGCGTTCGTGCGAGCCGAGCGTCGTGCGCTGTCGCGTGATGAGGTCTTTTGCGCGCGTGATGGCCGTGGAAAAGCCGATGCAATACTCCGTGCCGTGGACGTCATTGTCCATCGTCTTGGGGATGCCAATCAGCGGCACGCCCTTGGCGTCCAGCACTTTGGCGAAGCTCAGCGTGTCATCACCGCCGATGACGATCAAATAGTCCAGGGCCAGAGACTGGATGTTGTCGAGCACCACGGGCGTGAAGTCGTAGTATTGCTCGCCGCTCTCGAGCGTCTTCATCTTGTCCGGCGGGATGTGAGCCGGAGTCTTTCCCCGTCGGATTCTCACCGGATTCACGCGCGAGGTGTGCAGGAACGTGCCTCCGCTGCGGTCGATGCTGCGCGTGTTCACGCGGTCGAGCGGGCGAATGTATTCGGGGTCGAGCTCCGCGCCCTGCTTCATGTGCGCCAAGCCCTCCCAGCCGCGGCGAATTCCGATCACCTGGTAGCCGAGCTCGGTGGACTTATAAACGACGCTCTTGACGACGGAGTTGAGGCCGGGGACATCTCCGCCCCCGGTAAGAATGCCAATCCGGCGTGTGCGATTCATTCAGGAAAACTCCGGTAGAAGTTTAACACGCGGGCGCAACGAAGAAGGGGTGAACAACCAACGGAAGACAGAGAAACCCCGGCCTGTGCCAATCCAGTCCAAAGAGGGGGAGAGCAGCTACTCCTCGGCGTCCACGGTGGGCTCTGGGGGCTCTTCGGTTGCCGACTCGGGAACGCCGAGGACCTGTATCTGAATCTGGCGGTCGCGCGGCCCGTCCAGCTCCGCCAGGATGACGGACTGCCAGTTGCCCAGGGCCAGCGAGCCGTTACGCACCGGCAGAGAGAGCGTGTGCCCCAGAACCATGGCGCGAAGGTGCGAATCGGCGTTCTTGCGGTCGCACTCGGAGAGCTTCGGATCGTTGTGCCGCCAGTAATCCAGGCGCCCCACGAGCCGCTCGAGAAACGACTTCATGTCGTCGAGGAGCGCCTGCTGGAACTCGTTGATGAAGACGGCGGTGGTGGTGTGCAGCGATTGCACGATGACGAATCCCGCCTTCAAGCCGTGCTTGCGGATCACTTCGTTGAGGTCGCGCGTGATGTTGATCAGCTCCAGGCGTTCGCGCGTGCGATAAATCACCGTCTCGAGATAGAGCTGGAGCGTGGCTGTGGGCCGGACCTCCGGCCGTAACTGCGGGGACTTCACGGGAGCAGTGCTCATTCCCATTCACTCCTGACCACCAGGAATACATCCCGGCGCGACGGCAAGGTCCTGCGCCTGAATATATGCCAAAAGTCCATTATAGAGTTCCGCCGCGCGGGCGTCTATCTCAATTTCTCGCTGGACGCGGAAACCGGGACACAGGTCAGCAACACCTGTTTAGACGCGAGTAGCGCCGACGGAGTTGGTCGAGGTAGTACTCCTTAGCGCTGAGGGGCGGTGGCTCGCCGGTCGCGGAGTCCCGCAGCTCAGCGCTGCGGAGATAGTTTTCGTAGCCCGCGTCACCGGTCACCTGCCGCAACCACCACCACGCCTCCGCGAGTGCGCGGCGCGCTCCGCTCACGATCGCAATGGGCAACATTTTCAATACTCCTCCCCAAGCCGGCCGGTGGCCACGTAAGGCGACTCGTGCAGCACCGCCACTTTCTTCCGGACCAGGATGCGCGTCCATTCGTAAACCGCCTCCGCCAGCAGCGCGAGCACCATGAGGGCCAGCACGGCCGTCACGGCCGCATCGAGGCGATTATTGAAAATGATCCGCTGTGTCTCGGCGATCCTTGCCGTGGGCACTGCGCCACCGGCGATCTGCCCAGCCAGGAAGTTCGCCTGCGCGAGCAGGCCAATGCGCGGATCGGGATGAAAGATTTTCTGGTAACTCGCCGTCATGGTGACGACCACAAGCCAGACCATCGGCACGAGCGTCACCCAGACCCAGCGCAGGCGGCCCATCTTGAGCAGAATCGTCGTCGCCAGCACCAGCGCCACGGCGGCGAGCAACTGGTTGGAAATGCCGAAGAGCGGCCAGAGCGAATTGATGCCGCCGAGTGGGTCCACCACGCCCTGATAGAGAAAATACCCCCACGTACCCACGATTACCGCGCTGGCGAAGAGGTTGCTCGGATACCAGCCCGTGCGGCCGAGCGGCTTCCAGACGTGCCCGAGCAGGTCCTGGACCATGAAGCGGCCCACGCGCGTCCCGGCGTCGAGCACGGTGAGGATGAACATGGCCTCGAACATCAATGCGAAGTGGTACCAGATGCCCATCAGCCGCGCGCCGCCGAGCGTGTGGCTGAAAATCTGCGCCATGCCCACGGCGAGAGAAGGCGCGCCGCCCGCGCGGTTCAGCAGGGTCTGCTCGCCGACCTGTTGTGCCAAGCGGACCATGGTCTGCGGATCGAGCGCGTATCCCCACGAGCTGATCGTCGCCGCCGCGGACTCGGCGGTCGAGCCGACGATGGCTGAGGGGCTGTTGATCGCGAAAAACGTGCCGGGCGAAAGCACGCACGCCGCCACCATGGCCATTACACCCACGAACGATTCCATCAGCATCGCGCCGTAACCCACCAGCCGCGCGTAGCTCTCGCGCGTGATCATCTTCGGCGTCGTGCCGGAAGAAATCAGCGCGTGAAAGCCGCTCACCGCCCCGCACGCGATGGTGATGAAGCAAAACGGGAAGACCTTCCCGGCGAAGATGGGTCCCGTGCCGTCGATGAAGCGCGTCAGCGGCGGCATTTGCACCGTCGGCCGCACCAGCAGGATGCCGCCGGCCAGCGCCCAGATCGCGCCGACCTTGAGGAAAGCGCTGAGGTAATCGCGCGGCGCGAGCAACAGCCATACGGGCATGGAGGACGCCGCGTAGCCGTAGAGGATAATGGCGATCGCCAGCCCGGGTCCCGCCAGAGTAAATGCGCGCGCCCAGGACGGCGATTCCGAAACCCACTGGCCCGCGAATACCGCGAAGAGAATCAGAGCGAACCCGAGGGCCGAAGCTTCGAGCACGCGCCCGGGACGCCAGTAGCGCATGTAAACGCCCATCAGCATGGCGATGGGAATGGTCATGGCGAGCGTGAACGTGCCCCACGGCGAAGCCTTGAGCGCGTTCACCACAACTAGGCCTATCACGGCCAGCAAGATGATCATGATGGCCAGCACGGCGAGCTGCGCGATCCATCCGCCGCGCTTGCTCACCTCTTCGTGTGCCATCTGGCCGAGGGATTTGCCGTTGCGCCGCACCGAGCAGAACAAGATCACGAAATCCTGTACGCACCCGCCGAGCACCGCGCCGGCAATCAGCCACAGCGTCCCCGGCAGATAACCGAACTGCGCCGCAAGCGTCGGCCCCACGAGCGGGCCCGGCCCGGCAATCGCAGCGAAGTGGTGGCCCATCAAAACCCATTTGTTGGTGGGCACGAAGTCGCGGCCGTCGTCCAAGCGCTCGGCGGGCGTGGCCCGTGTGTCGTCGAGGGCGAGCACCTTGGCGGCGATAAACGCGGAATAAAAACGGTATGCGACGAGAAAGGTGCAGGCTGCGGCAAGGATGAACCAGATGGCGTTGAGCGGCTCGCGGCGCTCAAACGCGATGGCAGCGAGCGCGGCCGCGCCCATGAGCGAAATCCCGCCCCAGAGAAATATACGGAGGAAACTCTTCATCACACCCCGCTGCACGCGCTGCGTGCGTGCATCCTACGCAACGCTCAGCGGGTCGTCAACCACGGGCCGAGCCGCAGTTGCGCGGCAGTAAGGGAACGCCGGCTAAGGACGCTTGGGGTGCCGGTCTACAGGCTGCGCGGAAGGCGCGCCGGCGCCGTTGGCCGGGGGCAGCGCCTTCATGCGCGCTTCGCAATCGGTCTTGACCTTCTGGGCGCGTCCCGTGAGGTCTGCGTCCGGAGTCTTCTCGAGCAGTACGTCGAGGACCGCGAGGTTGCCGAGGACGACATCGTGCGCCGCCCGCGTATAGCGGTCTTCATTCAGCCCCCGGGGCCCGAAGATCGTGCTCAGGCGCAGAAGCTCTTCGCTCATGTCCAGCAGATAAGCGCGAGGATCAATCTGTACACCCTCTGCGGCCAAGGTAGCGCGTCCCCGCGTAAGGTCGTCGCTTGCTTTCGCCATGGAGGAGAAGCGTCGTTGCACGGCAATTCGCGAGCATTCCAGCTCTGCATCGTTGCGTTCGGCTACCGGGACCAATATCCCGCTCTCGATGCGTCCCAGCGCCGCAGGCTCCGCGGCCGGTCCGCCTGTTGCCGGCAGATCGAGTTGAATGGGCTGCGCGGCGATTGTCTGCCGCTGCGCGAGCATGGCTTCCATGGCATTGAGCATGTGGGCTTGGGCCATCCCGTAATAGTCCCGGCGAAGCTTGTAAAGCTGGATGTATTCCGGTTTCCCCTGGTTCGCTTGCGCGCCTTGAGCGTAGGCTTCGGCCATACGCATATCGCCCTCGGCCAGGGCCGTCAGGAGTACCGCGCGGAACAGCATCCCCTCTTGTCCCAGAGGACGATCCCCCGCGGACTGAATCACGCGGTCGAGATTCTTGATGGCGGTGTCATAGTCCCGGCTCTGCAGATTGGCCTTGGCGGCGGCGAAGTACTGCTCCGCGGTTGGATTGGGCTGAACAGTGCCGCATCCGTTTGCCAGGAAGCAGACCATCACGCCGAAGCAGAAGAGTAAACGAAGTCGCATCGTCGGGCCTCCTGGCGCGGCGCTGGATCAAACGTCAGGGGTTCGTAGGCGGGCCGGCTTTCAGTTGCATGCTAGTCCCCCACTGCAAGGTAGTCAACGTCTGCACGTGCCGCGCTTGTTCAGAAGGCGCGCCAGCCGGGGATTTGCCGACTCCCGTTCTCCTTCGGGAGCCGGCGCGCCGCGCGCTTTGGACCTGCGGGGTATCAGTGTGCCGCGGAGGCGATGAAGCCGGCGATGTCCTTGTGCATCTTGGCCCTCGCCTTGTCATCGACATAGACCATGTGGCCGGACTCGTAATACGCGAAGCTTACGTTCTTCCGGATCGGCGGCTCGAGCCCGAGGTGGTCCACCGTGTACTCGATGCCGTGGAACACGGTGGCGACGTCGTAGTAGCCGCACACAACCAGCACTTTGAGAAAGCTCTGCCGCGTCATGGCCGAGCGAAGCGCTTCGGGGACCTGAGGGTAGGCGGCCTGGTTCCAGGGGCGCACATTGCCGCTGACCGCGTAATACCCTTCGGTCTCCCATTTCAGTTCGCGGCGCGCGTAGTCTTGGAATGCAGCGACGTAGGCGCCTTCGTACGATGCTTCGCTCGGGTCGTACTCGTTGCGTTCGCCCGCCGCGTCCGCATCCATACCTTCGAAGCGGGAATCGAGCCGGCCGACCGTGCGGCGCTTGTTGCGCTCGAGTTCCTTGAACCAGCGGCTCGGGTTGATGCGCAGGTTCGTCTCCTCGATGTATTTCGGTGATAGGCCGGTGAATCGCGCGATGTCCTTCACGACTTTGTCTTTCTCCACGCCGCTGAGCTGGTCACCTTTCATCAGCGCCGCGGCGTATTCCCCGTCGGCAAACTCGCGCGCCTTCTGCGCGACCTGTTCGACGCTCAGGCTCTGCAGGTCCGGTGGAAGCAGGCGGTGATACCACGCCGTCGCCGTGTAGGTCGGCAGGAAAGCCATCGCCGGCAGGTCGTTGCCGGGCGTGGGCTGCAGCGTCGTGAAATTGAGCACCGCCGAAACCAGCACGATGCCGCTTAGATACATCTGGTGCCTCTGTTGGAGCGTGCTGGCGAGCTGTGCCGAGCGCGTCGTGCCGTAGCTTTCGCCGATCAGGAACTTCGGCGAAGCCCAGCGCTGGTTGCGCGTGATGTATTGGTAAATGAAATCGGCGAAATAGTTCGCGTCTTCGACAAGCCCGTGGAATTGCGCCGGGTTCTCGCCGGGCGAGGGACGGCTGTAGCCGGTGGAAACGGCGTCCACGAACACGACGTCCGTGGCGTCGAGCACGGACTCCTCGTTGTCCGCAATCGAGTAAGGCGCGGGCATGCCGTGGCCGTCCGGCGTCAGCACGACGCGCCGTGGCCCGAAGCCCAGGTGAACGAAGAGCGAGGCGGACCCCGGCCCGCCGTTGTACGAAAAAGCGATGGGGCGCCTCGCGAGGTCCGGCACGTCGTCCTTCGTGTAGGCCACGAAGAAAAATGCGGCCTTCGGGTTGCTTTCGTCATCCTTGATGACGTACTGCGCCGCGGTGGCCGTGTATTTGACCTCCTGGCCCCCGATGCGCGCCGAGTGATGCGTCACGGAAGACTTTTCTTCCAGCGGCGGCAGCCGGCGTTGTTGTCCTTCGGCACTCGGCTGCTGTTGCTGCGGCTGCTGCGTCGCAGGTTGGTTGCCGCGGCGGCCCGGCTGCGCTTGCTCCGGATCGACGTTTCCCCGGCGCCCCTGCGCTCCCGCCACTGCGGGGCCGCACGCCGCGAGCAACACGCCCAATCCCGCCGCCACCATGCAATTCACTCTCATCGGCTTTCCTCCCAGTTCCAACTCGATCTCTTTGTCGCCGTAGCGCCGGCGTCTCGCCGGTTCGTTCTCCCCATGGCTTCGATCAGAAAACAACCGGCCAGAGGCCGGAGCCACCGGTTCGCGTTCCGCTCAGGGCGTGGACGCGGCTCGAATGAACTCGCCGACGTCTTTGTGCAGCTTGTGGTGCGCCTGTTCGTCCACATACATCATGTGCCCGCCTTCGTAGTACGTGAAGCTGACATTCTTGCGGATGGGCGGCTCGAGTCCCATGTGGTCCACCGTGTACTCAATGCCGTAGAAGGGTGTGGCGAAATCGTAGTAGCCGCAAACCACGAGCAGCTTCAGATGGGTCTGCTGCGTCATCGCCGCGCGCAGCGTTTCCGCGACGAACTCGTTGCCCGTCTGGTCCCACGGCTGCACGCTCGCGCTGACCGGGTAATACATCTCCGAGGGCCAGTTCAATTCGCGCCGCACGTAGTCATGGAACACGGCGACCCAAGCGCCCTCGTAAGAGGCTTCGCTGGGATCGTATTCGTAGCGCTCGCCCGCGGCGTCCGCGTCCATGCCCTCGAATCGGGAGTCCAGCCGGCCGACGGTGCGCCGCTGGTCGCGCTTCAGCTCCTTGAACCAGCGGAACGAACTGATGCGCAAGTTGCATTCGTCGATGAACTTTGGCTTCAGCCCCGTGAAACGCGCGATCTGTTGAATGATCCTCTGCCGCTCTTCGGGGGAGATGCGCGTGCCCTTGAGGAGCGCTGCGTGGTACTCGCCTTTGGCGAAATCGCGCGCCTGCTGCACGACTTGTTCGATGGGCAACTTCTGCAGGTCGGGCGGCAGCAGCTTGTGATACCACGCGGTGGCGGCGTAGCTGGGGAACGGAAAAGTTACGCGGGCGTCGGGGTCGGCGGTGGCAAAAGCCACGGTGGAGACGAGAACGATTCCGCTGAGGTAGATTTCGTGCCGCCGCTGCAGCACGCCGGAGAGTTGCGCCGAACGGGTTGTGCCGTAACTTTCGCCGATCAGAAACTTCGGCGAAGCCCAGCGGTTGTTGCGCGTGATGTACTGATAGACGAAATCCGCGAAATAGGTGGCGTCCTGGACGACCCCGTGGAACTGCGCAGGGTTTTCGCCCGGCGCGGGACGGCTGAAGCCGGTCGAAATCGCGTCGACAAAGACCAGGTCGGTGGCATCGAGGAAGGAATCTTCATTGTCCCTGTACGAGTAGGGCGCGGGCATGCCGTGGCCATCCGGCGTCAGCACCGGCCGCTTCGGCCCGAAGCCCATGTGCACGAAGCACGACGCCGAGCCCGGCCCGCCATTGTAGGAAAACGACACCGGGCGCTGGGCGAGGTCGTCCACGGCGTCGCGGGTGTACGCGACGAAAAACATCGTCGCCTTCTGCGTGCCGCTGTCATCCCGGATCACGTACTGGCCTGCAGTTGCCGTATAACTGATGTCCTGCCCGCCGATCTTCGCGGTGTGCTTGGTCTGCACCAGCTTGTCTTCGAGCGGGGGCGCAGGGCGCTGTGGCTGACCGGTGCTGGGCTGTTGCGCCTGCCCTTGCGGTGCGCCGCCCCGGCCCGGGGCCTGCGCTCCTTGCTCGTCGCCGCCGCGCCCGCGTCCCTGCGGCGGGGCTGGGCCGGCCATCGCGGATGTGACGCAAAGGATGGAAACAACTGCAGGGCACAACCATGGCGACGTTCTTCGCATAGCTCGTGCTCTCCCTCAAACCAGTTTTGGTGCGGATCGGGACTCTGGGGACCACGGACAACGCTGTAGTGACGCGTCACCCCCTGTAAGGGTTTCAACTGGCAACTGACGGCAGTTGTAGCGGCCCGCTTGAGCGGGCCAGCCAGACTTTCGTGGAAATGGCGGGCTAAAGCCTGCCGCTAAACGATCGAAATTTACCCGCGCCAATTATTCTGGCTGGTGAATCCGTAGAGCGGAAACAATTCGCGAAACGTTTTCGCCACGTCGGACACAAAGCTCGGCTTCGTCGCCGCTGCGGGCTTCTCGATCCGCCGCACGATCCAGCCCTGCAGCTTCTTCCAGTCCTCTTGCGAGAGCGGCCAGCCGTCGTGCTTCGTCCACTCGCCTTTCTCCGTCGAATACCAGTAGCTCTCGTACTTGCGCCCCAGACGCCTGGACTGCGCCTTCAGCCAATCCAGTTTCTTCGCCACGCGCGGCTGGACCAACTGCTGCATCGCTGAAGTCTTCCCTTTCCAGTCGTCGTACACGCGGAAACCCCACGTCGCCGACTCGTTTGAAATCCCGACGTAGAGTTGACCTCCCGCCCAGGTGCCCGCCGTGCGGTTCGCGAACGTCAGGTACATTTGGGGACGGTAAGGCGTCTTATCTTTCGAGAACCGGATATCCCGATTAATCCGCGAGAAATTTGCGCCCGTGCGCCCGCTCACGTCGAAATCCGGATTGAGTTCGAGCGCCGCGGCCGCCAGCGCGTCCAGCAGCTTGCGGAACGCCGCGACGACGTGCTCTTGATAGCGCTGGCGGTTCGCATCCATCCAGACCTTGCTGTTGTTCTTCCCCAGTTCGCGGAGGAATCGAATCGTTTCCTGGCTGAAAGGCGATGGGTTGGCCGGCATGATTCACCTGTGGCGGCTTCGCCTTTGCGTTTCGTTTGGCGGGGCCGAGCACACTCCGATAGCACGGTTCCCAAGCCCGGTCAATTGGTCTATTCTGTGCTCCACCTGCCGCGATTCTGATCGCCGAGGAACGGAGAGATAGCCATGAGACCCCAGTCCATTGTGTTTATACTGCTTGTTGTCCTCGTGCTCGCGCCATCCGCCGCATCGGCTCAAGCGCAGTCCGCGAAAACGTCGCCGTGGAAGCCGGACGACATGATTTACACCGAGGCCGCCGGCGGTTTCCGCATCTCACCGGACAGCCACTGGGTCGTCTGGACCAAGAGCGTGCCGGACCGCGACCACGACGCTCGCAGCTCCAATCTTCTCCTCTCCAGTCTCAGCGAAAAAACCGAAATTCAGCTTACCCGGGGCGCCGACTCTGATTCGCAGCCGCGCTGGTCGCCCAACGGCCGGCTCATCGCCTTCCTCAGCACGCGCCCCCTGCCCAAGCCCGTCCCGGACGCTTCGCGTTCGCAGCTCTGGCTCATCAATCCCTTCGGCGGCGAACCGTGGCACGCCACCGAATTCGTGCGCGGGATCCGATCTTTCGAGTGGGTGGACGACGACACCATCCTTTTCAGCGCCGAAGAAGACCCCGCTTTCTACGAACAGGAACGCAAGCGCAAGAAAGATGATTCGCGCGTCGTGGACGACGCCGCGCACACGCCTCCCGTGCGGCTCTTCCGGCTGGCCGTCAAGGACAAGAAAGTCACGCGCCTCACTGCCAACGACAACTCCATCCAGTCCTGGGCGATGTCGAGACGCGGCCGCTGGGTGGCGGCGGTCGAGGAGCGGGAACTGAGTTACGAATGGGACCAGAAGACTCCGCCGCAAACGATCCTTTACGACCTCTTGACCGGCGAGCACAAGCAACTCTTCAGCGACAATAAGATCCTTCCGGAATCGATCCGCTGGGCACGCGACAGCTCCGGCTTTTACGTGGCCGCACCGTATTCGACCCACCCGCGCTTTCTGGAAGCCACGGTCACCAAGCTCTACTTCTACGACGTCGGCAAAGATCACGTCAGCGAGATTAATCTCAACTGGGAAAATGGGCTGGCCAGCGGCGTGCAAGTCACCGACGACGGCTTCCTCGCGCTGCTCGCCGCCGGACACCGCTTCCAGCCTGCCCGCTACACGCGAGCAGGCGCAACTTGGAAGAAAGCGGAGCTGGAAGGCGCGCACGCAGCGAACCTCACCAGCCTCATCGTCAGCGATGACGGCAACACGGTGGTCTACGAGTATTCCACGGCCAGCCTCCCCGAGCAGTGGTATCACGCCGACCTGCGCGGCCCGGAGATCAGCGACCCCGTAAAGTTCACCGACCTCAATCCGCAATTCAAGAACCACGTGATCTCGAAAAGTGAGGTAGTGAGCTGGAAGGGCGCGCAGGATGAAGAAGTCGAAGGCATCCTCTACTATCCACAGAACTACGAGGCTGGCAAGCGCTATCCGCTGATCACCTCAATCCACGGCGGGCCGACGGGCGTGGACCTCGATGCTTGGTCGCAGGACTGGGGCAATCCCGTTAACCTGCTCACGCAGCGCGGTGCTTTCGTCCTCAAGGTCAACTACCACGGCAGCGGCAACTACGGCCTGAAGTGGGCGGAGTCCATCTGCTGCGGCAAGTACTACGATCTCGAAGTGCCCGATATCGAAAAGGGCATCGACTCCCTGATCGCGCAGGGCAAGGTGGACCCCGACCGCGTCGGCACCATGGGCTGGTCGAACGGCTCGATTCTTTCCATCGCGCTCACCATCGCCGACCCCGACCGCTTCAAGGCGGCTTCCTGCGGCGCCGGCGATATCGAATGGATCAGCGATTGGGCCAACGTGGACTTCGGTGAAGCCTTCGACCACTACTACTTCGGCAAATCACTGCTCGAAGATCCACAGCTCTACATTCAGAAGTCGCCGCTCTTCAAGTTGGACAAAGTGAAAGCGCCCACGCTGATTTTCTTCGGGACCGAAGATCGCAACGTGCCGACCGCGCAGGGTTGGACGCACTATCGTGCGCTCTACCAGATGGGCAAGCCCGCGCGCTTCGTGCTTTTCCCCGGCGAGCCGCACGGCCCGAGCAAGCTCACGCACCAACTCCGCAAGGTGGAGGAAGAGTCCGCTTGGTTCGACCGCTACCTTTTCAAGACCGAGAAGGCCGGGAACGAAGCCTTCAAGGAGGACTCGCCGCTGGCCGCGGCCTTCCGCCGCCGCTCGATCCAGCAGGTGGTCGGCCGCTACGGCGTCATGTTTCAGACCGGCGGCGCGAAGCGCGGCAGCGAAGGCACGCTGATCCCCGAAGTCGTCCCGCGCAGCGGCATCGAAATCGGCCGCTTCGAGGTCACGCGCGCGCAATACGCCGCCTTCGACAAGACCTACAAATTCGATCCTGGCACGGAGAATTATCCCGCGAATGGCATCCCGTTCGAGAAAGCGCAGGCTTACGCCGCCTGGCTTTCGCGACTGACCGGACAGATGTGGCGCATTCCTTACGAGAATGAAGTCCGCGCGCTCTATACGACGCGCACCGGAGAGAATACGCTGGACTACTGGGCCGGCTACGCACCGAACCCGGACGACTCCGCGCGCCTGCAGAAAAAGATCGCAGAGTTCGGCAGCGGCGCTCCGCTCTTGACCGCCGTGGGAACGTTTCGCGGTGAGGGCGGCGAAGGCGAGGAACTACTCTACGACCTGGGCGGCAACGTGGCCGAGTGGGCGATCACCGCGAATGCCACGGGGATTGCCTTGGGCGGCAGCGCCGATCATCCCGCGGACGCAAAGACCCGTAGCACGCCGCCCGACTCGGCCTACACCGGACTGCGCGTCGTGCGCGGCGAGCCGAAACAGTAATCGAGCACCGCGACTTTGAGCGAGATTTGAATCGATGGGATTCTCTGTAAGGGCGCAGCATGCTGAGCCTGCGGCGAATCGCCCTCCCGGCCGTTGGCGCCTCTTTCTCGCTCTCGCCTTTCTCGTGGCCTTCTGTGCGGCGGCCCAGGCCCCCGCGCCCGCGGATGAAAAGACACTCCGCGTCGCAGCGGGCGTCACCTACCGCCACCTCGTGAAGATCACTCCAGCAGGCGAACCCTGGTCCATCCATATTCTCGAGATCGATCGGCATGAAAAAACGACCGCGCTGCGCGCCGTCGAAGGACGCGATCCGCAGGGTCAGATGCAGCGCGTGCTGCCTACGGAGCTGGCCGCGCACGCAACCCGGGAGGGCGCGGACGTAGTTGCCGTCGTGAACGCCGACTTTGATCTCGCCGCGCCCTATCTTGGAATCCCCGAAGGACTCTCCGTCACTTCCGGCGAGCTCTGGACCACACCGAAACCGGACTCGCCTGCCGCGGCGGGCTGGCCGGAGATCGGCCGGCTCCGCAACGGCGAGCCGGTGATCGGGATGCCGGCGGTTGAAATGGACTTCAGCGCCGGTAAACTGAAATGGCAGGTGGCGTCACTGAACAAGCCCATGGGATTCATTTCCGGAGATGCGCCGCGCCTCTACTCGAGCGCATTTGGACCCTCCGTGAAACGAGAGAAGGCATTTCGCGCGCTGGTGATTGAAAAACTCTCCCCCGCGCTGCCGCTCCACTCGACCGGCACGGTCCACGGCAGGGTTACGCAATCGATCGATTCAACGAGCGAAGTCGCCATCCCGCGCGGCGGGCTAGTCCTCGCATTTCCCGCACCAAGGCTGCCCGCGGATGGCGCCCCATCGACAACCGCTCTGCTGCCGCAACTCGGCGCGCGCGTGAAGCTGCGCATCCGCGCCGGCGTTGCCGGCCGCGCCCCGGTCGAAGACTCCGCCGGCGGCTCGCACATCATCGTCCGCGGCGGAAAGCGCACCATCGAGGGACCTCACAGCGACAACCTCTTGCTGCGGCACCCGCGCACCGCGGCCTGCTATAACGCGCGCGAGTGGATCTTCGTCGTCGTGGACGGCCGACAGCCGCAGCTCAGCGTGGGCATGACGCTCGACGAGTTGGGCGCACTGATGGTCTCGCTCGGCTGCACCGAAGCCATCAACCTCGACGGCGGCGGCTCCTCCATGATGGCGCTTCGTTTGCCAGCCGGTGGCTCGCCTTCGCCCGCCACTGATCCCCTACACATCATGAACTCGCCCTCCGACGGCAAAGAACGCGGCCGCGGCAACGCCTGGCTCATTGTCCGCAAGCGATAAACCGGCCTGCCAGAAACAAAGGAGTTAGCACGAAGGGGTACAGCTCGGGCGAGGATCCGTCCTGGACGGCAGGCAACATTCGGTTATTGGCCGGTGTTTCCAGCGACACCGGGGCAAGGAGCGACTCAGCCGGCGTACTGGTAGGGAGGTAGCTGGATTTGGCTTACGTGGCTCAAATCGCCCCTAATTGCGAATTCGGGCGGTACTAGTCCTTCTCGGGAGGCGAAGCTCGGTTCGGCACTGCCACGCGGAGCAAAGAGGATGCGACTTCGGAGAACGCTCGACCTCGCAGGTCAGTGGCAGCCGCAGGTCTTGGGCGTGCAGCTGCAGGCAGGGCCGGAGGCGGATGATGCGCTGGCGGAGCCGCTCGATTTTCCTGAGGCATTGAAAACGGAAAGCTGCAGGGTGTGCTTGCCGCTCGAGCACTTAGGGCAGGCAATCTTCGTGCTCTTGGTCATCACCAATTGCTCGTAGCGCGTCCCGCAGTCATTGCAGACGTACTCGTAAATTGGCATCAAGAAACCTCTGTTCTTCTTGTGGATTATGCAGTTTGGAAAAGCAAGGGCGCAACTGCGACCTGCCACTCCCCAAGAAAGCAACTGCCCCGGCCGAAACCGGGGCAGTCGTAAATCCTCCACCTGCGGAGGTGGAATTTAGTCGCCCGCGACCGGCTCGGCCACTTCCGACGCAATCGTGGGTGCGCCGTGGCCGTTACCGTTGCCGTTCGCATTGCTGATCGTGGCTGGCACGGATACGCCGCCCGGCGTGGCCTGCGCAATTTGCGCAATCGTGCCGATCTGCACGACGGCCTGCTGGGGCTTCTTCAGCACGAGTTCTTCGTAAATCGCGCGGACTTTGGCCGCTTCCTCGAACGCCTTTTTGCGGCGCATGCGGTCTTCCTCGGCCGCGGTCAACGGAACGTCGTGCTCGAGATGCCGCACACGCGCCGCGTCCTGGGCGTCAATCACCAGCGAGTGCTCGTACGTATCGAGGTTGACGCTCTTGCCCTTGGCGTAGATCTCGTGCTTGCCGTGCGTCTTGTACCACTGGGCGACGGTCGCATTCTTGTGCATGTTCTCGATGATTTTGCGCCAGCCGATGCCCGTGTTGTATGCGCAGAAGGAAATTTCGCCCTGCTGCGTGCCGTACGGAATAATGCACATCTCGGTGCGGCGGAAATCGTAGTTGAAGAGATCCTGGAACCACATCCCGGCGATGAACAGGAAGTTCCACGGATCCTCTGTGCGGCGCTTCATGGCGTCTTCGTACGTGCGGTCCGGGCGAAGTCTTGCCGTACTTCTTCTCCGAGCCCTTGGTGAGCGCCCAGGTCTTGTCGAATTTCTTGAAGAGGTCCTTCAGCGTCGAGGCTCTGGGGCCCCTGGAACGGCTTGTAGTTCTTCAGCAGGGCCAGGGCCATCATGAAGTTGGAGAAGCTTCTTGCCGCGGGCGGCGTCGGTGATCGCGGTGACGTCCGAACCAGTTGCGGGGCATCCAGGAAGCGCGGCACCGGCGCCCACTCCTTGGTTTCTTTGTTGATCATCAGCGCCGTGCCCACGCCGCAATTCGGGTGGCAGCCGCAGGAAAGCGCGCCCCACTGGGAATCCGGGCCGTGCACCAGGTCCGCGAAACCCGCGAAGGTGCTCATAAAGGAGATGGGGAACCAATCGCGCGTGGGCTCGACTTTGCCGACCTGCTGGCTGACGTCTTGGCCAGGTGCGAAAGGGTGTAGCGCTGGCGCAGGCGGCGCTCGGGCGTGATGTCTTCGTCGCGCCCGGTGAAGGAAACCGGCTGGAAGCTGACGAAGGCGATCTTCTTCGGGTTTTCCATGGCGAACTTGACGATCGCGCCGACCTGGTCGTTGTTCACGTTGTTGACGATGGTCACCACGAGCACGATTTCGATGCCCGCTTCGTGCATGTTCTCGATCGCGCGCAGCTTCACGTCGAAGAGGTTGCCGACCTGGCGGTGGCTGTTGGCGTCGTTGCCGATGCCGTCGAACTGCAGATAGGCATAGCGCAGCCCGGCTTCAAAGGCCTTGCGGCAGAATTCCTTGCTCTTGGCGAACTCGATGCCGTTGGTGGCGGCCTGCACGCTGTTGTAGCCGACCTTGCGCGCGTAGCGCACCGCGTCGAGGAAGTACGGGTGCATCGTGGGCTCGCCGCCGGAGAACTGCACAGACATCTGGCGCCGCGGCTTGATGCGTGATGGCGTTGTCCAGGATTTCCTTGATCTCTTCCCAGGAAAGCTCGTGCACGAAGCCGACCTGGTTGGCGTCCATGAAGCAGGGGTCGCACATCATGTTGCAGCGGTTGGTCAGGTCCACGGTCAGCACCGAGCCGCGGCCGTAGCGCACCGTGCTCGATCCGTGGTGGTGCAGATCCTCGTCGTTGTGCGCCGGGATGTCGCGCCCGGGGAATTCTTTTCGATCCACGAAAGGAACTTCGAGTCCACGGCCATCAAGTCTTCATAAGTGGCCGTGCTTCGGGCAGTCCTTCACCATCCAGACTTGCCGTCGCGCTCGATGATGTGCGCTTTGATCTCGCCGACTTTCTCGTGCGATCAGGTCGCTTCCAATCCTTCGTTGCCGCTCAGGATCGGCTCGCGCGCTTCCTTCACGCAGTCCGGGCAGAGCGAATCCGTCTTCCGTGGCCAGCCGAGCGTGGGCTTGGTCTTCTCCCAAGATTTCAGGAGCGGCTTATCCGACCATTTCGGCGTAAAGGAAGGGTTCGGATTGTGCTTATTGAAGATCTGAATGGTGTCGAATGTCACGGCTGCGGTCTTGCAGGCGAGGAGATCCACCGTCTTCCAAACTCGAGTGCCAAACGTCATCGGCATCATGTGCCCCCAGTTCCAGATTTTCTGATTCCGCTCTCGGTTTCGAGAGGCTCGGATCGCCCCAATAAAACCTATGAATCACCCGTTAACCTAGCAATCGGGTATGGGAATAGCATCTACTTGCAGATAAGGCCTTCCCCCACTTCAGTTTGCCCCTCACCCACACCCTCGTCTATGCGTATGCGCCGAGGGGCCGAAATCTGAGGCTGAATGGCGACATTCTACACCCAACGGGGATACCCGTTTAGGCCGCACTCCCCGCCAGGGGGTTACCCTTAAGTGGCAGAAGAATCGGGATTTGTGGTTTGGATCGCCCGCGAAACTTCTCCGGGCTTGGCTAGGTTTCGTCCAAGATCGGCCGCAGGACCGCGATGGCGAAGTGGGCCAGCAGTGGGGCCCCATCATCGAGCTGCAGCCAACGCACCGCGCAGTGGTCGTTCAGGTACTTCGCCACCCGCGGTTCGGTGATCCCGAGGTGGTCGGCAAACTTCGACTTCAAAGAT
This sequence comes from uncultured Acidobacteriota bacterium, assembly GCA_963739275.1. Classification (GTDB taxonomy): domain Bacteria; phylum Acidobacteriota; class Terriglobia; order Acidiferrales; family UBA7541; genus JBGQGH01. The sequence goes on from CAVTZX010000055.1 coordinate 98,012, forward strand.
TCCGTTCCCTTCGGAGCGCGCCGGTCTGCCCGCAACTGGTTGGCAATCCCAATCCGCAACGTCTGGCAAGCCTCGACGTGGTAGTAGCTTGTCTGATCCGAGTCTGTAACCAGAAACACGCCCGGACCGGCGGGCGCGTGGTCGGCGTCCTCCATTTTGTAGAGGGGACTGGCCAGCAGCCGTCGAAGCTGTGACTCAAGTTGCGCCATCCGTGAAGACAGCCCCGGATCACCTGGTCGTCCCTTGACCTGCCAACCCACCGGCCCTGGCGGCGACTCAATCGAAGGCTCGCGCTCCGGAATCTCCTTTACGGGAGGCGGCCGCAACGGCCCCTCATTACCCCGCGAAGCGCGTCCGCGCCCAAGATGTCGCGGCGCGGGCAGCTTCTCAACGCGGCTTGGGGTCTCGACCGCAGGAAGCTCCGCCGCTTGAGGTGCGACCGGCGCGACCTCGCCGGATGTTTGTGTTTTCCCTCGCCTACGGCCGCGGCCCCCGCGGCGCCCGCGATGCCTGCGGCGCCTGCTGGCCTCGCCCAACTCTCCTCCCGCCGCAGGCTGCGTCGCCGCCTCTCCGGAGGGCGCCGGGGTGGGCGGCTCATCGCTCGCCGATGGAATCAGTTCCAATTGACTTTCGTAGGCGGGTGCTGGCTCCATCCGCTCTGCCGCCTCGCCTGCGCCCTCGCCTTCGACCGCTCGTGCTGCTGTGGCCGGCGCCGCCTCGGACCGCGGGGGAATTGGCGCTCCCAGCCGCGTCAACGCCTCTTCAGCTCGTGTGCGCCATTGCGGTCGCCGGAAGCGCTCCGCGGCCGTCGTGTACCACTGCACCGCTTCGGGCGTCGCGCCGGCCTTCTCGTGCACTTTGGCCAGTTCAAACGCCACCATGCCGTCGCGCGTGCGTTCAAAGAGCTCGCTGAGTTGCGCCGCGGGCTCCGGCGCTGCTTTCGCCTTGCGGATGCGTGCTTGGATCTGTCGCCAGTCTGCCATGTGCGTGCATTGTAGCAGCAGGAGGCGCGCCCAGCCAGCACAGATGCCAATTGGCCTCCGCGCAGCAGCGGTTGCCCGGCGGTAGAGGGAGAAGCTATGATCGGGGCTTGTCGCCTCCTGCACCGCCGCTTTCGGCCCTCGCGCTCATCGCTGCGTACGCCGTTTTTCTCGGCAGCTACCTCGTCTTCGCGCTGGGGAAATTTCCGGGGATGAAGATCGACCGCCCGGGCGTGGGCATCATCGGCGCGGTGCTGATGGTGGCGTTCGCGTATATTCTCCCCGCGGACGCGCTGCGCTACATGGACTTCAGCACCATTGTTTTGCTCTTCTCCATGATGCTCATCGTGGCCTATCTGCACCTCGCCGGTTTTTTCGACTGGGTCACCGCACTTCGTGGTCGCGCGGCTCAAGCCGCACCACCTGCTACCCACGGTGATTTTCTACGAGCGGCGTGCTCTCGGCCTTCTTCGTCAACGACATCATCTGCCTGGTGATGGTGCCGTTTGTGCTGACACGGCCACGCGCGCATGGGCGTGAAGCCGCTGCCTTACCTGCTGGCCGTGGCCACGGCGTCGAATATCGGCAGCGTCGCCACGATTACCGGCAATCCGCAGAACATGCTGATCGGGTCGTTCTCCGGCATCGCGTATCGCACATTCCTCGCTGCACCTGGGGCCCGTCGCGTTGGTCGGCCTGCTGCTCGATTGGCTGACTGATCTGGCTGGTCTTTGCGCGCGAAGCTCGGCCGCCGCAACGCGTGGAGCGACGTGCCTGACCGGGCGGTGGAGCGTTGACCGCGCGCGCTGCTCAAGCCGGGCGTTGTGCGTTCTGTTGGTGATCTGGCGGGATTCTTCGCCGGAAGCCCTCCGGCGTTGGTGGCCGCCTTAGGCGCGGCGGTCAATGCTCATCACGCGCAGCCGCGAGCCCCGCCTGGTGTACGACGAAGTGGATTGGGGCCTGCTGGTCTTCTTTGTCGGGCTATTTCTCATCGTGGGCGGCGCGGAGAAGGCGGGAGTCACCGAACGGCTGCTCGATGTTCGCCAGCAGTGGAACCTGCACCATCCCGGGGATTTTCACCGTGGTTGTGGCGGCACTCTCCAACGTGGTCAGCAACGTTCCTGCGGTCATGCTCCTGAAATCCGCTCGTGTCCCGCTTCGCCAACCCGCACCGGGCTGGCTCGTGCTGGCGATGGCTCGACGCTGGCCGGCAACCTCACCATCACCGGTTCGGTCGCGAATATCATCGTCGTCGAACGCGCCCGCGCCGAAGCGCCGATCGGCTTCTCGAATATTTTCCGCGTGGGCTTGCCCATCACCGCCGTGACGCTCTTGTTCGGCTGGCTCTGGCTGCGCTGGATTGGCTAGCGCCTTCCCGCCTCGGGGCCTCCTTGCTTCCTTCTCCGTTCCATCTGCGCGAGAATCACGACGTGAACTCCGGGGCACTGACGCGTTCCATTATCAATTGCGCTCGCGCGCTCGGCTTCAATCTGTGCGGCGTCGTGCACATCAAAGACCTCGAACGCGCTGAAGAGCTCGCGCGCTTCCCCGAGTGGCTGGCGCGCGGGCACGCCGGCGAGATGAAATATCTCCTCGACCCGCGGCGCCGATCGCCCTCTCAAGTTCTCGAAGGCGCGCGCAGCATTGTCGTCTGCGCGCTGAATTACAACACTTCGGAACCCTATTCGACGAACACACCGCACGAGCCGGGACGAGGATGGATCTCACGCTATGCCTGGGGGGACGATTATCACGATGTCGTCGGCAAAAAACTCGAAGTGCTTGTCGCCGCTCTGCGCGCCGAAATCGCCGAGCCTTTTGAGGCGCGGGCTTATGTAGATACCGGGCCGGTCATCGAACGCGCCGCGGCGCATCACGCGGGGCTGGGATGGCTCGGCAAAAACACCTGCTTGATCCATCCCGAACTCGGCTCCTGGCTCTTTCTCGGTGTTGTACTCACTACGCTCGACCTCGCGTCGTCGCTCGGGCCCGCAGAAGCGCCACCGCCCGACCTCTGCGGCAATTGCACGCTTTGCATTGATGCCTGCCCCACCGGGGCCCTCGTCGAGCCTTATGTCCTCGACGCGCGCCGATGCATTTCGTATCTCACCATCGAACTGCGCGGCAGCATTCCCGAAGACCTGCGTGCGCCGATGGGCCGCCACGTCTTCGGCTGCGACATCTGCCAGGATGTCTGCCCTTACAACCGCAATGCGCCGACGACCCGCGACCCCTCGTTCCAGCCCCGCGCGTGTTTACCCTCAGGTGGTCATCCCGAGCGCAGCGAGGGATCTCACCCCGAGGAGCGGCACTCCGCTACTCGCGCCGGTGGAACGCCCGCGAAGCATGGCGATGCCCAGTCCCTCTTTTCGCCGCGCCTCGAGGTTCTCGCCGCGCTCGAGGAAGCAGACTTCCGCAAACTCTTCCGCGGCAGCGCCATCAAGCGCACGAAATGGCGCGGCTTGGTGCGCAATGCCTGCGTCGCGCTCGGCAATTCGCGCCTCTCCCCAGATGATCTTTCCCATAAGCGGATCGTCTCGCTCCTCGAGAAACTTGCCGCTTCCAGCGACGATATCATCGCTGACAATGCCCAATGGGCGTTGCGACAACTGCGGAAGTGAACGATCCGGCTGGCTGGTTTCGGCGACGAGGAGCCCGGTGGTACGATGCATGTATCCCGAGCCAAGTCAGCCGAATCCAACTATACTGAGGAGGCTTTCATGGCACAGCAAGCAACTTCACCGAAGGAGACTCTCGTGGCTCACCAGCTACCACCGCTACCTTACGCGCCCGATGCGCTCGAACCCTACATCGACCGCATGACCATGGAAATCCATCACGGCAAGCACCACGGCGCCTACGTCACCAACCTAAACAAGGCCCTCGAGGGCCAGGCGAGTCTGCAATCGCTCGCGCTCGAAGCTCTGCTCGCCGGCCTCGACAAGGTCCCCGAAAACATCCGCACCGCCGTGCGCAATAACGGCGGCGGACACTGGAACCACTCCATGTTCTGGAAGATCATGAAGAAGGGCGGCGGAGGCGAACCGCGCGGGCCCATCGCCGACGCCATCAAGTCCACGTTCGGCTCGTTCGCTGACTTCAAGGCGAAGTTTGCGCAGGCCGGGATGACGCGCTTCGGCTCGGGCTGGGCGTGGATCTACCTCAAGGACGGCAAGCTCACGCTCGAATCCACGCCGAATCAGGACAATCCCATCATGAGCGGCGGCAAGCCGGTGATGGGCCTGGACGTCTGGGAGCACGCCTACTACCTGAAGTATCAGAACCGCCGCGCGGATTACATCGAAGCGTGGTGGAACGTGGTGAACTGGGACGCCATCAACGACAACTACGTGGCCGCGAAGAAGTAGCCGCGGCTCTCCCCTCTATCCGAAATGGTTTTTCTGCGGCCCGCTCGCTGGGATCAGGGGCGGGCCGCAGGTGTCTTCACACCCTGCCTGCGCCAAACCGCAGTTTCTCTACGCGGGGCGCGCAATCCTTGAACTCAAGCGGGGAAATTGCGCCGGGGCCAGCGCAGGAGGTGCGCCTGCTGTGGAACAGGCGGCTTCGGCGTGGGTACGCGCAGTTGTGGGCCGCCGGGTCCCTGGGAGGGAGGCGCGGCCAATGCCGCGGGCGCAGGATTCGATCCGGCGGGAAGTAGGCGGTTATTGGCCTCCAGCATGAGGCTGACACGGTCGCGCACGCCGAACTTGGCCAGCAGAGAGGAAACGTGGAATTTCACTGTGCGCTCGGAGAGGTAGAGCTGGGCGGCGATCTCCTTGTTGGCCAGGTTGCGGACCACGCCAGCCAGGACTTCCTGCTCCCGCCGGCTAAGCCGGACCGGCGAGATGCTGGCCCGGCCGCGCTCTAGGAGGTTGGACGCCCGCAGCGCCACAGAGCGAAGGATCTCCTCGCCAGCGTCCACCATGACCACATAGTCCCCCGGGGTCTGCCCGCGCACCAGACAGTGCATGGCCAGCAGGCTGGCAGCTTCTTCTTCGGGGATTCCGCCGTTTCCATCGGCGCGCACCAAAAATCGCGCAACACCCGTGCCGCGGTCGCAGAAAACGAAGTACTCGGGGCACACACGAACATTTTTCTTCTTGATTCGCCAGGCTGGAGATGTTTTTGTTGCCTTTTCCAGATCAAACGGCAATTAACCTGCCCCGATTCAGTGGTTATTCACGCTGCTCGCAGTACATGGCCCGCGAGGAGTTCAGTTCGCCAGGCAGACGCGGGTGAGCACGTCGAACTGGCGATCGGATGCTGCCGTAGGGCGAACGATCGACATCTGCCCCTGTAGCCCTGTTGTTGAGGTACGAAGTGGATTCCCTGCGACGCGCAGACCACCGTGTCTCGCGTTCTCCCCACTGAAAGAAGAGAAGCTCGCAATTCTTTGGCCACTTCGCGCTCCGGCGTACCCTATTGGAAAGAAATCGTTTAGGGATCTCCAAGGCCCACCGCGTAAACGCCATCTCCGGCAAAGTTTCCCGGCAGCGGGCAGATTCTCCCCGCCGGTCACGCCAGCAGCGGATTTTGACTGCCTTCGACCGCACTCGCGGATAGAATGCACGGCTCAGCGGGGCAGGTGCTGCATTTGAGGGGGGTACAATGACGGTGAGCGTGCTGGTGTTGGCGGGATTGATCCTCTTGAGCCTGAATGTCCAATTCCCGGCGGGCGGCGCGGGATGGGAGCAGATCGTGCTCCGATATGCGCACCTGCTCGCGGGATTCACGTGGCTCGGCATAGGCTACTTCATGAACTTGTGCCGCGGCCCGCTGCTCAAGGCCATCGAAGGCCCCAACATGACCAGGGCGATTGCCGCGCTGATGCCCCGGGCGCAGTGGTGGATGCGATGGGCTTCGGTCGTGACCTGGCTGGCGGGCTTCCGCTACTTTATGATCCTCGCCAAGACTGACGCCGCAAACGCCGGGTCGCCCGCGCTGGCGTGGAAGTGGATCGGCTTGTGGCTGGCGTGCTGGGTGATCGCTTACGGCATCATCCACGCGCTGCTGCGGCCGACACAGGGCGTGCTGAACAACGGCTGGGTGCTGGCCGTGCTCATCGGCTTTATCGTTGCGGCCACGTCATGGCTCCAGCTCTCGCTCCTGGCCGACCCTGCGGCCGGCAATCGCACGCTGTGCATCAGCGTGGGCGGCGGGATCGGCACGATCATGTTCCTGGGGATGTGGGGCATCTTGTGGCGCGCGAACAAGCGCCTCATCGCCGCGGCGCAAGCCAATGTGGGGCACGGGACTCCGATGCCGCCGGAAACCCCCGTGCTGATTCGCCAGTCTTTTCTCTGCGGCCGGATGCTGGTCTGGCTCTCCCTCCCGATGCTTTTTTTCATGGCCGCATCGGCGCACTTCCCGTTCCTTTCGGGGAAATGATCGGCGGAAGGATGCGGCGGCTTATTGGCCGGGGGCGCCAGCGAGTTCGAGGACGATGATGCGATCGAACTCGCCCGTTTGCGGAGGCGGAATTTTCAGAAGAAGGCCGAAACTGTTCTCCGCGAACTCGACCGGCGAAGAGTCCCGCAGCAGCCGCGCGGCTCGAACGCGCCGCGCCAAAGCGGGCAGAGCGAGCGCCGGTGAATTCCAATCCAGCACGTGCACGTACACTTTGTTTTCCCGCTGCGTGGTAACGCCCCACAGAGCCGGCGGGATCGGGCCGCCGCGCGTGCCGTAGACGGACTCGCCGTACTTGGCGAGCCATGCGCCCATCTCGCGGAGCCGCTGGACGAATTCGGGCTGAATGGTGCCGTCGGCCATGGGGCCGACGTTGAGCAGGAAGTTGGCGTTGTTCCCGGCGGCGCGAACGAGGTAGCGCAGCAACTCCTGGGTACTCTTGTAGTGATGATCGGCGATGTTGAATCCCCAGGAGTCGTTGATCGTCTCGCAAGTCTCCAACGGCAGCGTGCTGGCCTCCTGCCCCTCGTTGAACCCCGTGGTGTGCTGGCCGGGCAAGTCTTTCTCAAACATCTGAAAATCTTCGCCCGGGAACGGCGCGCGGTGGTGATTGGAACCGATCAGGGCCTGCGGCTGGAGTTGGTGGATCAGCGAATAGGTCTTGGCGAGGCGCCAATCGGCATCCGGCTTGTCCCACATGCCGTCAAACCAGATGCCGCCGATCTCTCCGTAGTTCGTGAGTAGTTCGCGTAACTGCGCATCCATGTAATCCAGGTAGGAGAACCAGTTGCCGCTGCCGGGGCGGCCGGCCGCGATTCCCGTCCGGCCGCGCGGAAAATAATCCGGGTGATGCCAGTCGAGTTGGGAGTGATAGAAAAACAGCTTGATGCCTTGTTTGCGGCATTCTTCGGCCAGCATCTGGAGGACGTCCTTGCCGTAAGGCGTGCGCGCGACGATGTTCCAGTCGGAAGTCTTCGAGCCGAACATCGCGAAGCCGTCATGGTGCTTGCTGGTGATGGTGATGTACTTCATGCCCGCAGCCTTGGCCAGCGCGACCCACGCGGCGGGATCGAAACGCAGGGGATTGAACTCCGCGGGCAGCTTTTCGTAATCACTCGCGGGAATGCGGCGGTTTTCCATCACCCACTCGCCGCTACCCAGCACGCTGTAAGCGCCCCAGTGGATGAAGAGTCCGAACTTTGCATCCTGAAACCAGCGACGCGCGGCGAGGTTTTCAGGCGAAGGCTGGTAGTCTTCCTGGGCGTGCAGGCGCGGTGCGGGGACGGAAAGAGCAGCGATCCCGAAGAGGATCAACCATCTCCTCACACCAGGCAGAGCAGGACTCCGCATACAAGCCTCTCCAGAACGGGAGTCACGACCTTCGATCAGCCGGAGTGTACCGCAAACGGGACCACTCCGGCGCGCGTGGCATTCATTCCCATGGGCATAGTGCCCTGCGCCCCTACGAACCGATGGAAGAAAGGATCTGTGTCTGCGTGGGGGAGACGAGGCGGTAACGGATGCCGCGCCAGACGATCTTGCGGGTGAGCGCGGCCACCAGGCAGTTCCACGTGTAAAGGAACGGTACGAGCGCGGCCAGAAGCGTCCACGCCCAGCCGAGTCCGAGGAGCTTTGCCCGCCAGGTGGGTAACAGCTCCGTGACAGCAACCAGACGCTGCGCGCCGTGGCCGATGGCGAGCAGCGCGACGGCGAGCACCAGCAACAGCGTGTGAAACCCCGGCGCGCCCGTGAGCCAGGCCGCAAGGGTCACCCACAAACCCCACAGCAGCGTGACGCTGTAGAGGCCGTGGGAGAAGAACGCCAGCGCCCACAGAGCGGGCGCATAGACGCGGGTGATGATCATCTGGCGGTTAGTGAACTCCAGCAGGTTCGGCAGATCGGTGTCATGCCGCGAAGGCACCAGGCAATCCGGTACGAACTCGATCCGGCGGTGCGCGCCTTGGAGCGCGCGCGTGAGCGAGAAGTCGTCGCTCGCCGAGCCGCGCCAAAATTCGATGGCGTGAACCTGGTCAAACGTCGCGCGGCGGATGGCCGTTCCTCCGCCCCAGCAGAAGCGCGCGCCGTCCTCGCCATGAATCGTGGCGGTGGGCGCGTTCCAGGCTGCTGCCAGTGCGCTCCAGAATCCCCCTTGCGAAGGCAACAGCCAGCGCATTCCTGTTGAAGCGCCCAGGCGCACATCCGCGAGCGGGGCGACCAGGCGGTCCAGCCAGTGTTTGCCCGGTCGCCCGTCAGAATCAGCGAAGACGATCACATCAAAGTTCGGCGGCAACTGTTCCACAGCCTGGCGGAGGTTGTTCACTTTCTCCGCGCAGTTTTCCGGGGGCCCGGCGACGACGATGTGCGCGGGCGGCTTGCTGCGCGCGGTGATGCGGCGCAGAAGATCGTACGCCGGGTCGGTGGAATGCGCGACGCTGAAGAAGAGTTCGTAGCTCGCATAGTCGAACTCGGTGAGCGCGGCAAGGTTTTCTTCCAGGCCGGGCTCGACGCCTTTCACCGGGCAGATCACCGCCACCCGCGGCGCGTAGAACCCGGGATGGCGCGCCAGCCGGCGGCGGACCATCCGCAACCAAGCATATCCTTCCCACAGCGAGTACAGTCCCAGCAGGATTTGCACGGCGGCGAGGGTGTAGAAGGCGGTGAGCATGGATGGGCGCTGGAGAAATTGCACAGGCTAGAGTCTGTGCTACCTGAAAAATCTACCGCGAATCGGCGGTCCACTCCGATTAGAATGAGCGGGATTGTCCAACCCAACAAGGAGTGCTTATGCCCGGACAAATCGATCCCAGCATGGTCACGACCGCGTTTGAGCTTCCCGGCTATCGCATCTCGAGAAACCTCGGCCCCATCTGGGGGATCGTGGTCCGCTCGCGCAGCCTGCTCGGCAACATCGGCGCCGGTCTGCAGACCATCTTCGGCGGGAACATCACGCTTTACACCGAGCTGTGCGAAAAAGCACGCGAGGATGCGTTTGAGCTGATGGAACAGCACGCGTCGCTGCGCGGCGCGAATGCCGTCATCGGCATGCGCTATGACGCAAACGAAGTGATGACGGGCGTCACGGAAGTCTTGGCCTACGGCACGGCCGTGCTGGTGGAGCGCGTTTCGTGACCTTCAGTAGTAGATTTCGGCGCCAGCCATGACGTGTCCCGCCTGCGGTGGTGAAGTTTTCGATTCGGCGCGCTTCTGCCCTTAATGTTTGGGTCTTGAGCGGAAGGCAGCGTTCAAGGCTTGCTCGGCGAGTGCCTCAAGCACCTGCAGGAATTCGCCCGCGGCGCGCTGCGCCTTCTCCATGAAAGAAGGATCGAGCAGCAGCGCGGTGCGGTCCACGAAAGGGCCTGCTTCAGCCGGATGGCTGGCGAGGGCCGGCTGGCGGGCGCTCACTTGAGCATAAAGAGCAAGGTCTCGGCGGAACGCCTCTGCTTCCTCGGGTCCCCAGTGCAGCGCGCGCGCGACGCCGGCAGTCGCCTCCTGTTGAAAGGCCTCCGCTGCGCGCACCTCGGGACCCTCGAGCACGGGAGGGCGGCGGCGCGTCAGATGTCGAGGGAGCTGTGCCTGTATCCGCGCGAACATAACCAGAAGCGCCTCGCGCGTGAGCACGTCCAACAACTCGCGGTGGCGCGCGGGCTCCTCGATCAGCCCCGGGCGGTCGAATTCCTTTACGTAAGCCTCGACGAACTCCTCCACGAGGTGGCGGTTCCCGAGCGAGGCAGCCAGGCGGGCCGCGAGTTCCCGTGCCCGGCCCGTCAGCTGTTTGGTCTTCAGGATCATCGAGAGAATGCTCCGAATCCGATTCCGCCGAACGGGCGCACGAGCATAACCCGTCCGGCAAATTGCCGCGATACTTTTTCCAAGTCGAGTCGTCGTACGCGAAGAACCGTAAAGCAAACGGCCCGTCCCGAATCGTCGGGGCGGGCCGTTCTCATTGGTAACGCCAGCTTATGGCCGGTTCTTTTTTCGTAAAGAGCAGTCGCCTGGACGCAGCGCCAGGCGCTCAGTGAATCGGCTGTGCAGCCGCCGGCGCCTGCCGCTCGGATGACGTGGGCGTTGCCGGCGTAATGGCCACTGGCTGCGCGGCCGGGCCGAGCGCGATTTCCAGCGCCTGGTCTGCCGTGCGCACGAAGTGAACCTGCATCCCTTCGACCATGTGCGGCTGCAGGTCTTCTTTGAAGTTGGGCTCGTTCTCCGCCGGCAGGATCACCTCGCGGATGCCCGCGCGCTTTGCGCCCAGCACCTTTTCCTTGATCGCCGCCGACGGGCAGCACCACGCCCGAGAGCGAAATCTCACCCGTCATGGCCACGCGCGGACGCACCAGCCTGCCGCTGAGCAGGCTGACGAGCGCCGTGACCATGGCCACGCCCGCCGACGGGCCGTCCTTCGGAACTGCTCCCGACGGAACGTGGATGTGGATGTCCTGCTTTCGGAAGAAGTCTGGGTCGATGCCGTAGCGCTCCGCGTTCGACCGCACCCAAGTCAGCGCTGCGGTCATGGACTCCTGCATCACTTCGCCGAGGTGGCCGGTCATGGTGAACTGCTTGCCGCCGCGCATGCGGCTGGCCTCGATGAAAACGATGTCGCCGCCGACGGGCGTCCAGACCAGGCCCACGGAAACGCCGGGCTGGTTGACGCGCTCCTCGACTTCCTTCTCCGTGCGGTACTTCGGCACGCCGAGGACTTCGCGAACGACCTCGGGCGTGACCACGAGCTTCTCCGTCTTGCCTTCGGCCATGCGCCGCGCCTGCTTGCGACGTAAGCGTGGCGATCTCGCGCTCCAGGTTGCGCACGCCGGCCTCGCGCGTGTAGCTGTGGATGATCTCGCTGCAAGCCCGTCGTCGGTGAACTCGATCTGTCGTTCTCCTTCAGACCGTGCTCCGTGGCCTGCTTCGGGATCAGGTACTTCGTGGCGATGTGGATCTTCTCCTCTTCGGTGTAGCCGGGCAGCTCGATGATCTCCATGCGGTCGCGCAGCGGTTCCGGGATCGGATCGATCCAGTTGGCGGTGGCGATGAACAGGACCTTGGAGAGATCGAACGGCACGTCGAGATAGTGGTCGCGGAAGGCGGCGTTCTGTTCCGGGTCGAGCACTTCCATCAGCGCCGACGACGGGTCGCCGCGGAAATCGCGGCCGAGCTTGTCCACTTCGTCGAGCATGAAGACCGGGTCGTTGGTTTCGCGCGCGGCGGATGCCCTGAATGATCTGGCCGGGCAACGCGCCGATATAGGTGCGGCGATGGCCGCGGATTTCGGCTTCGTCGTGCATGCCGCCCAGGGAGATGCGCACGAATTTCCGTCCCAGCGCGCGCGCGATGGATTTACCGAGCGAAGTCTTGCCCACGCCCGGCGGCCCGAGGAAGCACAGAATCGGGCCCTTCATGCCGGGCTGCAGCTTCTTCACGGCCAGGTAGTCGAGGATGCGCTCCTTCACTTTCTCCAGGTCGTAGTGGTCCTCGTCGAGGATCGTCTGCGCCTTTCGCGATGTCGATTTCCGCGCGCGCCGGAGGATTTCGTCCACGGCAGCGAGGTCATCCATTCGAGGTAGGTGCGCGAGACCATGTACTCGGCCGAGGCGGGCGTCATTTTCGGCCAGACGCTTGAGTTCGCGCTCGCATTCTTTTTTGGCCTCCGCGGGCATGCCGGCTTCTTCCACTTTCTTGCGCAGCTCTTCGATTTCCGTCTGCGCGTCGTCGAATTCGCCGAGCTCTTTCTGAATGGCCTTCATCTGCTCGCGCAGCAAGATACTCGCGCTGGTTCTGGTTGACCTGCTCCTGCACCTGCTCCTGAATTTTGCTGCGCAGTTCGAGGACTTCGAGTTCCTTGGACAGTTCGCGGATCAGCGTTTCCAGGCGCTTGCGCACGTCTGGCGGTTTCCAGCAGCTCCTGGCGGAGCAGCGTGGAAAGCGAAGGCAGCGTTCCGGCGATGAAGTCGGCCAGGCGGCCGGGGTCGTCAATGTTCAGGGCGACGCGTCTGCAGATCGTCGGAAAGCTGCGGCGAGCGGGAAACGACATCACGGAAAAGCTCCTGGGCGTTGCGCACCAGCGCCATCAGCTCGGCGTCCCGTGGGCCGATGAAATCGGGTTGGGGTTCCACGCGCGCGCGCAAGAACGGCCGCAGGTCCGATGATCTCCGACTACACGGATACGCTCAAGGCCTTCGAGAAATACAACCATGTTGCCATTGGGTATTTTCACGGTCTTGTGGAGTTTGGCGGCCGTGCCGACGCCATGGAGATCGCTCGCCACGGGATCCTCGACGCGCGCATCGAGCTGCGCCACCACGCCGAGAATCTTCAACTCGCCCTGCAAACTGTTCAGGAGCGCAAGCGAGCTTTCCCGCCCTACGGTCAGGGGGAGCACGGCCCCGGGAAAGAGCACCGTCTCGCGCACAGGCAAGATCGGGAGTTCGTTGGGAATCCTAATTTCTTTTTCCGGCATTCTTCCCCCTCGACCTGCTCCTGGAGAAGAGAGCAGGTCAGACGCCACTCATTTAGATGCAGGGGGCGTCCGAAGTGATACGCTGGGTACACACGAAAAAGGCATATTCCCTTAGCGTCTTATACTAACATATTTCCGAGCGCTTAGAAAGCCCCTCGGGCCCATTGTAATATCTGTATAATCAATCATTTCCATGTTCCGATGCTCACCTCAGCCTCCCCATGGCTCGTCCGTGGAATCATTGCCGAGCAGATTCTCCCATGCTCCTCTTTGGTCACAGCCCTGTTCGTGATCTACCGAGAACATTCCAGGTGACGCCGCAACTTGAGGATTCCTAGTGGGCTCTCGGCGCAGCCGGGGTGAAATTCACGCGAATGTACGCCAGCGCATCCTCGCGCCGCCAGAGCTTCCCTTCCAACTGGAGGTCTTCCACCGCCCTCAGGATCTCTTTGAACTTAGGGCCGGGCTGAAAACCGAGCGCCTTCAGGTCTTCGCCGGTCACCAGGCGTGCGGGGCGAACTTGCTCGGCAGGGGTTTCTGCAAGAAACTTTTTCACGAAGTCATAAGCATCGAGACCGCCGTGGCTGGCGAGGCAATCGAGACGATGCAGCTCGAGGTGCTCTTCAAACCGTGGCAACCTCACAAAGCGCTTGAGCGTGGACATACGCATTCGGGGAACATCCTTGAAGCGCAGATGATTCGCCACAAGCGCAGCAACCTGCTCCGTATCCTCGACTGAGAAATGAAACCTCCGGCAGATCTCTTCCGCCATGCGCGTGCCCACTTCGACGTGCTCATCAAAGCGGATCCGGCCGTCCGGCCCCGAGGGCGGCGTAAACGTCGGCGGCTTCCCTACATCGTGCAGCAGTACGCCCCAAGCCAACGTGGGTGAAACGCCCGCGCGCAGCTTTTCGAGCATCAGCCGCGTGTGGATCCAGACGTCGCCTTCAGGATGAAACTGGGCCGGCTGCTCGACTCCGCGCATCCGGGCGATTTCCGGCAGCAAGGCGGAAAGCAGTCCGGAATCTTCGAGCAACTCAAACCCACGCCGCGCGGCGCCTTCGGTGAGGATGCGCGTCAATTCGTCGCGCAGGCGTTCGGCGGAAACCTGGGTCACCTCCGGAGCAAGTTTGCGCGTGGCCGCGAACGTGCCCTGCTCGATTTCGTAGCCAAAGCGTGCCGCAAAACGCACGGCGCGCACGAGCCGCAGCTTGTCCTCGCGGAAGCGCCGCTCGGGATCGCCGATCGCACGCACAATGTGGGCTTGGAGGTCCGCCCGCCCACCGACAAAATCCAGCACCTCCCCGTTCTGCGGATCGAGCAGCAGACCGTTGATCGTGAAATCGCGCCGGTGGACGTCTTCCTCCGGGCTGCGCGAGTATTCAACATGATCCGGGTGCCGCCCGTCGGAATAACCGATGTCGGAACGAAACGTGGCGACCTCGACCTCGGCATCGCCGTCGCGCACCACGTCGTCGTCCCGAACGGTGTCGTCGTCTCGGACAAGGATCACGCCGAAACGCGCGCCCACCGCCGTCGTATTCGGAAACAACTCCTGCACGCGCTCCGGCCGCGCGTCGGTGCAGACGTCGTAGTCCGTTGGCTCGCGGCCGAGCAACAAATCGCGCACACACCCCCGTTGAAGTAGGCCAGATGGCCTGCTTGACGCAGGACCCGGCAGATGTGCTCGGCAAGCTCGCGCGGCTTCATGTTCGGATTATCTTCCAGAGGTGGAGTAGAGTACAGCCGTCCCGCGTGGTGTTCCACGAATCACGCGTCACGTGTCACGAATCACGATCTCGAAGCGATCCCCCAAACTGCACCTTGGAGAACCCAAAGCGGTCCCGCAGCTTGTCCGCCGCGCGGCTGAGCTGATCGAGCTTCTGTCTCCGTTGTGGATCGAGCAGGTCCATCTGCTGCCCCGTGGCCGCTGCGGCTGCGAGAGAGGCAAGCTCGACACCGAGTAGGCGAACTTTCTGCCGGGGGTCGCGATGCTCCTCGAAGAGCTGCTTGCTCGTGGAAAGTATCTCGGCGTCGAGGCTGGTCGGTTCAGGCAGCGTCTTAGCGCGGGTGATCGTGTGGAAGCTGGCGTAGCGGATCGTCACCGTGATCCTGCCCGCGAGCAATCCCGCATCGCGCAGACGCTTTGCGGCTTTCTGTGCCAAGTGGCTGAGCGTCGCGGCCATGAGATCGGCGTCGTCGATATCCTCGCCAAACGTGTGGTTGTGCGAAATGGACTTTGGCTCGGCATCTACGAAGAATTCATAGGCGTCCTCGCCGCGCGCCTTACGGTAGAGCGCGGTGCCCCACTGGCCGAACGCCTCCTGGAGTTTTTCGAGCGGATTCGCGGCAAGTTGTCCCACCGTCTCGATGCCCAGGGCGCGCAAACCCGCTTCGGTCACCTTGCCGATGCCGGGGATCTTGCGCACGCCGAGCGGGGCGAGAAACCGCTCCTCGCTGCCCGCGGGAACCCAAAGCAAACCACGCGGCTTCGCCTGATCCGACGCGACTTTCGCCACCAGACGCGTGCGCGCGAGACCCACCGAGCACGGCAACGCCGTCTTGTCACGAATTTCACAGATCAATTTGTGCGCCGCGGCGTGCGGCGGCCCATGTAGCCGCTCGGTGCCACCGAGGTCGAGATACGCTTCATCTACCGAAGCCATCTCCACGACGGGCGAATAGCGCCCAAGGATCACAGCGATGCGGTCGCTCCACTCGGCGTAGAGGTCGTGGCGGCAATCAAGAAATACTGCGTGGGGGCAGAGCTTGCCCGCCGTGCGCAGCGGCATCGCGGACTGGATGCCGAACTTGCGCGCTTCGTAGCTCGCCGCGGAAACCACGCCGCGCTGATCCGGCTGCCCGCCGACGACGACGGGCTTGCCACGCAGCTCGGGCCGCTCAAGCAGTTCCACCGACACGTAAAACGCGTCCATATCGACATGCAGGATTGAGGCTAAGGAGTTTGAGGAAGCGGAGGAGGGAGAGGAGAACAGATCGCTCGGCGGCGGATCATGCTTTGCGCGGAACTGGGCCAGCTTCGGCATGGACGCACTGCCGCCAATATA
Source organism: uncultured Acidobacteriota bacterium (assembly GCA_963739275.1). Taxonomy (GTDB): domain Bacteria; phylum Acidobacteriota; class Terriglobia; order Acidiferrales; family UBA7541; genus JBGQGH01. The sequence continues at coordinate 113,917 of CAVTZX010000055.1, forward strand.
CACCTGGCGGCGCCGCACTAGGCGCGAAGGGCGGAGAGAACGCGAGGAAGGCCCGCGAGGTCGTTCGTCACCCGCACATCGGTCCACGCGAGCGTTGCAACGAGCGGATGGACGCTTGCGAGTGACTCATAGCCCAGTTCGAGCACGAGCGCCGCGCCCGGGTGCAGCAGCTTCTCCGCCTGCGCGATGAGCGGCCCGTAGATTTCTGTTCCCTCTTCTCCGCCGAAGAGGGCATGAGCTGGTTCGTGTTCGCGCACCTCGCGTTGAAGTTCTTTCGCTTCCTCGCGCCCGATGTAGGGCGGGTTGCTGACGATCACGTCAAAGAGAAATGACTCGTGAAGGAAAGCTTCGAGTAGGTTCGATTGAGCAAAGGTGATGCGCGAGGCCACGCCGTGGCGCTCGGCGTTGCGTCGAGCGACGCTGAGCGCCGCCTCGGAAATGTCCGTCGCGACAATCTCCGCGTTCGGCAGCTCGTGCGCCAGCGCAATCGCGAGGCACCCCGATCCGGTGCCCACATCAGCGACACGCACGCGCGCTTGCCGTTGCTCCGCGCCGACTCGCTCCAGCGCGGCTTCCACGACGTGTTCGGTCTCCGGCCGGGGGATCAGCACGTCCGGGGTCACTTCGAACTCGAGCCCCCAGAATTCCTGCTTACCCGTCAGGTATTGCGTGGGCGTGCCCGCCGCCCGCTGCGCAACCAGCGCAAGGTAGCGATCCCTCTCCCCTGCCGCGAGCGGGTGCTCCGGATGCGCGTAGATCCAAGCGCGCTCGCGGCCCAGCACATGCATCAACAACAGCTCCGCCGCAAGCGCATGCGAAGGCGTGCCCGCTTCGCTCAGCCGCGCGATGCTTTCTTTCAGCGCCCCGCGCACATCCACGAGACGTGATTCGTGACTCGGGATTCGTGACTCCTGGCTCACGGAAACCATCACGCCTCGACAAGCTCTTGCTTCAACCGCTCGGCTTCGTAGTGCGTGACCAGCCCGTCCACCAGCGCCCCGAGCTTCCCGTCCATCACTTCGGTGAGCTGGTGCAGCGTGAGTCCGATGCGGTGGTCCGTCACGCGGTTCTGCGGAAAGTTATACGTGCGGATTTTCTCGGAACGGTCGCCCGTCTTGATCTGCCCGCGGCGCTCGGCGGCGATCGCCTCGTGCTGCTTGGATTGCTCCATCTCATACAAACGCGCGCGGAGCACGCGCATGGCCTTGGCCCGGTTCTTGATCTGCGACTTCTCATCCTGCTGCGAAACGACCAAGCCTGTCGGGATGTGCGTGATGCGCACTGCCGAGTAGGTCGTGTTTACCGATTGCCCGCCCGGCCCCGACGAGCAGAACGTGTCCACCCGGATGTCTTTGGGCTCGATCTTGATGTCGATCTCGTCCGCCTCGGGCAGCACCGCCACCGTCGCCGCCGACGTGTGGATCCGGCCCTGCTGCTCCGTGGCCGGCACCCGCTGCACCCGATGCACGCCACTCTCATATTTCAGCTTGGAATAAACTTTCTTTCCTTGAATCGCCGCAACGACCTCCTTCAGGCCTCCCAGCGACGACGGCGAGCTCTCCAGCACTTCCACCTTCCAACCCTGCGTCTCCGCGTACTTCGAATACATCCGGAAGAGTTCGCCCGCAAACAGCGCCGCTTCATCCCCGCCCGTGCCCGCGCGGATCTCGACGATCACGTTTTTCTCGTCGTTGGGGTCCTTGGGAAGCAGCAGGAGTTTCAATCCGCGCTCGACGGCTTCTTTCCGCTCGTTCAGGTGTTTTTCTTCTTCGTGCGCAAGCTGCTTCATCTCCGCGTCTTCGGCTTCGGCAATCATCTGCTTCGCGCCGCGCAAGTCTTTCTCGATCTGCTTCCACTCGCGGTACTTCTCCACAATGGCGGAGAGATCCGCGTGCGTGCGCGCGAGCTTCTGGAAGCGCGCCGAGTCGTTCACCACCTCGGCGGAGGAGAGCTGCTCGGTCATTTCATCGTAACGCTGCTCGATCTGGTCGAGCTTTTCGTAAAGCGTCAGTGCAGCCATGGCAAAACCTCAAACAAAGCGGAAAATCGAAAATGGAAGCCGGAAATCGGCGGAGTAGAAAACGACGGCGGCTCCGGTGTACCGGAGCCTTGCGGCGGGTCAGCTAATAAAACGCGGCGTACATCCTCATTCCTTGAACCAGAATAGCGGCAACTCCAAGCGAAGTCAAACCGCGTTGTTCGCTTCCGTACCCCGCGTCCCGAAACTTCGGGTTCAGACGGGCGGATTTCCCATCGGGGTTTCGGACTTCGGCTCGAATGCCCGGTGCACGAGAAACAATACATACGCCGTCGCAATGGCCCCCGGAAACGGCAGCCACAGCGGCTGCCGCTGCACGAAGCGCGATCCGCCCAGGATCATGGCAAACGCAAAGTCCAGCCACCGCGGCAAGGAAATCGCCGCGAGGAGCTTCACCAGGATGCCAAACGCTCCCATCTCCAGCGCGAACAGAGCCACTCCCGCGGCCATCCACTCCGTGGCTCCCTTCCACCCCTGCCGCCGCACGAGCCAGCGCAGCAGCGCGGCCCAAATCAGCAGCGGAACGCAACCCAGCAGCAGCGCGAAAAAGCACGTGAACAAGAAATCGCGCGCCCAAGTCCCCTCCGGCGCGCGCGCGACGACCAGCACGTACGGGTAATAGCACACCGCCAGGAAAAAACCGCCGCACACCACCGCTGCGGGATAGTACGCGAGGCTTCCTCGATGGCTCATATCCGCCGCTCGACGCGCGGAAAATCGAGCCACACTTTCACGCCGCAGAAGTGCGAGCCTTCCGTGCAAATGGGTGTCGTGATCCCTGCGCGCAGGTGGCACGGCGGCCCGAGGTAACGCGCCAACTCCGGCTGCGCCGCCCGCACCTGTTCGACCTCCTCCATCGACGCCTGATAGATCTCTTCCTGGGCGTTGAAGCAGGTGCGCATCGTCCACTTGTGCATCAGGTGCAGCAACGATCCCGATTCGACCAAGCGCACGGCCTGCGCGTTCGGCAGCAGGTAAAGTGCGAACTCGGGCGGCACGCCGCGGTCGAGCAGCTCGTTTTTCGCCGCCCAAGCCTCGGCCATCGCGCGCTCGTACACCTCCCCCGCCCGCGCATTCTCGCGGATCAGCCTCGGCGTCAAGAAGTCCGGCGCGCGCGTATCCGTCAGCGTCAGTAGCGGACGCGAGCCCGGCACCATGCGGTGCCGCTGGTCCTGGCTATCGGCGGTGTGGGAGATCTTCTTGGCGAAGGTGTAGTTCGCGTGCTGCAACGCGCGCATCGCCGGCGCGTGCACGCCCACGTTCAGCGTCTCCAGGCGGTACGCATTGCGCGCCGGGTTCAGGAGGCGGTCAATCGCCTCGGCGTCCGGACACGTGGCTTGCGTCGCCCCGATCACCGCGCGGTACGCCTCCGCCACCACGCGCGGCGCGTTCGGCGAGAAGTCCACCAGCTTCGACGTCCGCCCGCCGAGCCGCGCGTCAAACTCCCGCGCGAAGGCTTCTCCATCGGCCGCGGCGCTCACTCCGTCCGCGAACTCCGGCAGGTCTTCCATCGGCCCACTGTCGAACCGGTCGAAGAACGCCGCGTCCAGTTCGCGCGCGCGCGCGACCATCGCGCCGATCACCGCGCGGGACTCGCTCGGCGTATCGCACGCCGCCACCATGCGCCACAGCCGGTGCAGGACGATCCCGCTGATGGTGTGCACCATCGTGGTGAACGCCGCAACGGGCAGGACGTAGCGCGCGACCTCGATGGCGCGCTTCTCCGCCGCGCGGTCCACCTTCTGCACGCGCTTGGGGTGCGACATCGCGCCGACGTGCCAGATGTCGCCGAGGATCTCGCGCGCCGCCGGCAGCAGCAGCGCGGTCAGTTCGCGGTAGGAATCCCAGGCGCGCGCAACGCCGCGCTCGTAGATGGCGCGCTCGGCCGCGCCGAACCGCGCGGATTCCGGCGGCACGTAAGCCTGCGCGCGGTCCAGCCGGACGTAGCGCTGCGATTGCTGCTCCGAGTTGTAGAAGGGATGCGCGTGCAGGAACGACCAGACGAACTGGCGGCTGATGTTTTCGAGGCCGAATTCAAAATGCGCGTGCTGATAGACGGTGTGGTGGCCGCCGTAAAACGTCGCGGCACCGATGTTCACCCGCTGTTTTTCGGTGATTTCTTCAGGGCCGATAATGCGCGGCGAATAGCACGTGCGCGCCGCGGCCATCGCGGAATCGTAGGGATGCGCGAAGGCGTTGCGCAGCGTCACGCGTGGCGCGGCCGTCTCGACGAGAGAGTTCGCGGAGTTTTCGTGCATCCCAGCGGCAGTGGCGGGTTGCGATCCCATCGCCCGCCGCATTGTATAACGCCCGCCGCAGGTAGCACAGGCACTCTTGCCTGTGCTCTTTTTCCGCCAGATCATTCGTTGAGCAATGCTCGCGGCGCTTCGAGTTGAAAATCAGGTTGACAATAATCGCTGCTCCCCCCACCCCCCTGTTCTTGTAACTGATGGGCATAAAGGGCTTAGAGTCCAATGAAAACGTAAGTGATGGGCCTAAGGGAGTTACGGCCGCGATCTCTCGTAACTGATGGGCATACAGCACTTAGGCGCTCCAGACGGCCCACCACAGCACCACTCGCGGCGCACGAGTCCCTACACTTCCATTGTACAGGCGTGTCAAGGGGTGAAGGCTCGACGCTGGAGGCTAGAAGCTGTAAGAGCCGAGCGCGCCGCTAAAGAGAGATCCTTCGCTGCGCTCAGGATAACCAGCGCCAGAGCGCGGCGCTGGTGCGGAAAAGAAAGAGGGATCCCTCGCTGCTCTCGGGATGACCAGCAGCCTGTTGTGCAGCCTTGTCGGCGTACTTCTTTTGGAAGCGCTCAACGCGGCCATCCTCAGGGTGTGTCATCCCGAGGAGTCCCGGCCGGTCTCAGACCGGGACGACGAGGGATCTCAACGTCCAATTTGTCGAGGTGAGTCCCGGCGAAGTTCGCTGGTTACTTTTTCTTGGCAGCGGCCTGTTGTGCAGCCTTGTCGGCGTACTTCTTTTGGAAGCGCTCAACGCGGCCCGCGGTATCGAAGAGCTTCTGCTTGCCGGTGAAGAAGGGGTGGCAGGTCGAGCAGATCTCGACGCGCAGATACTCGCCTTTCATCGTCGAACGCGTCTTGAACGTGTGCCCGCAGGCGCAGTGCACGGTCACTTCGTGGTAGTCGGGATGGATGCCTGGCTTCATGGTGGGGCTTTTCCTCTCTAAACCCTGAGAGGCTGACGGTGTCAGGCTCAGAGGGTTTTCTCGCGCCGTGTGTTTACCGTGCGCCGCGATTAGATGCTGAGCATGCGGTGCAGGTCGCTAAGCGCGACTTGTACGTCCCGGTCGACTCTGCGGGACAACCGACAAACCCTTATGATACGCGATTTCCCCACATTCTCCAAATGCCCTCATCCTGCGGTAGTGGGCCAGTTCCCGATAAGCCGACTTATCAGGAGTTGGCAACTTACCGCCGGGCAAATCGGGACCGAGGATGACTTCCGATTGGCCGACCATCCGGACGGAGGTAACCGGAAGCATTCCTAGTGCACAGCGCGGTCAAATCCGCATGAGTTTGCTTAGCTCTGGCGTTGTCACGCACCGGTCGAGGAAACTGAACTGTCCCTTGTCTCTTACTTCGTTTGCAGCGTCCAGAAAACCGGTCATTGCCGCGCGATAGAGTGAAGTCGCAAGACTGATGCGCCTGACTCCGGCCGCGGCGAGTTCACCCATGGAAAATGATTTTCCTTTGATTCCCACCATGAAATTGACCGGCTTCGACACCGCCGCGCACACTGCGCTCACCGAGGCAAGGTCAGGCAGGCCTGGGGCAAAAAGCACATCGGCTCCAGCTTTTTCGAAGGCCTGAAGGCGGCTGATGGTGTCGTCGAGGCTCGGGGCGGCGTAGAGGAAATTGTGCGCTCGCGCCGTCAGGATAAAGGGAAACTGGAGTGCACGTGCCGCCTGTGCCGCTGCAGCAATGCGTTCGACAGCCAAGCCAAAATCGTAAAGTGGACGGTCTTGGTTGCGAGTCGCGTCCTCGATCGTGCATCCAACGAGTCCCACCTCGGCCGCAAGCCGAATCGTTTCCGCCACGACTTCCGGCGCATCGCCAAACCCCTTTTCCAGATCCGCAGAGACGGGCAAATCCGTCGCATCGACAATCAAGCGGGCGTGCGCCAGCGCTTCATCTCGCGTCAGCCCGCCATCTCTTCGACCAAGGGCAGAGGCCGAGGCAGCGCTCGATGTGGCCAATGCCTGAAAGCCAAGGCCGGCGAGAATGCGGGCGGAGCCGACATCCCATGGATTCGGAATTACGAAGGCGCCAGGGCCGTCGTGAAGTGCGCGGAAGCGAGCTGCCTTTTCGTTCTGGGTGACACTCATAGGAGTTACCTCGCGATCAGACCTCCACCAGTCAACTCCGTCAGCCACACGGGTGTATTCTCGCCGACTCGTAAATATGGGCTGGCGGTCCTGGCTGCCAATTCTGGTCGTATTACGGCGCACTCGGAAATAATCCACTTGGACGATAAACGGGCAAATCGGAAACTGAAACCACTTGTCCGGTTTGCCGACTTATCGGGAGTTGAGAGCGAGCGGGCGCGCAGGAGCCGTAGAGCCTATGGGGTCAAGGAACGGTGTGTCTGGATCACTCACAGAAAAGATCACCACTCGCAACGACTCGGTGCTGCTGCGGTTGTAACCCGTCATTTTCACGTGCGGCGGCATCACCATCGCCTGACCAGCTTTGACCGTGACTGGCTCGCGCCCCTCCATTTCTAATGTGAATGCGCCTTCCAGAACATAGACAGTCACCGGAAAACGGTGCGTATGGAACATAGTCTTATCGCCCGGTTGGAAGCTCGCCGTGAGGACGCGCACCTCCTGCCTCTCGCCTTTAGGCATCCCTTGGACGATCTCGCTCAGGAGTAATTGGGGCTTGACGACACCTCGTTCCTGCGCTGTTGCTATCAAACTAATCAGCACAACCGTGAACGCGAGACTGAAGCTCATCCACTTATTCATCCTTTGCCTCATCTAGTGAGATGTGTTGTGACGACTTAGATTACGATGCGGACTTTCTCGCCCTTTCAATTTCTTCCTCTGTGTAGCGGTACACACGAAACACCTGATTTCCCTGGGCTTTCGTCGGCGCGCTCACTGGGCCGAAGTAAGGGTTTACGTACTCCCACACAACCTCGCCTTCCGATGTCACCTCAAAGAATCGTCCGAAGAAGCCTTCGTTGATTAACGTGTTGCCATTTGGCAAGCGTTGTGCGTTGGAGATGCGCGGGCTATAAAAGTCGTATAGATTCGCTTCCTGATACTTCCACATAACCTCATTAGTGGCGGGATTTACCTCGATCACCCGTGAAAAAGGAAAGGTGTGGTCCAGCCGGTGCGGACCGTTGTCAAATATGAGGATGTTGCCATTCGCCAGCGGTGTTGGAGCGTGCTGGCCCGCGAGCGGCGGAGCGCCTAACTTCCATACGATTTCGCCGGTTTGCCTACGAATCCTGATGATCGTTGAGATGTTCCGAAAACTTACCAGCAGGTCCCCGTCAGAAAGCTCTATGATCGCATTCCCGTGGGTCCACTCAGAGCGATTGTCCTGGATCGCGGTGATTACGTCTTTGGATGGGTCGAGATGCTCCCAGGCGCGCCACTCCCACACCGTTCGCCCGTCTTTTGTCAACTCCACCAGATAATCGGCCCAGATCTTTCCGTTCACTTCGGTTCCGGCCCGGCCGCCTTGGACTTTCTTCGCTACCTCATCGGCTAGCTCCGTTGCGCAGAGCAGGAGAACGTTACCGTTCTTGAGAAGCCGGCCGTCGTGATGGTGATCCCGTTGGCGCACCTCCCAAAGGACCTTGCCATTCCAGTCTGCCTCCATTACAGCGCCGCCTTTAAAAGGTCCCTTCCCCAGAAAGGTCTCGTTGGGGATCTGCCCGTTGTAAAAGAGAGTGCCCTTTTCCGTGAGGTAGCCATACGAGCCTGGGGGATATGGCATTTTCCAGGCGTGCACGACCGTGCCGTGAAGATCAATCAGATAAACCGTTCCATCGCCCGCTGACGCAAACAACGTAAATCCTGCCGAAGCACGAGCAACATCAAGGGCACGCAGGCCCGTGCCCCGACGCCGGATTGGATTCTGGTCAACGGCGGTCGTTCGAGTTGAGCTGTTAACGGCCTGGGTTCCACCGATTTGAGTCATGGACTCCAAGCCCGCGCTTCCGGCGGTAGCAGCACCCATGCATATCCGCGCAAAACTGCGCCTGGTGATCTTTGCCGCTGAATTCTTGGGCATGTAGTCCTCCTCTAACGGAGACGCAATTCTAAACTCTTTTCACGATAGTGGCCCAGCATAATCGAATTATGTAGAAGCCTTGCCGGAGTACATCGGAGAACGGCTTTCTCCGACATTCGACTTCGGTCCCCTTGGGAAACCCGCAGTAACGGAAGTGGCTGGGAGGGGGCCGTCGGCGTAGCCCCAAGCCACTCGACCGGAAATCCAGCCAGCCAGTGACGTGGTCCGACTGATCATCCTGTCGATTGTCCCCGAGTGACGGCACACTCGGAAATAATCCATCTGGACGATAAACGCGATTATCGGAAACTGGTTGAGCGCAAAGGGAATCGTTTTGGCGCGCGCTCACTGCAATCCTAGGGGAAGCCCTCCGTTGCGTGGACACATCGAGCGGGAAGAACGAATAACAAGACCGTACTCCAAGGCGCCTGCCGACCGTCCTGAAGACGTGGAAACATACATCGAGAATTCACTTGCCCCGGGGGTGTGAATCATAGATTTTAATAATCGATAGGGTGTAGTTCGAGGTGCCGTGATTCAGCTGGAGTCCCATTATCCTCAAGATGTTCGGACTGAGCGTGCGCAGCAGATCCAGGCCGGCATGCGTCACGTCGGACGGCGCCAGTGGTTTCTGTGGTCGTCCGCTGTAATGGTGACGTTCCTGTTGACGATAGGGATAGCCTCGTTCACCTTCCCAGGGCTATTGACACAAATTGACGAATCTTATTCGTTTAACCTCAGCCAGGCTGTGCGGGGTCTCGTAGGCCTCGTTTTGCTGTTCAACGTCTATACGATTTACCAGCAATTGCAAATTCATCGGATGCAGCGCGCGCTGGCTGACCAGATTTCCGCCCTGGACAAAATGGGGGCGCGTACCGAGGAAGTGTACCAACTAGCCGCGCTTGACCCGCTGACTGGACTGCATAACCGGCGGTTCGGAGAACAGCGCCTCGCAGGGGAGGTCTCTCGATCCCAGAGGCATGGCAGCCCGTTGACTGTTGTTATCCTCGACCTGAACAGACTGAAAGACATTAATGACAAGTACGGTCACCCCATTGGTGATGAACTGATCAAGTACTTTGCCGGAAGAATCAGTAGGGCAATTCGGGGTTCTGATCTAGCCATCCGCATGGGTGGGGATGAGTTTCTGTTGCTGTTGCCGGAGTGCAAGCCGGAAGAAGTACGCCACGTCCTCAGTCGTTTGAGTGGAATGAAAATTGAGTTCGGCGGGCAAACGGTTCCTGTCACCTTCTCCGTTGGATGGACCAACTACGTCCCTGGTGAATTGCCGGAAGAGTTGCTGAAACGAGCCGACGACGCTCTTTACGTGAATAAGCGCTCCGAGAAAGAACGTGAGGAGTTGGGCGCGGCAGTCCACTAGTCGGTTCGTTGTCTCTGTTCGCTCGCTGCACTCTCAGGACGGTATTCCTCTCGACGTTCGCCAGCCTCGCCGTGGCGCGCACAGAGACGCCTTCGACAAGACCGTTCACGATCTGCACGATCTTCTCAGGGGAGAGTTTCAAGCCGGAATATCCCGTGAATCGGCGCTCCGAGAAAAACCCCTAGAGAACACGCAGCGATACATCGTGGAAAGCGCGTGCGGGTGCCGCATCCTCCCGCAAGGAAGGGTGCGGATTCTTCGACAGAACACCACGATTTCCACATCCCCATCCTCTACCCCTCATCAAAATCCCGTGCTAGCCTGAGCCGTAAGCTCGAGCGCGACATCACGCTCAGAAGATTCCGGAATGCGCAGGATCCAAATCCAGCGGCCGCCCACCCTTATCCTCGGTCACTCGTCAACGATTTGCGCCCAAGTCATTTATAATCCGCAGTTACAGGAAGTCGCGCTCGTAAACCCTGTATTATTCGCAGTTAGCATTCCACTGGACTTAAAGTCCCTTAGAATCCGCAGTTACGAAAAAGGTGGGGGTGAGGGGTCTTATGGTTAACTTCACGTCAAAACGCGTTCTGCTTTGTGCTGCTCTCGTTGTCGCGGTCGCGCTCGGCCATCGCGCGCTCACAACCACCGCAGCTCACGCCGCTCCCGCGCCGCCCCGTGCCAGTCGGAACGGGGCTGCGCAAGCCGCGAAGAACTTTGTGCTGGTGGCGCATGGCGGCGCAGGCGATTACAGCACCATGCCCCCTGCGCAACTCGAAGCGCGCAAGGCGGTGATGGCCAAGGCCGTCAAAGCGGGGTACGACATCCTCGCGCGCGGCGGCTCGAGCCTGGACGCCGTCGAAGCCACGATCCGCATCCTGGAAGATTCCGGCCAGTTTGACGCCGGCCGCGGAGGCTATTACACGCGCGAAGGCGTGCCGGAGTTGGACGCGTCGATCATGGACGGCCGGACGCTCGGCGCCGGTGCGGTGGCGTCGCTGAAGCACATCGCGAACCCGATCCACCTCGCGCGCCTGGTCATGGAGAAAACGCCGCACGTGCTGCTGGTCAGCAGCGGAGCCGAGGAGTTCGCGAAATCGCAGGGGATCGAGCTGGTCTCGCCCTACTACTTCTACTCCGAGCGCGAATGGAAGCGGTACGAAGGCGCCCGGTCAGCCGAGCAGAAAAAAGTCTCCGCCATCCCGCGCGGCGAAGAGCACGGTACCGTGGGCGTGGTGGCGCTCGACCAGGCCGGAAATCTCGCTGCGGGGACTTCGACGGGCGGCACGGTGCTGAAGATGCCGGGGCGCGTGGGCGATTCCCCGCTCATCGGCTCGGGCACGTATGCGAATAATCAAAGCTGCGCGGTTTCCGGCACCGGCACCGGCGAGTTCTACATCCGCAACGTCGTGGCGGCGGACATCTGCGCGCGGGTGCATTACCTCCACGTCTCGCTGCAGAAGGCGGCAAGCGACGTGATCATGGACGAACTCGTGAAGCAGGGCGGCGACGGCGGCGTCATCGCGCTCGATCCGCAGGGCAACGTCGCTGCGCCCTTTAACACCAACGGAATGCTGACTGCTGTGGTGCGGCCGGATGGCAAAATTACTCTCTCCGGCTGGAGCAAGACGGCAATTCTGGTGGTGGTGCCGGCAGCAAGGTAAGAAGTCAGATCACAGCGGGCCCGCCCGAGGGAAGTCTCCTTAATTGAACAAGGGCTAGTTCGCGGAGGAGGCGAAGGCGGTGACACCGGCAGGTTTTCGGAGGATCGCCCTTCGTATGCCGGAGGCGGTGGAAGGCTCGCATTTCGGGAACGCCGACTTCCGAGTCGGGGGAAGAATCTTCGCGACGCTCGCTCTCGAGTCGGAAGGTTACGGCGTGCTCTTGCTGACGCCGGAGCAGCAGGCCGGGATGGTCGAGGACGCGCCGGAGGTCTTTTCCCCGGTTCCCGGTGGGTGGGGGCGGCAGGGCGCTACGCGGGTGCGCCTGGCGAAGGTGACACCGGACATCCTCGAAGGCGCATTGCGAACTGCGTGGCGCAGAAGGGCGCCGAAGCGCCTCTTGCGCCCGCGATCGACGCCCTGAATGCAGTTCGGTTCCGTTTGGAGCGTGGAAGAGCTTCTTTGGGCGGTGCAAACTGGCCAGGACATCACCGGCGCGGGAAAGCATTTCCTTCGAGCCGCAGCCAGCGCTAAAATGGAGGTAAGATACCGCTGGGAGGGTAGAGCGATGAGAAAACTCCTGTTGATCTCCCTGGTTTTCGTTGCGGCAGCCGCGCAGGCCGCGCGGGCGCAGCAAGCGCCTCCAGATCAATCCCAGACTGCCCCGCCCCCTCAAACACAGCAAAACGGAAGCGCGCCTGAAAAAGGGCATCCGCTGAACGGGCAGCCGGCGCCGAAGCCGGGCCATCCGCTGGACCCCGCGGATGTGGATGTGCTGACGGGGAAGACCAACGCAATGCAGGCGGCCGATTCGCGCTATCAGCCCGCGACCTACTGGGGCTCCCCCTATTTCCCCGGCGGTTACAACTGGCAAACCCGTTTGCGCTGGTCGGGCTCAAGCCTGTGGCGGCCATTTCGCCGCACGATTCCAGTCTTCAGGAGCAGCGTGTTCGGCCCTCCCATTACTCTATTTGGGATTGGCTCGTTCAACGGCCCGCGGCCGTTTTTCTTCGGCGGAGGGCAATTCCGCACGACCCCGTTCGGGCACACGCCGGCCCGTTCACGCTTCACCCTGCACCGCTAGAAAAAAGGGCGGAGACCAGCTCCGCCCTCCCTGGAAATCTGCCGCGAATGATGAAGTTGACGCCTACTGCGTGACCGTCTTCGCCATATCGCCCTTTTTGAATCCGCTCCCGGAGACGATTTTGCAGACGCTCGAAATGTTGTCCACTTCGGTGACCTGAACGACCCCGATCTTGCTAGACAACCGGCGAATTACCTGGTTTGTCCCCGGATCCTTGATCTCTTTGGTCACGCGTTCGATGCTGAGCTGGTCGCCAACCTTCAAGCCGGCGTTCGCGCCGACGTTGAGCACCACCGTATCGCCCTCGACATCAGCGACCAAGCCTTCCACGACGACGGTGCGCACCTGGAGCTTGGGGTTCGCGGCAATGACGTTGCCGCTCAATTGCGCCACGGCCGCCTTGACCGCCTCGCCGATGATGGTCTGCTGGAAGTCCGACGAGCCGAAGTCCACGTGCCCGCCGCCGAAGCCGCCCCAGCCTCCGCCGAACCCGGAGAGCGACGTGCTCTCCCGCTGGGACTCCCCCTTCCCGTCGGCCACCGCCAGGATTTCCGCCGTGTCCACATCAATCATCCGCGCGTCGATGGAGACGATGGCCTTGCTCTTCTTCTGGCCGAACCCGCCCAAGCCGATGCGCCCCGCGGCGCCGCCCACTCCGCCGATGTTGGTGTTCTTCGTCTCATTGCCGAACTGCGTGATGCTGCCGACAATGATGGCGTCGAGGCCCAGGATCTTGCCGATCTTGGCAGCGGTGGCCGGGTTCGCGCGGTCCGAGGTGGAAAAGTTCTGCTCGGCCAGGATCTTGTCCAGCATGCGGCGCTCGATGACGCTGTAGGTGCCGTCGTTGACCAGGTACTTCACCAGCAGGTCGCAGATGCCGCGGCCTACGTCCACGTCCGTGCCAAACATGCCGGAAACCGCCGTGCGCACGGTGCCGTACTCGAAGTCGATGATGGCGACCCGCTTCTTGCGCGGCGCCTTGGGCGCATCCTGCGCCGCCGCCGCACAGAGGCTGCCGGCGAGCACCACCGCCGCCAGAACCTGCATGACCTTCTTCATGAACTCCCTCCTCAAGAAAAGACGTGACACTTGACCGCTGCCGCTTGACGCGAGACTCCGAGGCGGAAGCAGTTAGACACGGTGCGACCCGGGAGTTCTCCCGCGTTCCTGGTCCAACGGCTCCCACTCGGCGGACGCACCCGCTCCTGGCCTCTTGCAGGTGCAGATTGTCCCCTCCCCGGGAAGCTCAAGTCAAGACCTGAGCGAGGTGCCGCCATTTCTCCCCCGCGTTTCCCCTTACGTTTCTCGCTCTGGGGCAGCGAGCTTCCAACCTTCAAAGCAGGTTATAGTTTCACGAGCCATGCGCGTCGAAGTCCATTTGCAGGCGAATCCCGCCGAGCAACCCGCCGAGATTCCGTGGACCGGGGTCGGGGAGCTTCCGGCTTCCTCGATCTTCGCGAGAATCCGCGTTTCATCGAACGCATCGAGCCGGCGCGCGCGTACGCGCCTCTGCGCAACTTCCTCGCCGCGCTCAACGACCGCGATTCGTTATTGTTCACCGCGCGCTGCAAGACCACCCGCACGGAAGCCGGTCCTGCCTCGGCAGGCGGGCCTGAATTCATCGTGCATATCGAACTGGCCTTTGCCACGCCGGCTCTCAATCGGGACCGCGCGCCCTTCGAACAGCTCGCCAGTCAGGTCCAGGAACTCCTCACGCGCGAATCCGGCTCCGATTCGCTCTGCCTCGAGCTCTTCTTGCGGAAATGCAATCACGCTGAGGGCGGCGCGGGATTCTGCCTTGCGCTGGAGTTGCACGCGCAGGCAGCCACGCCGGAGCAAGCTGAACTCCGCTGCGGACTCGGACTCTCGCGCGTGCAGCAGGCGTTGCTTTTCAGTTCGCGCGCGCTGCGACAGAAACTTGGGGACTCAAACTAGAAGGCAGGTGTAACGGGAGAATTACGTCGCGAACGAACAGCCGATGCGGTTCGCCCCGCTTGGGACGCGCAGGCTGTACACCCGCTTCAGGCTCACGCGCACCGGCGGGAGAATCGGCACGTTCAGCACCGCGGCAAACGATTCCGGCAATTCTTCGGAGGCCCCGATTTCGAGGGCCACGCCTCCATATCCCAGGTCGAGGATGCGGGTACTCTTCGGAGCGCCCTCGCCGAGCGTCGCGCTCGCGCGTGTTCCCGCGAGCGAAACGCGCTCCCAGCGGCGCCGCTCGCCCGGCGGCTGCGCGGCCGTTACCGGCGGCACCGCGATTGTCCCGCGCGCTGGAGGAATCTCGCGCCCGGGCTTGCTCTCCCGCTTCGCCGCTTCTTCCTTCGCGGGTGGAACGTTCTCGGCAACCGCAGGCTTCGCTTCCGGCGGCGCTGCTCCGCGTCCCGTGATCTTCAATCGGTAAAGCCGCTCGTCCGCGACGCGGATCAGCGTCTCCTTCTGGTCGCCATCTTCGGGATAGACGGCGACACCGTAGTCGAGGTCCACGGGAATGCCCAGGTTCATCTCCGCAATCTCCGCCGCGTAGTTGGAGCGCACGCGCCGGCTGAGCGTCAGCGCTTGCTCTGCGTCCGCTTCGGGCAGAAGCAGGGCGAACTCGTCCCCGCCGATGCGGAACGCATAATCCGAAGTGCGCAGCGATTTCCGGAGGGTGGCGGCCGCTCCCTGCAGCACCAGGTCGCCCCGCAAATGCCCGTGCCGGTCGTTGACCTCCTTGAATTGGTGCAGGTCCAGGATCACGAGCACAAGCTTGTGGTTGTAGCGGCGCGCGCGGTTCAGCTCCTTATCGAAGTTCTCCTCAAAGAGCCGGCGGTTGTAGAGGCCCGTCAAGGGGTCGGTCGCAGCGTTGATTTGGAGCTTCTTCAGCTCCGCGTATTCCATCAGGATGGGCAGACGCAGGTGCGGAGAGGAAGCCAGCACATCCACCATTGCCGTCTTGAGTGAGACTGGCTTGCCGAGGCTCTGCGCCAGCTCGTTGCGCCGCGCCAGGATGCGCTCCCAATAGTCCTGACTCTCGTCCTCGCTGAGTTCGAGTTGCGCGATGGATTTCAGGTAGCGTTGCAGGAACTGAGCGCGCGGATGGCGGTCCAACGCCGCCAGCGTCTCGCTCAACAGCTCGAGG
Source organism: uncultured Acidobacteriota bacterium (assembly GCA_963739275.1). GTDB lineage: Bacteria > Acidobacteriota > Terriglobia > Acidiferrales > UBA7541 > JBGQGH01. The sequence continues at coordinate 129,478 of CAVTZX010000055.1, forward strand.
TAGGCATCCTCAGAAGAGAGTGGTGGCGTGGGGTCGCCCGGGCTGAGCATGGGCACCGTAGCAATCAACTCCCGCTCGCCCCACCGGGGTATGGGGATAGCAGTCTATTCCACGGAAGATGCGTGCAAGCATTGGGCCAAATCCTGCACAAGAATAACCCCGTAAAACCCCTGAAAAGACAAAGATAGCGCAAGAGAGAGGGGGGGACTTGGGAACTTCATTCCCCAGTTTGCCCGAAACCGCGGAAAAAACAGCAACGAAGTTCCCATCTCCTCCAAAACGCCTGAATTCACGGAACGGGGGTCTCAGACAGAGAGGGCGTACTATTCAAGGGCAGTCAAGAACTCGACGCCGATCAGGTGGACATCGCCGACGTGCTGCTGCCTTCGTACCCGCGCCTGGATCGGCGGCGTTGAAGGAGGCGTTGAGCCTGAAGAAGCCGGCGATGGAGCAGGGATGGTGAGCAGGATGGGGTGGTCGAGTCGCAAAGCCCGCGGACTCGTCAGGAGTGCGCCCGTAGCGCTGATATCAAGTGTTTTCGTGAGGTCCAGGAACTCCGCACCGGATGCATCGGTGCCGCGGATAAAGAGCGGAATCTGCAGCCTGAGACGCGCCGATCTGCGCCGCTCTGCCGAGGCTGGAGTCTCGTCATTCTTGAGCGAGAGGCTGTTCATTCCGAAAAGACCTAGACAGTACCCGGGGACTAGTACTTGTCTATTATGTGCAGCTTGGATGCCAGAAAAATGAGCTAAACCCCGATTATCATGTGATTAAAAACACAGCACTTAGCATATCCACCTGGCTTTGGGAAACTTTCCCCTCACACCCTCTATGCAGGTTCGTTCCATTTCTGTTCTCAGAGTGTGCAAAGTAGGACTTATTTCTCATTGACACGCCACTGCTTGATTTGCAAGTATTTGCCGCACAGTCGCCGCAAGAAAAAGTTTTCCAGGGCCGCGAGAAAATTTTTTCCGTAGGGTGTCTGACGAGCGTGGGATTGGCCCTCGGAAGGAGCCAATGACAAGCGGGGTAATTGTCGATCGACAAGACATGGGACAGTTCCCTTCGCGGCTTGTGGGGAGCCTGCTCGATACCTTGAGCCAGCCTGTGCTCGTGGCCGAGCGCACCGGACGCATTCTCTTCTCGAACCACTGGCTGCAGCAGAGACTCGGCGACTACGGCTTTCCCGCGGGCCCCATGAATCTTTTCAGGGACCTGTTGAAGGTGGATCCCAAGGTGATCTTCGGCCAGATGGAGAGCGGGGAGCATGAAATCGGCCTGCAAATCGAAGGACCGTCGGGAAAGGCGCGCGCCCGGATTCAATGGATGCCGGAGCCGGACTGGCTGGTGGTGCACGTAGAATCGGATTCGAAACCCGCCCCGGCGGGGCACAGCGGCGTGGAGCACACCGTCCAGGAACTCCTGCAAGAACGGGAAATCACCTACCGCAATCTGCTCGCGGCGTATTTGCGCTTGCAGGAAGTGAACCGGCAAAAGACCGTGTTCCTGGCTTCCGCCGCACATGAACTCAAGACGCCGCTGGCGGTGATCAAGGGCTACTACGATTTGCTGCTTTCCAGCTCGCTCGGCAAACTGACGGAAAAACAGCGTGATATCCTGCAAGAGTCTAAAGACAGTTGCGAGCGGCTGGTGCGCCTGGTTTCCATGTTCCTGAACTACTCGGCGCTGGAGAGCGGCAAACTCGTGCTGCATCTGCGCGAAAACGATTTGCGCGACTGCTTGAGCGAACTGGTGCAGCGCTGGCACGACGCTTTCCAACGCAAGCAGGTGCGGCTCGAGACGCTCCTTTCCGAAGACTTGCCCGTTTTCAAGTTTGACTACCAGAAAGTCCAGCAGGTCGCCGCAAACCTCCTCGACAACGCCTTGAAACACACTCCGGCGGGAGGCACAGTGACGTTGAGAGCGGAGTCCCACTTCTGGGAGCGCCGCATCGCCCACGAAGCTCCCGCCAGCGACCGCCGGCGCCAGCGCCTGCAGCAACCGAACAGCGTCCAAGTCTCCGTCTCCGACACCGGAGCGGGCATCGCCTCCGAGCATCACCAAGAGATCTTCGAAGACTTCGTGCGCGTGGACCGAACTTCCTCGGGCATGGGCCTGGGGCTGGCGATCTGCAAGCGTCTGGTGCAGGCCCATCACGGAAAGATCTGGGTGGACAGCGAGCCTTTCCGGGGCAGCACATTTGCGTTCCTGCTTCCGACGGACCGGCAATAGCTCGACTCATAGAAGGGATAGGTGCAACACAACATGGCTGAAAAAGAGCGGATCCTGGTCGTGGACGACGAACCCAGCATTCGGAAATACCTCCAGACGCTTCTCGAGGTGGACGGATACGACGTCACCACAACGACCTCCGGCAAAGAAGCCCTGGAGTTCATCAGCGAGGGGCACAAGCCGGATTTCATCATCCTCGACGTGCTGATGCCGGAGCTGAACGGCGTGGACACCCTCCGGCAGATGATGCAGATCGACCGCACGCTCAACGTCGTGATGCTCTCGTGCTCCAATGAAGTGGGAACGGTGGTCGAGGCGATCCGCCTGGGTGCGCAGGATTACTTGACCAAACCGTTCGAGAAGGGCGAACTCGACGCGGCCATGCTGAAGTGCCGCCAGAAGAAGGAGCTCCGCGCGGAAAATAAGGCGCTGCGCGAATACTGCGAGCAGATCAGCGAGGATCTCAGTTTCCTCGCAGCGAGCCCGCAAATGGTGCGTATCCGCCAACAAATCCTGCAGATCGCTCCGGTGGACGTGCCTGTGTTCATCTGTGGCGAAAGCGGGGTGGGCAAGGAAGTGGTGGCACGGATGATCCACTTGCGCTCCCCGCGCCGCAACCAGGCCTTCGTCAAGGTGAATTGCGCGGCGCTCCCCGGCGAACTGCTGGAATCAGAGCTGTTCGGCTTCGAGCAAGGCGCGTTCACCGGCGCGGTCCGCGCGAAGCCCGGGAAGTTCGAGCAGGCGGCCAAGGGCACAATCTTCCTCGATGAGATTGCGGAAATGAGCACTCACCTGCAGGCCAAGCTGTTGCATGTCCTGCAGGATCATCAGTTCTCCCGGCTGGGCGGACGCAACCTCCTTGAAGTCGACGTGCGCGTCTTGGCCGCTACCAACGTGGACGTCCACGAGGCCATGAAGTCCGGGCGTTTCCGCGAGGACCTGTATTACCGGCTGAACGTACTTTCCATCAACGTGCCTCCCTTGCGTGAACGCACGACGGAAATCCCGCTGCTCTTCAAACACTTCCTCCAGCAGTACAGCGAGAAGTTCAACAAAGAGATGCCGGTACCGTCGCCGCACCTGATGGACGCGGCTCTGCGCTATCCCTGGCCCGGCAACCTGCGCGAGCTCGAGAATTTCGTCAAGCGTTACGTCATTCTCGAGGACGAGGAAGGCAGCTTCCACGAACTGCTGGAAATGGCGGCCATGCGCCAGCGCAATTCGCCCCGCGAGGAGCATGCTCCCATCAAGGAGCAGGGATTGAAGGCGCTGGTCCGCAGCTTGAAAGACGAAGCAGAGATGGAGGCGATCGCGGACGCGCTGGAAAGGACTCACTGGTGCCGCAAGGATGCCGCGAAGATGCTGGGCATCAGTTACAAGGCGCTGCTCTACAAGATGCGGCAGTTCAACCTGGATTCCGGGCGCGGCCAACGGGCCACGTCGGCCGCACCTGCTGCCCCGGGCGCTCTTGCGCCGGCGGGACGCGAGGTTTGATTGGCGGGGAACGTGCCAAACTGTTGCATATACAGGGCATTTCGGTAGGTCGGCTCAGCCGAGGGGGCCCGCCAGACACGACCTAGGAGACGCAGTACGAGGGTGAGCTTTTTGACACTCGCGCAAGGTTCGAGGGTGTGAGTTACCTCTGTGTTTGTAGTAACTTGACTAGGGTAGCGGGACGGGATGTCCGGCTGCCAGAACTAGCTAGGTCCCGGCCAGATCCGCCTGCCGAGGGCGGTTCGGCCTTTGGAACGATGATTGCTTTCTTCAACGCGGGGGGGAGTGCATCCAAGTACAGGGGGAGGAACTCGCGGTCATGACTGAGCGCCGTACAGCTCGACGTTATGACCTTTCCCTCCCTGTTATCATCCGTTCTCCGCTGACCACCAAGGAAATCGATTCCAAGAGCGGGCGGACTCGCGACATCTCCACACGCGGCATCTACTTCACGATCGACCAGGACCTTGCGGCGGGGGCGGAGTTGGATATCACCCTGACGCTTCCCGCTGAGATTACCCGTGGCACTGAAGTTTTCGTACGCGCGCAAGGGCGAGTGGTGCGCGTGGAAAACCGGACCGCGGACGGCATCACGCGGATGGGCGTGGCCGCCGTAATCGAGCGCTACGACATCATCCGCGGCGAATCCGCCTCTTCTTAATCGCGGGCCGCAAGCCTGCAAATTCCCCTGCGTCCAGCCCCCAAGCCAACTTGTCTGTTTGGCAAAGTGTCCCGCACTATCGCGCCGTCTGAGGGGGTTTCTTCTGCTCGCTCTCCGTCCAGGCGCAGATACTCTGAACTTCGCTTGGGGAGAGGCGGGCGTCATGGTGAATCCAGAGGTAGGAAGGGAGCGGCATGCCGCCCTCGCGGACTTCGCCACAGATGTTGTCCAGGCGCCGGGCTGCGCGGGGACCCATCACCTTGTCCCACTCGGAAAAATTGACTTTGCGGCGGGCATCGCCGACGTGGTTCGCGAGTAGCCAGGATACAGGAGCTACGTTGCTGTACCACGGCCAGCGGCTCTCGTTGGAATGGCAATCAAAGCAGGCGCGGTGCAGCGTCGCGCGCACCTCGGGCGGGATGCTGGTGAGGGCTTCAACCGTGTGGGCGGGGTCCACCGGCGGATTGGTGCGCGCCGGCCGGATGAATTGAATGCCCACCAGGAGAATCGCGAGGATCCATAGGCCGTACTGGAAATACTTGGGTCGCATCGTGCTCCCATCTTAACTCATTGCGGCCGGCTCTCATTCCACCCCTGGATCCCCGCGCTCTGAACGGCAGAACTCAGTTCTTTGACGCAGCCATTTGCTGGCGCAATCCAGCAAGGCTGGACGCTTGCACGCCCACGAGGTGGCAGTGGGTCACGAGGTTCTTTGCCAGCAGCGAACCTTCGGAGGCCCCTGCTGCGGCTTTCTCCAGATGCCGCCGCCCTAGTTCGCGCGTATTGCTCTCTGAGCTTGCGATGAGCGCCGCCCCGAACTCCATCTCCGCGTCGTCGCCGCGGCTCGCGAGCGCATTCTTCGCCACTTCGTAGCCGTATCCGTCCCGCTCGGTGCCGTCCTGCAGCAGGTTCGCAAGTCGTACCTGCTTGTATGCTTCGATAAGATACCCGTAGTCGAAACGGTAGAGCGCGGCCTCCGATTTGCCCGCTTTCTGCGATTCCCCGGCGCGTGCCGCGATGCGCGCGAAGAGATCCCGGGCGGCCTGTGCGTCCTTGCTTGCGTAAATCACCGCGCGGCGCAGCGTTTCCATGCGCACGAGTACGGGCGTTTGCGGCGCGAGCAGCGCGAGTGTGTCGTCCGCAAGGTGATTCAGGTTGTATTCGGCGAGAGAATCGTGCCAACCGCTGCCTCCCCAAGGCAGCGAGTGCGCGTTTCCGATATCGAACGGCCAGCAGATCAGCGGCGGACCCGCTTGGGCGCAGGGCGCGAAAACCGCCAGCAGGCCGAGAATCACGATCGTCACGAAGACGTGCCACAGAATGTGTCTCATGTTGCCTCCTCAATCCGGGTGTAACCGGTGTTCATGCCAGGAGACGCCGGTGCGGCAAGAGTGTTAACGGCCTCGTATGAATTTGCGGGCAAAGTTCTTGAGGGCGAAGGATTGCGGCGCAGATTCTCGCCGCGCCGATCACAATGTGAAGGAAGGCCCACTGCGGAGGTAGGCAATGACCCCAAACGGGCATTCTTCGACAAGCCGCGGGGGGAGAAGCGTCTTGATCGCTCAGCGCGCGGGCACTGGGCCCTTCCAGATGCGCCACCAGGAGGTGTCGCCCAGGCCGAGGGCATCCCACCAGAGGTCGCGCATGTTGTGCTGCGTAGTGGCGTCGCCGGCGAGGACGCCTTCGCGGGTCACACCGGCGGGCGGCGGAACGAGTTGCGCGAGGCGATCGAAGACGCGGGCGCGCTCCTCCGGAGTGGTGCGCGAGAGGAGGTGCCAGAGCGTGAAGGCATCGCGCTGTCGCGCTTGCGAGATCACCGTGGCGAGCGCATCGGCGCGCAGTTTTTCAGGAGATTCGACGCCGCCGGAAACTCCACCAGGCACGCCACCCGCGACGCCTCCCGCCACTCCACCGGCTACACCACCGGAGACACCACCGCGCACGCCGCCGGGAACTCCGCCGGTGATTCCGCCCTGCACGCCGCGCACAATGAGTTCGAAATCGAGCTTCTCGAGCGCCGCGCGCAGCGCCGGGGAAGCATCTTCGTAGAATGGCGTACCCGGACCGATGCCCGGGCGCGTAATGGCCATGGCGTTGGCGGGAACAAACGATTCGTGGCCGTCCTGCTCGAACGCGACCCAGCCGTAGGTCACGTGCAGCAATCCCTCTCCATTCGTATCCACGTGAAGAGTGTACTGGCAGCCGAGGTCCACCGCGGTCGCCGAAGGCGTGTTCACTTGAAAAAGGCGCGGCGGGGCCCAGATGTGGGCATGGATTGTGCCGTGGTCGAGCGCCAGGCGATGTTCAGTGGCGCGCGCCTCCAACAAACGTAACCGCGTATCGGGATCGACTTCCACGAGGCCGACGGCGCCCACGTGGATCTGCGCGCGAGAGTCCGCGTCGGTCTGCAAGGCTTCGCCGACCGCGAGCCGCCCGGTTTCCCGGATGCTGCGCGAACCAACCCGCGGAGTGCCGGCGACGCGGTCCACATCCCAAGCGGGGCGCATCCAGCGAATCGCGTACCATCCGGCAAAAACCACCACGGCCAACGCGGCCGCGGCGCCTACCAAGCGCGGCAAGCGCAGCCATGCCGCGAGCCACCCGAAACGCTTCGCGGGCTCCTCGCGCTGGGTCACCAGCTTGCTGAAATCCGGCGCGGGCCCGTTGTGGCGGAAGCGGCTGAGCAGGTTCTCGAGCCGCTCCACTTCCGGATCGGGCTTCCCCGACCCATCAAAGAGATAATCGTCGTTCATGGCCGTTCTTCCTTGCCCAGCTTCTTGCGCAGCATTTCCATTCCCCGATGCAAATTGACGCGCACCGAGCCGGGCGTGAGTCCGGTGCGCGCGGCGATTTCGGGACCCGTCATGCCCTCGACGAGCCGAAGGATGAGCGTTTCGCGGTAGGCGTCTGGCAACGTGCGAATCGCGGAGAGCGCCGCCAGCGCTTCGGCATCCGGACCGACGCGCAGCATTTCCGGGCGGCCCGGGTTTTCACTGATTTCCGGATCGAACTCGGTTTCCAGCATCTGCGGGCCGCGGCGAAAGTAATCTTTCGCGCGGTTCCGCGTAATCATGGCCAGCCAGCCGCCGAACGCGAATGGATCGCGCAGCGCGTGCAGCCGTCGGAGGGCGAGGAGAAAAACGTCCTGGACCAGGTCGTCCACGGCCACACGCGGGACGCGCGCCAGCAGGATCCCATGCACCATGCGCGCATAACGGTCGTAGAGCCGCCCGAAGGCTTCGCGGTCGCCGCCGCGGGCGCGCGCGACAACGGCTGCATCTTCGGCAGCCGCCGCGGAGTTGCGTGGCGTCTCGAGCGGCTCGTTCACGCGCAGAGTCGGCCCCAGAACTGCCGTAAAGTCAATGAGTCTTCCCACATCTGCGCCTCGAGGGTCTTCTCCATCACGGCCGCACGGCACCGGCCCCGTCAACAGTGGTAGGACGCCGCCGCCGCGTGGAGTGTTAACCAGCTCGGAGGGCCGCCCTCGGGGGTGCGGAGGCTTTCGCCCCAGGCGCCGCTGCGGGCAATTCCGGTTGCGCCGGGGCGGGCAATCGTCCTACCATGCGGCCAATTCGCCTCCCGAGGAGACGCCGGATGAAAGTCGCAGACCTCATCGCCAATCGCAAGGAAGTCTACTCCATCCCGGAAACGGCTACGGTGCACGATGCCGCGAAGTTCCTGCGCGAGAAGCAGGTGCGCGCCGTGGGGATCATCAGCGAGAAGGGCAAGCTCATCGGCGTCGTTTCGCAGAGCGACATCTCGGACAAAGTGGCCGCCGAAAACAAGTGTCCCGCATGGATGCGCGTGACCGAGATTATGACGCCGAACCTCGTCACCGTGACGCCGGACATGCCGCTGGACGAGTGCCTCCGCCTCATGGAAAAGCACGGCATCTACCATCTGCTCATCGTGGACCTCAAGGGAGAGTACAAGGGAATGCTCTCGGTCAGCGACCTTCTGCAGCTGATCGCCTCGGATCAGAAGGCGCGTGCGGATCTGCTCGAAGCGCTCATCTTTCCGCAGAGATAGAGGCGAGTTTTTTCTTGTGTGGGGGCGGACTTCACGTCCGCCCGTTTTTTTCGGTGCCGGGTCTGTCCTGCTTGCCCCGAGCCCGGTCGAAGCGAGCGGAGCCGAAGGGCCTCAGGCTTCCTGCAGCAATCGTTTCATGAGTTGATTCAACTTCGCGCGGGTTTCCTGATTCATCCACGTGAACGCCACGCCCATCCCGCGGCCCGGTTCGCAACTCCGCACGATGGCCCGCGCGCGCACCTGCCCGCCGGGCAACTCGAAGATCAAGCGCACCACTTCGCCCACCTGAGGCGGCGAAGCCGTGTAAATAAAGAGTCCGCCGAGGCCCAGCGTGCCCACGCGCGAAGTCACGCGCTTCCCCTCCGCCTCCCAGGCGACAATCATCCCGCGCGGCAATTCGATGCGTTCGTAGCGGCGCCCTACGGCCATCTCCCCTCCAGGTGCCTCCACGTTATCGCGAACCCCGCCCCGGGAAAAGCCCCTGTAGCTTGAAATACAAGACGCTCCCGGTAGCACAGACACTCCTGTCTGTGCGACCTTCCCGTTCCCCACGTCGTCATTCCGATCCCGCCTCGCGGGAGAGGAATCCCGTTTCGCATTGCCGACTTACCTTGATAGGGCTTCGGCCGTTGTGCCGTCCACATCCAAATCAAAATCCCAAGCCTCTGACCCCGTCAAAGGGTCGGTCACCCCGCTTCCTCCCCGGATACTCCGCGGTGAAGTTCCACGGTGGTATCATGCTTGTTAGCGGCTCCGTGCAACTCGTGAGGAACGCAGATTCAAGACCTGCGCGAGGGCTGCGCCGCCCGCCCTATGAAGTGAAACCGTTCACATGGTTACAGCGTCCTCCTAGCAGGGGGACGGGGTTTCTTCCTAGCCGCGCCCTCCGCATGGCGCCCGTCCCTCCGCCACCCGCCCGCTGCCGGTGCAGCACCGGCAGGAGCGAAGATCACAGGGTGCTCGCCATGAAACTATCGTCAAAGCCCGGCTGGGTCTTCCGCGTCGCTCTCGCAAACGGGGTGGTACTCCTCGCCGGTCTCGGGGCCATCGCCAGCGGTTGGGAGAAGAAGGATTGGTCGCAATGGTCCTTGGAAGACTGCACAACGATTCTGAGCAACTCCCCATGGGCAACCACTAAGGGATCGTCTAGCCCAGAAGGCTTTGCGTCTGTCGCTGTCCAGTTCGCGTCGGCTCTTCCCATCCGACAAGCGCTCGTCCGCTCCAGACAATTCTGGGCCCAATCTTACAAGCATGACGCAAAGCGAATCCAGGCTTACCTCCAACAGGACCAAACTTGTTTCTCCCAGACCTATCCCGACCGCATCGTAGTGCATGTCATGGCCGTGGCAGGTGAGTATCCAAGTCGCCGAGACCCTACTTATGTGGGCTTTATCTCGGTCCATTCCGACGGGGCGTTGACGCTGCCCAATGGCAAGAAAATCCTCGCAATCCAATCGACCCCGACGCCTCCCACCGACTGCCTCGCTCAGCAATGGCGTCCAGCGGCGCTCCAGGAACGACGAGAGTGGGACCTAGCCTTCCCACGCACCGTGGATGGCGAGCCGGCCATCAAGCCCGGCGACAAAAAAGTTACAGTCATTCTGGGAACACTCGTGCACAAGAAGAACGGAGAAGAGGAGTTCGACATCGATGCGAGCTTTGACTTCGATGTCACCAAGATGATCTACAAAGGCAAGCTGGAGTACTGATCGACATCTGCGGGGCGGATGGCTCACTCTTCGCGGGGGTGAGAGGATTTGAGGGTGGTGCAACTCATGGGGAAGAGAGATTCAAGGCGCACGCGAAGGCCGCGCCGCCCGTCCTCCAACCGTAGGCGCGGTGACGCCCGGTGCCCTGCTGAAGGTCTCCATGTAAGACACTACTTTGGAGAGACAACTAACCCATGAAGTGGCAGACTGAGATCCTGGTTCCGGGAGTTTTGCTGGTGGGGACGTTTTCCGGCCTCTTACCCGCCGGACGAAACACTTGGTCTACAAGAGACTGGCATCAATGGTCGGACAAAGATTGCCTTCAAGTCCTCACAGATTCGCCGTGGGCCAAAACGCTAGGTCAGCCTCAAGTTGAGCCGTCCCTCGTGCGACAGGAACGCGTGTCCTGCACAGTTCAGCTGATTTCCGCTCTGCCCATCCGGCAGGCGTTGGCCCGCCAGTGGCAGATCGGAAATCACTACGACCAGATGAATCCTGAGCACCGTCGATCAGCGGACCAACGAATCAACGAAGAAATCGGCCAGAGTTACGAAGACCGAATCGTCGTGCGGGTCGTTACGCAGCTTGTCGATGTCGCTCACCCAACCAAGAAAGAAGTGGTGCGCTATGCTCCAATGTCGCCTTCACTGATCTTTCCGCACAGCAAGAATATCGAGCCTCACCAGACAACCGACTATCAGATGAACTCGCACTTTCAAGTATTCCGCGATTCGACCTTCGCGCGAAACAGGGGAGGCCGACCACTTGTAGAGCCGAACGACAAGAAGTTCACAATCGAACTACTCGCTCCCGAGCGTTTCGACTTCGTGTTCGATCTCAAGAAGATGGTATATGCCGGCAAGTTGGAATACTGACTGGCCAGAACACATGAAGCGACGACCTGTTTACTTCGTTTGTGCGATTGCAACACTCACCGCGGTCAGTGCACTCGCTGCGAACGCGCAAGGGCCCTGGGTGGAGAAGGATTGGCACCAATGGACAGAGAAGGACTGCCACCAGATACTGACGGCATCACCGTGGGCCAAGACGGTGACTCTGCCATGCGACAGCGGATGCGATGCAGTGTCCTACACGTTTCAAATCATCTCTGCCCTGCCGATCCGCCAAGCACAGACCCGCCAAAGGCAAATCGAAAACCACTACGACGAGATGAGTCCAGAACAACGCGAGGCTGCTGACGCAAGGACAAAGGCGGAGAGTGGCAAGAGATCTGACGACCGGATCGATGCACGCGTCATCATAGAGGTGAAAATGGCGGGCCGTCCGACGGAAAAGGAGATTTCAAAGTATCTTCCGAGTCACCCTTTGCTGATCCTGCCCACGGGCAAGAGACTCAAGCCGCGGCACTGGACGCGATCACATTTGAGCTCCCCTGAACAAACGGTTTTCGAATTGACCTTCCAGCAAGGCGCGCCCGGTAAGCCACTCATCGAGAAGCCACTCAAGAAGCTACGCATTGAGCTACTAGCACCTGCTCTCGGGCCGGGCATTTCTGTGGGCATGCAGTTTCCCCTTGAGGACATGATCTATGCAGGCAAGCTCGAGTATTGAAGAACCATGACTGTTCGCGCGGTGCTGACCGTGGTGGCGGGTCGCGCACTCTTCGCGGGGGAGAGAGGAGTTGAGGGTGGCGCATCCCTGCGACGGCAAGGGTGCGGATGTGGATCTTGGCTCCCCTCCTCGCACCTCGTCGCACTCAGATGCATCCCCTTGAAACTCTTCGACTTTTCAACGTTTCAACCCCTTCTCGCCCCTCTTGACGCATGGTGTATGATTATCTTGTAGGTATCTGTGCGCCGCCTGACGGCCCGGGAGCCATTAAGTGCTTTCGATTCCATACTTACGAGAACTGGCGCCTGTAAGCCCTTTAGAATCCATACTTACGTTTTCATTGGACTTAAAGTGCCCTGGAATCAATACTTACGAAAAGCGGGGGGTGGGGGCCCCCATCAAGAGTTCACAACTCACTGAAATCGCGCCACTTGGCTTTTTCGTGCCCACACCCTGCCGGCTGGTGCGGGGCTCCGCCTGAGCGCACGATGACGACGACAATGATCAACGCTGACCCAACAACCGTTCGGCAATTCCCATTCTGCCAGCGCAACGGCTTTCAGGCACTGCTCTTCGATTGGGACGGCGTCGTGGTCAACTCCGGAGCCGACTACTTCCGCGCCTACGAACTGGCCCTCGAGCCCGAAGGGTTGAAGCTCACGCCGCGGGAGGTTTTCATCCGCGAGGGCCGGCGCACGGGCGAAGTGATCGCCGCGCTGTTTGCGGACCGCGGCATCTCCCTTACCCCAGCGAAGCTCAATGAGCTCATCGCTCGCCGCAAAGTGCTCTACGAAAAAACGGCGCGGCGCCTTTTCTTCGACGGCATCTGGGAACTCGTGGGCGCGCTCCGCGTGTCGGGTTACAAACTTGGCCTGGTCACCGGGTCGTCCCGGCAGCACGACGTGCTGCCTCTGACTCCCGAGCGCGAGCGGCAGTTCGACGTGGTGGTCACCGCCGACGACATTCGCCTCCCCAAGCCCGATCCCGAGCCCTTCGAGGTGGCCATCCGCAAGCTCGGCTCGCAGCCCGCGGAGTGCCTGGTCATCGAGAATGCGCCTTGCGGGATCGAGTCGGCCCATCGCGCGGGGTGTCGCGTGATTGCCCTGGGCACAACTCTCAGCGCCGAAGACCTCCGCGACGCCGACTGGGTCGTCGCCGGTCATCGTGAACTCGAAGCGCTGCTGGCCAGCTAGGCAGCCAGTGTGGGGCCAGATCACTGAATGCCGCGCCAGATGGAGCTGAAACGTACTGAGCGGGCCGGGTTCTATTGTGAAAAGAGCCGGGATGCGTTAACTTTGATTCGAGGGGGCGGAGAGGTCTTGTGTCCGATCCTGCCCGAGTGTTGCCAGTGCCCCGGGACGCTGCCGAACTGACGGCAACCGTGTTCAATATCATGCGTTTTTCCACGCATGATGGGCCCGGGATCCGCACGACCGTCTTCTTCAAGGGATGCCCGTTATCCTGCTGGTGGTGCCACAACCCCGAAGGTCAGAGTTTCCTTCCTGAGCTGTTTTATTACCCGGAACGATGCCGGCATTGCGGCGATTGCATCGCCGCTTGTCCGGAACATGCCATCGAGGAAGTCGATGGCGTCTTGCGCACGAGCGTGCTGTGCCGGCGCTGCGGCCATTGCACGGAGGTATGCGCTGCCGAAGCGCGCCAGCTCGCAGGCCGAGAACTGACTCTGAGCGAAGTCCTCGCCGAGGTCGAGAAGGACCTCATCTTCTATGAGGAATCCGGCGGGGGCGTCACTCTTTCCGGAGGCGAGCCCCTGGCCCAGCCGAGGTTCGCGGAGGCGCTGCTGCGCGCCTGCCGGGAGGGGGGAATCCACACCGTGCTCGAGACCTGCGGCTTCGCGCCGTCCGAGACGTTTCTGCGCGTCGCGCCAGCGGCTGATTTGGTGCTCTTCGACCTGAAGCTGTGGGATCCGGAAAGGCACCGGCAGTATACGGGCGTCTCCAATCTCTGGATTCTGCAGAACCTGCGGGAACTCACCCGGCGGCAGCGGCCGGTGGTGGTCCGGATACCCATCATCCCGGGTGTCACTGGCAGCGATGGTGACCTGCGTCCGTTCGCTGATTACCTGGCGGAGATCGGGGTCCGCGCGGTCGAGCTGCTGCCCTACCACAAGATCGGTGCCGAAAAATACCGGCGCCTCGGGCTTCCCTACAAGAGCCAGGACACCCCGGAGCCGCTTTCTGCGGAGATGGCTCAGGTCAGACAAACGTTGACTCAGGTCGGCTTAGACGTACAAGTGGGAGGATAGCCATGACCGGAAGGGTCGCCAGATTACGCCAGTGCAGCCTGGATGCGAAGCCGTGGCTTTCCCTCGAGCGCGCCAAGCTTCTGACCGACTTCTATTGCCGGAGCGGCCCGCTTTCTTCGCCTCTGCTGCGTGCCAACGCGCTCGCCTACATCATCGAGCACCGCACGATCTTCATCGGGCCTGACGAGTTGATCGTCGGCGAGCGCGGTCCCGCGCCGAAGAGCGCCCCGACCTACCCGGAGATCTGCTGCCACACTTTGGAGGATTTCGAGATTCTCGATTCGCGCGAAAAAATCTCCTTCTGCGTCAATGAGGAGGCCCGGCGGATCCAACAGGAGGAGGTCATCCCCTACTGGCTGGGCCACAGCATGCGCGACCGCATCTTCACAGAACTGGAACCGTCCTGGAAGGATGCTTACGAGGCAGGAATCTTCACCGAGTTCATGGAGCAGCGCTCTCCGGGGCACACTGTTCTGGGAGACGTGATCTACCGCAAGGGCCTGCTGGACTTGAAGAAGGAAGTCGAGGAGAGTCTCGGTCGTCTCGATTTCTTGAACGACCCGGGCGCCTACGACAAGCAGCAGGAACTCAGGGCCATGTTGGTGGCGGCAGACGCGGTGATGCGCCTGGCGGAACGCCACGCGGATCGGGCCGAGGAGATGGCCGCCGCGGAGAAGAGCGAGCGGCGCAAAGCCGAGCTGGAGAAGATCGCGGCCGTGTGCCGCAGTGTTCCGGCGCACGCCCCCCGGGACTTCTGGGAGGCGCTACAATCCTACTGGTTCGTACATCTCGGCGTCCTCACCGAGCAGAATACCTGGGATTCGTTCAACCCCGGCCACCTGGACCAGCATCTCTACCCCTTCTATCGGCAGGGGATCGAATCCGGGACTCTGACCCAGGAGCAAGCCAAGGAGCTGCTGGAGTGCTTTTGGGTGAAGTTCAATAACCAGCCCGCGCCTCCGAAGGTCGGAGTCACCGCGGCCGAGAGCGGCACGTACACGGACTTCTGCAATATCAACACCGGCGGTTTGAAACCCGACGGCTCCTCCGCGGTCAATGACCTGACCTATCTCCTCCTGGACGTGATTGACGAGATGCGGCTCTTGCAGCCTTCCTCGAACCTGCAACTCAGCAAGAAGAGTCCGGACCGCTTCTTGAAACGCGGCCTGGAAATTGTGCGCAAGGGTTGGGGCCAACCTTCGATCTTCAACGCCGATATGGTCGTCGAGGAATTGCTGCGGCAGGGGAAGTCCATCGAAGACGCCCGGTGCGGCGGCACCTCGGGCTGCGTGGAGACCGGCGCGTTCGGCAAGGAAGCCTACATTCTGACCGGCTACTTCAATCTGCCAAAGGTCCTGGAGATCACCCTGAATGACGGCCTGGATCCGCGGACGGGCAAGAAGATCGGGATTGAAACGGGTGACCCGAGGGGATTCCGGACCTACGATGAGCTGTGGAGCGCATTCCGCAAACAATTGCGCCACTTTATTGACATCAAGATCCGCGGCAATAACGTGATCGAGCGTCTATACGCGCGCTACCTTCCGGCCCCCTTCCTGTCGCTCCTGGTGGACGACTGTATCGCGAAGGGCAAGGACTACAACGATGGCGGGCCGCGCTACAACTCGACCTACATCATGGGTGTGGCTCCGGCCACCTGCACGGACAGCCTCGCCGCCATCCGCTACCACGTGTTTGACCACAAGAATCTGACTATGGCGGAGCTTTTGGACGCTCTCCGGACGAATTTCGAGGGCCACGAGAAGACGCGCTTAATGCTCTGGAACAAGACCCCGAAGTTCGGCAACGACGATGACTATGCGGACAGCATCCTGGCGCAGGTGTTCGACGCGTACTTTGAGGAAATCAACGGGCGGCCCAACACCAAAGGGGGCAATTACCGCGTCAACTACCTGTCCACCACGTGCCACGTGTATTTCGGCAGCGTCACCGGCGCCACGCCGGACGGCCGCAAAGCCTGGGAGCCCCACTCGGACGGAATCTCTCCGGTGCAAGGCGCGGACCGGCGGGGTCCCACGGCGGTGATCAAGTCTGCGGGCAAGATGGACCATGCGCGGACGGGCGGCACGCTGCTGAACCAGAAGTTCACGCCGAAGGTCCTGGAAGGCGAAGAGGGCCTCAACCATATTGCGCAGCTGGTCCGGTCGTATTTCAAGTTGGACGGCCACCACATCCAGTTCAATGTGGTGACGGCGGAGACGCTGCGGGAGGCCAAGGCGCATCCGGAAAAATACCGCGACCTCATCGTGCGCGTCGCGGGGTATAGCGACTTCTTCTGCGATCTCACCACCGCCTTGCAGGACGAAATTATCGCCCGGACAGAGCAAACCGCTTTCTGACGCGAGGCTCGTTGACTTTTTGACGGCGCGGTGTTTGCCCCCGCAGCGAAGCAGAAGCATCGCCTCTGAGCGACACCGAATCAGCGCGCCGGAGGCTGAAACACGTCGCGCAAGGCCGGGTAGATGCGGCGGTAGATCTGGTAACCACGGTCCATCACGGCAACGCGGTTTGCTTCAGGTTTGATTCGCTCGGCGACATGAACGACCGCATCGCAGGCCTCCTCCACTGAATTCCACGCGCCGACTCCAACTCCCGCCAGAATCGCAGCACCGTACGCGGCTCCCTCTTCGCTTTCGACCCGCTGCACTTCCTGACCATAGACTTCCGCCTGAATCTGCCGCCAGAGTGCGGACCGCGCGCCGCCGCCTCCGAGGCGGACGTGCTGCACGGGGACCTGGATATCGCGGAAGATGGTGAACGTATCGCGCAGGCTGAAAGCCACTCCCTCCAGAATCGCTCGAATCACATGCGCGCGGGTGTGCGAGGCAGTCAGGCCGAGCAATGCAGCGCGTGCGTTCGGGTCACAATGCGGCGTGCGCTCGCCCATCAGGTAGGGAACCCAGAAAACTCCCTCCGCACACGCCGGAACATCGCTCGCTTCGCTCATGAGGCGCTCGTAGGGGTCGCGCCCGTCGTCCGGGCCGGCACCGAAGCGGTCGCGGAACCAGCGGAGGGACAACCCTGCCGCCTGCGTGACTCCCATCACGTGCCAGCGCCCGGGAACTGCGTGGCAGAAGGTGTGCAGCCGGCCGTGCGGATCGAGGGACGGCCGATCCGTCGCGGCGAAGACCACCCCGGAGGTGCCGATCGTCGCGCTGACCAGCCCCGCACGGACGATCCCCATGCCCACGGCGCCGGCCGCTTGATCGCCTGCTCCCGCCACAACTGGCGTCCCGGCCTTCAAGCCCGTCGCCGCAGCTCCTTCCGGGGAAACGCGGCCGCAGATTTCCGGAGATTCGCTGACCGACGGAAGCATCCGTGGCGCAATGCCGATCTTACTCAGGACCGGCTCGGACCACTTGCGTGCCGCAACGTCGAAGAGCAGGGTGCCGGAGGCGTCTGCCACGTCGGTCGCGCGCTCGCCCGTCAGGCGGAAGCGAACGTAATCTTTCGGCAGCAGCAAGTGCCGCACACGCCTCCAGTTTGCCGGCTCCGTTTCCCGGACCCACAGCAGCTTGGTCAAGGTGAAATTCGTGAGGGGGGGATTACAGGTGAGTTGAGTCAGATGTTCCCGGCCGAAAGTTCCCTCTAGCCACTCGGCCTGCTTCTCCGTGCGCTGGTCGCACCAGAGGAGAGCAGGCCGGACCGGCACGCCGCGCTCGTCCAGTAGAACCGCGCCGTGCATTTGCCCCGAAAAGCCGACGCACGCAATCTCCGTGCCCACGGCGCCGCAGGCTTCGAGCGCGCGGCGCACGGCAATCCCGCAGGCTCTCCACCAATCCTGGGGTGACTGCTCGGCCCATCCTGCCTGTGGCGATGCGAAGGGTTCGTGTTCCTCGACGCCGGACGCGAGCACTTTCCCACGGGAATCGAGGATCAGGGCTCGCGTGCCCCCGGTTCCTACATCGATGCCAAGGAGCTTGATTTGCGCCCTCCTCGCTCTGCGCTGATCTTGCGGGTGGTGGAATCAGTCCGGCAAGAGGCGTTCGCCGATAATCTGAAACTCGAGGCGTGCACCGGGCAGAGGCTGTTGGCCGCGGCCGGCCACAGGTTGCCCTCCGCCGATCCATAGTTCCACGGGTCCGGCGACGACGCGCCGCTTGCCAGCATCGTCCACGACGCTCAGTTCCCGCTCGTTGAGCGTGAGGCTCACGGTTTTCTTCTCGCCGCGCTCGAAATGCAGCCGCTGGAAGCCGGCAAGAGCGCGAATGGGGCCGCCGGCCACACTCGGATGCGTCACGTACAACTCGACGACCTCCTCTCCGGCAGCGGCGCCGGTGTTCTGCACCTCCACGCTCACGGTTACTGGCTCCTCCGCAATCACTTGGGCGCGGTCCACGCGCGCGTTGCGGTACGCGAACGTCGTATAGCTGAGTCCGAATCCGAAGGGATAGAGCGGTGTGCCCTGAAAGTAGCGATATGTCCTGCCGTTCATTGAGTAGTCAGAGAACGGCGGGAGTTGCGCCACGGATGCGTAAAAGGTCACCGGCAAGCGTCCCGCGGGGTTGTAGTTCCCCGCCAGCACCTCCGCGACGGCAGCGCCGCCTTCCTCGCCCGGATACCACGCTTCCACGATCGCGGCCGCGTGTTGCTGCGCCCAATTCACCGCCAGTGCGCTCCCGTTGGTCAGAATCACGATCAATGGTTTGCCGGTGGCCGCTAGCGATTCCAGCAGTTCCTGCTGCGGCCGAGGCAAGTCCAAGTCCACGCGGTCGCCGCCAAAGAACCCGGGCGCGTTGACGTCGTCTTCCTCGCTCTCGAGTTGGGGCGTGATGCCCACAACGGCCACCACGACGTCCGCCTTCTTCGCTATCTCTACGGCCTCGGCGCTCAAGCCCGGCGCGTTCCAGATCAATCTCGCGAATGAATTGACTCTTGCCGACGAGAATTCCAGGGCAATCCTGTAAGCGTGTCCGGATTGGAGAGCGAGCACGGCAGTGGCGGTCATCTCGCCGGGGCGGTTCCAGTTGTCGGAGATCAGCTTCCCCTCCAGATAGAGGCGGAACCTGTCGCTGGCGCTCACGCCCAGCCGGTATTCGCCGTCCTGCGTTGGAACCAACTCACCCGTCCACCGCACGGAAAAGTTGTTGCTTTCCAGGCCGGGCGCGGGAGCCTGAGCGTCCCAGACGAAATTCACCTGCGCGTCGATGCGTCCGAAACTCGGAGTTCCCGTGAGATCCTTGTTGCTGAAGTATTCCGCCGCGAGGCCCTGCTGCGCGCCCGGGCCGCCGGCGCGCAAATTCGTTGCCGGAATCGGAACGCCGCCGGTCTCCGTGAGCACGCTGCCAGCAGCGGAAACGACCTTCGCGTTAGGAAAGCGCGCGCGAAGGCCTTCGAGGATGGTGGTGTACCGCGAAGGCTTGCCGCTGTAGTTTCCGAGCAGCACTTCGAGCGAATCGGCGGTGGGGCCGACTACGGCAATCGTCTTAACCGTGGACTTCAACGGCAGCGCATTGCCCGCGTTCTTCAGCAGCACGATGGATTCGCGCGCGGCCTGCAGCGCGAGCTGGCGGTGTCGCGGGGTGTCGATGTCCGCCAGCGTCAACTTCGACCAGGGCACCAGCTCCGGCGGATCGAACATGCCGAGCCGGAAGCGTGCCGTGAACAGGCGGCGCACGGCGCGTGTCGATGTCGCGCCTCGGTGAGCAAGCCCGTCGCTGCACGGCGACGGTCAGGACGCGATAGTTCACCGCCGCAATTCAGATCGCAGCCCCCGCTGCACGGCGCCAGCGCGGCCTGCCTCGGCGGTCGTGGCGTACGACCTTGTGCGTGAGTAGATGTCGTCGATGGCGCCGCAGTCGGAGACCACGTAGCCGCGTGAAGCCCCACTCGTCGCGCAGGATCTGCCGAGCAGCAGACGGGCTCGCGCAGGCAGGCTCGCCGCGGATAGCGGTTGTAGGCGCACATCACCGAATCGCGCCGCCTCGCGTCGACCGCCGTCTCGAACGCGGGCAGGTAGGTCTCGCGCAGGTCCCGTTCGTGGCGACGGCGCGTCGAAGCGGTGGCGCATCGGGTTCCGGGCCGCTGTGCACGGCGTAGTGCTTCGGCGTCGACAACCACTTTCAGGTAGCGCGGGATCGTCGCCCTGCAGCCCGTTGACGAACGCCACGCCCATGCGCGCCGGTGAGGAACGGATCCTCGCCGTAGGTCTCCTGCCCGCGGCCCCAGCGCGGATCGCGGAAGATGTTGATGTTGGGCGACCAGAAGGTCAGGCCCTGGTAGACGGCCGCGCTGGCCGTGGCGGACGGCGTCGTGGTGCTTGGCGCGCGCCTCGTCGGAGATGGCGTCGGCGACGCGATGCATCAGGTCCGTGTCCCAGGTGGCCGCCAGGCCGATGGCCTGCGGAAAGACCGTGGCGATGCCCGCGCGCGCGACGCCGTGCAGCGCTTCGTTCCACCAGTCGTAGGCCGGAATGCCCAGCCGCGGGATCCCCGGAGCGCCGGACTGCATCTGCGAGACTTTTCTTCCAGCGTCATGCGCGCGACGAGATCTTCCACGCGCCGCTCGATCGGAAGGTTGGCGTCCAGGTACGCCGGCTTCGGTTCACCGGTTTGCGCAGATGTGGCAGGGGCCTGCCCGGAGGCCGAGGCGCAGGCCACAAATAGCAGAATGGAGAGGGCCAGGAGGTTCTTCAACATGCCTTCGGGTCCGAAAGCGCTGCCACGGACCGGCAGCGGAGGTCTCGCGGGCCAGCGGGAGCGATCCCCTGCCAATGTCACTGCACCTTGATCAGCACCGCGCCGTGCTTCGGAACGTCCGCAGTGAACTGATCCTTGAAGGTGCCGAGGTCTTCGTGCTTCCAGAGGTCGCGCACCTTCGCGGCGCCCTTCGCACCAGCGTCTTTGAATTGCACCGTGATTTTCGCCGCCGCCTCGCCGCGGTTGAACAGGCCCACCGCGACGCTGCCGTCGGCCAGGGGCTTGGCCCAGACTTCGAGCGCGCCGTCCTGGGCGATGCGACGGCCCTGCACGCCCTTGGCGTCTTGATCCACGGCGATTGCTTCCTTGTTCGTGAGGATCGCCCGAGTATCCGACGACATTTTCGCAATGTCGTTGCCCGCGAGCAGCGGCGCCGCCAGCAGGCACCAGAGCGCCATGTGCGTCACGTATTCGTCGTGCGTCATGCCGTCGTTGCCAATCTCCAACATGTCCGGGTCGTTCCAGTGGCCCGGGCCGGCGTATTTTTCGCGGCCGTCCTGGCCGAAGCCAATGCGCGACATTGAGTCCCAGCGGTCGGAGATGTCGCCGGTCGTCCGCCAGAGGTTTCCGCCCGCCGCCGCGCCCCATTCCTCGACGTGCAGCCAGCCGTACTGGCAGAGGCTCAGCACAATCGGCCGCCCGGTGGCGCGCAGTGCCAGCGCCATCTTCTGGTACGCCGGAGCCATCTCCTCGCGGTGATACACCGCGGAAGCGCTGCACCAATCGTATTTGAGATAATCAATTCCCCACGCGGCATAGGTCCTCGCATCCTGCTCTTCGTGGCCGTAGGTCCCTTCAAACTCCTCGCACGTTTTCCTGCCCGGTGAAGAATAAATTCCGATCTTCAAGCCTTTGGAGTGAACGTATTCGGCGAGCGCCTTCATGTCCGGAAATTTCTCGTTTGACTGGATGTTGCCCTTGGCGTCGCGCGTGCCTTCCCACGTGTCGTCAATATTCACGTAAACGTAGCCCGCGTCGCGCATCCCGGTCGTGACCATCGCGTCCGCCACGGCCCGCACGGCCTTATCGTCAATCCTCTCCGCGAAGTTGTTCCAACTGTTCCACCCCATCGGCGGCGTCTTCGCCAAGCCATTCGACGGAATGGGCTGGAAAGGAGAAAACGGCCTGTGCGTGGGAGCGAGTCCCGGTGGCGGCGTGTAGACGGTGGCGTCGGAGACCTTGTGCAGAATGATCTCGCCCGTTCCACGTCCGGGCGGCGGGGGGTTCGCCGGGAGAATCTTCAATTCATCCCCGCTGAGTTCGCCTTTGTATGGCGTCAGCCGCGGGGGATCGTCAAACTCAAACTTGAGGTCAAAGGTGATCTGGCTGCCCACGATTTTGCCGTTGACGACGTCGCGGCGGTCCGTCCATGTGGCCATGGTGCCGGTGAACTGATTGCCATCCACTTTGAAAACGTAGGTGACGTCGCGCTTCCGCCCGTTTGCAAACGTCTGCTCGAAGTGCCAGGTGCCCGCGAGGCCTCCCGCATCCACTGCGGACGCAGCAAGCAACAAACACAACGCAAGCTTTCGCATAGGGCTCTCCTAGGGCCGCGACCGCGGCTGCAACAGTTCGCTCAAGTAATCCGGCAGGCTCGAATCGCGCACCAGATGCGGATACCGCTCGCCGTCATGGTAGTCAATCCTGCAAATCTTGTAGTAATCGTCGGCGACAACGAGCAGTTCAATGGGCTGGGAGCTTTCTTTGCCGGCTTTGATCGCATCGCTGAGATACTCGGGCCGGTACGTGCGGCCATTCACTCCCGCCACTCTCATGCCGGGGGTAATCCCCGCCTGGAACGCCAGCCCGCCGTAAAGAGAATCCGAAACCGTGCCGTCCGGCCCGAGGCTCAGGCCGATTGTATAAGTCGTGCTCGAAACTCCTCGGCCGCCTCGGGGCGCTTCCGTCGTGTACACCACTTTCCAGCCGCTCGCTTGGATTCCGCCGACCGGCGCCTCAGCGGTGCCGGACGTCAGGCGCTCATTCAGAAAGCGTGTCCAATCGTAAGCGACAACCTGATTCAACACTTGCACGAGCTCCTCGAACGTGTAGGGCTTCACTTCGGCCCCGTTGTTCGCCCCGCCGTAGAAAAGATGGAAGAAATCCTCGATCGACTTCTGGCCGTGGCTGTTTTCATGGATGATGCTCGCCACTTCGAGCCAAAGTAGTTCGCCCTCTTCGTAGTAATCGGAGCCGCGCCGCCAGTTGGCCCAGCCGCCTCCGCCAAAGAGGCCCGGCACCGCAACGGCCGTATCCACCAGCGGCCGCCACGTGCGGCCCGGACGTCCGGGGCCCAAGCTCGCGGCAACATTGGCGAGAGTCTGCCGATAATCGTCCGCTGTCCACATCCCGCTGCGAGCGGCGAGCAGGTCGCCAAGAAACGAGGTGTTCCCTTCGTAGACCCAGAGCAGATCGGTCTGCATGGGCGTCTCGAAATCCGGCGTGGCCATGTTCTCCGGGCGGCGAAACTTTCCGCTCCACGAATGAGCGAATTCATGCGCGAGCAGCCCGCCGGCTTCGCGCGCGGCGGAGGGCGAGAGGAACACGCGTTCGGGCAAGCGGCTGTCGTTCGACTCGTGATGTTCAATCCCGAAATGACCCATGTGGTCGCTCAAGGTAACCAGAAAATGGTATTCGCGGTAATGGCGCGCGCCGAAAAGCTTCCCACTCTCGGCCACCAGATTTGTGAGTCCCCGCTGCACTTCGGGCGGCATGGCCAGCGCGACTTCGCTGTCCGCTACGAGATCGATCTCGTGATGGACAGGCTCGCCGGGCGGGGTGAGATCAATGGCCCGGTAGTATTCGCCCGCAAGCAAAGTCGAATCCACGAGCCGGTCGAGCGCCACTCGCTGGAACGCGACTTCGGCTCCGCTGGAACTTGCCGCCTGCAGCGCCGTGCCGAACTTCCAACCTTTCGGCAGGAGCAGGGTCGGCTGGTAGAAGATTCGTGCGGCGGGAATGCCTGCGGGATACAACACAACCTGGTGCCAGTTCAATACGAGCAGCTTATCCGTGGCCGAACCCGCCGCGGGGCCACCGGGCCCGCCCGGTTCGAGATAATCGAAGGAAATGGTGAGCCGAGCCGCGCCTTGCGGCACGTCCACGTGAAACTTGAACATGTCCACGGCGTCGCGCCGCCACGGAATTGCCTTGCCGGCTGCCGTGAACTTCAGGCCGGTCACATTCGCGATGGGTCCGACGGGTTCGTGCAGGCCGGGGATCCACTTCGGATAGTAGAGCGTGAGCGGCCCGGCCGTGACCGGCATCTCCATGCGACTGTGAAGGATTTTCAGCGGCGCCTGCGTCGCATCCACGGCCAGCGAGATCGTGGGCCCTTCCTGCGCAAACGCCGGAGCAGCCCCGATCAGGAAGAGGAGAAGAACGCCGGCGAAGCCGCGGACTCCTCGGCGCGCGAGGATTCTCCGCAGTACGCAAACAGCTCCACAGGCGACCATTTCTCGGCTGAAGCTACCACTTCCGGCCAGGCCGTTCAACCGGCGCCGCCGCCGCGCGCCGCGCCACGCGCGTCGATCCCATCGCCGCACTGAGGTATGAATAGAGGAGCTGCTTAGAAAATCGCGCGCTTCTGAACGACTTGTTTTGTCGCCAGCGTGAAGCGCGGCTCGATGGCGCCGCCGTTCAGCACGTGATTGGCGACGTATTCGCCGAGCGCAGGCCCGTGTTTGAATCCGTGGCCCGAGCCGCCTCCCACGAGCCACACATTCTCCAGCACGGGATGCCGGTCGATCAGGAAGTCGCCGTTGGACGTGTTCTCGTACTGGCAAACACGCGCCTCCACGATCGGCGCGCGGCGCAGCGCGGGAAAGCGTTTCGCCACGTAAGCGCGAATGGCCGCCTCTCCCTCCGGCGTCACAACGCGCGCGCCCGTGTCCGGATCGAATTCCGGCCCGTGCCGGTCAATTGCGATCTTGAATCCGCGGCTCTCCAGGTCTGGAATGCCGTAAACCTCGTCTGCCAGGGCAATCCACGTGGGCATCGCCGGCGGCGAAAATCTGATGTCACCCGCGGGCACACCGAAGAAGTACACGTCCTGGCGCGTCGGAAAAATTCGTTCGCCCAGCAGTTCCGGGAAAACCTTTGCGAGCCAGGGCCCGCACGCAAACACGAACGTCTCAGCGCGCAATTCCGCGCCACCTTCTGTTCGCACAGCATCGAGAAGCCCTTTTCCTCTGGGTTCCGCAACTCGGGCGATCTGAAATTCAACTCCACCGCGAACCGCTTGTTCCACGACGGCCTGCACCGCCTGGCGCGCCATCAGCGCTCCGCTCTCCGGCTCGAAAATCCCCAAAGTGAAATTGCCCAGTGCGAACTGCCGAAAACGCTTCTCCATCTCCCCGCGATTCAACCGTTCGTGCGCCAAGCCCAGCTTTTTCAAATTCTCCTCGGTCGCCGTAATGTACCGGTCGTCTTCCACCGCGAGCCACAGCACCCCGGTGCGGCGAAAGAGCGGCCGGCCCATGAGTATAGAAAAATCCTTCCACAGTTCGAGCGCTCGCGCCGACCAGCGCGTGTAAACCTCATCCGGCCCGTAGCCCATGCGGATGATTCGCGATTCACCACCGGAACTCGCACGGCTGTTCGCCGGCCCATACGCGTCGACCAGGACAACTTTCTTCCCCGCCAGGGCCAATCGGTACGCCGTCCACGCGCCAAATACTCCGGCGCCGATCACCGCCACGTCGTATCGTTTTTCTGCCCTCATTGTTGGCACCGCCGACGCAGCCGCACTCGCGGCAACCAACCTCACAAACTCACGCCGTCCAAGCTTCATCTCCGCAAGATCTCAGATTGGGTTTGCCCGGCATCGTAACACACACCCACGCACGGACGGCTTCTTCGCCGCAAGACAGAGTCTCATCGAGACACACAACGATTGCGAGGAATCGGGAGGGGGATGGGCGCGGCCGATCAGGCGGCTGTCCGGCCAACA
This sequence comes from uncultured Acidobacteriota bacterium, assembly GCA_963739275.1. Classification (GTDB taxonomy): domain Bacteria; phylum Acidobacteriota; class Terriglobia; order Acidiferrales; family UBA7541; genus JBGQGH01. Next base: position 155,111 of record CAVTZX010000055.1, read on the forward strand.
CCCGCCTTGCGCAGGATGATCATCATCGGGCACCAATTCGTGAAGCCGGATTGAAACAGGTTGGCGCCGACAAACGCGGTGAACCAATACCAGTTCGAGTTCACCCAGGTTCCCAGAGCGAGTGAGGCCAGTACAAACAAACCTGCAATGATCCGCAGCGCACGTTCTACGGTCATGAAGCACCTCCTCTTTCCGACAAGTAATACAAAACGGGCACGGCCATGCGCGAGAGCACCGTGGAAGCGACCTCTCCCGCCATGAGCGAGATGGCCAACCCCTGAAAAATCGGGTCGAAGAGTATCACGCCGGCACCGACGACGACGGCGGCCGCCGTCAACAGCATCGGCCGGAAGCGCACCGCGCCCGCGTCCACCACGGCATCTTCCAGCGACATCCCCTGCGCCCGGCGCAGCTTGATGAAGTCCACCAGGATGATCGAATTCCTCACGATGATCCCGGCGCCGGCGATGAATCCGATCATCGAAGTCGCTGTGAAGAATGCCCCGGCCAGCGCGTGGGCCGGCAGGATACCCACCAGGGTCAACGGAATCGGCGCCATGATCACCAGCGGCGTCTTGAAGGATTGGAACCATCCCACGACAAGGACGTAGATCAGGACCAGCACCGCGGCGAAGGCCAGGCCGAGGTCGCGGAACACTTCATAGGTGATGTGCCACTCGCCGTCCCACTTGATCGCCAGGCGGCTCGCGTCCGGCGGCTGCGTGGCTGTGAATTGCTCCACCTGATAGCCCTCGGGAAGTCGCAAGCGCGTCAATCTTCTCGCCCAATTTGCCGATCGCGTAGACGGGGCTCTCCTCCGCCCCGGCAACGTCGCCGATGACATACACGGTCCTGCCGCAGATTTTTCCGGTAGATGTTCTTTTCGATCTGGCCGCGCTCGACGCGCACCAGTTCGCCGAGCGGCACCTGGCGTCCCCGTGCCGCCGGAAGCAGGCAGGTAAATCCCGGCCAGTGCGTCGGCACTCGAGCGGCTGGCGCGCGCCAGACGGACACGGATCGGCACGTCCTCGCGTTCTGCGGGCGCATGCATCAATCCGGCGTCCATGCCGCCCAGCGCGATCGCCAGAGTTTCGGAAACATCCGCCGCGGAAACTCCGGCGAGCGCGGCCTTGTCCTGCTCCACTTGAAAATCCAGCTTCGGCGCATCAGCCACCACGTACCAGTCGACGTCCACGACGCCGGGAGTCGCTTCAAAGATCTCCCGCACCTGCCGCGCCAGTTCGATCTGCCGCCCGTAGTCCGGGCCGTACACTTCCGCAACCAGCGTGGAGAGGACCGGCGGGCCGGGCGGCACCTCGGCGATCTTCACGCGCGCATTCCACCTCCGGCCGATCTCCTGGATCGGCCCGCGCATGGCCTTGGCGATCTCATGGCTTTGCCGGCTGCGGTCGTCCTCGGGCAGCAGATTCACCTGGATGTCCGCTTGATTGGAGCCGCGGCGCAGAAAGTAGTGCCGCACCAGGCCGTTGAAGTTATAGGGCCCGAGGTCCCCGCATAGATCTGATAGTTCACCACCTCGCGCTGTTGGCCCAAATAGCCGCCGATCTCCTGCGCCAGCCCGAGCGTTTTTTCAAGCGGCGTGCCCTCGGGCATGTCGATGACGACCTGGAACTCGCTCTTGTTGTCGAAGGGCAGCATCTTCACGCGCACCGCTCTCAGCGGCACTAACGTACAGGCCAGCACAAGCAGGATGACAACCGTCCGCCAGAAATCCCCATCGCCACCGCGCGTCCTGAATCAGCGGCGTCATCGCCCGGCGATAAAGCCGCGTCGTCCAGCCTTCTCGCTCGCCTTCTCCGGGATGCGGCGCCGCGGTGCCCAGTGCATCAGGACGCAGCGCCGCCCAGGGCGAAACCACAAACGCGATGATCAGCGAAAAGAGCATGGCCGCGGAGGCGCCGACCGGAATCGGCCGCATGTACGGCCCCATCAGCCCGCGCACAAAAGCCATGGGCAAAATCGCGGCGATCACCGCAAACGTCGCCAGGATCGTCGGGTTGCCGACCTCGTCCACGGCTTCGACCGCCACGTCGCTCCACGGCGCGGCCGTGGTTTCCCGGCAGTCGAAGATGGCGGACGATGTTTTCAACCACCACGATGGCGTCGTCCACCAGGATGCCGATGGAGAAGATCAACGCGAACAGCGTGACGCGGTTCAGCGTGTAGCCGTAGAGGTAGAAAATGAACAGGGTGAGCGCGAGCGTTACTGGGATGGCCAGCAGCACGACGCCCGCTTCCCGCCAGCCCAATGCCACCGCCACCAGCAGCGTCACCGAAAGCGTCGCAAGGAACAGATGCTTCAGCAGTTCGTCGGACTTGTGCTTGGCTGTTTCCCCGTAATTCCGCGTGACGCTGACGTTCACTTCGTTCGGGATGGCGTAGCCGCGCAGCGAATCGACTTTGCCAGCACGCATTGGCGAAACGTCGTCGCGTTGGTTCCTTTCGTTTGGCCACGGTAAGCGTCACGGCTGGGAAAGCGCCCGCGCCCGTCCGGCTCCCCGCTCCGCCTGCGCCAAACAGGACGTAGCTGGCCGGCTCTTCCGGCCCGTCCGTGACGCTTGCCACATCGCCAAGGTAGACCGGGCGTCCCTCCGCGCGACGACCACCAGGACGTTCGTGCATCTTCGGCACTGCGTAATAAAGCTCCCGGTTTCCACTGCGAATTCCTGTTGCCCCGTGAAAACGAACCTGCTGCAGCGCGTCGGTTGGAAATCTGGAGAGCATGCAGCAATCGTCACCGGGCTCAGCGTGGTAGGCCGCGAGGCGTCTGCGGGTCGAGCGTGACCTTCAGTTCGCGACTCTGCCCTCCGAGCAAGCGTCGTCTCCGAGACGTCTTCCACCTGCTTCACCGCCTGTTCGAGTTCGCCGCCATTCGGCGCAGCGCAACCCGTCGTAGTTCTTTCCCCAAAACGTAATCGCCAGCACAGGAACATCATCAATCGATCGCACCTTGATCAGCGGCTGGCTCACGCCCTGCGGGATGCGATCGAAATTCGAGTACATCTTGTTGTACGTGCGAACGATGGCGTCTTCTTCTTTCACGCCGACGTAAAAGCGCACAATGACCAACGCCCCGCCGGGCTGGCTGGTCGAATAGAGGTATTCGACGCCGGGCATTTCGCGCAGCAGTTTTTCCATGGGGATGGTCACGCGCTGTTCGACCTCGCGTGCTGAGGCACCCGGCATGCCGACAAATACGTCCAGCATGGGCACGACGATCTGCGGCTCTTCCTCGCGCGGTGTCTGGAGCACGGCGAAAAGCCCGAGGAAGAGCGCCGCCACGATCACCAGCGGCGTCAACCGCGAATCCACAAATGTGTGCGCGATGGTTCCGGCCAGCCCGCGCTTCAACGCCCCGCCTCCCCAGCGGCCCCGCCCGCAGCGATCTTCTTTCCGTCCAGCGGCACTTCACCGGGGTTTGCCACGATGCGATCGCCGTCGTTGAGCCCGCTCAGTATCTCTACGCGCTCACCGCGCCCCTTCCCCAGCGTCACGATCCGCCACTGTGCCAAGCCATCCGGCCCAAGCACATATACGCCTCGAAGCTGCCCGCGCTCCACAATCGCTCCGCGCGGCGCCAGCAGAGTTTTCCGCTCACCCCGGCGGAACCACGCCCGCCCGAACAGCCCCGAGCGGAGGCCGGTATCCACCGGCAATTCGATTCGGGCTTGGACCGTGTGCGAGGCGGGATCGGCGCCGGCTTCAAGCTCCACGACTTTTCCCTGAAATTCCTTTCCTGGCTGCGCGTCAAGCGTCACTCGCGCCGCGCTTCCTCGCACTACGCCGCCCACCTCCGCAGGAACGCTCACTTGCAAGCGGTAGCGCGAGCCGTCCTCCACCACAAACAATGGCGTGCCGGGGGTGACCATCGTGCCCGCGTCCACCATTCGCCGCGCAACCACTCCGCTGAGCGGAGCGACGACGCGCGTGTAGCCTGCCACCGCATCGGCGGCGCGCACCTCCGATTCCGCGCGCGCGTGTGCGGCTTCTGCGTGCCGCAGGCTCGCCTGCGCCCGCTCGAGCGACGCCTGCGCCGTGTTCATGCGCGCTTCGGCCTCGTCGAACTCCTGCGCGCTCACTGATTTTTGATCGCGCAGATAGACAAATCGCGCGTGAGTCTTTGCCGCTACGTCGGCCTGTGCCCGCGCCGCGGCCACGGCGCGCGCCGCTTCCTCGCGCCCCGCAGAAGTCTCCTCCAGCGCCGCCCGAGCCGCCGCGCGGCGCGCGGCCAGTTCGCGGTCATCCAACTGCACCAGGAGCTGCCCCTGCCGCACGCGGTCGCCCTCCCGCGCCGCCACTTGCGTGGCCGTCCCCATGGTCCGCGCCGCCACTTGTGCCGTGGTCGCCGCAACCACCGTCCCGGCCACCTCGATCTCGTCCGGAATGGACTCTTCGTGCAGCGTTGTCACGTGCTTGCCCTGCACCAATTCCGGCGCCTGCGCCCCTCGCTCAGGGGACTTTCCGCATCCACCAAAGAAAAAGATCCCGGCGAGGATCATCCCCGTGGCGCCCGCAGCAGTTCGTTTCCGGTTCATTTTTCCTCCGCGTCGCCCTTGCGCTCCGGCGCGAGCCGGCGCAGCAGCTCGGAGTTGGATGTCAGTTGGCCCGCGGCACGTTCGAGTTCCGCCCGCGCCACCTGCCAATCTCGCAGGGCGGAAAGATATGCGGTGCGCGCTTCGAGCTGTGCCGTCTGCACGCGCAACAACTCCGTAATCGTGGTCAATCCTGTCTGGTAGCGGTTTTGAATGATCCGCAGGCTCTCCCCGGCCTGGTTGACCGCTTCTCGCTGTGCGGCGGCGCGCTGCGCGGCGGCCAGCGTTTCCAAGTAGGCCTGCCGCACTTCCAGGCGCACGCCCGAGCGGAACCATTCGAGCTGATGATCGGCCTCGCGAGCTTGCGCCTCCGCTTCGGCCACGTGGTAACGGTCGGCTCCCCCGGCGAAGAGATTGATTTCGAGCCGCGCTCCCGCCGTCCAATTGCTCCCCGAAGGCCCTGCCAACGTTTGCGCGTCGCGCTCCACGTCCGCGAAGAGCCCCAACTTTGGCCCGAACTCCGCCTTGGCCAGTTTCCTCTGGCTCAGCGTCGCCTCCCTCTCGAGCTCCGCCGCCCGCAGTGCCGGACGCTCCGCCAGCGCCGTTTTTTCCCAGTCCTCTGGCAGCCGGTCCGGCGCAGCCGGCTCAGCAAGACCGCCCGCGGCGTCACCCAGGGTCTCGGGAGCCGCTCCCAACTCACGCGCCAGCGCCAGCCGCGTCAGCTCCCAGCCGTTCGCGGCGCGAATCTCCCGTTCTTTCATCTGCGCGCGGAAGACCTGCGCGCTGAGCAGGTCGGAGGTCACCACCATTCCCGCTTTCTCCAGCGAGCGTACGCGTTCCTCATTCGCTTCAGCCGTGTGCAAAGCGCTCCGCGCCGCCGCCAGGTTTTCCCGCGCCAGCAGAACGTCGCTATAGGCGCGCACGACCCGCACGATCAGGTCTTGGCGCGCCTGCTCGGTGCGGAAGTCCGCGGCCGTGGCCATGCGTTTCGCGCCCTGCACGCGCAGCGGCGTGCGGAAGGAGTCGAAGAGCATGAGGCCGCCGTCCAGACGTGTTTGAAAATTATCGACGGGCGTCGGCGTGTTGAGCCGGTTGAGCGCGAAGCTCGCTGCGGTGAACTGCCGCTGCGTCAAGAGCGTCCCGAAGACATAGACGGGATTGTTTCCCCGCGTGAATCCTTGCGAGAAATCGATGCGTGGATACCAGCCGGCCTGGACCTGCCCCACGCGGGCCTTGGCCGCCGCAGCGGCGTCATCCGCCGCACGCAACTGGGGATTCTTCTCTAGAGCGATCGTCACGGCCCGCTCGAGGGTCAGCTCCGCACCCGCGGCGGGCTGCCCGGTTGTCACGTTCTGGCTCCAAGCCGCTGCCGGAAACAGCGCCAGCAAGGCGGCAATCCATGGCCCTACACGCTTCTTCATTGTGTTCATGTGCTTGTGCTTTCTGCTCAAGACTCCTGCGCCGCCAGCTCGAGTTCGGCGGCGAGCCGGGAAGTTTGTCGCAGCTTCCGGGCGAGCACCGCCCGAGTCAGGTGACACGCGTCGGTAATCTCACGGAACGTCAAACGGTAAAACGTGTTCCGGCCTTCTTGCCGCACCATGACCAGACCCGCGTGCTTCATGACCGCCAGGTGCTGCGAGAGGTTCACCTTGCTCACCCGCAGGGCGCGCAACAAATCGGTGGTGGACTTTTCTCCGTCCGCCAGCAGGTCCAGGACGGCCAGGCGGCGGGGATGGCCGAGGGCGCGGCAGATTTCCGCCTGCATGCGGTAAAGGTCTTCTTTGCGGCGGGCGAGTTTGGCGGGCGGGGTCAGGGGTTCGGTTCCTCTCTATCATTGTTACGATACTACGAAACAATGTATCTGTCAAGCGGATTTTTCGGGGAAGCACCGGAAAGCGGTGGTGGGGGTTCCCGTCCGCGGGGGGATCGCGCGGACTACGGGCGAGGCTGGGCCAGTTGCCGGGCCCAGTGTGAGAGGTGGTTCAGCGAGGTGGCGTGCGTGCGGTCGAGTTCCAGCGGCGTAATCGAAATCGCGTTCGCGTGCACGGCGGCGTAGTCGCTCTCGGGGTCCAATCCTTCTTTGAGCTGCTGCTCGTGCAGCCAGTAGTAGATCCGCCCGCGCGGGTCCACGCCTTCTTGCAGGACGTTGCGCGTGACCTTCTGCGACTGCCGCGTGAACTGCACGCCGCCCGTCCATTCGAGCGGCACGTTCACGTTCAGCAACACACCGTCCGGCATGCCCTCGGACAGAATCAGCTTGGCCAGAGCGCGCGCAAACTGCGCTGCATCGCCGTACTGGAATCCCTTGCCGCGGTGCGCCACGGAAATCGCGAAGGCGGGGATGTGGTTGATGGTCGCTTCCATCGCCGCGCCCACCGTCCCCGAGTAGTAGACGTTCTCTCCCATGTTCCCGCCGCGATTGATCCCCGAGATGACCAGGTCCGGCTTGTTGGGAAGGAGTTTGTTCAGCGCCACGATTACCGCGTCCGTCGGCGTGCCTTCCACGGCCCACTCGCGCTCCGCCACCGGCTCGCAGAAAATGGGCTGGCGCAAAGTGATCGACTGCGCCGAAGCGCTCCGCTCCTGGTGCGGCGCCACGATGCTCAGCGTGCCGAGTTCGCGCACCGCATCGGCCAGCGCGCGCAGACCCTCGGCGTAGATGCCGTCATCGTTCGTGATCAGGATGTGTGCCATCTTGTCTGTAAGCAGTATAAGCGAACGGGCGGACTTGTCCGCCACGGGTTCCGGCCGTGTTTCCCAGGCTGAATCGCGGGGCGTCCTGCAGAAAAATGGTCGGGACGACTGGATTTGAACCAGCGACCTCACGCACCCCAAGCGTGCGCGCTACCAGGCTGCGCCACGTCCCGACCGGCTCACAAACTCAGCGTATCACTTGCGTTCCAAGTGGGTCAACATCGCGCGCAGCGACTCGCGCAGATCCAGCAGCAGTTTGCGGCTCACGAAAACCGATTCTTCCGCGCCCGCCGGCTTTTCCGCCGCTCCCGCCGCTCGGTGGCCGTTTCCGTTCGCCTCGCGCAAGTGCCGCCGCGCCCCGGCGATGGTGAACCCTTCGTCGTACAGCAGGCGCTTGATTTCCAGCACGGTGAGGATATCTTCGCGCCGGTAGAGCCGGTGCCCCTTCGGGCTTTTCACTGGCTGCAACATCGGGAATTCCGTTTCCCAGTAGCGCAGCACAAACGGCTTCGTTTCCGTCAAGCGGCTGACTTCGCCAATGCGGAAGAGGATTTTTTCTGGAAGCCGAGCGACGGCCTGGCCTGCTGAGGACATCTCGCTCTTATCCTAGTCCGAATTCCGCGGCTGTCAACGCGTCACGCCAATTCGCGGGGTGAGAGCGAGGGTATCCTCATGTTACGCCCGGGTTTCCTGAACCGCCAGCGTCACGTGCGCTTACTTCTCTTTCATCCTCTGGAGAAACCGGATCGGCGTGCCCAGGAAATCGAACTTCTCCCGCAGCCGGTTTTCGAGAAACCGCTCGTAGCTGAAGTGCAGCCGCTTTTTCTGGTTCGTGAACAGCACAAACGTCGGCGGGGCGCTGGAAGCCTGCGTGATGTAATAGATCTTCACGCGCCGCGCCGCGGGCGAAGTTCCCCGATCGAGGTCCACCTCGGATAACCAGCGGTTCAGCTCGCCGGTCGAAATCCGCCGCCGCCGCGCTTCCGCCACGTGGTCGATCAAACCGTAGAGTTTCCCCGTGCGCTCGCCGGTCAATGCGGAGAGAAAAACCACCGGCGCGTAGTCCAGGAACTTGAACCGCTGGCGTACCAATCGCTCATACTCCTGGGCGAGGTGCTGCGGATCCGCGATCGATGGCCGGTTGTCTCGAGCCGGTGGTCGCGTCCCCTTCCGCGGCTTGTGCGAGGAATGCTGCGCCTCGCGGACTGACGTTTCACGCGCGGCCGCGAGCGCCAAATCCCACTTGTTCATCACCAGGATCACCGACCGTCCGGACTCCTGCGCGTATCCGGCAATTGTGGCGTCGCCGCTGCTCACGCCCTGCGAAGCGTCGGCGACGAGCAGAGTCACGTCCGCGCGCTCCAGGCTTTTCCGTGCCAAGACCACGCTCAGCTTTTCCGCGACGAGCTTCGTCTTGCCCTTCCGCCGGATTCCCGCCGTATCCACGAACCGGTAAAGTTTTTCGCCGCGCCGCAGCAGCGTGTCCACTGAATCGCGCGTCGTCCCCGGCTCGGGAGAAACGATGGCGCGCTCCTCGCCCACCAGGCGGTTCAGCAGCGTGGACTTGCCCACGTTTGGGCGTCCAATAATTGCGACTTGGACGGCTTCTTCCGCCGCAGCCGCCTCCGTTTTTGGAAACTCACGCGTAATCGCGTCCAGCAAATCGTCCACGCCGAATCCGTGTTCCGCCGAAACCGCAAACACCTGCGGCGTCAGCTTGTAGAACGGCGCCGTGAGGGCCTGCTGCTGCGGCGTATCCACCTTATTCGCGACCACCGCGAAGGGCTTCCCGGTACGGCGCAAGAGCTCGGCCAGTTCACTGTCCACCGGCGTCACACCCGCCCGCGCGTCGGCCACCAGCAACAACTGCGCGGCTCCCTCGATGGCCACATGGGCCTGCCGCAAGATCTCGCGTGGAATCGCAGCTTTGTCCCCCGGCACGATTCCCCCCGTATCCACCACCTCGAACGCGCGGCCTTCCCACTCCGCGCGGCCGTAGATGCGGTCGCGGGTAATCCCAGGCTCGTCGGTCACAATCGAGCGGCGGCTCCGCGTGAGCCGGTTGAACAGCGCCGACTTGCCCACGTTGGGCCGCCCGACGATCACCACCGATGGCGGTCTTTCACTCATAGCCCTTCAGACGCCTCGCGCAAACTTCACACTCTACCGCACATTGTCGCACGGCGGTGTCATCCTGAAGCGCGACGATTCTGGTCGCGCGGAAGGACCTCACCGTGGGGTGCGGAAATGAAGCCGGCCGAAGGGGGTGGCTTAGTTCACCGTAGAATCTCAATCCGAGTCACGGGATGAATCTCGTTCCAGCGATGCTCGCGGTCGGTCACGAACGCCCCGGTCACGCGCACGCGGTCGCCGACGCTTGGAATCAGAACCTGTGGGGTGAATGCCGCGCAGGCGGAGATGGCGTCTCTTTGCGTCGGCGCGTTCTCACAGATCGGCTCGACCACAAGGTTTCCGTGCGCGTGCAGCGTGTTGTAAATGTTCAGCAGCGATTTGTCCTCCACATCGAGCCGGATGTGGAGGTCGCCGTCAGCCTCCCGGCGCACCGAGTCGACCCGGCCCACGACGGCCGTGCAGGGTTCGATCACCTGCAATCTCTGCGGGTGATACACGTGGTCCCACAGCGCGGAGTTGCAGCTCTCCGCCGCCAGCTGCAAAGGCCTCTTCCCGCGGTGGATCAGCCGCACCACCAGCGCCAGGATGACAACTACGGCAATCGCCAGCAGCAAGATTCTCTGTGAACGTGACACTCGAAGCCCCCTCGTCATTCTATCTTGTCCCGCCCACCCGTGCGGGCCGACATTTGCTGGCGAATCTGGTAGAGTGGCTGCTCTGGCACCCCTGCGGCCGGTGGAAGCCGGCCGGCACGACTCCCGAACCCCAACTGATAGATTCTGCCGCGCCGGTGCGTATCAAATGGTGGATGAGAGAAGGCAGGCCGAGGCCGGGAACTTGGCAGAGATTGCCGAAATTGTCAGCCGGGCCCGCGGAGGAAGCTCCGAGGCTTGGGGCGAGCTTTACCGGCAATTTGCTCCGGCCATTTTTCGTTTCTGCCGCCGGGCCATGCCCACCAAGGAAGACGCCGAAGACGCCACGGCCGAGATCTTCATGAAGCTGCGCGACAAAGCCGGTCAGTACGATCCCAGCCGCCCGTTTTCCGCCTGGCTCTACAAAGTGGCCGCCAATCATTGCTGGGACCTGCTCCGCCGCCGGCGCGTCCGCCAGGATCTCGAGACCGGCGAAATTGAAGAGATGCCGCTCGAGCATCCCGACCCCAGCCAGCTTCAGCGCCTGATCGAGGAGCACACTTCCGACGAAGTTCGTGCCGCCCTGGCTGCGCTTCCGTCTCGCTCGCGCATGGCGCTCGTTCTCCGCTATTACTCGGAATTGAGCTACGACGAGATTGCCGAATCATTGGGCGTGCGCCGCGCCTTCGTCGGCGTGGTGCTCCTTCGCGCACGCCACCAGTTGCGCGAGGCGCTCGGCCACCGCGGCATGACCGGCTTGGCCGCCGGAGGAAACGCATGAGCTTCTTTGCACGTCCGTTTTTTTGCAGGTACACGAGGACCTTATGACCCCGAACGATAACCACTTTGACGAAATGTCGTGCCTGATGTACCTCGAAGGGCAACTCGAACGCTCGCGCGCCCTCGAGCTCTCTGCGCACGCGGATTCCTGCCCCGCATGCCGCGCCCTCCTCCGCGCGCTCGAGAATGAGTCCAAAAACCTCGCTCACGCACTTCTCGAAGAGAACGAGGCGGTGCCCGCGCGTTTGCTCTCGCCTCCCGCGCGCGAACGCACGCCCTGGGGCTGGATCGTCTCCTTCGGCCTCGGCGCGGCAGGCGCTTACACCGTGTGGACGGCCATCGACCAGCTGCAGCAGCAACTGGGTCAGGCCGGTTTCGGCGGGAGCAATCTTTTCACTATGCTTCTCTTCGGCGGTGTGTTCTGGAAAGGATGGAGCACCATGGCAAACTTCATTGAAATCCTGGCAGTGATGACTCTCGGCATCGTGGCCATCGGCCTTCTGCACCGCTCCTGGCGCCGCTGGACCACCCTCGCGCTCGTCATGAGTGCTTTCGCCCTCGCGCTTGGCCTGCCGCAGCCTGCCGGCGCTGCCGAAGTCAAGAGGGCTCAGTATTATGTCCTCGCCAAAGAGGAAACCATTCACAACGACCTGATGGTGTTTGGCGCCACCGCGCGCATCGACGGCACGGTGGACGGTGACTTGATCACCTTCGGCCAAAAACTTACCGTAGACGGCCACGTCACCGGGGATGTGATTTCCTTCTCCCAACACCTCACCATCAACGGCCAGGTGGACGGCAACGTCCGCGCGTTTACCAACACCCTGGATCTGAAAGGCTCCGTCGGTAAGAACGTCATCAGCTTTCAGCAGAGTTTCGATCTCGATTCAGCGGCCAGGATCGGCGGGGGCCTCACGGCGTTCACCAATGAAGCCACACTCGAGGGTCATCTCGGCCGCGACCTGATGATCTTCGGCAACAACGTCACGCTCACGGGCACCGTTGGCGGAAAGGCCGAAGTGCGCGGCCAGCGCTTCACGATTGCTTCGTCCGCAGAGATCGATGGCAAGGCCAAGTACACGGGCATGCACAAACCCGAGGTCGACTCCAAGGCCAAGCTGGCCAGCCCCCTCGAAGTCGTCATCCAGACGCGCGGCAAGCCGGACTATTCCAGGCCACGATTCTACTTGCATCAGGCTCTGATTTGGGGCGCCGCCTTCCTGTTCGGGCTCGTCGTCATCCTGATTGCGCCTCACTTTTTCGGAAACGTCGTTGGGGCCACCCGCGCGTACCTCTACTCGATACTGCTCGGCGTCGCCACTCTGATCGGCGTGCCTTTCCTCGCCATCATCGCCTGCATCACTGTGGTCGGCTTGGGAATCGGCATTGCCACGGTTCTGCTCTGGGTTGTCTCGCTGTACGCCGCGCAGACGTTTGTCGGCGTCTGGCTGGGCGAACTCCTGATGAAGCCTTCCAGCGCG
>CAVTZX010000056.1:0-15352 GCA_963739275.1 uncultured Acidobacteriota bacterium
CGCCAAAATGCAAAACGGGACCTAGATTCAACACTTGAGTTCTTTCTCGCCAGAAACCAGCACTGAAAAACCGCTGTCGGAGGCGTGCCATAGGCCTGTGTAGTGGCAAACAATCGAACTTGGGCAGGGATCTCCCGCTGGAGAAATGTTGGTTCGCTTTTTTTCTACGCAGCTCGATCGTAGCGATGATGCAGGCCGCTGAGTCTTGCTTGCGCGATCACGCGACCACGATGTGCTGAGCGGATTCTGCCCCCCGGCGTCTCCTTGCTCAACCCGAGATGCGTTGGGTCCTCGTGGTAGTAGCGCACGTATTCGCTGAAAAGGCGTTTCAGATGCCGTTCGTTGAGCACGATCACATGATCCAGCAGGTCGCACCGGCAGCTTTCCACCCAGCGCTCGGCAACTCCGTTCTGCCAGGCGCTTCGGAACGAAGTTCTCTTGGGCCTGCTTCCCATGGCCCGGATGGCAGCGATCACTTCCAGCCCAAACTTCTTGTCGCGGTCAAGGATCAAGTATTTGTGAGGAGCGTCGAACGGAAACGCTTCACGCAACTGCTGCACCACCCAGGGACTTGTCGGGTTGCGAGTCACGTTGAAGTGCAGGATGCGCCGACGGTCATGGCCAATGAGGAAAAAGCAGTAGAGGATTCCGAAAGTGACCGTATGCACCGTGAAGAAGTCCATTGCGGCAATGACTTCGCGATGGTTCTTGAGAGATGCCTTCCACCGAGCGATCTTTTCGGTATTTCTCGGCGCCCGTTGGACCCAGCGAGAAACGGTGCGCTCCGAAACGTCGAAGCCAAGCATTTGCAATTCCCCGTGAATGCGCGGGGCTCCCCAAGTGGGGTTCTCCGCCACCATACGGAAGATGAGTTCGCGCAATTCTCTGCTGGTCCGCTTCCTTCCAGAGCAAGTCTGATGACGCGAGAGCCATGACCAGTAGAGCCGAAAGCCCGCGCGGTGCCAGCGGGCACAACGGTCTCCGGGTTCACGACGATCAGGGCTTGTTTCCATCGAGGCCAGTATGTTCTCGCGCAAGGACCCAGAAGAGCTTGTCGAAAACAGTCAGGCGCGGCCGGGGGTGCTTGCGCTTCAGAACGGCGAGTTGTTGCCGAAGAGCCAAGTTTTCGAGCCAAAGGCTCCGACGAGAACGGAAAAGCCGGACAAACGAGGCTAGAAAGAGTCCGATGGCGTGTAACATAGCGGGTTGTTATCGCGAGTTGCCTGTGGATGGCAAGGCTCCAAGTTGTTGATTTCAAAAGCGGACAGAGATTTGGCGAGGGACAGATTCTTATTGAATCGTTTGCGGCTACCTCGTTGAACTCTGTTGAAACCTATTGAAGTTTGGTGCTTTGTGAGGTGCAAAATCGTCTACACCCTGGCGAAGGGCTTTCGGCGTGGTCGAACGACCTCCGGAAACCTTGCAACACGAGACAGTGCGTTCTCCCCTGGGCCCAACTGCCTATTGAGACTGCCCCGGCCCCGAAGGTCGCTACGGCTTTGTAACCGGCGCGACGGCGATCGACTTGATCGTCAGGATGCCGGCGATAGGAGTCGAGGAGCGGGCGCGGAGCGAATGGAAATCCTTCACTTCGCCGGTGGCGGGATCTTCGGTTTGTCCGGCCGTGCGCACGCGGGTTGACGTGAGGGTACCGGTGACCGTGACGCGCTGGCCGAGGTCGAGATAGGCGGCAGCGGTGGCCTGGGGCTCGAGGATGTAGAGCTGCTTTGTTTTTTCGTCGTAGACCTTAAACTTGCCCATCCCGGCTTCGACGTTGCGCTTCGTGGCAGCGGCATGGAGCGCCGTGGCACCCGTTCGGCCCGAGAGTGTGTCGGTGATGAAGCCGGTTACACTTACTGGAGGCGCTTGTGCCCGCGCTGCCGATAGGAGGAGTCCGGTAACCAGTGTCAGTATGGTTGAGCGCATCTGATTTTTCGTCATTTCCCACCTCACGAGTTAGTCAGAACTCGAACTTGCCTTGATACATCATCTTGTCGACATTAAACTCGAAGCTCCTCTGGATTCTGAATTCCGAACCCGCGAGTATCCCAAGGACGAATGTCACCTTGTTGTCGCCTGGTTTGACAACAGTTCGGCCAGCGTCGATGCGCGGAAAGAACACCTCGAACTCTTCCGAATGCGCGTTGTTCTGCGGCGCAGTTGTTCGGATGGCCGGGATGTTTTTCCCGTTCGGAAAGATTAGAAAGGCCTGGCGCGCGACCGCGACGTGGGGGCTGCTCGAATACTTGGTGTCGTATCCTCCGGACACGACGTGTACCACGATCCGATCACTATAGGTCTGAGTCAGATCTGCGTTGGTCTTCGAATCGAACACCTGACGTTGTTCTCCATCCATCTTGTCGTACCCATTCTGGATCTGTCCCTGTCGGGCGAGTGCCTGCCGGATGGGCAACGCTGAGTATAACTGGGCGGACGTATACATATAATATTCGCCGCCTCCCCCGTCGTTGTGCGCTGGCCGTCCATCTTTGGTCCAATAGGTTGTTTGTGCCCACGGCGAGTTAGTGAGGATCGCCTGGCAGTCGGCCTGCGACCACGTTTTCCACTCCTTCTTGGCCCAGGGTCCCTGAGCCGCCGCGGCAAGAGTAGCGATCGCTGTAGCGGTAGCTACGGCGCCCGGAGCGCTGAATCATTAGTCTTCTCATACACGCTCCTGCGAGCTCGTTGAGCCTAGTGTAGCTGGTCACCGAACGGGCGAGATAATCGATTCCACCCTTAATAGTCCAGGTTGCCCTTATACATCATCTTGTTGATTCTAAAATCAAATCCCGACTCCTGAGAGTACACAAATTCGATCGTCACTTTCTTGGTTCCCGGCTTGATGACGGGAACTCCATCTACGTATCGAGGGAAAACCAAATCGAAATCACTCACGTCCCGGACGCCACAGTGGTCGTCAGCCAGAGCCGGCGCTTGAATAGAGGGAACCTTTTTCCCGTCCTAGTCAGAAGCTGAGCCTCGCCGGCAAACGTGAAGGGTCTTGCATCAAGTCTTGCATCCATTTGAACGGGCCACGGACTGCCATCGTAGAACGTTAGGTTAGTAGGGCCTAACGAGTGAGACATGTACCGACCGGAGGCCACCCGCACCACAATTCTGTCAGCGTAGCTCTGGGACAGACATAAGTTCGTCTGTTGATCAAAGGCCGGTCGCTGCGCAGGATCCATCTTGTCGTAGTTGTGCTGGATTTGCCATTCTCGGACCAGAGCCAGCCGAATTACCATGGCCGAACGAATCTGCACGGTAGTGCTCGTGTAATCCGACTCGACAGCGCGGCCGTGCTGCACCAGAGTCGTCGCGCCTCTGTTGTTCAGCTTGTTAACCGCCCAGGGCGAAGAATTCAGGATGACGTCGCAGTCGCTCAGAGACCACTGTCTCCAGTCTTTGTCATCCCAGCGGCTTGCCGGTGCCGCAAGAGAAGCAAGGCCGACAATCGCTGCCGTCGCACACAGGGCACAAATCACTTGGAAATTCCTTGCACCACGACGCTGTAAAAATCCTCACGATGTGCATCTGTCCACTCACCCCCCCGCGTGCCAAGACTCCCTACAAAAAGGGTTGTATTCTGACGGTACCTATATACGCCACGAGTATATCACTGTGAGCAGCCCGTAATCTTCGTTGTACTGCTGTTACTACTCGTCTCAATAAGACTAGGACATTGCGTCGCCACAGTCGGCAATGTGCAGCCATTCGCCAAGGCCTTCAAGGTGGTGGAAAATGAGGTGGAGACCACGGAATTTCTGGCTGTACAATGATAGAAGCACGTATTACCGTCCTGCATCTGCAGGTTACAGGTCGATTTTGTCGTAGGGACAGAGACTAACGCTGGAAAGGGCTGACCAACATCGTTCACGACTGTGTTGCGCAGTCCGGGATCCGGGAAAGGTCCTGATAGCCCTGAGTATCCCGTTCCGATCGTACCCCCAAGAAACGTTGACCACACCACCCCTACCCCTGCGATCGCACTCGATCCACCCCCAGAGTTAGGCAGGATCGATTGGAGCGGCGGAGGTTGGTTGATCCCTGGAGGCAACGCCGACGTGCCGGTCATAGGATTAATGGAGTTTGCCCACTGGGCGATACTGTTCAGATCGCTAAAATACTGATCTTGAGCGGCGAAGGCGCCACCGAGTTGACCAAATCCCGGACCACCAGGTTCATTTTGGAAATCACAAAACTCCCCTGTACAGACGCCGGCTCCGGCGCCATCAACTACCCACACACCACCAGCAGTAATGCACGCATCGGGATGGGTCCAAATGTCATCATCATCTTCTTGTTCCGTCATGCGCGCATTGGGGCCACCGCCAGCACTTTCAACGCGGCTCGGTGAACTCGGTGTGGCGTGCGTCTCCATGAATGAACAGTAGGATCTGCCAAGCGGATCGACAAGGTTAATTGCATTGTTGCGCGAGTAAGCGTAACGGTTCAGCGACTGAGGAGCCCCGATGTGGCCGGTCAGGGCATCGGGAGAATTGAATCGGCCGATCCGGGGGGAGTGTTGGCGATGTACGGCGTAGTTGAGCTGCCCCGAACCAGATTCGGCGTCTTTCATATAGGTAGTGAATTTCCGTTCGACACTAGGAGCGACTGCGCCGGTGTCGTACCAGCTCTCGCCAAAGGGGTAGTGGGCCTGCTGGGTCATCGAGGACGCGCTGCTGTCGGTGGTTACGCGTGTGGTCAGGTGATCCCGGTGTTGGTAGAGAACGATAGCCCCACTATCACTCGCGGCCTGCGCCGGCGTCGTTCCGGAGGAGTATGTATTCGACGCCGCGTCCTCAAACTCACTAATTAGTTGTGATCCGGCATAGATGTCGATCGTGCGTCCGGCACCCCATACTTTGACGTTGCGTATCGAATTCCCATCGTATCCGTAGGTAGCGATGGTTGTTCCGTTGAGCTGATCGATCTCAACCATTCGGTTTTCCCCATCATACTTGTACTTGTTGAGATCGTCTTGGGTCAGATTTCCGTTCGCATCGTAGTAGAAGTTCGATGAGCCCATAGAGCTGATCTGGTTCGTGCTGGTGCTGACCGAAACGGAGTTCGATGGCCCACTTCCTGACGTTACGCTCTGCGCGGTGCGATTGCCATATCGATCATACGACCAGGAAAGCCCCCACTGTGGGTATCCAGTCGAGCCGTTGGTTGTGGCTGCAGTGAGGCGATGCAAGGAGTCGTACGTATAGCTCACGGTTCTACCACCGGGTTCTGTCCCGATTCCTGTAGAAAAGTGAGAGGCGTATTCTCCTGAGAAGCCGTTGAAGGAGAAGCCCGAAATCTCTTAGCAGGAGGTTTCGGGGACAGGAGGAATACGCCATGGCGAAGACTAGCACTGCACCAGAAGCGGGCCAAGAGGGTTCTCTGCGGGAAGGGTTGGAGGCGGCGATTCGGGAGCGGGTGCGCGAGCTGATCGAGATGGTGTTGGAGGAAGAAGTGGAGGCCGCGTTGGGCGCGCCGCGCAGCCAGCGGGTGGCGGAGCGGAGCGGCTACCGGCACGGGAGCAAGCCGCGAAGGCTGACCCTGCGCACCGGCGCCGTGCAGATGCGGGTTCCGCGGGCGCGGCTGGCGGACCCGGACGGCGGCGAGCGGGAATGGCGCAGTCAGCTCGTGCCACGCTACCGGCGGAGCAGCCCAGAAGTCGAGCAGAGCGTGCTGGGGGTGTATTTGGCGGGATCGAACACGCGGCGGATTCGCGGGGCACTCGAGCCGTTGTTGACGGGGGCGGCGTTGAGTAAGAGCGCGGTGTCGCGTCTGGTGCTGCGGCTGGAAGAAAGCTACCGGCTCTGGCAGCGGCGGGATCTGGCGGAAGAGAAGATCGTATATCTGTACCTGGATGCGATCTATCCGAAGGTGCGCAGCGCGGGAAGAGTGGTGTCGCTGGCGGTGCTGGTGGCGCTGGGAGTGAAACAGAGTGGCGAGAAGGTCTTGCTGAGCCTGATGAGTGCCGGAGCGGAGTCAACCGACGGCTGGCAGATGTTGCTGGAGGATCTGGCGGCACGGCGCATGGGGCGGCCGCGGCTGGTGATCAGCGACGGGAACCCGGGGCTGGGAGCGGCGCTCGATCGTTTGTGGCCGGGGGTGGCGCAGCAGCGCTGCACGGTGCACAAGCTGCGGAACCTGGTGGCCAAAGCACCGAAACACGCGCACGAGGCGGTGCGCGAGGACTACCACCAGATCGTCTACGCCGAAACTCGGGACGCGGCACAGCAGGCGCGCACCGCGTTTCTGTGGAAGTGGAAGAAGCTGTGCCCCGGGGTGGCGGCGAGCTTGGAAGAGGCGGGCCAGGAGTTGCTGACGTTCTACCAGTTCCCGGCGAGCCAGCACCGGTCGTTGCGCACCACGAACAGCATCGAGCGGATGCAGCAGGAGTTCCGCCGGAGAGTGAAAACCCAAGCGGCGCTGCCGAACGAAGGCGCCGTGCTGCGGGTGTTCTTCGGGCTGTGGATCAGCGGCCAGATGAAACTGCGCCGCATCAGAGGCTACCGCGACATGGGAGGAAAAGAAGAAGCGGCTGCCTAAAAGAAAAGAATTTCATGACTTCTCAGACAAAATGCGCTATCAACTTTTCCACAGAATTCGGGACACTACCCACACTGTCTTAAATGATGGTAGCGGAATCAGGATAGATCCTCATGCTTACGGCAAACAGCCTGCACTTACCGTTGATGATCTGGAGCAAGAATTCTATCTTGATCGCCTCTTTGAGCTAAAAATGACGAGAGACGTGTTCGAGCACGTTGAGGGTGAGTATAGAGTCCGCGAGGGAATCGATCAGAAACTGCTCGAAAGACACTTGATAGTAGACGATAGACATAAGCTGGACGGTTTTCTCGAGAAGTTTATTGACATATATCATCAGCTAGCTCTGGAGGTGGAGAGGTCGAATTTGCGATCGCTAAAGTTATCAGTTGAGAATGCGGTTGGAGTCTTTATTGACATGATGGGTAGTGAGATGCCGGAGTGTGGTTTTCGCACACTGGGCGTCAATCTGTTGCGCGCGATGAATGGCGACAAGAAGCACGGGCTCACATCCAACCAGCTGATCACTGCAATGCAAGCGAAAGCAAAACTTATGCGGCACCTCGCACCGAGTTTTGATCGCGTTCGTGGAAGACTGAAGCGCCTGCCTGAAACGAGCTTCGTGGAGGACATTCTGGCCCGATTTTGTCATCTTCCCGCAGATAGCCTCATCTGGGACTTGGTTGAGAAAGTCATCCAAGACATCAAGTCACGATTTTCGAGTCTACCACACGGTCTCGAGCGCTTTGCCATCCTCTTCAAAGAACTCGGCGACGGATCCTTCAAACACCGCGCATTACCGGTTGGGCTGGAAAGGGATTGCTGGATCGTTTCGGCGGACATCCGGAAAAGCAAGGTGCTCGCCGCTGACGAGGTGGGCGCGCACTATAAGCGATATCTCGTCGAACAGATTATCCCAACGTGGGTTCCGTTCTTCGATGGTTACCACGTTGCATACCGTGGCGACGAAGTAATCGCGTTATTCGACGAGGAGTCCTCTGCTCTCGGGTTCGTGGGAGCGGTGAGCATACATACGAACGATTTTTGCAGGACTTCGCTCAAGCAAAGTGGCTGCGGCATCGGCATTAGCAAAGGGCCAGTTATCGAACGCTGGGCAGGAGGGCAGCGTAGCGTTACGAGCGGTCCTCGCGCGGCCAAAGACTATATCGCTCTGGCATGCGCAGCTTCGAAGGATGGGCGGAAAGTACAACTCAACGATGGACGGACAATGAAAGAGCTGGATGCGCGCGGGCTTTTCACAAAGTACGTCCTATCGAGGGTGTCGTCTTAGCGAAGAGCGACAAACGAGATGCCAAGAGATCGAGCAGGAATCCGCCTGGAGGTTCGCGGTTCGGATTCATGAATCCTCAAATGTCGATGAATTCAGAAACCGCTTAACAGCCCTGGAAAAAAGGGCCTATCTGTGCGACGCGGAGATCGACGCGATCTTCTTGAAAACTGATGCGAGAGGGCGGTTTCCACGGAAGCCCTTCGGAATCGCAAGATCCCGCTGCAGCTATGAGCTTGACAACGGAAAGGCCCGTTCCTACAGTTAGAGATGTAAAATAAAACTAAATCTTAATTTGTAATGCGACCCTCCAAATGCATTCGCATTCGTCCGCTAGAAGTGCCTGATTTTAGGTTTGTCCGACGCTTGGCGGCGAAGCAGACCAACTTTACGATCCCGCCGCTTTTTGTCCTTTGGCTATTGAAACAGACGAATGCTCGGTCTTGCATTGTGGCGGAACACGTAAAGCTTGGACCTGTGGCATACTTGCTTTCGCTCCCGGTTAGTGCGCCGCGCGGAAAGGTCCTGTACGTCTGGCAACTCGCTGTTTCTGCAAGCGGACGGCGCACAGGCGCAATAAATGTGCTTCTATTGGCACTGCGCACTTTGGTGCGCCGGATGCGGGTACAGTCACTCCTCTTCACTGCCGTTCCCGATTCTCCGGAATTTCGCGCCATCCGACGATATGCATACACTCTCTCAGCCGACATGCCTCGTTCGCATCAAGTACTGCCGTCGATTGTTTCGCGAAATGAACGTGAGTTCATATTGAAGGTGATGTGACACCATTTGTAGTCAATTGGAATGAGCGTACTGCTAGCCGCTTCGATGGCCTCTCGAGATAGGCTGACGGACCCCATTCGGTCTATTCGTCAGTGAGAGGCCATCGAAATGGCCATCAGAAGGCCGGTTGGATATCGGGACTAGAGGGAGTTTGTGTCCAGAAAAATGCAATGCCATTTGCAACTGCATCGAATACCGCCATTACAGGAGCTTCACTTTGGTAGGGCTTTCTTCGCTGCGGCAACTTCCACGAGAGCTCTTCGAACTGTTTGGCGATGCTCGTTGCAATGCCATGCTTGGTCGTCAATCCAAGCGGAGCGAAGTGTGCTCGCACTTGGCGTGTCGTAACGATCCTAAACTTGGTTGAGGTCCGTCTTGTTTCGGTCCGAATGGTGCCTACGATCATCGCGAACTGCCTGCTCGTACGCACCGAGTGGAAATCTCGGATACGCACAACAAGCGCACGCGGCCTATGAAAACTCAAGAGAGTGCTGATTCTGTCCCGAACGGTCGACTTAAGAGGGCCGTTCTTTTCTCCAAACCATCGCACTCCCCAATCCAACAATCTCGTGGGCCGTTCAAACACTGCGAACCCGAACTTGCTTGCACGGATTTCAAGTGCAATTAAGCGTTCCCGTCCGCATACAATGCTTCCCGTAGAAGCTGATTTCCTTAACGGCTTTTGCGCTCGTTGAGCCATACAAGTTTCTGCGCAACGAGGTTGGCATCCGGATCGGCGGCATCGCGATTCTGGAGTTCTGCCTCCAGCTGCTGCAACCTGTTCTCAATGTCTCGCCTGATACTCTCGTGCATGCCGCCGAAGATCGCAGAAACTGGTACACGGAAGATCGCCTCATAAGCGAGCGCGGTCATCAGTGGAGGGATGCTTGTCGACTGTTCGTGACGCGACACCTCGCCCGCGCCCTTGTATCCCAGTAGTCTTCCCATCTCCTGCTGGCTTAGGCCGGATTGTTTTCTGTGCGTTCTCAGGTAGTTTTCCGCCGCCCGTTGTTTCATGCTTCATTTGAATCGAAAGATTCCATTTCGACCTTTATTCAACCTTAGCAAGTGACGCTTCGCGGTCGAGGTGCATGGATTTGTGGGCGATGCACGGTGGGGGTGACGGCTCGTGCAGCTGTGCACAATTCGGGACTCACCGATTTACGGAATGTCGGCCTTATGTGCTCTGCGGGGTTGTTGATAAACACTGAAAAGAGAGTGGGAAAACTCGCCTGGGACCATGCCTCTAAGCCTATCTTACCGCTTTTGTCGGCCTCTGATTCTTCGACGCCCCGAGGCTCGACGATTCCATTCCCTGCGGCGTCGCTCGCTGGCCTGATCAATAAGCCTCTCGACGTTCCGGCCCAGTAGGTCCAAAGGGAGTTTCAAGAGCCAATCAATTAATGTTCGAATGAAGATTTCTAGCCATGGCATGCAAGAGAGTCTGGCAGTTCTCAGACAAGAGGGAAGGGTATAGAAAACGTGTCCGGCGCGTTGTCGCGGGACGCAAGTTGACAGCTTTCGGACGAGCTCTACTATGGAAGAAAGGCGCGATTCCGCAAATAAACCTACTCATGGCCAGATACATTGCATATCTCCGGCACCAGACTAAGTCCATGCATGATCGCTGCTTTGGGAGCCGAACCTGCATGACAGACAACATCACCTACCTTTCCCTCCTCGAACCGAGTGGCTACTCTGAGTTGCATGCAGCTTCAGGAAGACGATCTCCGCGAATTCGTGAAACTGTGGTCCGAAGAGTTCCACGAAGCGATTTCGATGGAAGACGCCAAGCTGTGTGCGTCAATGCTCTTGAGTCTCTACCGTCTCCTCGCTTCAGATCAGCTCAAAGCCAACCAACTGCAAAACAATGAAGTACTTCCTCTACTGCCGAAAATCGAGTGAAGACGAAGACCGCCAAGTCTTGTCGATCGAATCTCAGCGTCAAGAGATGCAGCGATTGAGCATCGGTTGGAAGGATGCCCAGATCGTCCGTATTTTTGAGGAGTCATACAGTGCCAAGGCGCCCGGGCGGCCCGTGTTTGACCAGATGCTCAAGCGAATCAGCTCCGGCGAGGCGGAGGGAATCGTTGCATGGCATCCGGACCGTCTCGCCCGCAATTCAATCGATGGCGGGCGGATTATCTATCTCCTCGATACGAATGTGCTCAAAGACCTTCGTTTTGCGACTTTCAGCTTCGAGAACAACTCGCAAGGGAAGTTCATGTTGTCGATCATCTTTGGGTATTCGAAATACTACGTGGACAGCCTGAGCGAGAACGTGCGTCGTGGGTGCCGCGCAAAGGTCCAGCAGGGATGGCTCTCCGGGTTAGCTCCTCTCGGGTATCTGAACGACAAGGCCTCAAAGACGATTGTCCCGGACCCGGAGCGCTTTCCCTCGTTCAGCAAATGTGGAAACTCATGCTGAGCGGTTCTTATACGCCCCGGATGATCTGGGAAATTGCCACCGACAGCTGGGGGCTGCGCACCGTCCGGCGCAAACGCATCGGCGGAAAGTCGATCTCTCTGAGCGCCATGTATAGGGTTCTTACGAATCCGTTCTACGCGGGCGTCCTCGAGCGCGAGGGCAAGACGTATCCCGGGAAACATCCTCCCATGGTGACACTCGAAGAGTTCGAGCACGTCCAAGCGCTATTGGGACGGCCGGGACGACCTCGTGAGACGCGAACCTTTGCCTACACAGGCATGATCCGCTGCGGCGAGTGCGGATTCTCGGTGACGGCTGAGGAGAAAATTAATCGACAAGGCCACCGCTACACGTACTACCATTGCAGCAAGCGGCGCCTCAGGCTGCATTGCAACCAGCTCTACGTGCAGCTTCCTGAATTAGAGCGGCAGATCGTAGCATTTCTTGAGGAGATCTCTCTGCCGGATCGGTTTCACCGCTGGACAACTGCGAGGCTTGAGCGCGAATTCAGAGAGCACAAGGTGGACCGGGATACTCAGAAGCAGTCGTTGACACGGGCCGAGGCGGCTGTGGCGCGCGAGCTTGAGAATCTCACCAAGCTGAGAATTCGCGATCTGCTGAGCGACGAGGAGTTCGTAAGCCAGCGCCAGAGTCTTGAACGCCAGCAATTGGCTGTCAGACAACAACTCCATAATCATGAAATGAGTAATTCATGGTTCGAACCTGCGAAAGCACTCATTTCGCTCAATAATTCCTTGGTTTCCAGCTTCGCCGTCGGCGATATTCACAAAAAACGCCTCATCTTGAATTCGGTCGGTTCGAACCTCGTCCTCATGGACCAAAAACTCAGGACTGACGTGCGAAAGCCGTTCAGGAGGTGGGAAAAAGACGCGCGTTTTTCTGACTTGCGGGCCTTCGTGAGGGATGTTCGCACCTTTGTGTCTGAACAGACTCCAAGCATGCTCCAGTTGATAGCCGCAGCGAAGGAGATCATGAGCCCGGTGGCCAAAAGTGATGGTATGAAGGACGAAGTCTCGTATGAGCCGATCAAAGGGACGGACTCCTGGCAGGGGCCAGGGATAGCGTATTGAGTTGTAGTTTTGACTTCCTCATCTTATCTTCCCGCCCTTTCTTGAAAAGGTGTCAGATGTTGCCTCCCGTGCCAGAAACAAAAGAGCCTTCACGGGCAAGAAATTGAACCAGATCTTCCTAGAAATATCGGAGTTTGTTGATCTCTTCCGATCCGCATTTTAGGAAAAGAGAGCTGCCTAGAATCGGTTCAAACGAATTCACGAGAATAACCCTCGGTTGCAGAAATTGAACCGGATCGCTACCACACATCTCAGAACCCAACTTGAAAAGGTGGGTGGATTTGCGCGGGGAGCAAATTTCAGACTCTCACAAACAAGAAAGATCCACCATTGGTGCGTTCTCAGCCTGCCTGATGGAACACCTTCAATTGTCCGCGCCAAAAAGGTGGGAGATTTTGCGTGGGATGCTAGGTTCCTCTGGCCCAGCTAATTCCTTGGGACAGACTTGCGGCGGCTAACAAGCCATTCCTCGTGGCTCGTATCTGGCCTTACGATTCTTTTTGCAAATCAGAGATACGATCGTACAGCGGCCGCAGCTTGGGAATTCCTCCAGTGCGACGACGATTTACCTTTGACATCGAAGCCTGCTTTCCAAGGCGGCGTCAAGCGTCATAGAGAACGAATTCCAATTCGTGTGACAGTAGTTGCGTTCAAGGTTGATGTTGCTAAGATGTCGCCAAGGGCAGAGTTCAAGGCTCTGCCCTTGGCCGTCCGCAGAACGCGGGCGGCTGTCGACACGGAGGGTGCCGTGCAGACAGCCGGCGAGTTCCGTTTACAAAGCGGGCTACCGAGCCCCCTCACTCATCAATGTCAAAATCCCGACTGCCCCCTCCCTGGGAAGAAATTTCCCCATCGTCGCCGTGGCGGGAACAAATTCTGTAGTGAGAGATGCAGGTCCGAGATCGACGAGAAGGCGCGTCAGGCGCTGTGCCGTATCCCACACCACGATACATTCGTGGGATACCCAGCCGAGAAATTGTTCCCTTCTGCTACAGCTCTCGATTTTCGTCCGAGCGCGCCCGCTGAGCGTTGCCACCAGACGTGGATCGAACTGCGAGCCTTAAACCGTATCCTCTCGGAAGTAGGCCCCACCAACCCGCTGATTCGGCAGGAAGTCAGAAGACGTGCGACTGACGTCGCGATCGCTTTCGAACTCGAAAGGTCAAAAACGTTAGAAGAGAGGTCGCTATTTGTCGGGGCGCTAGAGATTCTGCGTGATGTCGGACTGGAAGCCAATGAAGACGTAAGGACCCTCATAAGGTATTCGTGGTCAGCTGTTCGCTTTTATAGGGACATTCACGATTTTCCCAAGCTCGGCCGTGCGCTTTTGTCGTGCGCCATGGTAAACCGATTGGCTCAGGACGAGCGCACTGCGAGACACATGAGCAGGTACGCGTATCACGTCCTCAAGGAAAAGTGTGATGTCAGGGACGTAAATGTCGCACGGCTGTTGCACCAAGCGACGTTTTGGGACATGCGGCTTTCGGGCCCGATACGGATCCTAAGTGGGCGGATGGTCAGTCCAAGCTATTGCAGCGGTTCGCATCGTATGTCAATACGCCTGCTATTTGGCTCGAAACGCGACGAGAAATTACCGGGTACTGGACGATTCGCGAAGAATACGACAAGGCCGCAGTCGATTTGAATGCGCTCAAGAGATTGCAACTTGAGGTTCCCAATGTCCCTCTATATGGCACGCTCCAGCTTTTATGACCCGGATCGAATTCCTGCTCGCGGTTGGGAGACGCGACGAGGCGATTCATCTGATCGAGCACGACTATCTGAATCTCTATCGACAGAATCTGCAGAAGCACTTCTATCCACGTTCCCGGGTTGGATGAACAAGTTCGGGTTGTCGCTGGAGGTGCCGCCGCCGGCGTATATGACTCCCATATTCATCCATCTACCGAGGCTCGAAGAAAACTAACGAACGGCCACAACAAGAATTCACGGGTAAAGGAGCCACATTAACCCTAGGGCCGTGACGTCAACTCGTCAAGCTAGGGTGCCGCCACATGGGATGATGGCCAGGATTTCTTCAAGATTGGAGGTGCAACAGAACAATGACGAAATCGAAGCTTGAAATCAGCGAAAACGGTTACGTATACGAGCACCGAGGCAGAACGAGAGCGCGTGGGAAACAGTCCTTCAGCGGGGCTGGTCATCTCCTCGGCCACATATCCTCTTTGCTTCATCAGCGCACCCCTCTCGGCGCTCGGGTGAGGCGCTTTTGGAGAATTTACATGCAAGACGTAGATGAATCCGTTCGAAACAACGATTCACTGTCGGAAACAAGAGCACACACCTCAGCAGTCATCGGCCCCTTCGCGGCGGATAGACGTTTCCTCAGGGTTCGTCCTCCAGCTTCGCAGGTTCTCCGCCCGGCTAAACCGATTACAGAGATCATTGAGCTTCAACAGGCTTGGTGGCTACCCAAAACAAAGAAAGAAGCCGGAAGGCGGGAATAAAAAGGGAGCGAGTGATGATGACCCATACATATCACACTCGACACACTGCAGCGCGACGGAGGCCCCTGAGCCGGCGATCTTCCGATGAACAGAGCGGCTCAAATTCAGCGCTGAGGATCAAGGAATGATCCGGCACGCCGAGCGAGTGTTTGGGTATCAGCCGCCAGCAAGACCTGAGGTGGACCTGGCAGGAGCAATCGGGCGCTCCATCGCGTGGCTACTCGCCGCTGCTATTGTCGGTTCTCTCTTGACCGTCATTGTCTTCCGCATGTCAGACATTCCGTCGGTTCCGCTCGGCACACAAGCAGACACGCACGGCGAGTTCTCCCAACCGCCAACGCGAATGATTCGGATCGACGGCTCTGGGACGTTGGCGCAGAGCGCGGGCGGCGGAAGAGGAAGACGCCGCCTGCGCGCATATCGCTGAGCGGTGCGTGGGTGGCACCTCGGATACTTTGCGATTTCCTACCATCCCGGAAAACCGTTTTCCAAACGGGCACCTTCCTGGCACGCCAGCAGCGAGGAGCAATCCAGCCAGGACTCAATGCCGCATATTAGCGCTGTTAACTGCTCGTTGCCGCTTCCACCGTTGGGCGCACCAAGCTTCGTCTGTCTCGTGGAGGGAAATACCCTGAGCGTTGCGTTGATGTTCGCAGCGTGCATGCCGCGCAATATCTGCCACCTTTACGGGATTCCCTCGGCTGCTTAACCTGATGGGACGCTTCGATCAGGTCGATATCGAAGCGGC
>CAVTZX010000057.1:0-9536 GCA_963739275.1 uncultured Acidobacteriota bacterium
ACCGTCCACATTATCTGTAATGCTTGTGATTTCGCCGTTGTTGCCGCCGTTCTGCGTGTAGCCGTAACTCAGACTTAAGAGCGTGCTCCCGCCGCTTGAGTAGCTGAGCGAGCTAAGCTGGAGGCGCTGTGACGAGTAGCCGTAGCTTGCGGTTACGCTGTTTCCGTAAGTGAATCCGGTCAATTGATTGGCCATGTTGTAGGCTGCGCTGGACGCATAGTACGCACTTGAGGAATTATTCTGAACGCCGGCGACACGGCCAACAGCGTCGTAATTGTTTTTGATGACGCGACCGGTAGGGTACGTCATCGTAACGACCTCGCCTGCCAAGTTGTACGTCGAGCCAGTTGTATAGGTAACGTTGTTGATCACCTTCTGGACCTGTGTGATGCGGCCCAGTTGGTCGTATGTGTAAGATTCTGAACCGAGACCGTCCGTCATCTGAGTCAACCGGCCGTTGTTATACGACGACGTGCTGGTGCCATAGGTGTATGTCAGGGTGGAAGTTGAGACAGCAGTAGTACCACTAGTGTTGTAGGCGGTCTGGGTCGGGCGGTTCAGGCTCGAGTCGTAGGAGTATGATGTGACTACGCCCCGAGCATCAGTTCGTTGGGTCATCAGGCTGTAGCTGTTGTATTGGTAGTTGACTTGGCCACCCTCGGGAGTGGTTTCCTGCGTTTTCCTGCCGAGGCCATCGAAGACATAGGTACGTGTCTGTGATCCTTGGCTTATCTGTATCAAGTTGTTCAGCGGGTCGTACGTATAGGTCGTGGTGAGCGTGAGCGAGTTGCCATTGGAGGGATCGGGTTCATTCACCTGGACGTTTCGGCCGAGGGCATCGAAAGTCGTCTTGATCTGTTTGCCGGTCTGATCAGTCACCGTCGACGTACTGCCAGAATAGCTGTACCCAGTGTAGTTGGCGGACGATGAACCGTCCGGTGGGATGACCTTCAGTGGGCGCCCCAAAGCATCATACTGCGTCTGCGTCCAGTAAGACGCGCTCGCACCAGTGTACGGCCAACTGATTTGCGAAACGCGGCCAAGACCGTCGTACTGCGTGTCAACCTTCGAATAGACATTGTTGCTGGTGTCGAGAACCGTGACGCGAATTGCCCGCCCAAGGCCGTCAGTGGTTATCGTCTGCTTGGTGCTCGTTGTTGATGTGATTGGCGTCGTCACAGTGCTCGCAGAGCTGGCTGCAGAATCATCAAAGCTCGTGGAGATGACGGCGCCGTCCGGTCGGGTGACGGATGTCTGTCGATTCATCACGTCATAGTTATAGCTGGTTGTTTGACTGTTTTCGTCGGTAGAAGTTGCCAGGAGCCCAGTGTAGCTGTCGTAGGTGGCGCTGATTGTGAGAGTCGTTCCTGAGCCACGCACAAAACTGTCTGGAAGGGCGTATTGGGTCGTGGATGAGTAGTTGTACTGCTTTTGGACGCAACAGTCTGCGGCTGCGGTCCGGAGGTTCCCGAGCATGTCGTAGGACCGTGTATGGGTGATCGACCCAGAGGGTGTAACGGGATCGGTGTATTGAGTCAGCGTTGTGATAAGGCCTCGGTAAGAAAACCCTGTCCCATAGTTTGTGTCGTCGTGATTTGAGGCCCCGGTAGCGCTCGTTAGGCTTGCGCCATCGTAGGTATAAACAGATCGAGACTTACCCACACCGCTGCTATTGTAGACGATTACGGAAGCTTGCAATCCCAGAATGTGCCTGCTGGTGTAATTGGAATCGGTTACGTAGGTATAGTCCGTCGTTCGGATCAGTGACCCTGTTGCTCCTGACCCATAATCGTACTCTCGGACTTCGCTGGGATTCCCATAACTTGTGAAGTCGGTTTCGACCTTGGATTGCTGATTCGTGTCATTCAGGGTGGTGGTAATTCTGGTGACCCGCGGATTGATATAATTACCGTCGTTCCCCCAAACCTTTGCAATCGTTTCGATCGCGGTCGAACCGATCTGTGTCTGACTTGGGAGTCCGTCGTCCCAACTCCCGGTCTGAAGGAATGTAGTTGCGGCTTGGACACTCGCTGGGTCGGTGACCGTCGTTGAATATGTGCCGAAGGAGAGCGACCAAGTGTTGGTGTTGCTGCCATCATTGTTTCCGATGCTGGACGGTGTCGGAGAGTCTGCCCATCCACCACCAGGGGCGGACTGCCAAGACACGAGGAACTTCCCGCGGAGAGTAGAATTGCTGGACTTGAGGTCGGCTTCGGTCAGTTGACCATACCCATTGTAGCTGAACGTCAGTTGGGTGCTGTTGGGATAGGTGATAGAAGAAAGCACTTTTACGCTCGTCGGCGCATTGACAGTCAGCGACGTCGCGAAGCTGTAGCTCAGGGTCAAGCTCGTGTAGCTGAAGCTCCAAGTGCGGGAAGCGTTGCCGAAGCCGCTCTTGCTGATGCTCGCCAGAGTTCCATCGCCGTTGTAGGAGAAGCTGGTGGTCCAGCCGACCGTATCCACGATGCTGGAGATCTGCTGTGCGGTGCCGGAATAATTGATGGTGATGTAGTTCCCGTTGCGGTCTTTGACCTGCGTGGGGAGGACATAGCCCCCGGTGCTGGAGAAAGTGATCTGCGTGCCGTCTTTCATGCGCAGGATGCCTGTGGAATCGTTGAAATCCATGTAGGTGCCATCAATGCTCTCGTAGAGGCTACTGGAGCTGTTGTAACGCAGATCGCGAATTCCGCCGTCAGGAGCGATGTAATAGTAGTGGTTATAACTATCGGGCCCCGAATACACGCCATCAATCCGGCCAAAACCCAGGCGCCACCCTGGCGCGGGCCAGCCTTGTTCGCCGTCGAAATAGATTGTGCTGCCGCTTTTTACCCAGACCTTGGAGTTGTAAGCGAGCGTCAAGTTGAGTCCAAGGCCGGCGCGTCCGGGAAGAGAGAGCACTGGGACGCTGTAATAAACATCCTGGCTGAACAAATTCGCCTGCGCGGAACATGAGGCGGGACTCACGTAAGCGGCGAGGTTGGTCATGCCCGTGTAATTCTGCCGCGCGGCCCGGTCGGCGTAAGCGGAAGCGTTAAAGGTCACCGCGCTCGGCGGCGTAAAGGAGGCATAGGCGGTCTTGACGATGCAAGCCGTCAAGATTACCAGTGTCGCGGCAATCCAGCACCTCTTCGCAGGGCTCCGTTTCACAGCTCACCTCCGGTAAGCAGGGTGGCTCTCGGTCGGAGGCTGAAGGATGGCTGGGCGAAATCCGCCAGAGAATTCTGCTCTAGTTTACCAACCGAGCGAACTGCCGTAGGAAATAATGAGGATGAACGGAGGAGATTGAGCGTAAGGCGCCGAAGCAAGAGCGCCTGTGGTGATAGATTGGTCGAAACTGCGGGCACGAATCGTCTTGGAGCGCCGAGACGCGGGAGTTGAGGCGAGAACCGCGCCCATGAGAACGGCTGTTTGCGAATCAGATAGCTGAAGCAGAGATCGACGTGCACCGAGGTGCTGACGCTCTGGCCCCTGTTTCCGGCGTTGTCCACCGCGTAGACGGTGTAGGTGTACCACCTGCCGCCCTGGACATTTGAATCGTGGTAGGAGGTATCGGAAGTCCAGTGGTTGTCCATGGAGTAGCCGCCAACTCCGCTACCGACGTCCGAGGCGGTATCCCAGGAAACATCGACGCCGTCTATCGCGCAATCGCCAGTCATACTGGCGGAGATCGAATATGGACCATCAGGCGGATAGGTGTCCGGCTCAATGGTAACGATCAGCTTGCCGCCCGGCCCGTAAACGTAGTCGCGGACGGGTTGAGGACCCGTCTGAGCGTGGGATGTGAGAGCTAGGAATGAGCACTGCACAAACAATGCGATCAAGATTACACGGCGCATGCACGCCTCCCTCGATCTCCGCGGGCAAGATCACAAGACGAGCTAAAATCCAAATGTGACGAGAGCGGGAGTTGGTGGGCTAACCGGGCTATAGCCGAGGTCTTACAGAATCCGCGAGTCAGGCAACTGACAGAGCCTCGGCAGGACGGATCACTCTTTGGCTGCTGCCCGCCGTCGCATCCTCGGTAGTGCGAGTCCACCCGGGCGCGGCGTAGATCTCACTCCCAAGGCCTCAGCCAGGCACTATCGCCTGGCAAGCGCAGTTTATGGGCGTGTTAATTGATTGTGTCAAGAACTTTTTAGTACCAATTTCGGTCTAAGTGAGCTGGATGGGCCGAAAACTGTTCCGAATTCAGAACAAAACATCGATTTGTATAGCTACGCCTAGAATTGACGTGTGTGCTAACCCTTTCATATTGCTGATCTTAGTTCTCGATTCAGCTCGACGATGCCATGAGTGTGAGTCGCAAGTTGTGGTTCGCCAAAATGCAAAACGGGACCTAGATTCAACACTTGAGTTCTTTCTCGCCAGAAACCAGCACTGAAAAACCGCTGTCGGAGGCGTGCCATAGGCCTGTGTAGTGGCAAACAATCGAACTTGGGCAGGGATCTCCCGCTGGAGAAATGTTGGTTCGCTTTTTTTCTACGCAGCTCGATCGTAGCGATGATGCAGGCCGCTGAGTCTTGCTTGCGCGATCACGCGACCACGATGTGCTGAGCGGATTCTGCCCCCCGGCGTCTCCTTGCTCAACCCGAGATGCGTTCGGTCCTCGTGGTAGTAGCGCACGTATTCGCTGAAAAGGCGTTTCAGATGCCGTTCGTTGAGCACGATCACATGATCCAGCAGGTCGCACCGGCAGCTTTCCACCCAGCGCTCGGCAACTCCGTTCTGCCAGGGGCTTCGGAACGAAGTTCTCTTGGGCCTGCTTCCCATGGCCCGGATGGCAGCGATCACTTCCAGCCCAAACTTCTTGTCGCGGTCAAGGATCAAGTATTTGTGAGGAGCGTCGAACGGAAACGCTTCACGCAACTGCTGCACCACCCAGGGACTTGTCGGGTTGCGAGTCACGTTGAAGTGCAGGATGCGCCGACGGTCATGGCCAATGAGGAAAAAGCAGTAGAGGATTCCGAAAGTGACCGTATGCACCGTGAAGAAGTCCATTGCGGCAATGACTTCGCGATGGTTCTTGAGAAATGCCTTCCACCGAGCGATCTTTTCGGGGTTCCTCGGCGCCCGTTGGACCCAGCGAGAAACGGTGCGCTCCGAAACGTCGAAGCCAAGCATTTGCAATTCCCCGTGAATGCGCGGGGCTCCCCAAGTGGGGTTCTCCGCCACCATACGGAAGATGAGTTCGCGCAATTCTCTGCTGGTCCGCTTCCTTCCAGAGCAAGTCTGATGACGCGAGAGCCATGACCAGTAGAGCCGAAAGCCCGCGCGGTGCCAGCGGACAACGGTCTCCGGGTTCACGACGATCAGGGCTTGTTTCCATCGAGGCCAGTATGTTCGCGCAAGGACCCAGAAGAGCTTGTCGAAAACAGTCAGGCGCGGCCGGGGGTGCTTGCGCTTCAGAACGGCGAGTTGTTGCCGAAGAGCCAAGTTTTCGAGCCAAAGGCTCCGACGAGAACGGAAAAGCCGGACAAACGAGGCTAGAAAGAGTCCGATGGCGTGTAACATAGCGGGTTGTTATCGCGAGTTGCCTGTGGATGGCAAGGCTCCAAGTTGTTGATTTCAAAAGCGGACAGAGATTTGGCGAGGGACAGATTCTTATTGAATCGTTTGCGGCTACCTCGTTGAACTCTGTTGAAACCTATTGAAGTTTGGTGCTTTGTGAGGTGCAAAATCGTCTACACCCTGGCGAAGGGCTTTCGGCGTGGTCGAACGACCTCCGGAAACCTTGCAACACGAGACAGTGCGTTCTCCCCTGGGCCCAACTGCCTATTGAGACTGCCCCGGCCCCGAAGGTCGCTACGGCTTTGTAACCGGCGCGACGGCGATCGACTTGATCGTCAGGATGCCGGCGATAGGAGTCGAGGAGCGGGCGCGGAGCGAATGGAAATCCTTCACTTCGCCGGTGGCGGGATCTTCGGTTTGTCCGGCCGTGCGCACGCGGGTTGACGCGAGGGTACCGGTGACCGTGACGCGCTGGCCGAGGTCGAGATAGGCGGCAGCGGTGGCCTGGGGCTCGAGGATGTAGAGCTGCTTTGTTTTTTCGTCGTAGACCGCATACTTGCCCATCCCGGCTTCGACGTTGCGCTTCGTGGCAGCGGCATGGAGCGCCGTGGCACCCGTTCGGCCCGAGAGTGTGTCGGTGATGAAGCCGGTTACACTTACTGGAGGCGCTTGTGCCCGCGCTGCCGATAGGAGGAGTCCGGTAACCAGTGTCAGTATGGTTGAGCGCATCTGATTTTTCGTCATTTCCCACCTCACGAGTTAGTCGGAACTCGAACTTGCCTTGATACATCATCTTGTCGACATTAAACTCGAAGCTCCTCTGGGCTCTGAATTCCGAACCCGCGAGTATTCCAAGGACGAATGTCACCTTGTTGTCGCCTGGTTTGACAACAGTTCGGCCAGCGTCGATGCGCGGAAAGAACACCTCAACTCTTCCAATGCGCGTTGTTCTGCGGCGCAGTTGTTCGGATGGCCGGGATGTTTTTCCCGTTCGGAAAGATTCAGAAAGGCCTGGCGCGCGACCGCGACGTGGGGCTGCTCGAATACTTGGTGTCGTATCCTCCGGACACGACGTGTGCCGCGATCCGATCACTATAGGTCTGAGTCAGGTCTGCGTTGGTCATCAAATCGAACACCTGACGTTGTTCTCCATCCATCTTGTCGTACCCATTCTGGATCTGTCCCTGTCGGGCGAATGCCTGCCGGATGGGCAACGCTGAGTATAACTGGGCGGACGTATACATATAATATTCGCCGCCTCCCCGTCGTTGTGCGCTGGCCATCCATCTTTGGTCCAATAGGTTGTTTGTGCCCACGGCGAGTTAGTGAGGATCGCCTGGCAGTCGGCCTGCGACCACGTTTTCCACTCCTTCTTGGCCCAGGGTCCCTGAGCCGCCGCGGCAAGAGTAGCGATCGCTGTAGCGGTAGCTACGGCGCCCAAGTGCTGAATCGTTCGTCTTCTCATACACGCTCCTGCGAGCTCGTTGAGCCTAGTGTAGCTGGTCACCGAACGGGCGAGATAATCGATTCCACCCTTAATAGTCCAGGTTGCCCTTATACATCATCTTGTTGATTCTAAAATCAAATCCCGACTCCTGAGAGTACACAAATTCGATCGTCACTTTCTTGGTTCCCGGCTTGATGACGGGAACTCCATCTACGTATCGAGGGAAAACCAAATCGAAATCACTCACGTCCCGGACGCCACAGTGGTCGTCAGCCAGAGCCGGCGCTTGAATAGAGGGAACCTTTTTCCCGTCCGTAGTCAGAAGCTGAGCCTCGCCGGCAAACGTGAAGGGTCTTGCATCAAGTCTTGCATCCATTTGAACGGGCCACGGACTGCCATCGTAGAACGTTAGGTTAGTAGGGCCTAACGAGTGAGACATGTACCGACCGGAGGCCACCCGCACCACAATTCTGTCAGCGTAGCTCTGGGACAGACATAAGTTGGTCTGTTGATCAAAGGCCGGTCGCTGCGCAGGATCCATCTTGTCGTAGTTGTGCTGGATTTGCCATTCTCGGACCAGAGCCAGCCGAATTACCATGGCCGAACGAATCTGCACGGTAGTGCTCGTGTAATCCGACTCGACAGCGCGGCCGTGCTGCGCCAGAGTCGTCAGCACTGTTGTTCAGCTTGTTAACCGCCCAGGGCGAAGAATTCAGATTGACGTCGCAGTCGCTGAGAGACCACTGTCTCCAGTCTTTGTCATCCCAGCGGCTTGCCGGTGCCGCAGAGAAAAGCAAGGCCGACAATCGCTGCCGTCGCACACCAGGCACAAATCACTTGGAAATTCCTTGCACCACGACGCTGTAAAAATCCTGACGACGTGCATCTGTCCACGCACCCCCCCGCGTGCCAGACTCCCCTACAAAAAGGGTTGTATTCTGACGGTACCTATATACGCCACGAGTATATCACTGTGAGCAGCCCGTCATCGTTCGTTGTACTGCTGTTACTACTCATTCTCGATCAGACTAGGACATTGCGTCGCCACAGTCGGCAATGTGCAGCCATTCGCCAAGGCCTTCAAGGTGGTGGAAAATGAGGTGGAGACCACGGAATTTCTGGCTGTACAACTATAGAAGCACGTATTACCGTCCTGCATCTGCAGGTTACAGGTCGATTTTGTCGTAGGGACAGAGACTAACGCTGGAAAGGGCTGACCAACATCGTTCACGACTGTGTTGCGCAGTCCGGGATCCGGGAAAGGTCCTGAGAGCATGAGTATCCCGTTCCGATCGTACCCCCAAGAAACGTTGACCACACCACCCCTACCCCTGCGATCGCACTCGATCCACCCCCAGAGTTAGGCAGGATCGATTGGAGCGGCGGAGGTTGGTTGATCCCTGGAGGCAACGCCGACGTGCCGGTCATAGGATTAATGGAGTTTGCCCACTCGGCGATGCTGTTCAGATCGCTAAAATACTGATCTTGAGCGGCGAAGGCGCCACCGAGTTGACCAAATCCCGGACCACCAGGTTCATTTTGGAAATCACAAAACTCCCCTGTACAGACGCCGGCTCCGGCGCCATCGACTCCCCACACACCACCAGCAGTAATGCACGCATCGGGATGGGTCCAAATGTCATCATCATCTTCTTGTTCCGTCATGCGCGCATTGGGGCCACCGCCAGCACTTTCAACGCGGCTCGGTGAACTCGGTGTGGCGTGCGTCTCCATGAATGAACAGTAGGATCTGCCAAGCGGATCGACAAGGTTAATTGCATTGTTGCGCGAGTAAGCGTAACGGTTCAGCGACTGAGGAGCCCCGATGTGGCCGGTCAGGGCATCGGGAGAATTGAATCGGCCGATCCGGGGGGAGTGTTGGCGATGTACGGCGTAGTTGAGCTGCCCCGAACCAGATTCGGCGTCTTTCATATAGGTAGTGAATTTCCGTTCGACACTAGGAGCGACTGCGCCGGTGTCGTACCAGCTCTCGCCAAAGGGGTAGTGGGCCTGCTGGGTCATCGAGGACGCGCTGCTGTCGGTGGTTACGCGTGTGGTCAGGTGATCCCGGTGTTGGTAGAGAACGATAGCCCCACTATCACTCGCGGCCTGCGCCGGCGTCGTTCCGGAGGAGTATGTATTCGACGCCGCGTCCTCAAACTCACTAATTAGTTGTGATCCGGCATAGATGTCGATCGTGCGTCCGGCACCCCATACTTTGACGTTGCGTATCGAATTCCCATCGTATCCGTAGGTAGCGATGGTTGTTCCGTTGAGCTGATCGATCTCAACCATTCGGTTTTCCCCATCATACTTGTACTTGTTGAGATCGTCTTGGGTCAGATTTCCGTTCGCATCGTAGTAGAAGTTCGATGAGCCCATAGAGCTGATCTGGTTCGTGCTGGTGCTGACCGAAACGGAGTTCGATGGCCCACTTCCTGACGTTACGCTCTGCGCGGTGCGATTGCCATATCGATCATACGACCAGGAAAGCCCCCACTGTGGGTATCCAGTCGAGCCGTTGGTTGTGGCTGCAGTGAGGCGATGCAAGGAGTCGTACGTATAGCTCACGGTTCTACCA
>CAVTZX010000058.1:0-19823 GCA_963739275.1 uncultured Acidobacteriota bacterium
ACCCACACTGTCTTAAATGATGGTAGCGGAATCAGGATAGATCCTCATGCTTACGGCAAACAGCCTGCACTTACCGTTGATGATCTGGAGCAAGAATTCTATCTTGATCGCCTCTTTGAGCTAAAAATGACGAGAGACGTGTTCGAGCACGTTGAGGGTGAGTATAGAGTCCGCGAGGGAATCGATCAGAAACTGCTCGAAAGACACTTGATAGTAGACGATAGACATAAGCTGGACGGTTTTCTCGAGAAGTTTATTGACATATATCATCAGCTAGCTCTGGAGGTGGAGAGGTCGAATTTGCGATCGCTAAAGTTATCAGTTGAGAATGCGGTTGGAGTCTTTATTGACATGATGGGTAGTGAGATGCCGGAGTGTGGTTTTCGCACACTGGGCGTCAATCTGTTGCGCGCGATGAATGGCGACAAGAAGCACGGGCTCACATCCAACCAGCTGATCACTGCAATGCAAGCGAAAGCAAAACTTATGCGGCACCTCGCACCGAGTTTTGATCGCGTTCGTGGAAGACTGAAGCGCCTGCCTGAAACGAGCTTCGTGGAGGACATTCTGGCCCGATTTTGTCATCTTCCCGCAGATAGCCTCATCTGGGACTTGGTTGAGAAAGTCATCCAAGACATCAAGTCACGATTTTCGAGTCTACCACACGGTCTCGAGCGCTTTGCCATCCTCTTCAAAGAACTCGGCGACGGATCCTTCAAACACCGCGCATTACCGGTTGGGCTGGAAAGGGATTGCTGGATCGTTTCGGCGGACATCCGGAAAAGCAAGGTGCTCGCCGCTGACGAGGTGGGCGCGCACTATAAGCGATATCTCGTCGAACAGATTATCCCAACGTGGGTTCCGTTCTTCGATGGTTACCACGTTGCATACCGTGGCGACGAAGTAATCGCGTTATTCGACGAGGAGTCCTCTGCTCTCGGGTTCGTGGGAGCGGTGAGCATACATACGAACGATTTTTGCAGGACTTCGCTCAAGCAAAGTGGCTGCGGCATCGGCATTAGCAAAGGGCCAGTTATCGAACGCTGGGCAGGAGGGCAGCGTAGCGTTACGAGCGGTCCTCGCGCGGCCAAAGACTATATCGCTCTGGCATGCGCAGCTTCGAAGGATGGGCGGAAAGTACAACTCAACGATGGACGGACAATGAAAGAGCTGGATGCGCGCGGACTTTTCACAAAGTACGTCCTATCGAGGGTGTCGTCTTAGCGAAGAGCGACAAACGAGATGCCAAGAGATCGAGCAGGAATCCGCCTGGAGGTTCGCGGTTCGGATTCATGAATCCTCAAATGTCGATGAATTCAGAAACCGCTTAACAGCCCTGGAAAAAAGGGCCTATCTGTGCGACGCGGAGATCGACGCGATCTTCTTGAAAACTGATGCGAGAGGGCGGTTTCCACGGAAGCCCTTCGGAATCGCAAGATCCCGCTGCAGCTATGAGCTTGACAACGGAAAGACCCGTTCCTACAGTTAAAGATGTAAAACAAAACTAAAGCTCGAATTGTAA
The DNA here is from genome assembly GCA_963739275.1 of uncultured Acidobacteriota bacterium. Classification (GTDB taxonomy): domain Bacteria; phylum Acidobacteriota; class Terriglobia; order Acidiferrales; family UBA7541; genus JBGQGH01. The sequence goes on from CAVTZX010000058.1 coordinate 1,523, forward strand.
TGCGACCTTCCAAATCCATTCGCGTTCGTCCGCTAGAAGTATCTGATTTTAGGTTTGTCCGCCGCTTGGCATCGAAGCAGGCAGCTTTACGATCCCTCCGCTTTTTGTCCTTTGGCTGTTGAAACAGACGCATGCTCGGTCCTGCATGGTAGCGGAACACGTAAAGCTTGGGCCCGTGGCATCCTTACTTTCGCTCCCCGTTAGTTCGCAGCGCGGAAAGGTCCTTTACGTCTGGCAACTCGCTGTTTCTGAAAGCGGCCGGCGCACAGGCGCAATAAATGTGCTTCTGCTGGCGCTGCGCACATTCATGCGTCGGGTGCGCGTAAAGTCGCTCCGCTTCACTGCCGTACCCGAATCTCCAGAGTTTCGCGCCATCCGGGATAGCATACACTCTCTCAGCCGACATGCCTCATTCTCATCAAGTCTTGCCGTCCATAATTTCACGAAATGAACATCAGTTCTTAATGAGGGTGATGTGACACAAATTGTAATCAATTGGAATGGGCGTGCTGCTTGCCAATTCGATGGCCTCTCGAGATAGGCTGACGGACCCCATCGGTCTATTCGTCAGTGAGAGGCCATCGAAATGGCAATCAGATCGCCGGTAGGATATCGGGACTCGGGGGAGTCTGTGTCCAGAAAAATGCAATGCCGTTTGCAACTGCATCGAATACCGCCATTGCGGGCGCTTCACTTTGGTAGGACTTCCTTCGCTCCGGCAACTTCCACGAGAGCTCTTCGAACTGTTTAGCGAAGCTCGTTGCGATGCCGTGCTTGGTCGTCCGTCCAAGCGGGCAAAATGTGTTCGCACTTGACGTGCCGTAACGATCCTAAACTTGGTTGAGGTCCGTCTTGTTTCGGCCCGAATTAAGGCTACGGTCGTCGCGAACCTCCTTTTCGAACGCACCGAGTGGAAATCTCGGATACGCACAACAACCGCAAACGGCCCATGAAAACTCAAGAGCGTGCTGATTCTGTCGCGAACCGTCGACGTAAGAGGGCCGTCTTTTCTCCAAGCCATCGCACTCCCCAATCCAGCAATCTCGTCGGCCCTTCAAACACTGCGAAACCGAACTTGCTTGCTCGGATTTCGAGTGCAATTAGTCGTTCGTAGGCATACATTGGTTCCGTGAAGCTGATTTCCTTAACCGCTTTTTCGCTCGTTCAGCCATACAAGTTTATGCGCAACGAGGTTGGCGTCCGGGTCGGCGGCGTCGCGATTCTCGAGCGCTGCCTCCATTTCCTGCAACCTCTTCTCAATGTTTCGCCAAATCGTCTCGTGCATACCGCCGAAGATCGCAGCGGTTGGTACGCGGAAAATCAGCTCATAGGCGAGCGCGGTCATCAGTGGCGGGATGCTCGTGGACTGTCGTGGCGCGACACCTCGCCCGGGCCCTTGTAACCCAGTAGTTTTCCGGTCTCCTGCTGGCTTAGGCCGGATTTTTTTCTGTGAGTCTTCAGGTAGTTTCCCGCCGCCCGTTGTTTCATGCTTCATTTGAATCGAAGGATTCCGTCTCGACCTTTATTCAACTTTAGCAAGTGACTCTTCGGGTCGAGGTGTTTGGATTTGTACGCGATGCACGGTGGAGGTGCGATTCGAGCGGCAATCCACAACTCGGGCCTCACCGAATCACGGAATTTCGGCCTTATGTGCTCTGCGGGGTTGTTCATAAGCAGTGAAAAGAGAGTGGGAAAACTCGCCTGGGGCCATGCCTCTGAGCCTATTTTAGCGCTTTTGTCGGCCTCTGATGGTTCGACGCCATGAAGCTCGACGATTCCATTCCCTGCGGCGTCGCTCGCTGGCCTGATCCATAAGCCTCTCGACCTTCCGGCCCAATAGGTCCAAAGGGATCTCCAGAGCCAGTCAATGAATGTTCGAATGAAAATTTCTATCCATCCCATGCAAGAGAGTCTAGCAGGTCTCAGACAGGAGGGAAGGCCAGAGAAAACGCGTGCAGCGCGTTGTCGCGGGCCGTAAGGCGACACCTTTCGAGACGAGCTCGCCTAAGGAAGAAAGGCTCGATTCCCAAAGAAACCTACTCATGGCCAGATACATTGCATGTATTCGGCACCAGACAAGTCCATGCATAATCGCTGCAATGGGATCAGAACCTGCATGACGCAAGATCAGCTACCTTTCCCTCCTCGAAGCGGTCGTTACTCTGAGCTACATGCCGCTTCGGACGGCGATCTTCGAGAATTCATCGAGCTCTGGTAGGAAGAATTCCACGAAGCGATTTCGATGGAAGACGCCCGGCTATGTGCGTCAATCCTCTTGAATCTCTACCGTCTCCTCGCTTCGATCAGCTCAAACCCAACCACCTGCAAAGCAATGAAGTACTTCCTCTACTGCCGAAAATCGAGTGAAGACGAAGACCGCCAGGTCTGTCGATCGGATCTCAGCGTCAAGAGATGCAGAGGTTGAGCGTGGGATGGAAGGATGTCCAGATCGTACGTATCTTTGAGGAATCCTTCAGTGCCAAACCGCCCGGGCGGCCCGTGTTTGACCAGATGCTCAAACGAATCAGTCAGGCGAAGCGGAAGGAATCATTGCGTGGCATCCAGATCGTCTCGCCAGGAATTCCATCGATGGCGGACGGATTATCTATCTCCTCGATACGAAAATTCTCAAGGACCTCGATTTGCGACGTTCAGCTTCGAAAACAACTCGCAAGGGAAGTTCATGTCTGGATCATCTTTGGGTATTCCAAGTATTACGTCGACAGCTTGAGCGAAAACGTGCGTCGAGGTATCGCGCGAAGGTCCAGCAGGGGTGGCTCTCCGGATTGGCTCCTCTCGGGTATCTGAACGACAAAGCCTCAAAGACGGTCGTCCTGATCAGGAGCGTTTTTTCCTCGTGCAGCAAACGTGGAAACTCATGCTCAGCGGTGCTTACTCGCCCCGGAGCATCTGGGAAATTGCGACGACAGCTGGGGATTACGCACAGTCAGGCGAAAACGCATAGGCGGAAAGTCCATTGTCTGAGCGCGATCTATAGGGTTCTTACGAATCCGTTCTAGCGGGCGTAATTGAGAGCGAGGGCAAGACTATCCCGGGAAACACCCTCCCATGGTGACAATCGAGGAATTCGAGCACGTCCAAGCGCTATTGGGACGGCCGGGACGGCCTCGTCAAACACGAACCTTTGCCTACACAGGGATGATACGTTGCGGCGAGTGCGGTGCTCGGTGAGCGGAGGAGAAAATTAATCGACAAGGCCACCGCTACACGTACTACCATTGCAGCAAGCGGCGCCTCAGGCTGCATTGCAACCAGCTCTACGTGCAGCTTCCTGAATTAGAGCGGCAGATCGTAGCATTTCTTGAGGAGATCTCTCTGCCGGATCGGTTTCACCGCTGGACAACTGCGAGGCTTGAGCGCGAATTCAGAGAGCACAAGGTGGACCGGGATACTCAGAAGCAGTCGTTGACACGGGCCGAGGCGGCTGTGGCGCGCGAGCTTGAGAATCTCACCAAGCTGAGAATTCGCGATCTGCTGAGCGACGAGGAGTTCGTAAGCCAGCGCCAGAGTCTTGAACGCCAGCAATTGGCTGTCAGACAACAACTCCATAATCATGAAATGAGTAATTCATGGTTCGAACCTGCGAAAGCACTCATTTCGCTCAATAATTCCTTGGTTTCCAGCTTCGCCGTCGGCGATATTCACAAAAAACGCCTCATCTTGAATTCGGTCGGTTCGAACCTCGTCCTCAGTGGACCAAAAACTCAGGACTGACGTGCGAAAGCCGTTCAGGAGGTGGGAAAAAGACGCGCGTTTTTCTGACTTGCGGGCCTTCGTGAGGGATGTTCGCACCTTTGTGTCTGAACAGACTCCAAGCATGCTCCAGTTGATAGCCGCAGCGAAGGAGATCATGAGCCCGGTGGCCAAAAGTGATGGTATGAAGGACGAAGTCTCGTATGAGCCGATCAAAGGGACGGACTCCTGGCAGGGGCCAGGGATAGCGTATTGAGTTGTAGTTTTGACTTCCTCATCTTATCTTCCCGCCCTTTCTTGAAAAGGTGTCAGATGTTGCCTCCCGTGCCAGAAACAAAAGAGCCTTCACGGGCAAGAAATTGAACCAGATCTTCCTAGAAATATCGGAGTTTGTTGATCTCTTCCGATCCGCATTTTAGGAAAAGAGAGCTGCCTAGAATCGGTTCAAACGAATTCACGAGAATAACCCTCGGTTGCAGAAATTGAACCGGATCGCTACCACACATCTCAGAACCCAACTTGAAAAGGTGGGTGGATTTGCGCGGGGAGCAAATTTCAGACTCTCACAAACAAGAAAGATCCACCATTGGTGCGTTCTCAGCCTGCCTGATGGAACACCTTCAATTGTCCGCGCCAAAAAGGTGGGAGATTTTGCGTGGGATGCTAGGTTCCTCTGGCCCAGCTAATTCCTTGGGACAGACTTGCGGCGGCTAACAAGCCATTCCTCGTGGCTCGTATCTGGCCTTACGATTCTTTTTGCAAATCAGAGATACGATCGTACAGCGGCCGCAGCTTGGGAATTCCTCCAGTGCGACGACGATTTACCTTTGACATCGAAGCCTGCTTTCCAAGGCGGCGTCAAGCGTCATAGAGAACGAATTCCAATTCGTGTGACAGTAGTTGCGTTCAAGGTTGATGTTGCTAAGATGTCGCCAAGGGCAGAGTTCAAGGCTCTGCCCTTGGCCGTCCGCAGAACGCGGGCGGCTGTCGACACGGAGGGTGCCGTGCAGACAGCCGGCGAGTTCCGTTTACAAAGCGGGCTACCGAGCCCCCTCACTCATCAATGTCAAAATCCCGACTGCCCCCTCCCTGGGAAGAAATTTCCCCATCGTCGCCGTGGCGGGCAAGAATTCTGTAGTGAGAGATGCAGGTCCGAGATCGACGAGAAGGCGCGTCAGGCGCTGTGCCGTATCCCACACCACGATGCATTCGTGGGATACCCAGCCGAGAAATTGTTCCCTTCTGCTACAGCTCTCGATTTTCGTCCGAGCGCGCCCGCTGAGCGTTGCCACCAGACGTGGATCGAACTGCGAGCCTTAAACCGTATCCTCTCGGAAGTAGGCCCCACCAACCCGCTGATTCGGCAGGAAGTCAGAAGACGTGCGACTGACGTCGCGATCGCTTTCGAACTCGAAAGGTCAAAAACGTTAGAAGAGAGGTCGCTATTTGTCGGGGCGCTAGAGATTCTGCGTGATGTCGGACTGGAAGCCAATGAAGACGTAAGGACCCTCATAAGGTATTCGTGGTCAGCTGTTCGCTTTTATAGGGACATTCACGATTTTCCCAAGCTCGGCCGTGCGCTTTTGTCGTGCGCCATGGTAAACCGATTGGCTCAGGACGAGCGCACTGCGAGACACATGAGCAGGTACGCGTATCACGTCCTCAAGGAAAAGTGTGATGTCAGGGACGTAAATGTCGCACGGCTGTTGCACCAAGCGACGTTTTGGGACATGCGGCTTTCGGGCCCCGATGCGGATCCTAAGTGGGCGGATGGTCAGTCCAAGCTATTGCAGCGGTTCGCATCGTATGTCAATACGCCGCTATTTGGCTCGAAACGCGACGAGAACTTGCCGGGTACTGGACGATTCGCGAAGAATACGACAAGGCCGCAGTCGAGTTGAATGCGCTCAAGAGATTGCAACTTGAGGTTCCCAATGTCCCTCTATATGGCACGCTCCAGCTTTTGCGACCCAGGATCGAATTCCTGCTCGCGGTTGGGAGACGCGACGAGGCGATTCATCTGATCGAGCACGACTATCTGAATCTCTATCGACAGAATCTACAAGCATTCTATCCACGTTCCAGGGTTGGATGAACAAGTTCGGGTTGTCGCTGGAGGTGCCGCCGCCGGCGTATATGACTCCCATATTCATCCATCTACCGAGGCTCGAAGAAAACTAACGAACGGCCACAACAAGAATTCACGGGTAAAGGAGCCACATTAACCCTAGGGCCGTGACGTCAACTCGTCAAGCTAGGGTGCCGCCACATGGGATGATGGCCAGGATTTCTTCAAGATTGGAGGTGCAACAGAACAATGACGAAATCGAAGCTTGAAATCAGCGAAAACGGTTACGTATACGAGCACCGAGGCAGAACGAGAGCGCGTGGGAAACAGTCCTTCAGCGGGGCTGGTCATCTCCTCGGCCACATATCCTCTTTGCTTCATCAGCGCACCCCTCTCGGCGCTCGGGTGAGGCGCTTTTGGAGAATTTACATGCAAGACGTAGATGAATCCGTTCGAAACAACGATTCACTGTCGGAAACAAGAGCACACGCCTAGGCATTAATCCGCCCCTTCGCGGCGGATAGACGTTTCCTCAGGGTTCGTCCTCCAGCTTCGCAGGTTCTCCGCCCGGCTAAACCGATTACAGAGATCATTGAGCTTCAACAGGCTTGGTGGCTACCCAAAACAAAGAAAGAAGCCGGAAGGCGGGAATAAAAGGGAGCGAGTGATGATGACCCATACATATCACACTCGACACACTGCAGCGCGACGAAGGGCCCCTGAGCCGGCGATCTTCCGATGAACAGAGCGGCTCAAATTCAGCGCTGAGGATCAAGGAATGATCCGGCACGCCGAGCGAGTGTTTGGGTATCAGCCGCCAGCAAGACCTGAGGTGGACCTGGCAGGAGCAATCGGGCGCTCCATCGCGTGGCTACTCGCCGCTGCTATTGTCGGTTCTCTCTTGACCGTCATTGTCTTCCGCATGTCAGACATTCCGTCGGTTCCACTAGGCACACAAGCAGACACGCACGGCGAGTTCTCCCAACCGCCAACGCGAATGATTCGGATCGACGGCTCTGGGACATTCGCACAAGCCCAGGCGGCGGAAGAGGAAGACGCCGCCTGCGCGCATATCGCTGAGCGGTGCGTGGGTGGCACCTCGGATACTTTGCGATTTCCTACCATCCCGGAAAACCGTTTTCCAAACGGGCACCTTCCTGGCACGCCAGCAGCGAGGAGCAATCCAGCCACCACTCAATGCCGCATATTAGCGCTGTTAACTGCTCGTTGCCGCTTCCACCGTTGGGCGCACCAAGCTTAGGTCTGTCTCGTGGGAGGAAATACCCTGAGCGTTGCGTTGATGTTCGCAGCGTGCATGCCGCGCAATATCTGCCACCTTTACGGGATTCCCTCGGCTGCTAACCTGATGGGACGCTTCGATCAGGTCGATATCGAAGCGGCTCTCACTCACCTTACATCCCCGCACATTCTTGAAACCAATCGCCACATGAAGGGGCCGTTGAGCTACATCGGCGGCAAAAACAGAATTGCCAACCGGATCATCGAGGTCTTTCCGGAACACACGACCTACGTCGAGGCGTTTGCCGGCGGCGCGCAAGTGCTCTTTCACAAGGAACCGTCGCGCGTTGAAGTCTTGAACGACCTCGACGGTGAGGTAGTCAATTTCTTCCGGATTTGCCAATCCCATCACGAGGAGTTGCTTCGATGTTTGCGGTTCATCCTCGTGAGCCGCAGGGTCTTCGCGCGATTGAAATCAACAAATCCCGAGAGCCTGACCGACGTACAGCGCGCGGCGCGGTACTTCTACCTGCTCAAGAATTCGTTTGCGGCGCTGGTGAGGTATCCAAATTATCACCATAGCGTCACGCAACCTCCGAGCTTCAACCTCACGAAGATCCCGGAAGTAATCGAAGCGACTCACAAGAGGCTCGCCCGAGTGCAGATCGAGTCTCTGCCGTATCAGGAAATCCTCCCGGCGCTATGACCGGCCCACCACCCTTTTCTACCTCGATCCGCCATATTTCGGCCGAAAGCTCTACCGCTTCAACTTCTCGGATAGCGACTTTGAGGCACTCGAACATCGGGTCCGGAATCTACGCGGCATGTTCGTTCTCTCGCTGAATGACGTGCCAGAGGTCCGAAAGCTCTTTTCCAAGTTCAGATTCCAGGAAATCGATCTCCACTACACCGCACAGCGAGAGGCGGGAAAGCGTTACCCCGAATTGCTGATCACTAATTTCCCCTCGGGATCAAAGAGGACCAATCGATGAAACGTTGGATCGAACAACTGATCGCAAGAATCTGGAACCGGGCTTCGTCTCGCCGCAACCGTTCGCGCGCCGAACATGCGCTCGACTTAGGTGCACTTTGTTCTGAAGACGGAACAGACGCCAGGCGCGTAGCGATTCCCCAGAACCGCCGCGCCGAACATGTCGCAGTTTTGGGGAAGACTGGTACCGGAAAGTCTTCACTTATCCGCTATCTCTCCCGCCAGGACATCGAAAGCGGACACGGTTTTGCCTACTTCGACCTGCACGGCGACGCGACTCAGTTCCAACTTGGAACGGTAGCGGCCCTAGACCAATCCTCAGGCGAGGACCTCAGCGAGAAGCTCATTGTCATCGAGCCCGCCGATCCTGAGTTCTCGGTGGGCCTCAATCCCCTTGAACAGCAGGGCGGCAATGAACGCTTTGTTCAGATTGCGGAATGCGCGCAAGTGCTCAAGCAGCGTTGGCATCTCGATTCCTTCGGAGCGCGTACTGACGAATTGCTGCGGAATTCGCTATGGGTTCTCACCGAGAACGGCCTCACGCTCCTCGAGCTCGCGCCGCTCCTCAGCCACCCTGGGTTCCGCAGTGAATGCCTGAAGCACGTCGCGAATTCTGAAGTCAAGCAGTACTTCGAGCTTCGCTACGACCAGGCGAGCGAGCCGATGCGAGCAGTCATGCGTGAGCCGATCTTGAACAAGGTCTCGGCCTTCACGGCCGATCCGCATTTCCGCCACATCGTCGGTCAGCGGCGCTCAACCTTTTCCGTCGTCGAGGCAATGGACCAGGGCTATTGGATCGTGCTCAACCTTCACAAGGGCAGGCTGGGTGAGCAAGCCGCGACGCTTGGGAGCTCTTCCTTACGACGATCAAGAATGCGCTCTTCTCTCGAAAGAAGCGCGATCTCTTCACGCTCTACTGCGACGAGATCCAGAACCTTGTGACGTACGGGAGCGGCCTCGAGACGGTATTAAGCGAAGCGAGGAAATTCGGCGTCTCCGTCGTCTCCGCAAACCAGTTCCTCGATCAGTACTCGCAAGAAATGCGCTCGGCGATTCTCGCGGTCGGCACGCACATCTTCTTCCAGCTTTCGGCGCCCGATGCGCAGCAGGTCGCCGCAGCACTCGACGGAGGCAAGCCACTCGCGGAACTCCTCAAGAATCTTCCTCGCCGGCAGATGGTCGTGAAGACCGGTCACGAGCGCTGGCAGCAGGCGCGCGTGCCAACGGTCGTCGAGCCAAAGGTCGATGCGACCGATCTCTATGACCGCTGCCGGGCGCGCTGGGCGCGCAAGCGCAGCGAGATCGAGGAAGAGATAGCGCGGCGGCAGGCCGTGATCGGCCGCAGCGCGAAGGAAGCACTCCATGACTGGGAATAACCGAAGGGGATTGCTGCTTCAAGAGCGCGATGAGCGTTTGCTCCGCGAGCTTAGCGTCATGCGCGTGATTGACCGAGAGCAGGCGAAATGCATTGGCGGATTTGGCTCGACGACGCGTGCTAATGCTCGGCTGCTTGGACTCACGCGGGCGGGCCTCCTGCGGCGGTTCTTCATCGGCACGGAAGCCCGCGGCATGAAGGCCCTCTATACCCTCACCCGCGAAGGCGAGAAACTGTGCGGCGCAGCGCAGCCCGGATTGCGGCGACGCGGCGATGAGGTGCTCGTCGCGGACCGATTCGTCGACCATCAGCTCCATATCAATGAAATCTACTGCCTCCTGAAGCACCGGCCCATACCGCTTCCTGAAACTAGGTTCCTTCGCTGGGTGAGCTTCCCCAAGCCTCTCGAAGCTAGCCGAGCTCTCGTTCCCGACGGGTACGTTGAAATCGCGCAGCGCGAACGAGTACTCGCCGCATTTCTCGAGGTCGATCTGGGAACGGAAGCCCCGTCCGTGTGGAGAAAGAAGGTCCAGGAATACCTAAGCTACGCGGTCGGAGGGCATGCTACCCGCGAGTTCGGCCCAGGCCAATTCCGCGTCCTCGTCGTCACGAACTCCACGGAGAGGCTGACCTCGCTGCGCACCGTCACGGCTGCGCTCACGAATAAGATCTTTTGGTTCACAACCTTCAAAGCCACGCGGCACGATGGTTTCTGGTCTGCCACATGGGAAAGACCGAACGATGACAGCCGCCGAGCGCTTCTTGAGCTGCAACCATGAAGTATTGCTACAACTGCAATCGAATCACGGCGGGCGAGCCGCTCTTCTGCAACTTCTGCGGCCGGAGCTACAACGTGAAGCTCTGCCCGCGGCTGCACGCGAATCCCCGGAACGCCGAGGCATGTTCCCAATGCGGCAGCCGAGACCTATCGACTCCGCAGCCCAAGGTTCCGCTCTGGGCGCCAATCGCCCAATTCCTACTGTCGCTCGTTCCGGGTTTGATCCTTGCCGTCCTCTCGGCTGCCGCCATCGGGTTCTTCGTTACCGGACTCGCCAGGCGGCCCGACACGCTGATTTCGGCGGTTCTGCTTCTCATCACTCTCGGATTTCTCTGGTGGGTCTGGTCGCAGCTACCAGCTTGGTTTCGGAGAGCGATTCACAACCTGTTGAAGCGTAGGCGGGAGGGTCGGGATCGGAGGGAGAGACGCTAGTGGAACCGACGACACACGGAATCACCGGGGATTCATGCAACGCGGGCGAGCGAAAGCCCAAGGTTTCCTTGCCCTTCGGAGCACGCGACCTCGCGCAGGCCTACCCGCCCTGCTGCCCGCAGGACAAACCGCAGATCGGGAGAGAGGAGCGCGGTCGAGAAGACGATACTCTCGGCCAGCCGCTCTCGATCCGCGAGGTGGCCAATCTCCTCGGCTGCTCGCCGTGGACGGTACGGAACCGGCACTTGCGGGATGGCCTGCCGCACTTCCGCACCAGGCCAGTCGGGAAACTCATTTTCTACCGCCAACAGGTAATCCGCTGGCTGCTCGAACAGCAGCAGAAAGGAGGTGTCTAGATGACGCTCTGGAAGCGTGGCAAGACGTACTGGACTTACGTTTCGATTGACGGCGTCCGGCACGCGAAGTCCACGAACACCGGCAACCGCAGGCAGGCGGAACTTGTTGACCAGAAGTTCAGGGAAGAACTGAACCTCGCGCGTCACGGGTACTCCGTCCCAACCTCGCACCCTCGACATGCCCTTCGGCGAACTCGTTGCCCGCTTCCTCGCCGGAGGCTCACACAAACCTCTTATCATCTTCGACCATTAAAGGTTCTTGCTGCCTCTACTTCAGTCGAGACCCCGATTTGGGCCGAATCAACTCGGGCCATGTGCAACCGAGGACTACCGCTCGCCATCGACACGCCGAGGGAAGCAGCTCTCGGAGACAACCGTCTAATCGGGATCTCCATAGCGCTCAAGTCATTTCCCGTCCTGGGCTGTTGAAGAGGGGGTTCCTCGCCGTGCCAACCCTCTGGAGCCGGATGCGGCTCGTGCCAGTGCGGAGGAAGCCTGGTTACTCGTGCTCAATCCTGGAAGACGAGGCCATGCTGCTCCGCGCAGCTCGCGCCCCATCTTCGCGAGCCCATCATCACTGCTCGCACTCGCCACCGGCATGCGCCGCGGCGAGATCCTCAATCAGCGGTGGGAGCACGTCGACTTCTCGCGCGCCAGCTGCTCCTACGTCACTCGTTCGAAATACAGCCGCAGGAGAAGGGCGCGAGATTCCTCTCACCGACTGATGTCTCCACAATCTCCTTCTCACGAAACGCCAGGAGGAGGGCCTGCTCTTTTCCTTTCGGAGCAGGAACCTATCCGCACTGATCAAGACCGCGTGGAAGTCCGCCATCCGCCGCGCGGAGATCCGCTACCTGCGCTTCCACGATCTCCGCCACACGTTCAACACGCGGCTCATGGAAGCCGGAGTCATGCAGGAAATCCGCAAGGCGCTGATGGGCCATTCCAGCGGTCAAGACGTCAACGCGATATACACCCACGTCGAGCTGCCGGCAAAGCGCGACGCGATTCGGAAGCTCGAGGCCTGGCTGGCATCACAAACTCCAACTCAGCCCGAACCTGCAGGGGTCTCGAATGTTCTGACCATGAAGAAGGAGGTGATTTCGTCCCGCAACATCACCGAAAGGAGGGAAGCACCAGATGTCCAGCCCCTTAAAGCTCGTGATCCTCTATGACGCAATCAATCACGTCTACGCTGTCCTCGGCCACAACCTGACACCTGAGGAAGCCGAAAAGACAGTCGCAGAATACCGAGCAAAGCTGCTCAACGCGTTCAGCGTGGAGCAACGAGCGCACCACAACCACCATCCCAGACGCCTGCCGAGCGTGCCGACGCGATGTCGCGCACGCACAAGGCCCTGGAGGCACGCTGAGGTTCCAAGAGGAGGAACAGATGACAGCCCAGAAATTGTACGACGCGGGGAAGGCTCCTGCTCCAGCGAAGGAGAGGAAGCCGTGGAAGAAGCGAACGCCCGTTGAGGTCGTCCTCGATCAAATCGACAAGCTGCGCGAAGGCGTCGAGGCGAAAGAGGAAGAATCAAGCAGGCCAAACGTCAACTCCAAAAGCTCGAGGAGGTCAGGAAGATCCTCGAGTCAACCTAGTTCTTTGTTCTCACGGAGCTTGTCCAACGGACAGGCTCCTTTTTAACGGGGATGAGCGAGTTCACGAAGCCCGCCCAGTGCCGCGAGCACCTAATCCTGAGGAGGAAACATGAAGTCCAAGGCCCAACGTACTGACGTGCATCACGATGAGACTCCAAGAAGAGAGCCAGAGAAGGCACTCCCACATCCGCTCGAAGATGTTGTCACAGTTTCACAGCACGGCTCAATCTTCGAGATGCAGACCGGTTTGTTCCATTTAGGGCGGAACCGTGCCCTCCACAGCGGCAACACCGAGCCTCGAGCAGAGGATATCCGCTCACTCGAGGATCATGCGCGCGCGATGGCGAAGGACACCTACCGAGACCGGTACGATCCCGCGGTTAACGCTCACGACGCAATGCATCAAGCGGAGTACGAGAAGAGCCTCGCCCAACGCGAGGAAGCGGAAAAGGCCGAACAACATTCCACGGCGAATCTACGCGACGCGGAGGCTGACCTGGCACGAACACCCAAAGCCGGAGAGAAGCCTGCTGCCTCTCCTATACTAGTAGCGGCGTTCATCATTGCTATCACTTTGACGGTCGCGCCCACGCTGCACGACTCCATTTTCCACACACTCGGCGACGATCTGCTCGCTTGGTTTTTTGCAGCGGTTAGCGCGGCCTTCGTGGGCGCGATGTTGACCTTGGCAATCCTCAGCGGACGGCGAAATGCCTGGACACTGGTCGGCGTCGGCGCGGGTGTGATCCTCGGCCTCGGGCTGGGCGCCATAAGAATCGCGGCCGCAGAAGGAGCCGGAGAAGTGCTCTTTGCGCTGGGACTCACGGTTGTGGAGATCGCAGCGGTGTTGCTCTTGGAGTGGCTCGCAAACGGATTGTGGGTCAGTGAAGCCGCGTGGTTCGCACGGCACACTATCGAGAGTCAAGCGATTGCGTTCCGCGATGCTGCACAGACGGATCTCACGCGGTGGCAGACGCGGATCAGAGAACTCTGCGATGCTATCGCCCAGAAGATCGCGTTCGTCGAGGACCGCCACAATCGCAACATCCACATCGCTGAACTAGAAGCCGTCGCCATCAAAGCTGTGCTCGACGGCTTTAACGCCGGGATCGCCGAGAACGTCGGCAGGGTTCGGGGCGTTGGTCGGAGGGCCCTATGAAAAGAAGTATCCTCTACGCCCTCGTCTATTGCGGCGTTTCTGTGGGGTTTGTCGGATGGCGCATCCATGCGATGAGAATCCAATCAACACCGCACTTTGAAATCGTTGCAGACCTTTCGCTATCCCATGCCCAAGGGTGCGAGTCGCTTCTTGGCTTGGCGAATCAAGCACTTTCTGAGGCACGCGTCTCACAAGGTTCAACCCTCACGATCCTCGTTCTCGGTGATGTGGCGACCGCGAATGAACCTCGGCGACTGGGCAGCTATTCCATTCCCACGACGCGTAAGGTGCTGGAAGGCAGAACGGCAAAGCTCCGACGGCAACAGACTCTGCTTGCCGAGATCGCGCGCCAGTGTGGCACCATCCACGCAACTTCTATTTCTCCGATTTTCTTGGGCGTCAAACAGGCGGTTGCGGACCTTCGCGCACGCGGATGCACAGAGGCATCGCAGTGTCAGATTTTCGTTGACTCCGACCTCGAGGAGAATGTCGAGCCACCTATCAAGGCGAGCTTGAACGGCGCCGTCAGCAGAAGGCACAAGTTGCCGCCTCCGGTGGAGAATGAAGGAATCGAGATCTCTTTCTGCGGCCTAGCTGTCACAGCAGGACGGATTGTTGATCCGTCGGGCAGAGAGATTCATAGAGCACTGCCGCGGGATGCCAAACGCGACGAGCGACTGCGGCAAACTTGGCAAGCGCTTTTCACCAAGCCAGAACTAGTCAAGTTCGAGCCGTATTGCACGACTTCCCGTGATCTGAGTTCGTATCCTACTGCGGCGGTGTCCACAGAAGGGAAGCGGAAATCTTGACCTGAGAGGGTGGCAACCCCGCCCCGCGTGAAGATCGTTTCTCAACAAGCCTGGCCGCGTGAGTCTTCAGAATGCTAGGCTCTGAGGCAGCTCCAGCCTGAACGTCGCTACTGCTCGCGAAGCTGTTGCAGAGGAATAGGCTTTCCAAGAGAGGCCCGCCGCTGAATGATCCGTGATTGCAGATGTTCAACAAACTCGAAGGCTTCCTGTTTCGTATGAAAGTTTCGGGCGCCGGTTGGGAAACTGCCAATAGGAGTCAGATCCTTGGAGCCGAATCTTACGTGCACGAAATCACCTTCATCCTTCACCGAGACACCGAACTTTCTTCCGAGAAGGACATCCGCTGTGCCCGTTTTATCAAATGTTGCCTCCGCCTGGCGAAGATTCACTATCTCAATTCTCTTACGTCGCAGACTGCCCTGGCCTCATCCTCATGACTGGATTGCATTTCTAAAGCCATATGTTGTCACTATACATCATAGGTAAATACACTGCAAATGCGAGGCGTTTGAAACCCTGACGCGAGAGGGGCGCAATCCCGTCGTGCGTGACGATCGTTTCTGAGAAGGTCTCGTCCCGCCAGCCTTCAGCGCGCTTCCCGTTCAAACGGAAGGCTAAGCTGGCTTTTGGTGGCGCGTGAGCCCGAATCGATCTCCATATGATCGTTGGGGTGCCGGAGCCGGAGCGTTGAAAGAAGATCGTCTTTAGATACATGCGTATACCGCTGGGTCGTAACAATCGACGCATGCCCGAGAACTTCCTGCACAATCCTTATGTCCGCTCCACAGCGCAGCAGCAGGGTGGCAGTGGTATGACGGATCATATGCGGAGTGACCTTCGTTTCCAGGGCTGCAGTAGTCCCAAGTACCAAAAGGACCCTGGCGACGCCTTGAGTGGAGAGCTTCTTTCCTGACGAATTTGGAAACAATGAGTCGTGTCCGAGATTCAGGGCCTGTCGGCGAATCAGATACTCTTTGAGTGCGCGCTTCGAGCGCTCATCGGGCATCACAGCCAGTCTTTGACGACAGCCCTTTCCCATGACAATGAATGCCGAATCTTCCTCACTCCAGTCTCGTAGACGAAGAGAAACAAGCTCTCCGACCCGTATTCCCGTTGCAAACATGATCTCGACGATCGCCACATTTCGAATTGCGAGGAAGTACTGATCACGCGCAGAACGTGGTAATGGGGATGTCGTGTCCGCGGCCCGCCACGCTTCTTCGATTAGTTTCTTGGCATCGGACTGTTTCAAATTCCGGGGTAACAGAGTGAGCCCCGAGGTCCAGCCGGATTCTCCACATGGGTGATTGCGCTAGGGCACTCTTGCGGACGAAATACGAAAAAAAGACTCTAGCTGTTGCGAACTTGCGCCGAATTGAAACGGGAGCGTATCCGTTAGAACGCAGATGTTCAGCCCAGCGCTCCAAGCCATCGGCGTTGACCCTCAGTAGTGGGGTTGCATCGCCAAACTCACAGCGAAGTTGCCTTAGATCAGTTTCATAGGCAGACTTGGTTTTCTCACTTCTTTTGCGTGTCGAAAAGTATCCACTCATGAAGTTCGCGACGGCTTTTTGCATTTGCACTTTTACCTCCCGGATTTGAAAGATAAGCAAAATGGAGTCGAAGCCTACCACGTTGAGGTTCGTCCTCGGGCCAAGTAAACAGCGTGACAGACGATGCTGGTTTTGATACGCTGCGTAAATTATCGGTAGAGATAACTAGGAATTATCAATAGCTGCGGATCGTGATTCCCCCGCCTGAATGGTTTCTTGAGCGAGTTGACTTCGCGGCTGGCCTCAAAGCGAAGATCGGCGTCGTGCTCGTTGCAAACGTGAAGGGCAGAACACGGCCCCCTCAGGACTACGAGGTTTATTCCATCGTTACAGAATTTCTAAGCACAGATGAGTTGGATTACCTAATAGCGGGGTTCGAGTCAGGCGGATTCTACTGCGAAGTGATCATCGATGAGGAACGCTTTCTCCGGTGGCTAGATCGAGAACGATTGAAGTTCCCGCGAGAATCTATTCTTGTCTACAACATCGCGCAGAACGGGATTGGGCCAGCGAGATCTGCCTTAGTACCTGGCCTCTGTCGTCTCTCCGGAATCCCGATTCTTGACTCTGATGCGTATGTTGTCGCTGTCAGTCGGCACAAGTTTCACTTGAACGCCATTCTCGGTCATTTTGGTCTTCCTGTTGCGCGTTCCTGGCTTCTTACGAGCAAAGGCTGGTGGCCAGAGGCACCTCCACAGGGTATTCGCCTCATAGCAAAGCCGACTTACGAATCCGCAAGTATAGGCATAGGACCTGATAGCGTTTTCGAAATGTACTCCGGCGTCGAGAGGGGGCTTCAGAAACGTGTGGTTGAGTTCCACCAGCCGCTGACGATCCAAGAATTCATAAGAGGCTTTGAAATCGAGGTACCGGTGTTCGAAGCGGATGAGCCCCGAACCATCGCGGCAGTCGGCCTAGAATTGCACGGTAAGCGAAAGCTCGACAACTCCTTCTTAACGTACGACGACGTTGCTTCTGATCGATACTCATTTTATGACTTCAACGAAGAGGCTCCAGAAACAGCGACGGTCGCAATGAGAATAGCGTCAGAGGTATTCCGATGTCTTGGCTTTGCAGGAGTGGGCCGAGTTGATTTTCGCGTTCAAGAAGACGGCAAGCCAATAATCATCGAAATTGCTGCCAAGCCACATCTGACGAAGCACAGCAGTTTCATGTACGCGATGAACTGCATCGGCAGATCACACGTGGACCTCTTAATGTTTCTCATCGGACGGGCGGCAGAGCGTTACTCGATTCAATCTTAGTCAGCAGACCAGAATTGGATGTCGCTCAAAAGAAAAGTACGACCGTAGAATTGCCACTGCGGCCCCACTTGAAGTGGATAATGATTTGAGAGAAACGCGTCCAGCTTTTCGACGCCGAGATCTCGGGCCGTTGCCAAGACGGGGCTGAGAAGTTCGTGGCGTCTCGCTAGTGTCTGGCGAACCGCGGGGTATAAGTGCTCAATGCCAGCGCAACAGCCTCCGTATATACGTTCAGCGTCTGTGCGGTTACCGGTGACAGCACGAAGGAAGGCAAGATTGTTACCTACGAAATATAGGTGATACTCGTCCGGGTTGGTGGCTGCAATGAGTCCGGAATACGCTTTTTCCAGGACGCCTTCGCCCTTTGCAAGCTGGCCTGTACGAATCAACAGAACGGCGCAGTTATTCTGTATAAGGATGCGATCTCCCGCGCCAGTCGCTCCTTCAGACACTTGCTCCATCAAAGCTGCGGCAGCTCCTATTGCGAGATTCCCACTAAGGAGGCCGGCAAGTATCAGGTTGTTCGAAGCATTTTCGAGCCCGGGCCATGGAATTAGTTGGTGCTCTCGGACTAATGCATCCAATTCGAGGGATCGTTGGTATGCCTCGTCGAACCGCCCTCCCGCGGTGAGATTGCCGATGAGATTTGTGAGTGTGTAGTAGAACTGGATAGGGTGCCTGGGGAGGGCATGTGGCTCGCTGGGGCCGAAATAAGTGATCGCCCTTTCAAGGTGCATCGTTGCAGTCGGTATGTGATGAAGGCATTCAGATCGCCGACGCAGTACGTTTAGACTGTAGAGTGCCCACGGATTCACCTGTCGGTGGCTCCAATAGTACGTAGCCAAATCAGTTTCGAGCCTCCGTGCCTCCTCAAGCCTGCCGGTTTCAA
Organism: uncultured Acidobacteriota bacterium; assembly: GCA_963739275.1. Lineage (GTDB taxonomy): Bacteria > Acidobacteriota > Terriglobia > Acidiferrales > UBA7541 > JBGQGH01. The sequence continues at coordinate 19,753 of CAVTZX010000058.1, forward strand.
CTAGGGCGACAACGAGAACTTGGCCGATGCGCGACCAGATTTCTGGCTCACGATCTTTCAGAGGGGGCCTC
>CAVTZX010000059.1:0-27290 GCA_963739275.1 uncultured Acidobacteriota bacterium
TCGGCATCGGTCAGGCGCTTAGACAAGTATTGCCTCTCCCAATCCTTGACCTCGAAAATCGCGACGCTCGCACCCATACCTTCGGAACCCCTGCTTCCCATACGGCCACTCGGCGGCTTCAGCTCACCACAAGATTGACCAGCTTATCCGGTACGACGATTTTCTTGACCAGGCGTTTACCTGCCAACTGCTCTGCGACGCGTGGATGCGCCGCCGCACGCTGGTACATTTCCTCTTCGCTCAAGCCGGCTTCGACAACCAGCCTCGCGCGCACCCGGCCGTTCACCTGCGCGACGATTTCGACCTGCTCCGCAGCGCCAAAATCCGGTTTGTAGGGCGGCCACTTCGCTGCGCCAATCCCCTCGCCGTGGCCGAGCATCTCCCAAAGTTCTTCGGCAAGATGCGGCGCCATCGGTGCAAGGAGAAGCGCGGTGATCTCGAAAACTTCGCGCGCCACCTCCGGCCGGCACTCCTGTTCGAGCGGCTCCTGTGCCTGGATCTCGTTCACCAGCTCCATCAGCAGCGCGACGGACGTGTTGAAATGCCAGCGCACCTCGAAGTCCTGCGTCACGCGCCGCAGCGTCTGGTGCGTCTTGCGTAGCAGCGCTTTTTCCTTGGGCGAAGCGGAAGCAAGGTTGATGACTCCGCTCCTCGCGCCGCGCAACCTCTGCACATGCTTGGCGTAAAGCCGGAACACGCGGTGCAGGAAGCGCGAGCAGCCTTCGATGCCCTGCTCGCTCCACTCGAGGTCTTTCTCCGGCGGCGCCGCGAACAACGTATAGAGCCGGCCAGTATCGCAGCCGAATTTCTGCGCCATGTCTTCCGCGCCGACAACGTTGCCTCTCGACTTGGACATCGCCGTGCCGCCCTTGAGCACGAGTCCCTGGGTGAAGAGTCGCGTGACGGGCTCGTCATGGTTCACCAGGCCCAGGTCGCGCATCACCTTGCAGAAAAACCGCGAGTAGAGCAGGTGCAGGATAGCGTGCACGATTCCGCCGATGTACTGGTCGATGGGGAACCAGTAGCGCACCACCGCCGGGTCGAACGGGGCCTGGTCATTGTGCGCGTCGGCGTACCGGTAGAAATACCACGACGAATCGATGAACGTGTCCATTGTGTCCGTCTCGCGCCGCGCGGGCCCTCCGCATTTCGCGCACTTCACGTGGACGAAATTCGGATCGCTCGCCAGCGGCGATTGACCCATGCCCGTCAATTTCACGTCCGGCGGCAGCAGCACCGGCAGTTGGTCGTCGGGCACGGGCACCAGCCCGCATTTCTCGCAGTACATCACCGGAATCGGCGTGCCCCAGTAGCGTTGCCGCGAGATGCCCCAGTCTTTCAAGCGGAAGATCGTTTCGGACTTGCCGAATCCGCGCGCCTCAGCGTCCGCCGCCATCTTATCAATCGCCGCCGGCGGGCTCAGCCCGTTGTAGGGTCCCGAATCGACCAGCGTCCCTTCCATGTGCTCGTCGAATGCCTTGGTCATTTTCTCAACCACGAGCGGCGCGCCCTTGATCGGCTGCACCACCACGCGGATAGGCAGGCTGTACTTCTGGCAGAATTCGAAGTCGCGCTGGTCGTGTGCCGGCACGCACATCACCGCGCCCGTGCCGTACTCCATCAGCACGAAGTTGCCGACCCAGATCGGCAGCTTTTCGCTGTTGAAAGGATTCACCGCGAAACTCCCGGTCGAAGAATCCTTCCTTTTCCGCCGTGGCGATATCTTCCATCTTCACGGACATTCGCCGCATTTCCGCCAGTTTTGCTTCCGCCTCGGCGTGTTGCGGCGTGCCGCAGATCAGCTTCCCGACGAGCGGGTGTCCCGGCGCAAGGATCACGGCCGTCGCGCCGTAGATCGTGTCAATGCGTGTGGTGAACACCTCAACGCGTCTCGCTGGCCATTCCCTCCACCGGAAATCGCACCCGCGCGCCTTGTGATTTGCCGATCCAGTTGCGCTGCATGCTGATGCACGCGCTCGGGCCAACCCTCCTCGAGCTGATTCAGACAGTCGAGCAGCTCCTCCTCGTACTGCGTGATCCGCAGGAACCACTGCTCGATCTCCCTCGCCTCGACGCAGCGTATCCTCGTGGCGCCAGCAGCAGCCGTTCACCACCTGCTCGTTCGCCAGCACCGTCTGACACTTCGGGCACCAATTCACCCGGCTGCGCTTGCGGTAGGCGATTCCCTTCTCCAGCATGCGCAGAAAAAACCACTGGTTCCAGCGGTAATACTCCGGCTCGCACGTGGAAATCTCGCGGCGCCAGTCGTAACTGAACCCAAAGCGCCGGCACACCCGCTTGAACTAGGCGACATTCATGCTCGTCCACTCGCGCGGATGGATGCCGCGCTGAATCGCCGCGTTTTCGGCGGGCAAGCCGAACGCGTCCCAGCCCATCGGATGGATCACGTTGAAGCCGCGCATCCGTTTGTAGCGCGCCACGACGTCGCCGATGGTGTAATTGCGCATGTGGCCCATGTGCATCGTGCCGGAGGGATACGGCAGCATCTCCAGCACGTAGTACTTCGCCCGCGCGGGGTCCACGTCCGCGTGGAACTCCCCGCGCTCCTCCCAGCGCTTCTGCCACTTCGCTTCAATCGCCTGGGGATCGTAAATCGCTTGTGGGTCGTGTTCCGCCATTTGTCCGCTGTCTCCGCGGCTTCTGCCCTTTCTGTCCCCTCTGCGTTCTCTGTGTTCTCTGTGCGCTCTGTGTTAATTCTTTTTCCTTCGTCCTTTGGTTCCTCTACTTCCTCTACTTCCTCTACTTCCTCTACTTCCTCTACTTCCTCTACCTCCTTTACCTCCTCTACGTCCTTTACCTCCTGACTCTGCCTTTCCCCCTCGAAACATCGTGAATCCATCTTCCGCGTGGGGCGCCTGCTTCACCGTGCGCCCCACGAGTTTCCAAAGCGTGCGCACGTTGCGGCGGTCGTCTCCCGGCGCATCAATTGGTGTCTCCAGGATGAACGCGCGTCCCGGAAGCCCATGCGCGCCGCCCGCGGAGAGCATGGGGTGGTTCAGGATCCGCCGGAATGCTTCGAGACCGATCTTGCCCTTGCCGATGTGTTCGTGCCGATCCACGCGCGAGCCGAGTGGCGTCTTTGAGTCGTTCACGTGCACGACGTACACCTGCGCGAGGCCGACGGTGCGCACCACTCGCTGCAATGTCGCGCTGAGGCCCGCTTCCGTGCGAATGTCGAACCCTGCCTCAAACGTGTGTGCCGTATCGAAGCACACGCCCATGGGCAAATCCGGCGCCGCAGCGATGATCGCGGCCAGCTCCTCGAACCGTGAGCCCAGCGCCGAGCCCATCCCCGACGTGTTCTCGACCAGAATGCGCAGGCCACCGAACTTCATCCCCCGCGCGGCCTGGCGGAAGCCGTCGGCAATCGCCGCGATGGCTTGACCCGTCGAGCTGCCTCGCGCCGAGCCCGGATGCGCCACCAGAAAATCCGCGCCCAGCGCCGACGCGCGCAGCAGCTCCTCGCGAAACGCCTGGATCGACCGCACGCGCATCATGCGGTCCGGCGAGGCCAGGTTGATCAGGTAATTATCGTGGATGACCAGCGGGCCCAGGCCCAGCTCGGCGCGCCGCGCGCGAAATCGCGCCGCGTCTGCTTCGGGGATGCGCCCTCCGCCTCCTCGGGGCCACATCCGCGGGCTCGACGAAAAAATCTGCAGCGCGTTGCAGCCCAGCTTGCTGGCGATTTCAAGCGACCCGGCGATGTCCCCGGCAATCGAGGTGTGGATCCCGATGCGCACGCTGCCGTCTTTCCACGTGGGGACCTCGGTCGGCGGAGGCGGCCCTGGCCGGTACTCATCCTCCGCGTCCCAGGTGAGCGCGGGGTTTTGGGGTTGGCTTTCGGCAGACGCGGCGTCGCGATGCACCGGGGGTAAGGTCGCTGCCGCCGCTTGCCCTGCAGTTTTGGGAGTCACTGGTTGTGAGCCTGGTTGTGCGGCCGATTCTTCGGCACGGAATTTCAGCCGCTAAGTAGTCCACTATTCTAATCGATGCCTCGCCTCTGCGTAAACGCTTTCCCGCGAGCCCGCCTCGCGCCCGAACGCGTCTCCCGCCCCGCCGTTCGGTGAAACGCCGGTGTATACTGCCCTTAACACTCGATCGCCGACCGGAGGGCAGCAGTGCGCATGCGCATCGCAGACCGTACTCGCTGGCTACGACTCTTGCCCTTCGTGCTGGGCCTTCTCTTTCTGGACGCCCCTCTCTTCGGCCAATCCAGCGGCCTGGACCCGTTTATTGCCGCCACCCCTTTTCACACCTGGCTCGCCACAACTCCCCGCCCGCAGATCCCCTGGAAGGTCGAGTTTCTGCCTCTCCAGCTCTCGTATTACCAGCGGATCACGCTCCGCATACGAATCCAGGTGCCCGGCAAGGAGCTTCTGCTCCGCGTGTCCCGAGGCGGCTTCTCTTCCATGATCCAAGCCACCGACGGCGCGGGCCAGATCTATCAGGACCACACCGTCCTTGAGCCGCAGGACCTGGAAAAACAGGTGCGCAAAGGAACTCTGGAGTTGATCTGGAACATGCTCGTCGTGCCCGGCGAGTACCGGGTCGCTCTGGCCCTCTACGACCAAAGTACCGGAGAATATAGCTTCATGGAACAACTGGTGACGGTTCCGCCACTGAAGGACGACCCTCTGCCCGGCGCGTGGTCCGATTCACCCTCACTCCAGTTTTTCAATCCCGATAAGGACCAGTTCAAGGTATTTCTCGCCACCCCTCCCGCCCGGCTGAACCTGCCGCTGCGCACGCGCCGCTCGCTCCATCTCGAAGTGATCGTCAACCTTACCCCGGCGGAAAATGCGGCGGAGTCACTCACCCGCTATACTCACGATCTTGTCGTGCTCCTGGGCGCGCTAGCCGCATTTACTCAGCTCGACCTGCGCAACGGCTCGCTGCGCGTCGAAACGCTCGACCTCAGCCGCCGCCGCGTCATCTTCGAACAGGAGAACGTGCGCGAACTGGACTGGCCGCGGTTGCAAAGCGCCGTCGGCACCATGGATCCCTCACGGATCGACGTCGCCTCACTCGAGCACCGCGGCGAGAATGCCGCTTTCCTCGCCCTGGAACTCCAGCGCCGTCTGGACCAGGCCGCCCGGGCGGCGGCGTCCGGCGAACCGGCTCCCCTGAGCGTCTATATCATCGTCAGCAGTCCCACGGGTCTCGAGCCGGGAACAGAGCCCAGCCCGCTCGCGCTGCCGGAGGGATCCGATTGTCTCGTTTACTATATCTACGGCATCTACAGTGAACAGTTCGCGCGGAGCCGAGCGGGGAGGTTTCCAATCCGGCCGTACCCGCGCCCGCGCGATGATTCACGCTTCGGCTACGATGACATTGGAAAGTTGCTCAAGCCGCTCAAGCCGCGAGTCTTCCGGTCCGCTTCCCCGGAGGAGTTTCGGAGCGCGCTGGCCAAGTTGATCGCCGAAGTCTCTGCCAACTAATCGGCATGGCCATGACCGCCTCACCAGCCTCAGCCGCGCATCGTTTCCTCATCCCCTGCGGGATCTTCATCGCCGCATCTCTGCTGGCGTTGCTGGCCGCTGCACAATCGAACGCTCCGCAAAAGGCCCCGCCCGGGAAAAACCAGCCGGAAATCAAAGTGGAAGTCGATCTGGTGCTCGTCAATGTCACGGTCACCGATCCCTACGGCCGCATCGTGACGGGCCTCGAGGCCCAGCACTTCCGCATTTTCGAGGACGGCGTCCAGCAGGAAATCCTGCACCTCTCCAGAGAAGATGTGCCCGTCTCCATCGGCCTCATTCTGGACCTCAGCGGCAGCATGTCCGACAAAGTGACCGTCGTGCGCCGCGGCGCCGTCGAGTTCCTCCGCCACGGCAATCCGAAAGATGAATTCCTGGTGGTGGATTTCCGCAGCCGCGCCGAGCTGGTCAGCGCGTTCACCTCGAGCCCCGAAGAGCTCGAGTCGCGCATGATGTTTCTCACCTCGCACGGGCTGACTGCACTCTTTGACGGCGTCTACCTCGCCCTGGCCGAGATGCGCAACGCCCACAATAAGCGTCGCGCCATCATCCTGATTTCCGACGGCGGCGAAAACCATAGCCGCTATAGCGAAACGGACATCAAGCGCTTTCTCCAGGAAGCCGACACGCAGCTCTATACCATCGGCGTTTTCGGCGGCGCACGCACGCCCGAGGAAGCCCGCGGCCCAGGGCTTTTGCAGGAACTCACCGATCTCTCCGGGGGAAGGGCTTTCAGCTATGGGCGCGCTTCGCTGCCGGACATCGTGCAGAAGATTGGAAATGAGCTGCGCAGCCAGTACGTTCTCGCTTATCGCCCCAGCAACCGCGCCCGCGACGCCCGCTGGCGCAAAATCCAGGTCAAACTCGCCCCGCCCCGCGGCCTCCCTCCCCTCCAGGTCTACGCCCGCACCGGCTACATGGCCCCTTCCCGTTGACACTGCAATCCATTCCTTTGCCTTCTCGCCTCTGCACTCCTCCGCATCCTCAGCGTCTTTGCGCCTCCGCGTGAGTCCCTCTGAGCTGTCCGATTTGACCGCCATGCTATCCTAGAATCAGGAGCCCTTGGTGTGACTCGCGTCCTCACCACATCTCAGCCGCAGTCTCCGCACCTCGCGCGCGCCATTTCCGCGCTAAGTCTATTAGGCCCAGCACTTACGCCCCCACCTCGTAACTGTTTATTCTGCAGGACTTCAACTCCTTTATCCCCAGCAGTTACACGCCTATTGAAAACACGGCACTTTAATTCTATTAGGCCCAACAGTTACGGACAATCGTACAATAAGTCCTTTAGGCCCATCAGTTACGAAAAAAAGGGAGGGTGGGGGTATCTTTTAATGGTTCACATCTCACTGATTCCGCGCCACTTCACTTTTTCACGCTCGACCTGCACGTGCATCGAAGCAGCACAAGAAGTTTCATCTTCCTACTTCAGACCTCTGACTTCCGACTTCGGTCGAGTTTGCTCCCTTCCGCCGCGTGCAGTACACTCCCATGTTTCATTAGGAGCCGAGTGATCCACCCATGCTAGTCGTCATGCAATCGCACGCCACCGAGGAGCAGGTCCGCGAAGTCTGCCGGCGCATTGAAGCGCTGGGCCTGAAGGCTCATCCGATTCCCGGCTCGACGCGCACGGCCATCGGCATCACCGGCAATTCCGGCCAGGTGGACCTCGGCACGCTCGAATCCCTTCCCGGGGTCATCGAATGCATCCCCGTCAGCAAGCCCTACAAGCTTGTCAGCCGCGACGTCAAAGATGAGGAAACGATCATCCGCATTCCCACGCCCTCGGGAGGAGTCTCCTTCGGCGGGCAGTGCGTCGGCCTCATCGCCGGCCCTTGTGCCATCGAGACGCGCGAGCAGGCTCTGACCATCGCCGAGCACGTCTCGAAAGCCGGCGTGCGGCTCATGCGTGGCGGCGCCTACAAGCCGCGCACTTCGCCTTACAGTTTTCAGGGCATGGGCGAGCCCGGCCTGAAGATTCTTGCCGAAGTGCGCGAGCGCTTCGGCCTCGGCATCGTCACCGAAGCGGTGGACAACGAAGCCCTCGACCTGGTCGAGAAATACGCCGACGTCATCCAGATCGGCGCGCGCAACATGCAGAATTTTTCGCTCCTCAAGCGCGCCGGCCGCGCGCGCAAGCCCGTGCTCTTGAAGCGCGGCATGTCCGCCACGCTGGATGAGTTCCTGATGGCCGCCGAGTACGTGATGTCCGAGGGCAACTACCAGGTCATCCTTTGCGAGCGCGGCGTGCGCACCTTTGCCGACCACTCCCGCAACACGCTGGACCTCACCGTCGTGCCCGCGGTGAAAAAACGCAGCCACCTCCCCATCATCGTGGACCCCAGCCACGGCACCGGCCGGCGTCACAAGGTCCTGCCTCTCTCCCGCGCCGCTGTCGCTGTCGGCGCCGATGGCTTGATCATCGAAGTCCACCACGAGCCCGATCGCGCGCTTTCCGATGGCATGCAGTCCATCCTTCCCGATGAACTTGTGCAGCTCGTGGACGAAGTCCGCCAAATCGCCGGCGTCCTCCACCGCATCATCAACTGAGGCGGGGGTGCCCATGTCCGTCATTCCGAGGGCCGAGGCAGTCGGCCCGAGGAATCTCTCTGTAAGTCCTCAACTTTCAACTTTCGACTTTCAACTGCGGACTTGCCGCCTCCGGTTTCCGACTCCTGACTTCTTACTTCCGGCTTCCCTCCTCCCATGCGCCGCCTGAATCAGCGGCTCCTCTTTGTTTTGCTCCTGCTCGCCGCCTTGGGCGCGCGGGAAATCGTGCTTGGCCGCGGCCCGTCTTTCCTGCGTCCCGGGTTGCGCCTGTTCGCCTACGTCTCGAGCGTCGCCGACGGAACTGTCACCGTCGTCGATCTGGTGCGCCTCGCGCCCGCCGCCGTGATTCCGGTCGGCCCTTCGCCTTCCGGCCTGCGCGAGCATCCTACGCGGAAAGAAGTGTGGGGCGTTTCGACGGATGGCGGCTACGCCTTCGTCATCGACGCCGCCACCAGCAGCCTCGCGGCTCGCATCCCCGTCGGCGCCGCGCCGTACGCACTGGACTTCTCGCCCGACGGCAGCCGCGCTTACGTCGCCGCATCCGGCGCGAATACGCTCGTGGCCATCGATTGCGCCACGCGCCAGGTGGTCGCCCGCGCGCGCACCGGCCGCCGCCCCTGGGTCGCGCGCGTCGCCCCCAAGACCGGCCTCATCGTCGTGACCAACCGCGACGACTCCACGATCTCGCTCCACGACGCGTCAAGCCTGGCAATGCTGGCCATGATTGGCGTCGCACCGCATCCCGAGCAGGTTGTGATCCTGCCCGACGGCTCGAAGGCCTTCGTCTCCGCGGCGGGCTCGAACCAGATCTCGGTGGTGGATCTGAAGCGCCAGGTGCTGCTCGCCAACCTGTCGCTGGCGGCGCCCCCGAGCGACCTCATCCTGAAGCCGGACGGTGGCGAACTTTACGTCACCGCGCCGGAAGCGCACGGCCTGCAGATCATCAATACGCAGACGAACGAGGATGCGGAGTCCCTGCTGCTTGGCTCAGCCCCTTCGCACGGGGTGTTGACTGCCGATGCCGGGATGCTCTACGTCACCGACGCCGCGGCCGGCCGCGTCGCTTCCGTGGCCATTTCGCAGCGTCGCATCACCGGCTCGACGCCCGTCGGGATGCAGCCCGGCCGCTGCCGCCTCGATCCCGCTGCTCCTACGGAGAAACTGTTGTTGGTCGTGGGGGAGGGGTCAAACACCCTCGCCGTGGTCCGCGTGAGCACCGGCAGCCTGGTCACGATGATCCCAGTGGGGGGCCACCCCCGCGACCTCGCCGTGAAATTGTTTTGAAGGAGTTGCTCTGCTTCCCGAGGAGGCAGATGCCGGAACACAGCCGCAGGACTACACGGTCCAGGCAAAATTTTCTTCGCCGAGTTTGACTTCGAGGAAGCCCTCGGCCGGGAGCACGTCCACGGGCAAGCCGCCTTCCCAGAGAGCGACTCCCAACCAGAGCGACTTGCGACCGGCAAGATCGAAGAGCTGCCGGGCGATGGAGATTTCCAGGATCTTGCCGAAGGCGACGCGAACCATCTCATCCGGACCGAGTAGGCAGACTTCCTTCGTTTCCACCAAATAGTTGACCAAGCCGCCATTCTCGATCTGCGCCACGACGCGCACCTCATCGCCGTTGCGCACGGCGATGCGGAATTCGCAGTCGCCGAGCCCGTGCCGCGCTTCGGGGAAGGGATCCACGCGAAGAAAGAGCGATTCGTCGTTGAAGCCGAAATGGAGCCCGTGAAGCGCGTGGACGCGCGCGTGCATGGCGCCGCTGCTGCGGTCCACGGAATAGAGGCCCGCGCCGAGCCACTCAAAGTAGGAGGTCTCGCGGCCGTCCACGGTGACGCTGAGCGCCGAGGAGGGCGCGGCGATGACGGCGCGCTCCGGCAGTCGTTTGATGGGCTCGGCGAGTTCGTCAGGGGCTTCGCCGCCGAGCTGGAGGTAGATCTCGGTCAGGTGTTTGCGGTAGAGCGCGTCGAATTCGGCGTCGTTGGCGGTGCTGTGCTCGGGCCCAAACCACCAGCACCAGTCGCTGCCTTCCGCGGCGAGCACAGTTTCGTAGGCCGCATCGAGTTGCTGTCGGGTCGGCGCATCGGCGATACCCTTTACGTGTTGCTCGGCGGCGCGAGCGTAATAATCGCGCGCGTTGCGCAGCAGATCCCAGGCCTTCACGTCCTCCGAGTGGCCGGCCCAGACGTCGAAATTAGCGTTGATCCAGGAACCGGGATGGATGTGATCCGTCGCAGCGACCTCGCCCGCCTTCGCGAGCGCTTCGGAGACAGTGAGCGCGCGGATGTCCGGATCGCTCTCTATGCGCCGGTAGAAATCGCGCAGGAAGCTGCGCCCCGCGCCGGGGTAATACTCCCAAGCGTTTTCGCCGTCGAGGATCAGGGTGATGGTGAGGGGGCGGCCGATCTGCACCCGTTCGCCGATGGCGCGGAGGCGGCGGTGCAAGTCTTCGGCCGCCGCAGCGGCGCTCATGCGGCTGTACGCGAAGCCGATCAAGTCGGAGAGATAGTGGTCGCGAAAGAGGCCGGTGATCTCGCGGCCATCGAGGCGCAGACGAAGCGGCGCATACAGGCGGTCCGCATTGGCGGGGATGCCGGCGGCGTCCCGGCCGAAACCCACGGAGAGAGTGTGGCCGAGCACGCCTTCGTCGGTGGCGAACCAGCGGAACCCGAGTTCCGCCGCGAGGCTGAGCGCCTGATCGGAGACCGAGCCTTCCGAGGGCCAGAGTCCGGCAGGTGACGCACCAAAGACGCGGTCATGGAAGCGGCGCGCGCGAACGAGTTGCTCACGCGCATCTTCGGGGCGCCGGAAGGCGGGCTGCGGCGTCGGCGTCGAGAGGTTGGCGACGCGCGCGACATCGGTGTCGCAGACCAGCGGCAGGATGGGGTGATAAAACGGCGAAGTGGAGAGTTCGATCTGGCCGCTCGCCGCGGCGTGGCGGTATTCCGGCAAGACTTCCGCCAGCAGCTCGAGCTGCTTGGCATGCAGCTCCCACTTTTCCTCTTCGGTGAAGTTGGCTCTCTTGGTCGCCAGCCTGGAGATCACTGGATCGTGGTCGAGCCATTCCTCGTCCATCCAGGCGAGTTGCGAGAGCACCTGGAGATCGCGCCAGTCTCGCTCCACAAACGAGACCAGCGGCGCGGGACCCTCTTCCGGTTCGCCGGCCACGCGGGCGCGATCGAAAAGGTCAACGTAGCGCGGCCAGCGGCGCATCAGGTTATCGCGGTTCACCTGGAAGGCGCGGACCAGGATCTCGGCTTTGTCTTCGTCGTTCAGCTCCGAGGCGGGACGGAAGGCCAGGTCGAACCACCCCTCCTGGAATTTGCCGCTGGCGTATTCCTCGAGTTGCATGCACAGCGACGGCACCATGTTAAACGTGGCATGGAAGCCGGGAAACTCCCGGAGCACGCGCACCATCCCATAGTAGTCCTTGAGGGCGTGCAGGCGCGTCCAGGGAAGGACGTAGCGGCCCGTGGAGGGATCGCGGTACTGCGGCTGGTGCATGTGCCAGACGAGGACGAGGTGGATGCGATTCATCTCCGGACGCTCTCCCCGCGGACTGTTTTCTTCTCTATGCTACTCTGCGCGGAGCAGTCCCCTGCACCGGCTGGCGCAGGGCGCCGCGTGTTAAAATTGTGAGCGCAGACGATGCGCATCCTGAATCGATACATTTGCCGCGAAATTTTCTCCCATGCACTGGTGGGCCTAGCGATTTTTACCTTCGTTTTTTTTGTGCCCCAACTCGTGCGGTTGATGGAACTGGTGGTGCGGCACACCACTTCCATGAGCGACGTCGCGCTGCTTTTCCTCTCCACGTTTCCCGGCGTGCTGACATTCACGCTCCCTATCGCTGTGCTGGTCGGCGTGATGATCGGGCTCGGGCGGATGTCCGCGGACAGCGAACTGATCGCCATGAACGCGCTGGGCATGGGGCTGCGCCGGCTGCTGGTGCCCGTGGGCCTGCTGGCACTGGGATGCGGGGCGCTCACACTGGGCATGACCGTCTGGCTGGGGCCGGCGTCGCTGCACTCGCTGCGGACGTTGCAAAACCGCATGATTTCGACGCAGGCATCGTTCCTGGTGCAGCCGCGCGTGTTCGACGAACGGTTTCCCAAGCTCGTGCTGTATGTTGAAGACGTGGCCGCCGCGGGGACACGATGGCGCGGCGTGTTTCTGGCTGAAACTGGTGGCGTGAACGGATCACGTTTGACGCTGGCGGAGGAGGCCATTGTAATTGCGCAGCGCGAACAGGGCAAGCTGCAGATTCACCTGAGCCGGGCAGCACGCATGAGCTTTCACCGAAAGAACCCGATCACTATTCCGTCACGACGTTCGGGGAGAGCGACTGGCCGGTCGAGATCAGGGACATTTCCGCCGCGCGCTCGATTCAGCTCACGCCTCAGGAGCAATCGCTAGCTTGGCTGGCCGCGCCTCGCGGGTCCGCTTGGCGCGAGGCCCGAGTCGAGCTGCATCGCCGGTTCGCCTTCCCGGCAGCCTGCTTGGTGTTTGCGCTTCTGGCCGTGCCGCTGGGGGCGCGGCCGCGGCGCGGCGGGCGCGCCATCGGATTCCTGGTCACCATCGTTCTGGTTTGCGCGTACTACCTCGTGTTCGTATCGGGCGCAGGGCTGGCGCGGCAGGGGACGCTCCCGCCTTCCGTAGGGATCTGGGCGGCGAACCTGCTCACCGGAATGGTGGCGCTCGTGCTGCTCCCGCGCATGGAGCGCATGGGCGATTGGGATCCGCTGGCGCGCGTGGCCGCAGCGTTTACGTTCTGGAAGCGCGAGCCTGCACCCGCCGCGCCCGTGGTCTCCGGCGCGAACGGGCGCAACGGCGCCACCCAGGTCATCCCTACATCTGCTCCGGCCCGCATCGGGCGCATGCGTTTCCCGCTGATGATGGACGTGTATGTGTCGAGGAGTTTTCTCTTCTACTTTTTGTTAATCCTGGTCGGATTCATATTCCTCGTGGAGACAGGGACCTTCTTCGAGCTGCTCGACGACATCGCACGCCACCGCACGCCGTTCCTCGTCGTCGTGAACTACTTCCTCTATTTCGCGCCCAACCTGGTCTATCAACTGGGCCCGCTGGCAGCTCTGGTCGGCGTGCTGGTTACGCTGGGAATCCTCTCGAAGAATAATGAAATCGTGGCCTTCAAGGCCGCGGGAATCAGCCTCTACCGGCTGGCGCTGCCGCTGATCGTTCTTGGCGTGGCCCTCGCCGGCGGCCTGCTCCTGCTCGACAATACTTATCTGCCCTACGCAAACCAGCGGCAGGACGCGTTGCGCAACCAAATCAAAGCCCGGCCCGCGCAGACCTTCTTTCAGCCCCGGCGACGCTGGATCTTCGGCGAGAACGCCAAGGCCTACAACTACGAACTTTTCGATCCGGACCAGAAACTGTTCGGCGGGCTCAATGTGATCGAGCTGGACCCGGCGACATTTCAGATGAAACGCCGGGTCTTCGCCAGCCGTGCGCGGTGGGATGCGGAGCGGAAGGCCTGGGAGCTCGAGGCTGGATGGGTCCGCGACTTCTCCGTCTCCGAAGCGCGGGTGGTAAGCTATGTGCCGTTTCAGAAGTACGAGCTCGCCGAACTCACCGAGCCGCCCAGCTACTTCAATCCCCAAGTGCGCCAGTCGTACCAGATGGACTGGCGGGAACTGCGTCGCTACATCGGCGAATTGCGCCAAGCGGGCTTCGACGTCGCGCGGCTTTCGGTGCAATGGCACAAGAAGCTGGCCTACCCGTTGATCGCGCCGGTGATCATCCTCCTTGCCATTCCCTTCGCATTTCTTGTGGGGACGCGCGGCGCGGTCGGAGGCGTGGCCCTGGGTGTGGGGATCGCCATCGTGTACTGGGCCGTGTCGGCGCTCTTCGAAGTCATGGGGGCCGTGGGGCAACTGCCACCGCTCATGGCCGCCTGGGCGCCGGACGCCATCTTCGCCTTCCTGGGAGTCTATTTCTTTCTGAAGATGCCGACCTGAGGTTCCGCAGGTCCGGGGCTTCCGCGAAGTCAGTGAGTTCCCACCAGCCGGAGCCGCCCAGTGAAGGCGCGCCCCTGTCCTCCCGCAAAAGTCAGAAAACCGGGCGCGTCCACATTGTTGATGACCGAGTCCGGATTGCTATGGCCAGTGAGGTTGATGGCCGCCAGGCGCACCGCCCATTCGTGGCGATGGAACCGGAAACGCTTCTCGACACCCAGGTTCAAATTGAGGTACGCGGGAAAGCGCATGCGGTTGGGAGGGCCGACCAGCTGCTGTTCCTGATCGACCACGCTGAAGGGAAACCCGGTTCGGTATTCAAAGAAATAGCTGAAGAAGAGATGCCAAAACGGCGCGGGCGTCCAGCCCCAGGAGAGCACTCGATTCGGCGCGTCCCAGGCCAGCCGGCCGGGCGCCTGCGCGGAGAAGAACAAGAGACCGAGTGTGGGGTCGAGCACTTCGTTCGATCGCGCCACGCTGCGAATGTAATCCGCGAAAATTTCGGTGCGCTCGCCGAACGTATGCCGTACGGAGAATTCGATCGAGCGGTAATGATCCTCGCGATTGTTCTGGAGCAGGAAAAGCGTTCCGAGCTGTCCGGAAAACAGATTCTCGTAAGCGAGGCCATCGCGCTCGCGGCGATTGATGAACTGAATGCCGGCCAGCGTCCTGGATCCGAAACGTTGCTGCCATTCCGCGCTCGCGGTTTCAAATTGCGGCGGGCGCAAGCCGGTCGCCGGCAGCGCGAAGCGCGTGACCAGAGGTCCCGCAACGGGCGTCAGCCCTGCGGAGTCGAAGAAAGTATCGATGCGTTGCTGATCGCGCGCCTGGCCGAGTGACGTGAGGTCCGGCGGCTGATACTGGAGGCCCCAGCCCGCCGATAGTTTGAGCCGATCGCTCCCCAACGGCAGGAAGCTGGCCGAGAGCCGGGGCTCAAGAAGGGCGTGCTGAAAAAGGCGGTCCCAGTCCGTGCGCACGCCGAGCTGGACTCGCAAACGCGGAGCAATCTGCCAGGCATCCTGCGCGAACGCTCCCAACTGCGTGTCCGAGAGATGGAATGCGGCGGGGCCGGAGAAAGTGGTGCGGTCATATCGCGTGCCGTCCTGACGGAGCGTATCGATTGCGGACCGCAATGCCACCTGGTTGAACGAAACACTGGCCAGGTTGAAGCCTGCGCTGAGGTCATGCGCGCCGTGCCATTCTCGCGAGGGCGAGGCCGCGCCGCCCACCAACTGCCAGCGCCGAGCCTGCTGCTGCGTGTCCTGGAAGAAGCTGCCCGAGGTCCCGCTGGGCGTGACCACATAGGTCCCCACGGCCTGCGGCGCGGAGTGGCTTGGGCCCAGGTCGCCGGCCAAGCCAATCTCCCAGAGTGTCTTGCCCCTCCAGAACTGGTCCTTCAGGGAAAAGAAGTAACGGTGCGCGGTCCGATCGGTCGTCGTCGAGAGCGGGGAAAACAGAGTCAGTCCGAGATTGTCCTGGCTCGACTGGTTATAGAGAAAGCTCCCCTGAAGGATGTGCCGCGGCGAGCGATTGAATTGCACACGAAGTAGGTTGTCGCCCAGCCACTGTGTTGTCGTGTTCTGGCCCGGGGGAAGGCCTCGAATCAGTTGGAAGGTGTGCTGAAGGCTGGCGGATTCGGAAAACCAGGCCCGCCCCTTGATCAACGGACCGGAAAGCGTGACGCGCGGATACCAGTTGCCAAAGTGGACGCCCTGCTCCAGATTGACGCCGGGAATGAAATTCGTTGCGCCGAAGCGCCAGTGGTCATCGCCGACCGCCGTGTCGAGTCCGAGAACTCCTGCGCCGGCATGCGCATATTCCGCGCCGTAGCGCGCGGAAGCAACCTCCACGCCGCGCACGCTGTCCACGTTGACGCGCGAGGTGAGCGCTCCGGTGGCGGGGTCGCCGATCTCGAAACCGTCGAGGAGAATCATCGTTTCGCCGGTACGCGCACCGGCGATATGACTGGCCGCCGCGGTGTCCCGCACAACGCCGGGCATGGCGGAGAGACTTTGCAGAAGGTCATGCGTGCTGCGCACGGGAAGATCGAGGATCTCGCGGGCCACGAGCGTTTCACGATGAGACGCATCCTGTGTATCGATGGCGTGCGCGCTGGAGGTGACTTCCACCTCCGTGTGCACCTCGGTTTCGTGGTGGAGCACGAGGGAGAGTTCGTTGTCCCCGGCCACGAGTTCGAGCGCATGCCGATCCAAGCGGAAAAATCCTGGGCGGTTGACCGAGATGCGATAAGTGCCGGGCGCGGAAATGGCGAGTTGGAAGCGCCCCGCAGAATCCGTGGTGGCGAGCTGCGCGCGGCCCTCGGGCGGCTCGAGGCGCACCTGGGCGTCGGCGAGGGGAACTCCGTTTTCATCCTCAACGCGGCCACGCAGACTGCCTTTCGTTGCGGGCGTCTGCGCCGCAGCAATCGAGGCACAGAACAGCAACGCGAAGCAAAGGGAGTTTGCGCTCCGTGCAACGACCGTCATGTCGCACTCCCTGGCCGGGCTATCCGTGAGATGCAAGCTGGCGGTGAAGGTTATCCCGGCGAAACAAGACATTCCCGCCTAGCGTGGGAGGAGCGAGCGAATCTTCTGGATCACGAGGTCAACGCCGACTTCGTTGTGGCCGCCCTCGGGGATGATGAGGTCGGCATGGCGCTTGGACGGCTCGATGAACTCCAGGTGCATGGGCCGCACGGTGGCAAGGTATTGATCGACAACGGACTCGAGCGTGCGGCCGCGCTCGGAGAGGTCGCGGCGCAAACGGCGGATGAAACGCAGGTCGGCGTCGGTATCGACGAAGATCTTGATGTCCATCAGATCACGCAGGACTACATTCTCGAAGATCAGGATGCCTTCGAGGATGATGGCCGCGCGCGGCTCGAGACGCACGGTCTGGCGCAGGCGCAGGTGCTGCGTGAAGTCGTAAACGGGGCGCTCGATGGCCCGGCCCTCGCGCAGGCGGCGGACGTGTTCGGCCATGAGTTGCGTATCGATCGAGTCCGGATGGTCGAAGTTCCGCTGGCTGCGTTCCTCGGGGGAGAGGTGCGAAAGATCTTTGTAGTAGTGGTCCTGCTGCAGCAGAAGGACGTTTTCAGCCGACAAAGCGCGCATGACGCGATCGGCAATGGTGGTTTTGCCCGATCCGGTGCCGCCGCCGATGCCCACGATCAGTGAGCGCGCGCTCATAGTCCCTCCTGTCGGCGGTCCGACCTAGCGACGCTTTCCTTTACCGCGGCTCTTGCGCGCGGCTTGCTCTTCGATAACGGCCTGCGCCGCCGCCAGACGTGCGATGGGCACGCGGAAAGGCGAGCAGCTGACGTAGTCCATCCCCACGCTGTGGCAGAACTTCACGCTTCGGCCCGTCGCCGCCGTGTTCGCCGCAGATGCCGATCTTGAGCTTCGGCCGCGTCGCTCGGCCCTTCTCGATGGCCCATCTTCACCAGCATGCCGACGCCGGCCTGGTCCAGGCGACTGGAAGGGATCGTCCTTGAAGATGCCGGCCTTCTTTTCGTCCACGTAGTCGGGCAGGAACCGGCCGGCGTCATCGCGGGAGAGGCCCATCAGGTCATCTGCGTCAGGTCGTTGGTGCCGAAGGAGAAGAACTCGGCGACCTCGGCGATCTCGTCGGCCAGCAGGGCGGCGCGCGGGAGTTCGATCATGGTGCCGACCAGGTACTCGAGCTTTACTTTTGATTCGCTGATGAGCGCGTCGGCGACTCGGCGTGTTGCTTGGTCGAGAATCTGCAGCTCTTTCTGGTCGATGCGTCAGCGGGATCATGATCTCGGGGAATACTTTGATTCCTGCCTTCTTGCACTCGATGGCCGCTTCGATGATGGCGCGGACCTGCATGTCCAGGATCTCGGGGTAGGTGATGGACAGGCGGCAGCCGCGGTGGCCGAGCATGGGGTTGGCTTCGTGGAGCTGCTCGACACGGCGTGCGACGATCGTGCCACGTCCACGCCGATCTTGGCCGCCAGCTCGGCCTGCTTTTCGGCGGTCGTGCGGCACGAACTCGTGCAGCGGCGGGTCGATCAGGCGGATGGTGACCGGGCAGCCGTCCATGGCCTTGAAGATGCCGATGAAGTCGCGCCGCTGGAACGGCAGCAGCTTGGCCAGAGCTTTCCGCCGCGGCTTCCCGGCTGTCGGCGACGATCATTTCCTGGATGGCGAGCTGGCGATCGGTGCTGCGCTCGGGCTGCTCGAAATCCTGAAAAACATGTGCTCGGTGCGGCAGAGGCCGATGCCCTCGGCGCCCATCTCGACGCGCCTTTCGGCGTCGTGCGGGCGTGTCGGCGTTGGTGCGGACCTTGAGGCGGCGCAGATCTCGTCGGCCCAGTTCATCAGTGTCTGATACGCGGCCGGGAGCTCGGGCATCATCGAGAGCGCATTTCGCCGCTGGTACACATGCGCCGGTCGAGCCGTCGAGCGTGATGAATTCGCCCTTGCTTGACCACGCGGCCATCCGACGCGTCATTTCTTTCTTCGTCGTAGTCGATGTTCAGCATCTCGCAGCCGACGATGCAGCACTTGCCCCAGCCGCGGGCGACGACGGCCGCGTGGCTGGTCTTGCCGCCGGTCGCGGTGAGGATGCCCTGGGCCGCGTGCATGCCGCCGACGTCTTCGGGGCTGGTTTCCTTGCGGACCAGGATGACCTTCTGCCGCCCTGGCGCCAGCTCCTCGGCTTCATGCGCGGTGAAGACCGCTTTGCCGGTGGCGGCGCCGGGAACGGCGTTGATGCCGCTGGCCAGGAACTTGCGGCTTCAACGCGTCTTGACGCGACTCCGAGGATCGATGACCGGGATAGAAGAGCCCTCGATGTCCTCGGGCTTGATGCGCAGCGAGCGCTTCTTCCTTGGTGATGAGGCCTTCGTTGACCATGTCCACGGCGATCTTGAATGCGGCCGCGGGCGTACGCTTGCCGGTGCGGCACTGCAGCATGTACAGCTTGCCTTCCTCGACGGTGAATTCCAGGTCCTGCATGTCCTTGTAGTGCTTTTCGAGGATGCGCGCGCACGCTCGAGCTGCTGGTAGACGCCTGGGCATGCGCTTTGCCGAACTCCGCCAGCTTCATCGGCGTGCGGATGCCGGCGACGACGTCTTCGCCCTGGGCGTTGATCAGGTAGTCGCCGTAGAAGCTCGTTCTCGCCGGTGTTGGGGTCGCGCGTGAAGCAGACGCCGGTGCCGGAATTGTCGCCCATGTTGCCGAAGACCATCTGCACGACGTTGACGGCCGTGCCGATGAAGCCCGTGATCTTTTCGACGCGGCGGTAGGTGACCGCTTTTTCGGCCATCCAGGAACCGAAGACCGCGCCAATCGCGCCCCAGAGCTGTTCCATGGGGTCCTCGGGGAAATCGCTGTCCCGTCTTGCTGCGGAAATACTGCTTTGTATTCCTTCACGAGGTCGCGCCAGCCCGCCGCGGAAACTTCCGTATCGTCCTTGACCTTCAGGCGATCCTTCATCGCGCGAAGCTTGGCCTCCAGCTCCTCTTTCGGAAGGCCGATCACCACGCTGGAATACATCTGGACGAAGCGGCGGTAGGCATCGTAGGCGAAGCGCTCATTCTTCGTGTTGCGCGCGAGCGCTTCCACGGACTTTTCGTTCAGGCCGAGATTGAGGATGGTCTCCATCATCCCCGGCATAGAGCGCGCGGAGCCGGAGCGCACACTCACCAGGAGCGGGTTCTTCCCGTCGCCCAATTTCTTTCCCGTGACTCTCTCCAGGCGCGCAAGGTTGGCCCTCACCAAGTCAGCGAGCTCGCGCGGATACTTCTTGCCGTGCTTGAAGTAATAGTCGCAGGCTTCGGTGGTAATGGTGAACCCGGCAGGGACTGGCAACCCGATGTGCGTCATCTCGGCGAGCCCGGCGCCCTTGCCGCCGAGCAGATCTTTCATCTCGCCATGGCCTTCTGCTTTCCCTGCCCCAAAAAAGTAGACGTATTTCACTGGGCGGTTATCTCCTCGAATGGATTCCGAATCAATGCCACTCTATCTCTCTCGCCGGAGCGTCGGCGCGCCGACGAAAGTTCATTGCCCGAAGGCAATTCCCATACTTAAAGTAACACCTTATCTATCTGCGGCGGGCTGCTCAACGGACACCGCCCGCAGCGACCTCTGAGAAATCCGCAATGGTGGAGAATTCCGTGAGGAGCTCCGCGAGCAAGGTGAGCCTGTTCTTGCGCACCTCCACCTCCGGAGCCATCACCAAGACCTCATCGAAGAAACGATCCACGGCCGGGCGGAGCTCGGCGATCTCCTGCAGCGCCTCACGGTACTTCCCCGCGCGCTTAAACTCCCGCGCATTTCGCGCCACGTTGTTGGCGGCTCGGTGCAGGTCGCGCTCGGCGTCATCCCGCATCAGATCGGCGCGCACCTCTTTGCCACGCCATTCCGAAGCAGGCCCCGCCTTCTCGAGAATCTTGCGGATGCGTTTGAAGGATACGGCCAGAGGCTCGAAGTTCTTCGTGCGGCGGATGGCCTTGAGCGCTTCGAGGCGGCGCACGGCGTCCACCAGGTCATCGGCCCCGGCGGCGAGCGCAGCGTTTACTTCGTCATAGGCGAAACCCAGCCGCTCGCGAAGGATGTAGCGCGCACGGTCGAGCAGGAACTCCAGGACCTGTTTTTCGACCTCCGCACTGAGTCGGGTTTTTGGCGGGTGCGAGGCCAGCGCCTTTCCTGCCGCAGCGACGGCCGCAGAAAGTGAGAGCGGCAGTTTGCGCTCGAGGACGATCTTCACCACACCGAGTGCTGCGCGGCGGAGAGCAAAAGGATCGCTCGAACCGGAGGGGATGAGTCCCGCAGCAAAGCAGCCAGCCAGTGCGTCGAGCTTATCGGCCAAGGCCACAGCGCAGCCGGTGAGGTTCCGCGGGATGGGATCGTCGAGGCCCAGGGGACGATAGTGATCGTAAACAGCCCAGGCAACTTCCTCAGGTTCCCCTTGAGCTTTCGCGTAGAGGCCGCCGACGATCCCCTGCAGCTCGGTGAACTCGCGAACCATGTCCGTGACCAGGTCGCACTTGGCAAGTTCGGCGGCTCGGTCGGCGGCGGCGACGCTGGCCTGCGGAATGCCGGCGCCGAACCACTGTTCGGCGAGCCAACGCGCGAGCCAGCGCAAGCGGTCCACTTTTTCGGAGTACGTGCCCAGACGGGATTCGTAGGTGACGCTGGCCAGGCGAGGGAGATAGTCGGCGAGCCGACATTTCTGATCGGTCTGCCAGAAGAAGCGCGCGTCTACGAAACGTGCGCGCAGGACGCGCTCGTGCCCCGCGCGAACCATGCCCGCAGCGTCGCGATCGAGATTGATGACGGCAAGGAAGTGGGGCGCCAACTCCCCACGAGCAGTCTCTACAGCGAAGTACTTCTGGTGGTCCCGCATCACCGTAATCAGAATCTCCTGGGGAAGGTCGAGGAAGCCTGGATCGAAGTCGCCGAGGATGACGCTGGGATACTCGTTGAGGTAGGTTACCAGCTCGAGCAGGCCGGGATCGCGGTGCGGCCGTAACGATTTTCGCGCGGTCAGCGCATGTATCTCTTTCTCAATCTTCTTGCGCCGCTCATCCGGCCGCGCCAGAACGTAGCTGGCCCGGAGACGCCGCTCGTAGTCTCGTGGCCCGGACACCGGCACGCGTGGTTTGCCGAGGAAGCGGTGTCCAGCCGAGGCCTTGCCCGGCTGGAGACCATCGATCTCGAACCGCAGGGGCTTGCCATCCAGCAGGGCCACGATCCAGCGGATAGGCCGGATGAAGCGCAATCCCTCGGCAGCGGTCCAGTACATCGTGCGCGGCCAGGGAATCTCGCGGATCGCCCGCGGCACGATCTCCGAAAGAATCTGTGGCGCGGGGCGGCCGCGTTCGATGTGCTTTGCGGCCACGTACTCGCCGCGCGGGGTGCCGATGATATAGAGCTTCCCGACCGGCACTCCCTGCTTGGCCGCGAAACTCTCCGCGGCGCGTGTCGGCCGGCCGACCGAGTCAAACGCTACGGCCTTTGGGGGGCCGGTCACCTCCCGGGAGGCGTCGGGTTGCATGCTGCGAAGGCCCGTGGCCATGGCTACAAGGCGACGGGGTGCCCCGAAGGTTTCGATCTTCGTCTGTTCAATCAGGTTTGCAGAGGCCAAATACTTCTCAAGTATTACTTTTAGTTCGTCTGCGGCGTGTGGAATCATCCCCGCGGGGATCTCTTCGCAGCCAATCTCAAGAAGGAACTCGCCGCTGGCCTTCATGGGGACACCGGAGCCGCCGCTTCAGAGGCCGCGGACTGCTCGAGGTAAATGGATGCGACGCGGCAGGCCAGTTGGTGGACGCGTCCGATGAGCGCGGCGCGCTCCGTGACGGAGATGGCGCCGCGCGAGTCGAGGACATTGAACAGGTGCGAGCACTTCAAACACAGGTCATAGACGGCGAGCACCGGGAAGCGGTGCTTCCCTTCCACATCTGCGGCGCCGTAGGCGCGCAGCAAACGCTCGGCCTCCCTCTCGCTGAGGTCGAACAGTTGCCGTGTCAGTACGGGATCGGCCTGTTCGAAGCTGTACACGGAGAACTGCTGCTCTTCGGCGAGGCGCACCTGACGGTAGGTGCGGTCGCCGGACCAGCGGAGATCATAGACATTGTCGACGTCCTGGAGAAAGGCGGCAATGCGCTCGAGGCCATAGGTCAACTCGACAGAGACCGGGTCCAGGTCGATTCCGCCGCACTGCTGGAAGTAGGTGAACTGCGTGATCTCGAGGCCATCGAGAAGGACCTGCCAGCCGATCCCCCAGGCGCCCAGCGTGGGCGATTCCCAGTTGTCTTCCTCGAAGCGGATGTCGTGGCGGCGGAGGTCGATGCCGATGGCGCAGAGACTCGTCAGATAGAGATCCTGTACGTCCGCTGGGGAGGGCTTCAGAATGACCTGAAGCTGGGTGTGTTTGTAGAGGCGGTTGGGGTTCTCACCATAGCGACCGTCGGCGGGCCGACGTGAAGGCTGGATATAGGCGACGCGGTAAGGCTCCGGGCCGAGCACGCGGAGAAAGGTTTCCGGATGCATGGTCCCGGCGCCCACCTCAATGTCGTACGGCTGCTGAAGCACGCAGCCGCGATCGGCCCAAAACTCCTGCAGAAGAAGAATGAGTCGTTGGAAAGTGAGGCCAGCCTTCTTTTTATCAAGTTTTACTTTAGCTTTCATCTCTCCGATTCCATCAACTCTCGCGTGGTCAACTTCCGCTCCATGTGGTGCTCGATCAGGTCGAGCAGGACTTCCTGGAGCGCTTCAAGATCTGCGGTGCTCACTCCGGCACTCATCAGATCCTCGAGTTTCTCGGACGTTATCTTCCGGGCGATCTGCGCGGCAGCGGGAGAAAGCACGCGCATCCCCACGCGGCGGCACTTTTCGCAGGCCGCGCCTGAACCCGCCGGTGACACATAGACCCGCTCCTCCTGCAATTCCCCGCCACATCGTGAGCAGCGGTCGAGCGGCGGAAGCCAGCCGCCGAGCTTCAGCATCCAGAGGCTGAAGTAGGTCTGGGGCAGAGCCACTCCCGTGCCGCGGTCAATCGCCGCGGCCGTCAGGAGAATGAGCCGGAAGACGGCGTCGCTCGGCTCGTGCTCGGGCAGCAGCGCCTCGGCGATCTCGCTGACCATCGCCAGCGCGAGCCCGGAGCGGTAGTCGCGCTGCACGTCGAGAAAGGAGCGGATCAACTCGCACTGGCTGATGCGCACCAGCTCCCGCGTTTCCCTCTCGTAAAACCAGATGCGGATGTGGGAGAGGGGCTCGAGGCTGGATCCGAACCGACTCTTCGTGCGGCGTGCGCCGCGGGCCACACCGCGCAACCGGCCCGTGGTGCGCCCGAAGAAGCTGACCAGGCGATCTGCTTCACCCAACGGAAAGGTGCGCAGGATGATCGCTTCCGATTCCCTCAGTGGCATCCGCGTGTCGGCGCGCCGACCGCCCCGCGCGAGATCCGCACGAAGAACAAAAGGGCGATCGAAGCAGCGAACTCCGAAACACACTCTCTTACCACACGCGCGAACATCGCGCAAACGATAAACGCGCGCTCGGCGATAGAAACGTTGAAGCGCTGCAAGAGTGAAACTTCCCCGCCCTCCGCATTCCAGAGGGAGCGTGGCCGAGCGCCATCGCGGATAAGTGCGTCCGAAGGCCAATGGCCTCAAGGGATTCGCACGCTGCGAAAAATATGTTAACTGGATGCCGGAACCTGCCGGAATTATCAGACGCCCGAACGCTTCTTTGCGCTTGAATTCACGCCGGAGTTCGCTAGAGTTCTGGAGCATGCCGAACCCCGTGCCCCTGGTTGACGTCGTCGGCGTGGGACTCAACGCCATGGACACGCTGATCCGCGTGCCCAGCTTCCCTGCTGCGGATACGAAGGCGGAGGTCCACTCGGTGCATGTTTCACCCGGCGGGCAAGTGGCCAGCGCAATGGTGACCTGCCGCCGCTGGGGATTGCAGGCGCGGTACGTCGGAACGGTTGGCGACGATCCCGCTGGGGAGACGCACCGCCGGGAGTTCGACCGCGAGAGCGTGGAAGCGCACCTCTGCGTGTGTCCCGGCTCGATGAGCCAGACGTCCTACATCGTCGTCGATGAAGGCTCCGGCGAGCGCACCATTCTGTGGCGCAGGGACACTCTGCTCCAACTCCTGCCCCACCAGATTCAAAAAGAGTGGGTGGTGCGTGCACGGGCTCTGCTCGTAGACGGTCATGATACGGGAGCTGCTGCCGCGGCCGCACGATGGGCTCGCGCCGCGGGGATCCCCGTGGTGGCGGATCTCGACAATCTGTATCCTGGAGTTGAAGCGTTACTCGAGAATGTGGACTACTTCATTTCCTCGCGCGACTTCCCCGCACGGCTTGCGGGTGAGGACGACCTCACGAAAACGCTGCCCAGTATTGCCGCGGAGTATGGATGCCGCGCGGCCGGTGCGACCCTGGGCCGCAGTGGTGCGCTGGTCTGGGCTGGCCGGCGATTTCACTATTCCCCTGCTTTCCGAGTGAACGCAGTGGACACCACCGGCGCCGGAGATGTCTTTCACGGCGCGTTCGTCTACGGATTGCTGGCAGGATGGCCGCTGGATCGGATACTGGATTTCAGCAATGCGGCCGCGGCATTGAATTGCACGGCCGTTGGGGCCCGTGGCGGCATCCGTCCGCTCGCGGAGATTCTCCGGCTCATGAAGGCAGGCGAGCGCCATCCGGGAGCCTTCCTGGTAGCCAAATCGGGCCACTTGTTGCAGTCTGAAGTCGGACCTTAAGTTCCGCTCCTCATGGTCGAATACGCCGGGGCGCTGCCCGCATGATTCCGCTGAAGGACGACAATCCCCGCCGGACGACGCCCGTGGTTACGATGCTGCTCGTGGCCGCCAATCTAGCTGTGTTTCTCTACCAGGTATCACTTGGCCCGCGCGCGGAGCAGCAACTGGTTTTCGAGCTGGGGATGATCCCGGCGAGAATCCCTGCGCTCTTCGACGGCCGGCTGCCGCTGAGCCTGGCGGGCCTCGATGCGGCTTTCTCTCCGCTGCTGACGAGCATGTTCCTGCACGGCGGATGGTTGCACCTGCTGGGCAACATGCTCTTCCTCTGGATTTTCGGCGACAACGTGGAAGACTGCTTCGGGCACCTCAAGTACCTGCTCTTTTACGTCTTCTGCGGGGTAGGGGCAGGGTTGACGCACAGCGTCTTCAACCTGAATTCGACACTGCCATCCATAGGGGCGAGCGGCGCAATTTCCGGCGTGATGGGGGCTTACATCGTGCTTTATCCGCGGGCACGGGTGTTGACCCTCGTGCCGCTGCTGTTCTTCTTCACCGTGCGGTTGCCAGCGATGTTCATCCTGGGCTACTGGTTCCTCATACAGTTCTTGAGCGGGGTGGGCTCGCTGGGGATGCGCGACGCCGGAGGAGTGGCGTTCTGGGCGCACATAGGCGGGTTTGCCTTGGGAGCCCTGGTGACGCGGGCGGTTCGGCATACCTGACCACACGCCTCTAATCCTTGGGCGTGCCCTCCCGGACGATTTGGTTGACGAGCCAATCGCCCACCTCCCGAGTGCCCAACGGCCCACACAGATCCTGCGTAGTTCTCCCCTCGCGTACGGACGTGTGGACGGCGGCGCGTACGGCTTCGGCCGCGCTCGTCCATCCCAGAAAGTCGAGCATCATCGCACCAGCCAAGACCGCGCCGAAGGGATTGGCGATGCCCTTCCCCGCGATGCTCGGGGCCGAGCCGTGGACCGGCTCGAAGAGCGAGGACCGGCCAGGATGGATGTTCGCCGAAGGCGCCAAGCCGAGGCCACCGGCCAGCTGCGCGCCGAGGTCGCTGATGATGTCGCCGAAGAGGTTGCAGGTGACGATGACGTCGAATGGCCTGGGGTCGCGGACAAGCTCCATGGCGAGAGTATCAATGTAGAGGTGGCGGGACTCGATCTCGGGGTACTCGCGGGCGGATTCGGAACACGCGCTGCCAGAGGTCGTGGCCGTAGGTCATGGCGTTGGACTTGTCGGTCATAGTGACGCGGTCGAGCTTGTGCTGGCGCGCGTACTCGAAGGCGTAGCGAATGATGCGCTCGACACCTTTACGGGTGTTGACGTCCTCCTGGATGGCCATCTCGTCGGGCGTGCCCTTCTTGTAGAAGCCGCCAACTCCGGCGTAAAGCCCCTCGGTGTTTTCCCGAATGATGGTGAAACGGACGTCGCCCTCGGAGCGGTCGCGGAGGGGCGTAAGCCGTGAGTCGAGTAGTTCGATCGGACGGACGTTGGCGTAGAGATCGAGCTTGCGACGCAGGCCGAGCAGGATGCCGGCAGCGTGCAGGTTCGAGGGCACGCGCGGGTCGCCCAGGGCGCCGAAGAGGATGGCGTCGAAGTCGCGGCGGAACATCTCCACGGCGTCCGCCGGGAGACTCGTGCCATCGCGCAGGAAGCGGTCGGCGCCCCAGTCAAACTCGGTGAAGGCTACTTCCCTGCCCTCGGCGGAGACGGCAGCCTGGAGGACTTTCACCGCGACGGGGATCACTTCCTTGCCGATGCCGTCGCCGGGAATGACGGCGACTCGCTTGCGCACTGCGCCGGCGGCGTGCGAGGGAGGCGTCATAAGCGGCGAGAAACTAGCACGCGACGGAGTGGGAGTCAACGCGAGACGTGCGCATCGAAACGAAAGAATGCCGGCCCGAGGGTGGCGCTGCCTCGATTCGGAGCAAATGGCGAGCTGGGCGCGCCAGGGACGGGCCAGGACGCTTCCTAATTGCCCGGTGTCACGCGTGACACCGGGCCTGGGGGG
>CAVTZX010000060.1:0-87099 GCA_963739275.1 uncultured Acidobacteriota bacterium
TTAGCAAATGGGGTGCGGATGTAACTATTCGAAACAGGGTCGAACCTCGTGGTAAGCGGATCATAAATTGTAGCGAGCCCACTGAAGTCTCCGTTACGCATTGCCTCCGTTGGGACGGTGGTGAGAAACGTCTGGCCTTGGGCGATCCGAAGCCCTTGAAAATCTCCAAAGAAGAATGTAGATCCTTTCTTTATTGGTCCGCCAAAGGTCCCACCGAACTGGTTTTGCCGAAAGGCTGGAATATTAGCGTGCGGATTATCAAAGTAGTTCTTCGCATCCAGTGCGGAATTTCGCAGGAATTCAAATGCACCCCCATGAAAAGCCTTGGTCCCCGATTTGGATTGTACGTTAACCACTCCGCCCAGGAAGCCCCCGTATTCGGCGGGTTGATTCGCGGTAAGTACACGGAATTCCTCAATGCCATCGATAACAGGTTCGAGGGAGACCGTAGTGACACCGTCCGTCTCGTTGTTGTCCACACCATCGAATAGGTAATTATTGCTCACCGACCGGAATCCGTTTGCGGTGAACGCGGAGGTGCCTCTGAATGATATTGCCGTCGTGCCGGAAGCAGGCTCTCCTGAGCGGCCCGTAGTCTGCCGGGCACCAAGGTAACCAGCTGCACGAAGTTTCTGCCATTGAGAGGCAGGTCCGACACGCGTGTTCGGTCAATCACCGCGCCGAGTTGCTGAGTGCCCGTATCGACCACAGGCGCCGCGCCGGAGACGGTGAGGGTTTGTGAAACACTACCAACGGGCAGTTCGATGTTTATCACCGCCACTTGGCCTACCTGAAGCACAATTCCTGACCGTACTACCTTATGAAACCCAGTTTGCTGCGCCGAGACTTCGTAGGTCCCCAAGGGGAGGAATGGGACGAAGAATCTTCCGTCATTGTCCGTTCGTAGACTGCGTTTCAAATCTGTAGCGACATTCGTTATTGAGACCTGTGCGCCGACAATGACTGCCCCGGTCACGTCAGTCACAGTTCCGCTTATCGTGCCTGTAACAGCCTGGGCGGACAGCTGAGCAGGAGCACACAGCAGAAGCAGCAGGGTGAGCAGGCAGAAGCGCCAAGCCAAACAGGTGGTCCCAGCAATGCCGCTGGTCGGCTGCCGTCTGCGGCGAGTGTCGACCACGCGCAGGCATATCGCGTGCGCGCTATTGAAAAAGTGAAGCCCTGTTTCGTTCTGGTCATGGAAAGCTCCGTTGGATACGTAACGAATGTGCTTGACGACCTAGCCAAAATGCTAGTGCTGAATGTTGTTTATGTCAAGACTAAATTTATATTCGCTGCCTACGACAATCCGGCCACACGGCAGACTGCCCGACCGCGGTGGCGGCGTTTCGCCTAGAGCTTCAGGTTGCCATCATGCGATTGGCGAAACCCAGGATGACAGCGGCGATGGACAATACGCCGAGGGCGGCGCCCATCACCGCAAGCGGCTTGCCGCCGGTGCCCTTCCATTCGCCAATGATGACGCCCGAGACATTGCTGGCGCTGATGGCTGCGATCAGCAGCAAGGGCCACCCAGCATAAGCGCCGAACCGGCCCATGTAGGCAACGCCGAGGCCGTAAAGCACGATGCCGCCAGCCCACAGTGCTCCCATGATGCCGGCCAGCAGCCAGTACTTGCCGGTATGGGCGTGCCCAAGGTCGGCAAAGTTTCTGCGCCGCACCATCAAGTAGACACAGTAGAGGACGCTGAGCCCGTACCCCACGGTCAACACCACCATCCACACCGCGTTAATGGCCCACAGCGCGGATGCCCCGTGCTGCATGGCAACCGCGCGCAGGTTGTCGCCCTTGATGAGGGCGAAATTCGCCAAGGGAGAGAGCACGCCCGAAAGCACGCAGAAGATCAATCCCATGCGGAAAGACGGCCGCCTCGCAGGATTCACCTCCTGCGCCGCACGAACCCCTGTGCTGCCGGACGCTGCCGCAGCCAGAGTCACGCCTGTGAGCGCCTTCTCGCGCAGATAGCCAGATACTCCGCACAGCACGATACCCACCACCATGACCGCCAGTGCAGCAACCATGAGCTGGCCGGACGGCTCGCCGAATTTTTCCGGGTGATAGAGCAAGAGCGGGAAGACGGAGCCGATGACCGCGATTAGGCCCATGATTACGCTCACGCCGACCGCGATTCCCACGGCATCCACGCCCAAGCCGAAGAAAATGCTGCCTGCGCCCCAGCCCAGCCCGAACAGCGCGGGGACCACCAGGCCGCGCAAGCCAACGACGGCGAACACTTGTCCCAGACCAGGCACAGAGAGCAACGCCACCGGCCAGCCGACGATGAGCAGAGAAGCCAGCGAGGCGGCACCCCAGATGTGCTCCCATTTCCAGCCGGGTGTGTACTTCATTGCTACGGCGTACGTACCTTCCATGAAGCCGCCGATGACGACCAGCAGAATGCCCATACCCAAGCTGCTTAACACCATATGCTCCTTAAGCTCGAGCCGTTATCTCGGGGCCGTGAAGATGTCGAGAATAGCGCCCCCCTCGGAATTCGCCGGTACGGGAATCTTTCGCCAATAGCAGACAGTCGGAGTGACATCGGCCAGCGAAATCGGTCGCGGCCGCCAGTATCCTTGTTTAATGTCGGGACCCGCGGCAATGAAGATCGCCTCATTCGAGAACTCGCCAAGGCGAGCCGTGGGAAGGTAAGCATGGTGTGCACCGTGGAGGATTGGCTTGAGAAGGGTTCGGCGGGTGAGATACCAGCTCGTGTCCGTGCTGATCCGGTCTTTAGATAAAGCCTCTTTCTCAATGGGTCCCACGGTGTGAATGCTGGGATCGTTGGAATAGCCCGGCGTGAAAAAGTAAACTACATCACCAAAGCGGGGACCCCAGTCTCCCCACACGCTGGCGTCCTCGATCTTGGCTGCCAGCTCTATGATAGGCTGCTTCGTCTCCGGGTCTCGTATGGATTGGAGGACGTGAATGACCTGATTGCGGACCTCGTCGTAGTCCGCCAGCTCAACGATCCCTTGTGGGTCTCTACCTTTCAGGTTAACCCAAATGCTCTGGCCGAGTGGGTGGTCTCCCAGGGCTACCTTCGTCCGACCCCAATCAACGACAAGATCCTTCCCGTCCGGCGAGTTTTTATACGTCAGCAGGCCGGCCTCTACCAGGTAGTCTTCCAGGCGCACCACCTTGCGGACGGGCAGAGCGCCGTGGTCAGAAACCACAACCACCAGTGTGTTCTGGTCTACACAGCAATCAAGGACGTTGCCCAGAAGCCTGTCCAGAAGCTGGTACTGCTTGCGGAAGTCTTCCCAATAACGGGGTGCGTCTTTTTCTGAGTACCCTGACCATCCCGAATCAAGGCCGCTAAGCTCGTTGTGGTTGATGCCATCGGGCTCATGCATCTGGACCCACAGGAAGTCCCAGTCGTAGTGACTCGTTAGGTAGCGTGTAGTCTCCGCGATCCCTTTTCCCATCGTGGTTGTATTCTCGTTCAGCATGGCCAGAGGGCTGAAGATGCTGATAGGCGCCGCCGGCGCCTGGGGCTGGGCGTCGAAGTAGTCAATCAATTGGTCGGCAATCTGCTGGGGATAGGCCCAATCACGAGGGTTGTAAACCGTGCCACGCTCCAGAACCAAACGGCTGCCGTCACTCGCCAATTCCAGGACTCGGAACTTGAAGCGGCCTACCAGATCAAAATCCAACCGCTTGTATTCGGCAAGCGCAAGGAAAACCTCCGCCTGCGGCCCGGTGATGGTGACGTGAAACTTTCGTTCCAACCACGGACTGCTCTCCCCCTGAGAAAGTACGGCAACTGGAGCTACCGCGGATTTCTGTGACGCAATGAAGACGCGGTCATAGGCTGCTCCAGAAGTGGCGACCAGCAAAAGATCGTAGGTTATGCGTGTTTCGGAGTCAGTAAACTGAGCCTCCAGAGGCGGGAGTGATGATCGTGGCAAATCTCTCCAGCCCCGCGCCGGCGCCAGCTTGATCTTGATCGTGTCCGCATCCGCCATCGCAGTGCTATAACGCTGCGGAAGTGCCAGTTTCACCACTGGAGATGCATAGGGGCCTGAGCCATTCACCACGATTCCGCTTTTAAGGTTGGGTGGCCAGCCGCCGGGGAAGTTCACCAGAATGGACTTTAGGCCAAGTTTTTCGGTTTGTTGCCAGAGGTATTCAGCCAGACACTCGCCATTGAACGTCTGGTCGGGAGGTTCGGGGAAGGCTATTCGAGGATGGAGATTCCCCATCACGTTGTGATCGAGTTCGAAGGGCTCGCCCGAGTGGTGCATGCCGAAACTGTTTAGCCCGTGGCTGCCCGGATAAGCTCCGGTAGCAATAGTGGACCAGTTTGTCGGCGTATCAGCTGGCGCGGCAGGTATGGCCCGGGCAAACGCTCCTTCCCTCATCAGGCGAGCAAAGTTGGGCAATGCCCCTTCTTTCACGAATTTCTCAAGCATTTCCGGATACATGCCGTCGAATCCGACCACCACGACACGCTGCTTGTGCACTGTTGACTGCGGTTCCGCTTTCACACCCGGCCCGGCCAAGATTGCAAAGGCTGCCAAAAGCAAAAGCCCTCGTTTCATTGCGGTAACCCCTTTCCTACCATTACCACCATGTTGCTCGAAAAGAACATACTGTATGCCACGTTCGTATTGATTGTCAAGCAGGAATGCGCTAGAATATGCCGACACCGAATCCCAAGTCGCCGACTGCAGGAGGTATCCGTGAAAGCGAGCCGCCTCTTCCCGTTCGTCTTCGGAATGTTGATCTGCATTCCTGCCCCCAATGGCATTGCTGAGCAGACCCCACAGCGGCAGGCCAACTTGGCTGTGCCACAAGTAGCCACCTGGATTCTCAGAATTGAGTGTGGCCGAAAGCCTGGCGGTCAATGGCAGGGAATTGTCAGGGTTGACAACGGCAAGATAGTTTCAATGTTGCCGTATCAACTCGATCCCAACAAGGGAGACTGGCTCAAACCCAAGGAAGGAAGTTGGGGAGCCACAACGCCTAACATACTCGCAGTCAGGGGTGTGTTCGTCGAAATCGCAGGGACAGATGCAACCGTCGTCCGCGCCACCGTGAACAACACGTTGCTCTCATTCACGCTGGGAGATCTAAAGCAGAGGCGCAGGACGGAAATACTGGCCCCTCCCTACCTTAAGGCGAGCCCCGAATCCGGCGGCCAGGTCAGCGCTTGGCTTTTAGTACCGCGTGAGCAGCGCCTGTTTCGGACCGAGAACGTTGTTATCGCTGTGATGGATGGGGTGCGCTACTCGGAAGCGTTTGGTGATCCCGCCCATCAATACACTCCCAATTTACGGCGGTCTGTGATCCCGTTGGGGACGCTATACACGCATTTCTACAATAATGGTCCCACTTCCACCGTTTCCGGCCACGCTCAAATCCTGACTGGCGTACCTGCATCGTTGCCGAACTCTGCTGGTTTCCGCCCGCCCTGGCCCACGATTTTTGAATATGCAAAACACCGCTGGTTTCCCGAGGTTGACAACGACCAGACCATAGGCGCTCTCGTCGTCGGCAAGGCTCGTCTCGCCGACCTGAACTACAGCTCGTACCAGGGCGAGGGTTACGGAATCCGGTATGGCGCGACGCTTTACTCTCCCCATCAGCTACAGCATTTTCTCGATGAACGATTAGCTACGCTGGCGCGCGGCGATCCTCTGCAACAATTCGCCCAGGCTGTGGGCTTGAAGGGGGAAGAGGCGGCTTTCGCGTTTGCTGGCGAAAACATAGCGCCAGCAAGAACATTCAACACGGAATTCCTCACAACTATATCTGCAATGCTGGCGAAATCCGACGAGGATTTCAGGAAGAAATTCACCGAAATCGGATATCTCACCGGCCATTGGATCACCGCCCGGGACATCACGACTTACGAGACTCTGCATGAAGTCCTGAGGGAAAAGCACCCGGCGGTTGTTTTGGTCAATTTCGGGGAAGTTGACGAAATGGGCCACACCGGGACCTGGTGGAAGTACACGGCGGCGATTCGCGGTGCAGATATCCTTATCAAGCAACTGTGGGACGACATCCAAGGTGACCCCTTCTACCGTGACCGGACCATGTTGATCGTCACCACCGACCATGGCCGGCACGACATACGCGACGGGGAAGGTGATTTTGACGAACATGGAGGCACTGGTGAGTCGGATCGGCACTGTATTTTCCTGGCTTTGGGACCGGACATCAGGAAAGGAGTCGTCATCAGCACACCAGCCAGTCAGATTGATATCGTGCCCACGATAGGCTATCTGATGGGCTTTGAAACGCCGTTCGCGAAAGGACGAATTCTGTCCGAGATGATCGCGCACCACGCCAATCGAGCGATTGTTAGTAAGAACCTATCTCACAAACCGCACCGATAAGTAAACACTTGCTTCGGCGGCGGAGTTGTTGCAAACCAAGGGCATGGCTGATCTCAGCGATGCACAGTGGGAACGAATCAGGCCCTCGGTAGAGTGGAGCCAGAGGCGGCGGCCGGATGGCCGTGGGCACCCCCTGGAGCGATGCGCGGCGGGCGCTGAGCGGAGCCGTGTGGATACTGCGCACGACGGGCGCTCCGTGGCACGACCTGCCGCTGCGGTATGGGCCGTTCCAGACCTCCCATCGGCGCTTCCAGCAGTGGGAGCGCGAGGGCGTTTTGGAGGGCATTTTGTGGGCCTTGGGCGAAGACCTGCTGGCCCGTGGCAAGCTCAACCTGGAGGAGAGCTTTATTGACGCCTCCCTGGTCGAGCGAAAAAGGGGGCTCTGGAATTGGTCCGACGAAGCGCAGCAAAGGGAGCAAGATCCTGGCAATTGCAGACCGCCATGGTCTTCCTATCGCCGTGCGGGTTAGCTGCGCTACGCCGCATGAAATCACCCTCGTCGAACAAGTCCTTGCCTCCTGCTACGTCGGCCAAAAGCCGCAAAGGATAATCGGGGACCGCGGCTACGATAGCGCTCCGCTCGACCAACGACTGCGACAGCAGCACGGCATCGAGCTGATCGCGCCCCACCGGGTGAACCGCAGCAAGCCGCCGACCCAGGACCGACGCCGGTTGCGACGCTATCGCTGTGATTGCCAAGTGAAAAATCCCCAGTTTCTGCCGGTTTAAATTTCCTCACCTTTGCCGGAATTAGTGGTCGTTGAGTTTGATCAGCCGTAAGCGTCCGGAGTAGCCGCATTGACAAGGTGGATGCAAAGTGCCCAAGAAAAAGTTATGTGGACACTTCGGCATTCGTGGGTGCGATGTTCCAGGGCAGAAGGTCGCCGATGCGGTTGATGGGGTGCTCGGCGATGCGGATCAGCACCTCGCGCAGGTAGCCTTCCGGATCCAGGCCGTTGAGCTTGGCGGAGCCGATCAGGCTGTAGATGGCCGCGGCGGCGCGTCCTCCGCCGGCATCGGAGCCGGCGAACAGGTAGTTCTTCCGACACCCACCAGAGCAACGGCACGCAAAGCACGCTTGGCGGCGTTGTTATCGATCTCCAGCCCGCCATCCTCGCAATACCGTACCAGCGCGTCCCAGCGCGTGAGCGGGTAGTGGACCGCGGCGGTGGTATCGGACTTGCGCGACAGCTTGGCCAAACAGCTTTCCAGCCATTCGTGCAGCGACTCCAGTATGGGCCGGGCACGCGCGTTGCGGACCTCACGCCGCTCTTGGGGCAGTGGGCCGCGGATCTCGCGTTCGATCCCGTAGAGTTGGACGAAGCACTCGATGGCTTCGGTCGCGATCAGCGAGGCGTGCGCCTGTTGAAGTTCGTAAAACTTGCGCCGCACGTGCGCCCAGCAGACAGCTTCCTGGATACGACCTTTTTCGTAGAACTGGTTGAATCCGGCATAGGCGTCGGCCTGCAGCGTTCCACGGAACTGGCGCAGATGCTGCTCGGGATGCTCGCCATTGCGGTCGGGCGAGTAGGCAAACGACACCGCCGGAGCTGCCGTGTCCCCAGCCAGGCGATCGGGCTCTCTGGTAAGCTCCACCTCAGGTGGGTCACTTTGAAAAAACACACTGCACCCAGCTTCGTTAATACTGATGGAATCCGCGTCCAGTTTTTCGCCCGAGGAACCCAGCTTCTACCAGGCGGACCAGCAAAGGACAGGGACGATACTTAGGGTCTTTGAACTCGGCGTACAGCACATTAAGGATTGCGAGGCAAACGTCTAATCCAATGAAGTCGGCGAGTTCCAGTGGGCCCATGGGATGGCGGCATCCCAGTTTCATAGCATCGTCAATCGCGTCCGTTGTGCCCACACCCTCCATGAGAGCGAACATGGCTTCGTTCAACATGGGCATCAGGATGCGATTGGCAATAAATCCGGGGAAGTCGGCCGACTCGACAGGAACCTTGCCCAGGCGCTTCACCAACTCGATTGCCGTCTCAAAGGTAGCAGCAGATGTGTGAACACCGCGGATCACTTCTACCATGCGCATGATGGGAACGGGCTGCGAGAAATGCAAGCCGAGGAATCGATCGGGCCGGTCCGACGTAGCCGCAAGCCGTGTAATAGGGATCGACGAAGTATTGGACGCGAAGATTACTTTTGCGTTGCAAATGCTGGCTAAATTCCTGAACACTTCTTTTTTCGCGTCAAGGTTTTCATAGACCGCCTCAATGGCCAGATCCACATCTCGCATGGACTGCAAATCCAGGGCTGCCTCAATTCCGGCAATCCGCTGGAACATTTCCGCCTTCTCATGGTCGCTGGGAATCCTGGCGGCTAATTGTTCCGTGCTACGCTGGATCGAGCGCATGCCTTTTTCAATCTGATCCTTATTGACATCCGCTACGATGACACGCAACCCTTTGAGCGCGGCAACTTGGGCGATGCCAGACCCCATGGTCCCCATGCCAACCACTGCTATCTTCGTAATTATCATCTCGCCCTCCTGAATGCTACCTCGCTTTGTAGAAAGAACGGGCTGTTTACGAAGGCATCTGATGTTGAACATGCTTGAGGAGTTCGTATAGCCCTCTGTAAATCTTGAATCTCTGTGAATAATGGGCGAGCAGACCTTGCCGCGGGAAAAAGGACTTTTCGATCTTCACCCGAGAAGTAAAGTCCTCAACGCTGTTCAACTCTCCCCTGGCAAAGCCCGCCAGGGCAGCGGCGCCGTAGCAACTTCCCTCCAGTTCGGTAACTCGATGTATGGGCAGACCCAGGATGTCAGCTTTCAGTTGGAGCAGCGCATTGGAACGTGCGCCTCGGCCGGTAACTCGCAACTCTTTTACTGTTATGCTGAGCGAATGAAGGTATTCCATATTCAATCGCATTTCGAAGTTGATAGCTTCACAGAGGGCTTTCAAGATTTCGTATCGGCCGGTCTTTATGTTCAGGCCCAGGATGGCACCCTTGGAATTTGGATCCAAGTAGGGCGTGCCCGAGCCAAGGAAATGGGGCAAGACCATTGCAGACGCAGGCGCCCTTGGGATTTTTTGCAGCACAAAATGGAATGGATCCGTCCCTTGCTTCTTCGCCTCGCACACATCCGAAGCAGCGATGTTATGCACGAACCAGTCCAAAAGAGATCCGGCACTGAAATTGAAAGCGTAGGTTGCGTAGCGATCCTGTCCAATGTAAGGACAACAACTAAAATTTCCTGCCAGCATTTCCGGAGCGGTCTTAATTCCTTCAAAAGGACAGATGATGCACTCGACTGTTCCCAGGCCGTCAGCGGCCGACCCTGGCTGGGTTACCCCGGCGCCCAAAGCTGCGCAGTTCTGATCCAGAGCGCCGACCACCACAGCAATTCCGGGTGGTAGGCCGCGGTACTTAGCAGACCTCGATCCCGTGCATCCTACCTGGGTCCCCGATGGGACCGGTTCGGGCAAGCACGTTCTGGGGAGTTCACAGGCCGAGAGGAGGTCTTCCGACCAACTCTTGGCTCGCAGGTCAAACAGCCCCGTCCGCGAGGCAAGCGAATGATCCACAAAAGGAGCACCGGCTAACTGGGCAACGACGTAGTCTTGCCAGCCCAGGAATTTTCGTGCTCTTGTATAAACAGACGGCAACTGGCGTTTCCACCAGAGTATCTTGTTGAGTGGATATAAGGGGTACAGTGGCTGTCCGGTGGTTTCAAAAAAGCTTTCCGCCCCGACGTGTTCTCGTAGCCACTGGCATTCTGCCTGTGCGCGTGAGTCCATGCCCAAGAGGGTCGGAGACAGGAACTGCCCGCCACGGGAGACTGCCATGACGCAGTCACCGAGTGCTGAAATTCCTAAGGCTCGGATTGGATCTTTGCGTCGAGTGGCCCTATCTACCGCAGTCAGTACTGCCTGTACTGCAGCCCAGACTTCCCTGGGATCGAGTTCGCACGCCCCGGCCTGGGGCATGTGCATTCGATAGGTGCGGCGGGCCTGCGCCAGCGGTTTTCCGGAGCTATCGAAAGCTACTGCCTTGCACCCGGTGGTGCCGATATCCAGTCCGACTAGACTCATGTGAACGCGCCGGTCTTTTTGGTTGCGGCTAGGTCAACGCTTCCTCGGCTCGAGCTGGCCATTCAGGCTCGGACATAGCCTCAACCGCAACCGCCACAGCGTTCCCGCCTCCCAGGCACATGCTGGCTACACCCCGCGATTCTTTCCGCCTCAGCAGAGCGTTGATTAACGTCATCAGTATTCGTGCACCAGTGGCGCCAATTGGGTGTCCGAGAGCGATGGAGCCGCCGTGAACATTAAGTTTCGACAGAGACACAGGGAATTCTTGCAGGCATGCCAGAGTCTGTGCTGCGAAGGCCTCATTGAATTCAAAGAGTGAGACGTCGTTTGCTGTCCAGCCGGCCTTTTGCAGTACCTTCTGGGCCGCGTAAGCAGGGGATTCCATCACCTCTTCCGGGGGAACACCTACCACTGCCTGGGCTACGATGGCGGCCACAGGGCGAATGCCAAGTTCCTTAGCCTTAGAAGCCGACAGCAACAGCAGTACGGCCGCACCGTCGCTGATCCCTGGGGCATTGCCTGGGGTAACCGTTCCCTCGGGACTGAAAACAGGGCGCAACCGGTTGAGCTGCTCCAGTGAAGTATCGTCGCGGGGAAACTCATCGTCTCTCACTAGCGAGGGAGCAACCTTTTTGCTCGGAACTGTGATCGCCACCAGCTCTGATTTGAGATACCCACTCTTTATGGCGCACACGGCCTTGCGATGACTCTCCAGCGCGAATCGGTCCTGGTCGTCTCGCGAGATGCCCCTCTTCTTGGCGACATGGTCGGCCAGCGCGCCCACGTGAATGCCCAGAAAGGGATCCAAGAGACCGTCGAAAATCATGGCATCTAATGCTTGCACCGTCCCCATCCGGAAACCGTGGCGGGCTCGCGGGAGAAGGTGAGGAGCATTGGTCATGCTTTCCATTCCGCCAGCGATTGCCACTCCCAGATCACCACATCGGATTGCCTGATCCGCCAGCATGACGGCCTTGAGACCGGAACCACAGACCTTGTTCACGGTGACCGCCCCAACCCGAGGAGTAACCCCGGCGCGGAGAGCCGCCTGCCGTGCAGGACACTGCCCCAACCCCGCCGAGATCACATTGCCCAGAATGACCTCCTCGATTGCGTCCGCGGGGATTCTGCTTCTGCGTACCAGCTCAGCGATAGCCGCAGCACCCAGCTGCACGGCGGACAAATCCTTTAGGCTCCCAAGAACCTTGCCTATAGGCGTTCGTGCGTAGCATGCTATGAATGTTCGAATCTCCACGTTACTTGTTTCCTTATGGTGAATTCATTGTCGTTCTGCGAGCGACGCCGAGTTTAGTGATCCCGGGACAGCCGACGGCTCACTTCCACTTGCAGCCGCCTTTTACAGAGGCGGCATTACGGGGCGCTAACCAGCTCGTGAATTTGCCGCTCTGCTGCATCCACCTCGGCCGCCCCTTCAAGGACCGTCACGGTTAGTTGGTATTTGCGCACGTCGCCCGGCTCGATGAACTGCAAGTTCCCGGCTGCGCGATCCTCGGCACGGCCTCTTGTTGTGCAATTGGCGGGTTCCAAGCCGAGTGCATACACCTGATCTGCCAGGGAGAGCCACTGCACGAGAAAAGGAAGCCCGGCCGCAACATAGGACAGTTGCACGCCTAAGCCCAGCGCCGGGTTCAGGAGCGCGAGCCGCACCCAGCCATCAGCGGCCGGGATCGTCCGGTGATAAAAAACCTGCTCGGGAGGGTTGGATGCAGGCCCAGTAATGGTCGCGTAGGTTTCTCTCGACACACGACCGCCCGCGGACCCCGTTGTTTCCAGCGCAGGGATTGCAAGCCGGACACCGACATCGAGAAGAGGGTAGCCCAGATTGAAGTGGTACAGCATCATGTGCGGGGAAGTGCGTGTGCCTTCGTTTCTTACCTCATCATGAATGTGGATTTGCCGGGAGTCGAGAGCGGTTGAAACAGTGCGCTTGAGAGTCAGGTGATCGCCGTGAATGCGAACCTCTCGCACGATGCCGGATACCTCAATGAGGTAATCGTCGCCTTGCCACTTTTGTGAACAGCGCACGTCCTCCGCAGGCAGGTGCGAAATGCGCCCATGCAGGCCTAGTGATTCGCCCTCGTCCACGCAAGGCGCGCCGGCATAAGAAAGACCGCAAGTGAAGAGTAGCCCGCCCTGGCAGCTCCTCAGGAAGCCAAGGCCATGGGGTTCGAAATAGGTCGGATCCACCACTCCGGTAGGTGACAGCCAGCACAACGGCGTGCCCTTGTACTGGGCGAGGTAAATATCCATCCCCCGATCTAGCAGTATCGTGAATTGCAAGCCGGCAAAGGTCCGGACCTCCACAGCCTGTACGCCGCGGCATCTACCCTCGGCGAACTGGAAGTGCTGCAGTCCTCCGAGCTGCCACATTGTGCCGGCCCGCCGGCTCAGGAACCCACAACGGCTATCTTTGATGGCTGGCATCGGCCTTCAACACAACGGTTCCCCAGCGCGGAGCCCCAATCTCTTCTTCAGGGCCCACAGGGGTTTCAGTTGCCTCGGGCTAAGCTCTTGGGCGCGTCCGATCTGGCAAGCCACTGCCATCGTTTGTGCAAACATCTCCACGATCTCCATTTTGGAGTAGGCTTGCAGTAGATCTGCGCCAATGGTAACCACGCCGTGGTTTTCCAGGAGAAAAGCGTCGAACTGCTTGATGTACCGTGCGAGCGGCTTGCAAACCTCAGCTGTA
This sequence comes from uncultured Acidobacteriota bacterium, assembly GCA_963739275.1. Taxonomy (GTDB): domain Bacteria; phylum Acidobacteriota; class Terriglobia; order Acidiferrales; family UBA7541; genus JBGQGH01. The sequence goes on from CAVTZX010000060.1 coordinate 13,128, forward strand.
CCCGGTGTGGTGTATTTGACCAGCGGAACCTGCCCTAGGAAAACGATGACCTCCGGCAAGATGAACCTGTCCAGCGCGACGCCCGCTACCGCGAACCCGGTTGCGGCGGGCGGGTGGCCGTGCACCACGCCGCGAATGTCCGACCGTTTCTGGTAGGCATAGCAGTGCATGATGATTTCTGAGGTAGGCTCGCGCTTGCCCGAAATTTTCCGACCTTCCAAGTCACAGACCACCAGATCGGATGGTTTGACAATCCTTTTGCTCATACCCGTGGGAGTACTGAGGATACGATTCTTGCCGATACGCATGCTCACGTTCCCATCGCTGCCGCCAACAAAGCCGCGGGCGTAGATCAGCCGGCATACCTCTACAATCTGTTTCGCAGCCTGTCTGTTCCGCATTCGAGTCCTCGGGAAGGTCGATGAGTTATTAAGACGTGATGGCTCTTACGCCTAACAATCGGCAAGTATCCAGCAACGTACTCCTTAGGTCGCCGTACACCATATGAATGTGATTCGACCGCAGATTCTGCACGAAGTGATCTACGTTACCCTTCAGCTTAATGTAAGCCCAGGGGAGGATCGCCTTGCCAAATTCTCCCATTCCAAGGTCGGGGGGTTCAGGTATTGTTTCCCCAAGCGTCATATGAAGCACGTATTCGCCGTTAATGCGCGCGAACCGTGCTACGGTGACCGTGCCCGCACGCGCCACGAAGTTGGTGCAGCAACCGCCCTTGGTGCGGTATTGCTGGGTCTCCTCATCGAAGCTGCCGATTTGGATAAGGTGGTTGGCCAGCCGGATTTGTTTCCGGTTCTCTGCGAAAGAGGTAGCTGCAGTCCCGCAGTTGAAGGTCACCAGTAGGTCGTCTTTCATCCAGGCGACGTCCGCAAAGAACGCGGGTTGCCCGGACAACGTATGGAACACAAACATTGTCAGTGCACCATTCATGTCGCTCTCGCAAGCTGTCACCAGCCCCTCGTCATTCAGAAGGCTCACTGCAATGCAAGGCGCCACGTAGTTATCCACAAGTTCGAACTGGCACTTGATGCCGACAAAGTCGAAGTGGCCTTGAGCGAATATTCGTTTCAGCGCGTGATACATGCGCGCAGATCGCTCCAGGACAACATTCTGCGGCGACCTCCTGAATTCCTGGTGGAGATTGGCGACAAATTCGCTCACATTCTTCTTGGACACTTTTTCCGCTTCCAAGACGAGCTGGTACTGATCCATGTGCTCGACTTCGATTCCAAATTGTCTTCTCCACTGGGAAGGGTCAGCCACTCCTGTGTACATGCCGAGGCACCGCCCGCCAATCTGGCAGAAGCGCGAGCCGCGGAGGCGACGCTTGGCATGCGCCGCCGAAGCATAAGATTTGATTTGTGCCAACGTGGCGTCATTGAGAGGCTGGTATAGAAACTTATGTTCCAGCCCGACTTCGTCCAGGGATCCGTGGGTGACTCCCATTCCAATCAGGGTGAATTGATCCACCGTCGGGATAGACCAGACGATGGCGGGCAGATTTGACTGCTGGACCGCGCTAACTGCAGTGCTGGCCTCGACGAAACAGGTTACGTAGTAGATGATGCAATCTACGTCTTGTGCCTGGAGGCTCCGTACTCCGGCAACCGTCTGGTGCTCCCAACTGGTGACCTCGGGATGGTGGACCACTTCTAGTCCGGCACTTTGCAGGGCCGCAATGCACTCTTGAATCTGCTGAGGCTTGTATGCCCAATTCACATGCCGGTGATCGCACAAGACAAGGAGACCCACTCTCGGCACGACTATTTCCTTTCCTCAGCGGCAATGGCAGCGAGCATTCGGTCAATACTTGCTTCGGCTTGGCCGACTGCAGATTGCGCCTGTTCGTACTTCTGCTGTTTCACGAGAGGCGGGACCGCCGCCCACAAAACGGTGAAAATCTCTGCTGCTTGCTCAGCAGAAAACTTGTTCTTGGGGTCGCGCATAGCTAAAGTCAGGCTCGCCAACTTGTCGTACGTGCGTTGCATGGCACTTTCCAGCGGTGCCGGGAGGGAAGGTGTTTGCGGCATGGTGGGATCGGGTCGGGGTATTCGCTCGGAAACGGGCGGCATGGCCGCCCACGGTTTGTGAGGTTCCCTCTGGTACCAGTACGCTACGCTGGAGTAATCGTTCGACTGTGAGTTAGCCGCGCCGTGCTCTATGGTGACACGGATAGACTTGTGGAAAACAATTGGATCTTGAATATGGAAGCGATAAGCCGTGACTTTATGCCGGCCGGGGAAAGACGGATCGGTCTCCGGTAACGAGGTCCCGAAAAATAGGTTGGTCAGGTTCTGCATCCCCCATGCATGGGCAAAGTAGTCTTCGGTCCCTGTCCCTAAATAGTTCGGCGGCCATTTTCTGCCATCAATAAAAATCATCATATCGCCTTCGCCCCACCACTCGAACGGATGGCCGCCGATCTGAGGGGCCTTTTCGCCGAGGGTCAAGTTATCAACGCTCAGAACGGTGCCCACGAAGGTGCCTTCGCCTGTGGCATCGAGGATTACGTAATTGTCATTGCCAGTGAGGTTCTGGTCGGAAAAGAATTGTTCGAGAGCATTCTTCTTGCTCAGATCCTTGCCCCGGGTAGGGTTCTCGCGATGCCATTTGGCGTGAAAGTAGCCAATATCGTTTTCGAGCGCAGGGTAGATGTCGTAGTCGATCTGATAGCCAAAAATGAACGTGGGCCAGTCGGCCTGGTTCACAATCTCAATCCTGGCACTTTTTGCGAAGGGCATTGGGAAAAAAGAGTTGAACGCCGCGTTTCCACCAACTTGTCCACTGCCCACCACCACGTCCAGAGGAAGAGAGTAAAAAGGACTTGCGATGGCATGACCGACGCCAAAGAAATCGCCTAATGGGACGTCTACGCTGGGATCCTTTTCTTCATCCCAATACATCCGCAAGGTCATCTTGCGAAGGTAGAACTTATCGAAGTCCGAGATGGCGATCCAAATGTGCCTGATACAGCCCGGCCCCTTCAGATTGGCCAGTGTGAAAGTCTCTCCGCGACGAATCACTGTAAAATCTATGTTACGGCCCGCGGGGTCTGAACTTGAGACGCTCGCGGTCTGGTATGGATGAAGTCGGGGAAGATCATTAAGTGCACCGGTACCCCACGCAAGCCTCACCTCATCACGAGGCGCCTTGCGAGCTTCGGCAGCCAGACCCACCGAGACCAGTGCGGCCAGAAGGACACCAAGGGTGACCAAGCGGTTCTTCATTTGCGGGGTCATAAATCTCCGAACGCAGCAATCGTACATCATGTGTAGTACGATAAGTTCGGCTTGCATGTCAAGAAAAATGTGCTAACCTCTTATTTTGACTGGAGGAGGTATCGCGTGGAAAAGCTTGGTGAAATTCTGGACGATGCCCGCAATTACTTTGTCGATGCCATGGGGGACTTTTATCACTACTGGACCAACAACAAATTCGCAGGCCGACTCTACGGCTTCTTGTTCTTCCAAGAGGCGCCAATGTCCCTGGACGACATCAGCCAGGCACTGGGCACGACCAAGACCACGGTCAGTACACACATCCGCCAGCTACACCGCCAGGGGCTGGCCAAGCCTGCCTACGTCCCCGGCCAACCCCGAAAGGACTTCTATCAAGTCGTGCCTGACGACTATCCCATGGCCTACCTGGAGAGGAAGATGGAGGAAATCTCCTCCTCCCTGGCGATCGTGACCAGATGCCAGGATATGCTCCGGAGCAGGGAAGCACAACTTAGCAAGGAAGAGCGGGAGCACGTCCGACTTTACATTGACAGGCTACACAAGATCCGAACCTATTGCGAAATGGTAGAACAGATCTACTTGAAGATTAAAGATGCACTTGAAAACGAACTATTACACATAGTGCTGAATGTAGAGACCAATGTGAAATCCAAAGCCGAGCGATAGCGATCTTAGCTCGGGGAGTGTAGGCAATGGCAGTCGAGAATACCCAGGTCAAGGGGCAGCCAGAACTCGCAACTGCATACGAGGAATGGTTGCGGAAGAACCCCGCTTTGACGAACAACTCTGACCCGAACGGCGAGCGCAGGACACAATCGGGCCACTTGGTGAGGGCTGTGTATACTCCTCTGGACAGCGGGGTGACGGAGGCCAACTATTTAGACAAGCTCGGCCTTCCGGGCGAGTACCCGTTTACCAGGGGTCCTTACCCCAGCATGTACAGGGGCCGGCTGTGGACACGTCGCCAGGTGGTTGGGGTAGGAACCGCCAAGGAAACGAATGTCCGGCACCAGTTTGTGCTTAGCAAGGGACAGACAGGTCTGAGCAACGACTTCGACCTCCCTACTCTTATTGGTCTAGATTCCGATCATCCCGAGGCACAGCATGAAGTCGGGCGAATGGGAGTGGCCATTGATGCTCTCCCGGACATGCACGATCTTCTGGAAGGCATACCCCTGGAGGAAACGAGTATCTCGTTCACCATAAATCATCCTGCCGTGACCATCCTGGGGATGTTCTTGGCACTAGCGGAAAAGCAGGGTGCGTCATTAGCCAGACTGTCCGGCACAATTCAGAACGACCCCCTAAAAGAGTTTTTCGCACAGAAGACGTTCGTGTTCCCTCCGCGGCCTTCCCTGCGCCTGATGGCGGATATCGTTGAATTCTGCACACGCTTCTTGCCACGGTGGAACCCGGTTAGCGTTTGCGGCTATCACACACGGGACTCGGGAAGCACGGTAGAACAGGAACTGGCCTTCACTCTTGCTGCTGGCATTGAATATGTGCAGACGCTTGTCGAGCGAGGCCTGGATGTTGACTCGTTTGCACCGCGCGTTACTTTCCTGTTCTACGTCCATAACGACTTCTTCGAGGAAATTGCCAAGTTCAGAGCAGCGCGTCGGCTGTGGGCGCACATCATGAAGGAGCGCTTCGGAGCCGCCAAGGCCGAATCGTGCCGCCTGCGCGTGCATGTCCAAACTGGGGGTGCGACCCTGACCGCACAGCAACCGGAGAACAATCTGGTGCGTGGAACCGTCCAGGCTTTGGCGGCCATCCTGGGCGGGGTGCAGTCCATGGCCGTGTCCACCTACGACGAAGCACTCGCCATACCATCCGAGAGGTCCCAGCGCCTGTCGCTCCGCTTGCAGCAGATCCTTGCTCACGAGTCGGGGGTTACGAATACCGTGGATCCCTTGGGAGGCTCCTACTTTGTTGAGGCCCTCACCGACACGCTTGAGGCGGAAGCCCTACGGTGGATGCAAAAGATCGAGGATGCAGGCGGTCTCACGCGTTGTGTCGAGACCGGGTTGGTCGAGAAGTTTATTTCCGAGGAGGCCTACAGCCAGCAACTGGACGTCCAGACACGCAAGCGGATCGTGGTTGGCGTGAACGATTATTGTGAGGCCGCGGACGATGCTTCGATCGAGCTGTTTCGAGTGAATCCTGGGGCTGAGGAGGCCCAGGTGCGGCGCCTGCGACAACTGAGGGCCGAACGGAATCAGAGCGAAGTTGATCGCTGCCTTAGAAAAGTCGGGGAAGCTGCTCGCGGTAACGCCAATCTGGTTCCGCCGGTTCTCGAGGCGGTGAAAACACTGGCCACTGAAGGCGAGGTGATGGACGTCTTGCGTGCAGAATTCGGCGTCCACAGGCCGCCGGCGATCTTCTAGTGGTCGGGGCTTTCCGGCAATTCTGGCCGGAGGGTCCTAGAGTGGAAGTCATCCTAATCCCTACGCGGGCACCGGAGACAAAGTGTACGAAAAGGGTCAACAAAAGATTCGAGTCTTGCTGGGCAAGCCGGGTCTCGATCCCCATGACCGTGGCGTGAAAATCATCGCTCGTGGTCTCCGGGACGCCGGCATGGAAGTCATTTACCTTGGGTTGCGCGTTACCACACGGCAAGTGATTGAAACTGCAATCCAGGAAGACGTCGCAGTCGTGGGATTGAGTAACCTTTCGTCCGCGCACATCCCCATGACGCGGGAAGTGCTGGATCTCTTGCAGCAACGCGGCATCGATGATGTCCTCTTGGTTCTGGGCGGAGTCTTTCATCCTGATGATCTGGCCGAGCTCAAAGAAATGGGTGTTACGGGCTGTTTTGGGCCGGGTACGCATACAGACGAAGTTGTGCGGTTTATCCGCGAGAATGTGCGGCACAACTGAGCAATCTACTGACCCCGCCTCGTAGGTGCCCTGCCATGAAAAGGCCAGACTGGACACGGCGCACACTTCCAGCGCTTCTGGAGGAGCAAACCCAGCGCCACCCTGAGAGAACTTACCTGTTGTTTGCGGATCAGAAGATCACTTACGGGGAACTTGGTCATAAGTCGAAACAACTCGCAAGTGGCTTATGGGAAATGGGCGTACGAAAGGGCGACAAAGTTGCTCTCATGTTGTGGAACTGCCCGCAGTTTCTGTACTGCTGGCTGGGCTGTGCCACCTTAGGGGCCATCCTGGTGCCGATTAATTGCCATAGCAAAGGAGACCAGCTCGAATACATCCTGAGTAACAGCGATTCTTCGGTTTTGGTGCTTTCAGCGGATCTCCTGTCACGAATCCAACCGCTGATCCCGAATCTTCCCAAGATACGCAGCATTCTGGTCACCCCCGAAGTCCCTGACTGCTTCGCGGCACCCGGCAAGACCGTACTTAAGTTCGACGACCTTTTGTGCGCTCGAGGAGAATTTTCACCGCCGGAAGTCAGGTTCAATGACCTAAGCGCCATCATGTACACATCTGGAACGACGGGGCCTTCGCGAGGCGCTGTGGTGACACACAATTACTTTTTTGAGATCGGGCAGTTACGGAACCGCGGCCTGCGCAGCAGCCATCGCGACGTGTTGTATACATGCCTTCCCCTGTTCCATGCTAACGCCCTTGTGTACTCAGCATTTCCCGCCCTACAACTTGGGGCAACTCTGGCCATTAAGCATGGATTCAACGTTCATAGCTTTTGGGATGAGGTGCAGTTCTTTGGTGCAACGGAATTCAATTCCATCGGATCCATGCTGACCTTGCTGTACAAGCAGCCGCCTCGAGAAGACGACGCTAACAATCCTATCCGAGCAACGTTTTCCATCGGAGCACCCAAGGATATCTGGAGGAAGTTTGAAAGGAGATTCTGCCTGAAGATTGTCGAAGGATACGGACAGACAGAGGTCTTCGTCAGTCTGAATCCCTGGCACAAAGGTCGCGTGGGAGCCGTGGGCAAGCCGCACAAAGGGTATAGAGTAGAGGTGATCGACGATGCAGGATTGCCCGTCGCTCCCGGTCTGGTTGGCGAGATTGTGGTTCGGCCCACACGGCCGTTTTCCATGTTCGAGTATTACTACAACGCTCCGGAGAAGACGATGGAAGTCTTCCGAGGCCTCTGGCACCACACTGGGGACCGAGGCTACTTCGATAAAGATGGTTTTCTTTATTTCGTAGACCGCAAGAAGGATTGCATTCGACGGCGGGGCGAGAATATCTCCTCGTTCGAGGTGGAGAAGATCGTCAATACCCATCCCGCAGTACTGGAGAGCGCAGCGGTAGGAGTCCCATCAGAATTGGGCGAGGAGGAAATCAAAATCTGCGTCGTTCTCCGACCCGGCCAGTCTGTCTCCCCGGAAGCGTTGCTGGATTTCTGCTCGACGCGAATGGCATATTTCATGGTGCCGCGCTACGTCGGCTACAGAGACTCCCTTCCCAAAACTCCGTCCGAAAAGGTGGAAAAATATAAATTGCGCATGGAAGCGCTGACGCTGCAGGCGTGGGATCGTGAAGCTGCCGGTTACCGCGTACGAAAGGATGCGTGATCTCCTGCTGTCCCTCGCCAAAACTCAATCTGTTCCATGAACGAGACATTTGCCCAGCCACCTCTTGCATGACAGTCAGTCAGTTTGAAGATTTTTACTCAATAAAGAGAGGACCTACGCCGACAGTCCGGTGCTGCGGTCAGCACTCCCCACGAGAGGGTATACCTGCGGCACCAACATGGGGTGACGTCTGAGGCGAAGCAGCGGCGGTTGTACCGGTGATGTAGGCCGCCCAGCCGCGGGATCGCTGTCACGCAACCCGAACTCGCCGAACGAACCGTCCCGCCCGGAGTCTCTTTGCTTAACCCGAGATGCGTCCGGTCTTCGTGGTAGTAGGCAACGTACTCCTTGAGCAGCTGCTTCAAGTGAAGCTCGTTGAGCATGCTCACATGATCGAGTAGGTCCCGAGGGCAGCTCCCCTCCTGACCTGCTCCGCATGATCCGCACGAGGCAGCAAATACGACGCGAAAATATCTGACTGTTTGTGGCTGTGGGCGAAATTCACTTAGAATCAACAAGAATCCATAGAGTTCAATAAGGCGTGTCTCCTGGTTCGGGACCAGGAGGTCGGTGGTTCAAATCCACTCGCCCCGACCACTTTTTTCCCCAAGGGAAAGGACACTTCACGGAGAACATCCCCACCCTTTGCGCGAGCGCAAAGGGTGGGGCACCCTCGAGGAAAAACCCCACGCGTAAACCCGATGCGGTGGGGCACCCCAACCTTGCCCGCTCATTACTCCGCAATGACCTATCGCGGTGGTATGATGACTTCGTTCTGTTGCCGAACACGGGAAAAGGGAGCGGGGAAATTGCCTGTGCCACCCGTCCTAGTCGGTTCAGAAGGACACACTACAAAAATATATAGATCACGCTGCGCATGAGGTTATTACGAGTCCCTACTGAATGCGCTGTTTGAGGCCCCTATGACGCGACGAGTTGCCGTAATAGGTCTTGTAATGAACCTCATCATGAATTGTTCTCCGGCAGGTGCCGGCCTTGTGCCATCTCTGGACCTCGACATCCTAACCGCAACGTCTGACATCATCGTCGTCGGCGAGATCGTCTCGATTACAGATCACGGTGAATCCTCGGTGCGAATAGACTCCGGCTCGATCCCGGCAAGACTTAAGCAGGCCACTGTCAAAGTAGCAACGATTGTGAAAGGGACGGCTTCTCTTCGCACCGTCGTTTTTGATTTCGAAGCTCCAGAGAAGCTCATCGGTTGGCAAACGCCGGCGCTCCACGCACATGGAATGTATTTCCTCCAGCGAACCGCGGAAGGACGACTCGTATTTACTGACCCATACCACTCGATCGTAATCGCCTACGGCAGAACGGTGGTATATGGCGCCACGCCCATCGATCGCGTCGTGGAGGAGATTGATGGGGTACTCTCAGCATCAGCGTCGCCACAAGAGAAGGCGACTGCATTGTACATGTTGAGTCGTAGTCGTAGTCCCGCATCAACCAAGGTGCTACGCGATACTCTCAAAGTAAAAGACGTTATTCTCCGCACTAGGTCAGCTGGCTTCCTGATGGAAAGAAACGATCTCGCTGGACTGCGGACCGCGGTCGACGCCCTACTCGGTGAGTTTGGCGCTTTGCCGGACGATGCCGCGCATAACGTGAAGTACGCAATAGCAGAAGGCGTGCGGGACCCAAAGGCTGTCCCTGTTCTACGAGAACTTATCACTTCGGGCGATCCCGAGACGCGTAAAGCGGCTGCATCTGCTCTTTGGCATGTCCATTCTCAAGAGGCGATCCCATCATTAGTATCGCTCTTGGATGACTCCGACTTTGAGGTCAGGTATTACAGCGTTGTCGGCCTGGCCGAAGTCACCGCCCAAACTGAATGGCGGCCCAACATGGACAAATTCCGGGCCGATCAAGCCAAGTACCTGCAGCACTGGCGAGACTGGTACAAGAATCGATAGTCGGCCTCTTCCTATGGCGCACAGCTCTCTGGCGACACCGGCACCTCCCACAAATTCACCGGCAAAGAACGCGACCCCGAATCCGGCCTCGACGACTTTGAGGCTCGTTATTACTCCTCAGCGTTGGGCCGTTTCGTCTCCGCTGATTGGTCCGCCGAGCCGGCCCCGGTCCCCTACGCGGATTACATCGAACCACAATCGCTCAACCTTTATACTTATGTTCGAAATAACCCGTTATGTTTTACGGATCCGCAAGGGCACGACGTCTTCTTCCAAGATATGAAGTTGGCCCAGCAGTTCGCTGCGATCGCAGTTCAGTCGCCCAGCCTCGCGAAAGAGCTGAATGATGCATCCGACGACCACAGCGTGGACGTAGAGGTGGTCGAAAGAGGCTTGAGAAAGAATGAACAGGGGAGTCGAGCTGATACACAGGTCTTCGCCCAAGACCCGAACGGAGTCACAAAGATCGTCATCTACGTCGACCCGAATTGGACATCGGAAGAACAAGTCGAACATGAGTGGGGACACGAGCGGGACGCCCGTAGTATGGGAGGTGTCTTGTTCATCGCTCAATCGATAGCGGACAAGAAAAAATATCCAGACAGTTCTGACCATGACAAACGAAGTCTCGAAGAATCCGCCAACGCCTTCAAGAAACAGGTTGAAATAGAAAGGAAAGCATACAAGCGATCTCAAGAACAAGCAAAAAAAGAGCAGAAAAAGAAGAAAAAGCGAGGAGTGAGGCAACAATGGGAGCAGCATGAGATTGACGACCGACCCAGCAAACAAGCGCCATAACAGTATTCGGACTGGTCTTATGGACAGGAGGCTTCACATGGCGATGTCGAGAGTTTGCATGGCATTCCGCAATAAGTTAATGGTGTTGTTTCTTTTCTTGTTTTCTTGTTCTTGTTATCCGCTTCGAGCTTTTTGCCAGAATCAATGTCGAAAAGGCGTCGAAGGTTCCATCATGCAAGACATAAGCCGGTCGCTGCACGTCGTAAATCAACCGCTGTTTCTCTCCCGTAGGGAAGACCTAGAGGAGGATGTAGTTAGTCTCCAATATGCCGTCAAAGCGCCGAAACTCGGCAGAGGGGAACAGCTTCGCGTTGGTCACATTGAAGTATTCGACGTGAAGCGCCAGGGTTTCCGCGTGGAAGACGGAAAGGTGATCACAGCGAGTGTAGATCTTGACGACGCACCTATCTGGCGCGTGGCGTATAGCTGTGACACTGACAGTGTGTTCCATCTGTATGGTCTTCCGGATGCTGAGGCAGGATTCAGCGACTTAATTAAAGAGCTCGACGTGACAGTCGAGACGGAAGCGTTCGCCTTGTTGGTGCAAGGTAGTTTCTCAAAACTTACCGATCTCCGGTCTATCGAGCCGGAGCTTCGAGACGAACTGGATCTCATGAGGGAAGTCCTAGCGGACTATCGTGGACCGAGGAACGTAGACTCTTTTTCTGAATTCTGGAAAAAATGCCCGGCTGATATCAAGAAGCAGATCTCGCGTCCGAATGTGTCACGCACACCGCATGGATTTAAAGTGACCTACTTCAAGTACAGACGCAGAAAGATATCAAAGGTTTCGATGACTATTGGCTTCGATGGCGAGATCGTTCGGTGCGAGATTAGACACCTGTTCACTTGGCCCGAGCTCGTAGGCCGCGCCAGAATGGCTCGTTAAAACGTGTGACGGTCTGAAGCAATGTGGGTCATGACCGTCGCCCAGGATTCCTATTCCGCCAACGTGGATGGCGAGTGTGGTTGGGAGCTAGAGCGACGTCGGCGCTCTCACTTCAAGCTGCTAGCGTTCGCGGAAGTCGCGTGAGATCCGCGACGCGGAGTTCGAGTAGGGTCTCCGTACGTGAGGCTGTCTGACCTTTCCACGCGCGGGAATATACGGCACCGCCCTGAGCGGCTCCGTTTTCTAACACAAGTTGACCCTTAGTCCGGGGCCTCGCGGATCAAACTTGGCGGGATCTTCCGCTGTGGGCGATTTTGTAGCTGCGAAAGCACCCAACTTCAACAAGTTTCAACAGAGTTCAACAAGACCACCGCAAACGATTCAACAAGAATCACTTAGGAACTACAAGTTTCAATAGATTTCAACAAGGCTCGTCTCCTGGTTCGGGACCAGGAGGTCGGTGGTTCAAATCCACTCGCCCCGACCACTTCTTTCCGCAAGGAACAAGGACACTTCACGGAGAACATCCCCACCCTTTGCGCGAGCGCAAAGGATGGGGCACCCTCGAGGAAAAACCCCACGCGTAAACCCGATGCGGTGAGGCACCCCAACCTTGCCCGCTCATTACCCCACGATGAACTATCGCGGTGGTATGATGACTTCGTTGTGTTGCCGAACGCGGGGAAAGGGAGCGGGAAGATCGCCTGTGCCACCCGTCCGAGATCTCCCTCTCAATTAAATGAGGGCGAGGCGCTATATTACCTGGGGGCTTCATGTGGAGAATGTGCGCGATCGACTTTTTTGAGCTAGAGCACATCGTGTACCAAGGTTACCTCCTGATAGTAGTTGCTCTCAGTGCGGTCATTACGACACGATTCGTCTACATAACTGGACTAAGACCAAGCCGGGTCCGCCGACTGCTCGAAGAAGCAAGCAAGTTGTCCGGGACGAAAAATCACTCCTCGCTGTCGGCATGCCTCAGCAAACTCCCCGCACGCTGCCCTGAACGACGACTGAGAGAGTGGGCGATAGAGGATGCTCCTGGGCCTCTTGCGCTGGCTCTGGACCGGTCATCTGAAAGATTTGATCTCGAAATGAGCCGACTGTCGACCCTGGTGTCAACCCTATCATTCCTCCTTGGACTAACTATCCTAATCTCTCTCACGCTTTTCATCAAAGAGTTGCACGGCGTCTTGCTCGGTGCATCGTCCGAAAAACACCCACCCCCATGGCTTGTTACTGAACTGCTCGCTTGCGTTGTTGCGCCGCTGGGGCCTGGTCTCTGGGTTATAACTTGTATCTATTTTGTCGAAGGCTTGCTAAACAGGACTATATCGCGCAGACGCGAATTCTGGAAGCACTTCCGCGTTCAAGCCACAGCGAGTCCGGCAACAGGTGCTCGTTGATAAAAGGCGGGTGGCAGCCCCTTTGTGGGTAGCCCATCCTTATGAAGCAAGGGTGGGGCTTTTCGTAGCTCTTCTTTGACCGTTCCTCTCGCAGTGTGACCGGCTCCCCGTTTTGAGCACATGGTGATTGTTGGTGCCGGCTCGAGCGCATGAGCCTTCGGGGGGAATTCCGACTATGGGCGAAATTGCACCTTTGAAAGCACCAAACTTCAACAAGATTCGACAGACTTCAACAAAGTGGCCGCAAATGATTCAACAAGAATCCAAGGGTCCCTCGACTCGCTGCGCTCGCTCGGGATTTCGGCTGGCGGCTCACACGCCGCCACAACGCCTCAAGTTCGGGACCCTTCGAGGCTCAGGGCAAGCCAGGAGGTCGGTGGTTCCCTTCGACTACGCTCAGGGCAGGCAAATCCACTCGCCCCGACCAGTTCTTTCAACGACTTGCCTCGGCCGCCTAGTCTTTCACGCACACCATTGTGGGCGAAATCATAGCTGCTAGATTCTCGGGTCCAACTTGAGATCCGTCGTGGGAGCAGGGCGGCCAATCCGCGCGAGAGGCCGGCGCAGACTTTACGCTGCGACGTGGGTCCGGCCGGGCCTCTCCGCAAACGAACAAACCCACGGCTTCACCACCCGGACAAAATCCTCGTAGCGCATACGGATGGCGTCGCGATGCGTTCCCGCGGGAAAGACGATCTCTTCATCCTCCGCGAGGGCTTTGTCCACAAAGACGGGCAAGCCATAGATCTGCCCGAAGGGCGGCATCGCACCAGCTTCACAATCCGGGAAGAGTTGGACGAACTCTTCTTCCGTCGCCAGACGCAGGGACTTGCCCGCGATCAAGCCAAGTTTCTTTAAGCCGACGTGGTGGGAAGCGGGAAGAACGGCCAGCAAAGTATCCTCCCCGGCGCGCAGCACCACGGTCTTGGCCAGTTCCTTTCCGGGGACGTGCAGCGTCGCAGCCGCCGCCTGAGCCGTATAGGCGGGCGAATGAGTCATCAACGTGTAGCGGATGTTTTCCTGATCGAGAAGAGCTTTCAGACGCGCGGACATCGGCATGGCAGGGCTCCTTTCGTCCGGGCGGGCTTGGCCCGATTATGGCGCATGAAAAAGCGAATGCAAGGATTTTCCAGCGCGGGCAAATGGACAGACAAGAACGCTTGCCCCATCGCGCCGAGACGCGGCGCACTTAGGGAAGCCGGACCAGGCGCGCTTCGGCGACGGCGGGAATGCCGCGTAGCGGCGGAAGAATGCTCTCGGGAACGTCGCCGTCCAGCCGCACGAGCGCGATGGCTTCGGCGCCGTGCGCAGCTTCGCGGCGTCCCAGGGCGAAAGTGCCGATGTTGACGCCGCGCTCGCCGAGGATCGTGCCCACCTGGCCGATCACGCCGGGAACGTCGCGGTTGCGCAGGAAGAGCATGGTGCCTTCGAGCGGCGCTTCGAGTTCGATGCCGTCAATGCGCAGCACCCGCGGCGCGCCGTCGTGCAGCACCGTTCCCTCGGCGGCGATCTCCTGCGGCGCATCCGGCGAGGCGGAGGCAGTGCCCACGGTCACTTCGAGGGTATCGGGAAAGCCATGTTCGCGGCGTCGTGTGCGCTCTTCGACGGCCAGGCCGCGCGCCACGGCGATCGTGCCGGCGTTCACGAGATTCACGCGCTCATCGAGGATTGTGTTCAGGATGCCCGCGAGCACGGCGCTGCGCACGAGATTCGTGCCCAGCTCCGCGGCCTCGCCGGCAGAGGCGATGCGCGCGCGCGCGAGCGTCGTGCCGCGACCTGCGGCGATCTGCGCAACCAGCGCGCCCAGCCGCTCGGCGAGATCGAGGTAAGGCCGGACCCGGCGGTATTGCTCGGGGGATAGCACGGGCAGGTTTACGGCATTCCGGATCACGCCCTCGGCCAGGAAGTCGCGCACTTGCTGGGCAATGAGTGTGCCGACTTCTTCCTGGGCCTCGCGCGTCGAGCCCGCGATGTGCGGTGTGGCGATGACGTTTGCCAAGCCGAGGAGCGGCGAATTGTGCGGCGGCTCAGCGGCGAAGACATCGAGCGCCGCACCAGCCAGTTTTCCGGCCCGCAGCGCTTCGGCAAGCGCCGGTTCGTCCACCAGTTCGCCGCGCGCGGTATTGATAAGAAAAGACGACGGCTTCATCCGCGCGAGTGACTCGGCGTCAATGATTTTCTCGGTGGACGCGCTGAGCGCGGCGTGGAGCGAAAGAAAGTCGGCGTTGGCCAGGACGTCGCGCAGCGCGGCGGGTTCGACGCTGGCTTCCCGCGCGGCTTCCGGCGGTACGTGCGGGTCATAGGCCACGACGCGCATCTCGAAAGCGCGCGCCCGCCGCGCTACTTCCGTGCCCACCCGGCCTAATCCGATCAGGCCCAGCGTCTTCCCGCGCAACTCGGTTCCCGCGGAGCCGCTCTTCTCCCAGCGCCCGGCATGCAGCGCGGCGTTGAGTTGGGGTACCGAGCGCGCCAGCGCCAGAAGTAGGGCGAACATGTGTTCGGCCACGCTGGCGGCGTTTCCGCCTGGCGTGTTCATGACCAGGACACCACGCCGTGTGGCCGCCTCGATATCGATATTGTCCACGCCGACGCCCGCGCGTCCCACGACGCGCAGCTTCGGCGCACCCTCGAGCAACTTGGCGCTGACGCGCGTGGCGCTGCGCACAATCAGCGCCTCGGCGTCCGCCAGTTCGCGCGCCAGTTTGTCTTTCGGTGGCTGCACCACATCCCACGCGGCCTCGCGCAGCAAAGCGAGCCCTCGCTCGCTGATTTTGTCCGCCACCACGATTTTCATGACGCAACAGCGTAATGGCGCGTCGCGCCGCTGTCAAACTCCGCCGTCCCCGCGTGACAGCCGCAGTTTTCTCTGCGAGTCTCTGCACACTCCGCGCCTCTGCGTCATCTTTTTCTTTCTCCGCCTGCCAGTCAGCAGCGCTGTGTTATATTGGCTCGCGAACCGCAATGACCTTCAGCGAGCGCATTCAGAAAGACCTCACCGAAGCGATGAAGGGCAAGGACGAGCTGCGCCTGAGCGTCCTGCGCATGGTGAAGTCCGCACTGAAAATGAAGGAAGTGGAAAAAATCCGCGCGCTCGACGATGCCGAGGCGCTCGCGGTACTTCAAACTCTCGTCAAGCAGCGGCGCGAATCCGTCGAGCAGTTCACCAAAGGCGGGCGGCCGGAACTGGCGGAGAAAGAAAGCCGGGAAATTGCCATCATCGAAACGTACCTGCCCGCGGCGCCCAGCGATGCCGAGTTGAATCAAGCCATCGAAGCGGCCATCGCCGAAACCGGCGCCAATTCACCCAAACAAATGGGCGCGGTGATGAAAGCCGCCCGGGCGCACCTCGAAGGCAAAACCGTGGACGGCAAAGTCCTGAGCGACCGCGTGCGTGACCGTCTCTCCCGTTCCGCCTGAGAACATTTCAGCCTTTCTCCACACGGGAAGTATCTCGCTTGAACTCGAAGAGCAAATTCCCGACCCTTTGACTTCGTCAAAGAACCGGGCACCCGCGCGCTCCCGCAGCACTCTTGAGTGAACCCTCACGGTGTTACTATTCATTCGTGCCGCATGCCTGGAAGCGTCGGGGAAAAAGCGGAAAAGGGTGGCCCACCAGCCCCCTGAATTTCGAGGGAGATTATGTCTAAGGCGAGCGTTTTCTCAGCAATCCTGATAACCATCGCACTGGCTTTGGGACACTCCGGAACCCGACGACCATCTATGTCCTTGTCCCCGCAGGCAACGGTCTTGCAGCTCTATGAAGCAGAGATCTTGGTCTATCTGCTCCCCCAGGCCCACGAGATCCGCAAGGAAGGGTTCGACGTCGTTTGGACCCTAGAGGATGACTCGAAGACGAATCAGCGTGACTTCTACACCTTTTGGGTGATAAGCACGAGGAAACAAGTCGAGGGATCACGCACCATCGGCTATTTCAGCGTGAACAAGCACACGGCAGACATCGTAGACCCCTTACAGAATATCATCACAAGCCCCGAACTAGAGGGCATCCAGCGTATCTTGAGGAAAGCTCATGGCGTGGACGAGGCCACCCTACAGGAATTTCGGTCGCGACGTCCGGACTAGGGGCTGTTCCCGTATCAGCGTCAGCTCCCTTCCTTCCGACCGGAGATTCCCTCCATCTCATTCTTACAATTCGGGCGGGTGGCCTAGGCTTCATCTCCAGTGAGGGTCTAGGGTGCGAAAGCTAGGTTGCACCTCGTAAGGCAGACCGGCTGCGACGAGACTCGCTGGACAAGTGGGCCGATGATCTGGCCCAAGAGAAATTGCTGCGTGACGTGAATCGCGCCGCTGTATGCTTGCCTCGTGGCGCTCCCCGAAACCATTTCTGCGCGCTACTCCGAGGAAGATGCCGAGTACTTGACCGTGCGCCCGGTGCGCCGCCAGACCTTTCGTTTCGACGAGCTGATTGACATGGTGCTGAGCGTGACCGGGAAAGACGCCGAACGCGTGCGGCAAATCCTGCGGAGCGGCACGATCGTTTTTCACTTCTATCGATATTGGTGGCCAAGTTTGAACGTCCCGGCGGTGGAGCTTGCGAGTGTCCTGGCGCGTTATCCGGACCCTAATCCCGCGCGGCCCTTTCGACCCGAAGAATGCACGGCGGTCTTGCTCGAAAGCCCCGGCCAGCCGCCGCGCCATTCCGTCGAACTCGACCGCGCGACGGGCGGCGGCCGGCGTCTCTTCCGGAAACGCAGCGCGTGGGACGTCCTGCTCGATCTTGGGCGCTCGAATCCGCCCGAGTACGCCGGCTATTCCTACAGCCGCCGCGCGGATCTGTTCCGGCTGGCAATTGCGCCGGAGCGGTCCGCCGCATTCCTCGCGGAAGCCGTGCGTTTCGCGCCGCGCGCACTGCGCGCCACGCTGGCCCGCATCCCACAGGTGGCTCGCATCATCTTTCTCTGTCCCCGGCCGCGCTGACGAGCGCTTCTCGCTTGCCTGTCCCCGCGTCTAGTGCTACTTTGCCCGCGCGTGCCTGCCCGTCCGTTCCGCCGGAGTGGAGCGGAACAACATCCTTCGCGGAGGTGCTCCGTGGAAACCAAATCCGAGGCGGCGAAGGCTGCTTCGACTTTCCGGCCCTATGTGCCGCACGATGCGAGTCCCGCGGAGCTCACCGTTCGCGCGGTGGTGCTGGGCGCGATCCTGGGCATCATCTTCGGCGCGGTGACCGTCTACCTCGCGTTGCGCGCCGGATTAACGGTGAGCGCCTCGATTCCCGTCGCCGTGCTCGCCATCAGCATCTTCAAGTGGCTGGGAAAGTCCACCATCCTTGAGAACAACATCGTGCAGACGACGGGTTCTGCGGGCGAGTCTATCGCCGCGGGCGTGGTCTTCACCCTCCCGGCGCTGATTTTCCTCGGCTACCAGCTCGATATGCCGGAAATCCCGCGGGTCCTGCTACTGGCTCTGGTAGGCAGCATCCTCGGCGTACTCTTCATGATTCCGCTGCGCCACCAGTTGAACGTCGCCGAGCACGGCGTGTTGACCTATCCGGAAGGAACGGCTTGTGCCGACGTCTTGATCGCCGGTGAAAAGGGCGGAAGTTTTGCGGGCAAAGTGTTCTTGGGGTTTGGGCTGGGATTGCTGTACAAAATCATGAACGAGGCGCTGCTCTTCTGGCGGCCACGACCCATCTACCAGCCGGGCTGGTATCCCGGAGCCACCATCGCGCTGGACGTCACGCCGGAGTACCTGGGCGTGGGCTACATCATTGGCCCGCGCACGGCGGGCATGATCTTCGCCGGCGGCGTGCTGTCCTGGTTCGTCACCATCCCCATGATCAAGTTCTTCGGGCAGGCTCTGACCTCGCCCATCTTTCCCGGCACGGTGCCCATCAGCCAGATGGACGCCTTTGCCATCTGGCGGTCCTACATCCGCCCCATCGGCGCCGGCGCGGTGGCCACGGCGGGCCTCTTCACTCTTTCCCGCACGCTTCCCACGATCATCCGCGCGCTGCGCACATCGCTGAAGCAGCTTCGTGCTGGCAAGGAATCCGCAGTCCCAGTCGCCGCGATTCGCACCGAGGAGGAGTTGCCGGGCAAAGTCATTTTCGGTGGCTCGTTGGCCATGATCCTGATCGTCTGGGCGCTCCTGGCCTTCCGCATCAACCCGCACGTGAGCGGCAACTTGATCGCTTCAATCCTGGTGGTGATTTTCGGCTTTTTGTTCGTCACCGTTTCGGCGCGGATCGTAGGGTTGATCGGCGCCTCCGCCAACCCCATCTCCGGCATGACCATCGCGACCCTGATGCTCACCGCATTGCTTTTCGTCGCCGCGGGCTGGACAGGGGGAGCGTATCCGGCCGCCGCTCTTTCGGTCGGCGGCATCGTGTGCATCGCCGCGGCGGTGGGCGGAGCGACTTCGCAATCGCTGAAGACGGGCTTCCTCGTTGGGGCCACACCGCGGCGCGCCGAAATCGCCATGATCGTGGGCGCATTGACGTCGGTCCTGGTGGTTGGCTTCACGCTGGTCTTGCTCAACCGCGCCTACACGCGCGTCGAGCCGCTCTCCGTGGAAAACCTGCAACTGACCGCGGAGATGCAAGTTGTCGGAGAGGCGCAGCAGGCCGGGAAGAGCTATCAAGTGCTGAACGTAATCGGCTCCCGGGTTTTGCCGGATGGGCGCTATTACTACGATCCCGCGGCGCATCGCATCGACTTCCAGCAGCGAGTAGGCATCGGCTCCGAGCGCCTGCCCGCTCCTCAGGCCGTGCTGATGAGCACGGTGATCAACGGTATCCTGCGGCAGAGCCTGCCGTGGCACCTCGTTCTGCTCGGTGTGTTCATCGTCGTGGTGATGGAGCTGTGCGGGATCAAGTCGCTGGCCTTCGCCGTGGGTTCTTACCTGCCTATTGCCACCACGGCGCCGATCTTCTGCGGCGGCGTGGTGAATTGGCTGCTGACCAAGATTTACAAGCGCGAAGAAGGCGAAGTCTCCAGCGGCGCGCTTTTTGCCGCCGGACTCATCGCCGGCGGCTCCATTGGAGGACTCGTCCTGGCGGCCATCGTGGGCTTCGAGGTCGAGCAAAAGGTGGCCATGGGAACAAAGTATTGGCCGACCCTCGCGGGTTCCAGCTTATTCGGCCTCCTGATCTTCATCGTGATGGCCTCTGCCCTCTTCACGGTCGGGCGGAAGAAACTCGAGTAAGCGGCGAAGAAAAAATCCAGGCCGGCGCGGCCGCCCACGCGGCCGTGCCGTTGTCTCCCCGATTCCGGCGCCTCGCTTTGACTCAGCCAATCCTTCGCCTTAGACTCGGAGAAGCATGAGCGCGTATCGCTCCTCCTACGGTTATCGCTTCGAAATCAGCGATTATTTTCCGCCGGCCATCAAGTCGATTGTCATCGCCTGCGGCGCGGTGTTCGTGCTGCAGATGATGTCCCAGCTTGCTTTCGGAAGGCCGGGATGGAATTTCTGGCTGGTGTGGTTTGGATTGGTGCCCCGGAGCGTGATTCACGGGTTCCTTTGGCAGCCGTTCACCTATCTCTTTCTCCACGGCGATTTTCTGCACATCCTGTTCAACCTTCTCTATCTTTGCATGTTTGGCGCGGACATCGAGCGCATGTGGGGTTCGCGCCGCTTCTACGGCTATTTCTTCCTTTGCGGCATCGGCGCGGGCGTGATCAACGTAATCGTCAAGATCATTCTCGACGCGCACGGCTTGGCTAGCGCCATGCAGCCCACGATTGGCGCCTCGGGAGCGATTTATGGCGTGCTGCTGGCTGCGGCGGTCCTCATGCCGCATCGCCGGGTCTGGGTGTTTCCTCTCCCGGTGGCCATTTCGATGCGCGTACTCGTCATCATAATGGGCGCGATCGAATTCTTCGGAACGCTAGGCTCCGGCGGCGACAACGTCAGCCACATCTGCCATCTCGGCGGCATGCTGGTGGGCTACATCTACCTCCGCCGGGGGTCGTTGCTCTTTCGCTCGCGAAATCTCCTCTCCGACTGGAAGCGTCGCCGGCTGAAGCGGAAGTTCGAGGTTTACATGAAGGACCGCCGCGACGAGCCGCCCTCTCGCCCCGATCACTGGGTGAACTAGCCTTTCCTTCCTCTAGTCCTCAACCCCGAAAGCCCGGAAAGGCGGCCGGGCTAAAGCCCGGCGCTACAACACTTTAGCAAGACCCGGATAGCGGTGATTTGGCGCCTTCGATTCAAAAAGGGCCTTCGGAGGATCCTAACCGGCCGGGGGTGCTCTCTAGTTGGCCGGTGTCACGCGTGACACCGGGGCAAGGAGCCTCTGAAGGGCCGGGCAGGTGGAGAGGGTAGCTGCGAGCCGCGTGCGGCCCCGCAAATCGCCTCCTATTGCGAAGTCCCAAACTGCGGCGAATCCGTTTGCGGCGTACAACCCCTTTCTTTTCAATGAGGCCAGTACTCTCCGCGGGGCAGGGTGAACAATCGCATTTGCTGAGCCGTGCGTGTTCAGTGGGAGCGGACGGCGTGGAGCTTGATAAAGTTCGTCGTGCCGCGGATACCCAGCGGCGTTCCCGCCACGATTCCCACGATGTCGCCCGGCCGCACCAGCTTTTCTTCGACAAGGCGCTTTTCCGCGATGGCGGCAAGCCCATCGATGTTGCGCACGCGCTGGATGGTCAGCGGCACGACGCCCCAGAGCAGGCTGAGGCGGCGGCGCGTTTCCGGGTCGGGCGAAAAAGCGATGATCGGCGTCCGCGGGCGATACTTTGAGATCAGCCGTGCCGTCGAGCCGCTCTCCGTGAATACCGCGATAACCTTCATGTGCAGCTCGCGTGAAGCGTGGCAGGCGAGTTCCGCCGTCGTTTCCGCCACGTCGAGTTCGGCGGGCGCTCGGGGCCGCGGGAAGCGTTGGATGTTCGCTTCCGCCTCGCGGATGATGCGGTCCATCATTTCGACCGATTCGACTGGGTAGCGGCCGGTGGCCGTTTCTGCCGAGAGCATCACGGCATCGGTGCCGTCGAAGATGGCGTTGGCCACGTCGGAAGCTTCCGCGCGCGTGGGGCGGGGGTTCTGGGTCATGGACTCGAGCATCTGCGTGGCCGTGATGACCGGCCGGCGGAGGTCGCGCGCCCGCGCGATGATCTGTTTCTGCACCACCGGCACCATTTCCAGTTTCATCTCCACGCCCAGGTCGCCTCGCGCCACCATCACACCGTCGGCCACGCGCAGGATGGCGTCGAGCTTCTCGATGGCTTCGGGCTTTTCGAGCTTGGCGATAACCGGCGTCGTCTTTCCCGCGCGCGCGACCCCGGCTTTGGCGGCGCGCACGTCTTCCGGCCGCCGCACGAAGCTTACGGCGATGTAATTCGCTCCGTGCGCCAGTGCGAAGGCCAGGTCCGCGCGATCTTTCGGCGTCAGGGCCGGCACGCGCAGCTTCACGCCCGGCAGGTTGATGCCCTTGTGCTCGCCGAGTTCGCCGCCGTTGATGACGCGGCAGATGACGTCGCGCCCGCGCACATTCTCGACGCGCAACTCGATCAGGCCGTCGGCCAGCAGGATCCGGTCGCCGCGATGGACTTCGCGGGGGAGCGCGCGAAACGTTGTGCTCACCCGGTCAGGTGTCCCAGGGATGTCGGCGGCGGTGATCACGAAGCGCTGCCCGGCGCGCAGGACGACGGGGCGCCCGCCGGCGAGCGCGCCGGTGCGAATCTTGGGGCCTTGCAGGTCAGCGAGGATGGCGATGGGCTTCTTGAGGCGTCCGGAGGCCGCGCGGATGCGCCGGATCGTCCGCGCGTGCTCGGCTTGCGTCCCGTGAGAGAAGTTCAGCCGTGCGACATCCATGCCCGCACGCATCAACTGCTCGATCATCTCCCCGGAACTGCTGGCTGGGCCGAGCGTGCAGACGATTTTTGATCGGCGGAATAGCATAACGCGGGTGCCGAAAATCAAGAATTACTGCGCGCGGACGAACGCATCCACGACGCGGTAGAGATAATCGATCCCTCTGCGGAAGGCATCGAGGGGGATGCGCTCGTCGTCGGCGTGCATGCGGCGGGCGTCCTCCTCGTTGAGCGGGAAGGGAAGCACGCCGAACGCCTGGACGTTCCGTAGCCGCAACTGCGCCGAGTCCGTCGCGCCGGTTGACAGGAAGGGCATCACGATCGCGCCGGGGAACTGCTGCTCGCTCACCCGCTCGATGGTTTTGTAAATCTCGCTTTCAAGCGACGACGACGGCGCCTGCTCCCCGGCGTCGGGCAGCACTTCGAAGCGGATCTGCGGGTCGTCAACGAGCTTTGTGAACTGCGCGATGAGCGGCTGCACGGTATTGCCGGGCATGAGGCGGATGTTGAGCACCGCGCGGGCTTCCGAGGGCACCACGTTCTGACGTACGCCCGCATTCAGCATCGTCGGTGCAATGGAATCTCGGAACATCGAGTTCCACATCGGGCTGATTTCGGCAAGGCGCTTTGCGGCGAGGTCCTGCCTGCCCGGCTGCTCGACGAGCGCGCGCATCCACTTCGCCGTTTCCGGGTCTTCGATCTTGGCCAACTCCTCGAAATAGCGCCGCGTCACCGCAGTGAGCTGCACGGGCGCTTGGTAGGCGCCGATCTTCGCCACCGCCGCAGCGAGATGAATCACCGCGTTGTCCGGCCTAGGCATCGACGCGTGGCCGGATCTCCCCGTGGCGATGACGGCGACATTCGTCGGTACTTTCTCGCTGGCCTGTATGCCGACGTACTGCACCTTGCCGTCCTTCAGCATGACGCGGCCGCCTTCGTTGATACAGTAGCCTGCCGCGATCTTGTCCCAATGTTTTGTTATGACGTACTTGATGCTGAATTCGCCGCCCTGCTCCTCGTCGCCGTCCGCTAGAAAGATGACGTCGCGGTTCAGCCGCACGCCCGCGCGCTTCAGGGCGATGAACGCCGCCAGGTTGGCGATCACCATGCCCTTGTCGTCAATCGCGCCGCGGCCGTAGAGGTAGCCGTCCTTGGTCACCGCGGCGAATGGGTCCACGCTCCACTTCTCGCGCGACACCCCCACCACGTCCATGTGCCCCAGCAGCATCAGGGCGCGTGAGGGGTCGGGCACGGGGCTGGATTGCAAGCGCGCCACGATCACCGCGCGCCCCGGCGCCGTGTCCAGGATTTCGGACGGGATGCCTTCTTTCTCGAGGATGCCGGCGAGGTACTGCGCCGCCGCCTTCTCATTGCCGGGAGGGTTCGTCGTGTTGACGCGGATCAGCCCCTCCAGCCACTCGAGCGCTTCGTCGGAGATCTTCGCCAACTCAGGGTTTGGAGCCTGAGCTTGCGCGCGAAGATCCAGCGAGCCCAGCCCAAGCACGAGCAAAAACAGCAGCAACACACGACCCAGGCGGCACACCATCCTCCACACCTCCGGCCATTGTCAGGAAACTTCGCGTGCGGAAATCGCTTCATCCTATCACGGGGATGCGGGCTGCGGGGAAGGGCGGAATGCATCCCGCGCCGCGAATCCGGAATCAAATCCACAGGCGGAACACGCCGGTGTGGCGTATCATGTTCGCATTCATGGGAGAGCATCCGATGCGATTGACCCTTTTTCGAGCGGTTTTTTTTGGAGTGTTGATCTTCACGCTCATGGTGCCCGCGGGTGAACTCCGCGGACTCGCGCAAGGGCAGCAGGGTCCGCAGAAACAGCCGCCACCGCCGTCGATCCAGAAGCCGGGCCAGGAGAAAAAGCCGGAACAGCAGGCGCCGCAGGGCCAGTTCTCGATTTCAGTCGAAGTGCCCCTGGTGACAGTGGACGTGGTGGCCACGACGAGCAACGGCGACTTCATCCAGGGCTTGAAAAGAGAGAACTTCCGAGTCACCGAGGATGGCGTCCCGCAGACGGTCACGAATTTCGCGTCCGGAGAAGCGCCCATCACCGTCGTCATCCTTATGGAGTTCAGCAAGCTCGGCTACGAGGTTTTCGCCTACAACGCCAAGGACTGGGCGTACACGTTTCTGCAAGTTCTCCGTAAGGACGATTGGGTGGCGCTGAAGACATTCGACCTGCACACGCGCGTCGAAGAGGACTTCACGCAAGACAAACAACATGTCGCGAATACGGTTGCGCGGCTGATCTTCCCCGGTTTTTCGGAGTCGAACGTCTTTGATGCGCTTGTGGAAACGCTCGATGAGTTAAAAGACGTCAAGGGGAAGAAAGCAATCCTTCTCTTCGCCACGGGGATGGACACCTTCAGCAAACACACGCTGGACCAGACCTATAAGCGCCTGAGGCAAACCGACGTCACGATCTTTTCGGTCGGGGTGGGCCGCGAGCTGGTCGAGTACCTGGACGCCCAAGGAATGATCGGCCCGAGTATGCGCATCGGATACCTGCAAGCGGACAACCAGATGAAGACCTTTGCGGAGATGACCGGTGGCAACGCCTGGTTCCCTCGTTTCCAGGGAGAGATCCCCGGCATTTGCAAGGACGTGGCCACGTTTCTGCGCAACCAGTACAGTCTGGGATACGTGCCCACCAATCAAGCGCGGGACGGCAAGACGCGTAAGATCAAGGTCGAGCTTGTGAATGCGGACGGCACGCCGCTCGCGCTCACCGATCCGAAGGGCAAGAAGGTGAAGTTGGTCGTTTATGCCCGTAAGGAATACATTGCGCCGAAGGGGGAAGTGAGCGAATTACATCTCACCTTGCCGCCCGCCGCCGCGAAACGCGCCGCGGCGCTGCAAGGCAAGAGTTCCGCGTTCCAGCGCTAGAGAACTGGCGAGACTCGTTTCCTGTCATTTCAACCCCGCGGTGAGTTCCCGCACGCGCGCTGTGTCCACGGCAAAGCAAGCATCAAGCTCCGCGTAAGGGACATTCTGCTTTGGCCGGAAAGTTTCCAGACCCGCTCTCAGTTGCGCCTCGGCGATTCCCTGCGGCGGTTTTTCCGAAACGCTGTTTTTCTTGAGTTCTTGGATGGCTTCGTCTGCCAATTGCACGGGAATTTTGTATAGCCAGCCCTCCTCATCCATCACCAGGAATTGATAGTCGTGCGCATCGAGGTATGCGCCGTTGCGCACGCAGGGCGTCGCGCCCTGAAACTGGTATTCGAAGCGTCCCATGCGCGTCAGCACGCGCGTCCATCCGGTTTGCGTCACTTCTGCCATACGCATTTCACCCCGTCAGTATCCACGCTTTAGGTCCACGCGATTCAGAAGTGCCCGGCCCGCGAACCAGCGCTCGAGGTTCTGCAGCAGGAGCCTTTCCTGCCGCGGCCACATCCGCTCGCTCACGCCGCTGATGTGCGGCGTGATGAAAACATTTTCGAGGGACCAGAGTGGACTGTCTTGCGGCAGCGGCTCCTGCTGCATGACGTCCAGCGCGGCGCCGGCGATGCGCCCCTGCCGCAACGCTTCGATGAGCGCCGCTTCATCCACCAGCGTTCCCCGCGAGATGTTCACGAAAAATGTGGTGCGTTTCATGGCCGCGAGTTGCCGTGCACCGATCAAATGAAGCGTCTCGGGAGTTTCCGGCGCGGCCACAACGACGAAATCCGCCTGGGGCAGCGCTTCCGCCAGGTGTCTTGCGGGCAGAATGCGCTCCGCGAGCGCGCGGTCGCCTTTGCCGGAACGCGTCGCGGCCCACACGGTCATCCCCAGCGGGCGCACTCGCCGCGCCAGTTCCTTCCCGATGGCTCCAAGACCGATGATGAGCAGCGTCTGCCCATGCAACTCATGCGGCCGCAGCGGCGCGTCCCAGAGATCCTGCTGAGACCAATGATGCTGCAACTGATGCCGCAACGCGTCCGGGAAATGCCGCGCCATGGCAATCAGCATCCCGATCGTGTGCTCGGCGATGGGGATGGCGTGCACACCGCTCGCGTTCGTCACCACCACGCGCGATTCGCGCAGCTCGGGATACATCAGTTGGTTCACTCCGGCCGCGGTGCAATGCAGCCATTTGAGCTGGCGCGTCAGACGGAACTGCTCGGGGCGCAGCGACCATCCCACGAAGATGTCGATGTTGGGCAGTTCCGGATTGAGCGCAGAGTAATCGGGCACATGGACCACATTCATGCGCGGCCAGCGGCGGCGGACCGACTCCGCCAATGCGGCCGGGGCGCGCCACTCCGTGAAGTTGTGCCACGCACAGATGACGAGCTTGGTTTCGGCCGGTTTGGTTCTCTTCATGCTCGCGGCTGCCGCAGATCGCGCCCGATCATCTCGGCTGGTTGCGGGACGCCCAGGACTCCGAGCAGCGTCGGCGCGATGTCTTGCAGAGAGCCGCCCCCGCGCAACCCCACCTTTTCGTCCTCAGTGATCAGGATGAACGGCACGGGATTCGTTGTGTGATAGGTGTGCGGCCCGCCGGTGACGGGGTCGATCATCGTCTCCGCGTTGCCGTGGTCGGCGGTGATGATCCACGCGCCGCCGCGGGGACGCAGTGCTTGAAAGAGCCGCCCCAAGCAACCGTCCACGGTTTCTACGGCTTTGATTGCCGCTTCGAGCTTGCCCGAATGCCCCACCATGTCCGCGTTCGCGAAATTCATGATGATGGCGTCAAAGGTTCCCTTCTCGATCGCAGCGACGACAGCGTCGGCGACGCCCGCCGCGCTCATCTCCGGCTTCAAATCGTACGTGGCCACCTTCGGTGAGGGCACCAGCACGCGTTCTTCGCCGGCAAAGGGTTTTTCCACGCCGCCGTTGAAGAAATAGGTCACGTGCGCGTACTTTTCCGTCTCCGCGACGCGCAGATTGCGGAAATTCATCTCCGCAAACACTTGCGCCAGAATGTGCTCCACCTTCTCTGAGCCGAGGACGTATTGCAGCCACGGCCAGGTCTTTTCGTACTGCGTCATGGCCACGAGGAACACGTTTTTCGGGCGCTGCGGGTCGGTGAACTTGTCGAAACCCGGTTCAACGAGCGCGCGCGTGGTCTGGCGGGCGCGGTCGGCGCGGAAGTTGAAGAAGATGACGGCATCGTCATCGCGGATCAAGCCCACGGGAGCGGCGGTCTTGCCTTGCATGGCGGGCTCGCTGATCCCAATCGGCAGGATGAACTCGTCCGTCACGCCTTGCTCGTAGCTGCGGCGAACGGCCTCGATGGGATCGCTCGTTTTCGATTGCGCCTCGCCATGCACCATCGCGCGGTAGGCTTTTTCGATGCGCTCCCAGCGGTTGTCGCGGTCCATGGCGTAGTAGCGGCCCACGACGGTGGCGATGCGCCCGACGCCGTATTCGCGCATCTTCTGCTGAAGTTGACGCAGGAAATCGATGCCACTGTTCGGCGGCGTGTCGCGCCCATCCGTGAAGCAGTGCACGAAGACGCGCTCCACTTTGTTCTGTTGGGCCATGCGCAGTAGCACAAAGAGGTGCTGGATGTGGGAGTGCACGCCGCCGTCGCTGAGCAGGCCGAGCAGGTGAAGCTGCCGCTCCCGCCCGCGCTTCATGGCTTTGAGTAACAGTTCGTTCTGGAAGAGCGCGCCGGTAGCGATCATCTGGTCGATGCGGGTGATGTCCATGTGCACGATCCGCCCTGCGCCGATATTCAGATGGCCGACTTCGCTGTTGCCCATCTGGCCCTCGGGCAGGCCCACCCAGGGCCCCGAGGTATGAATCAAGGTGTTGGGGAATTTCTTGAGCAGGTCGGTGTAGCTCGGCGTGCGCGCAAGGGCGATGGCGTTGCCGCGCGTCTCGGCACGATAGCCCCAGCCATCGAGTACAGTTAGTACAATCGGTTTCGGTCGCTTGGCCATGTGTTTCAGCGCAACGCGGCGCGGCCAGGGAAGCGCGCGCTCGCACCCAACTCTTCTTCAATCCGCAATAGTTGGTTGTATTTGGCCACTCGGTCCGTGCGCGAGGCCGAACCCGTTTTGATCTGGCCGGTGCCCATGGCCACGACGAAATCGGCGATGAATGTGTCTTCCGTTTCGCCCGAGCGGTGCGACACGATGGACCGGTAGCCGGCCTTGCGTGCCATCTCGATCGCTTCGATGGTTTCCGTCACCGTGCCGATCTGGTTCAACTTGATCAGGATCGCATTCCCAATTCCTTCGGCAATCCCGCGCGAAAAAATCTTCGGGTTGGTGACGAAAATGTCGTCACCTACGAGCTGCGTCTTCTTGCCGAGATCTTTCGTCAGATGCTTCCAGCCGGGCCAATCTTCTTCGGACATCCCGTCCTCGAGCGACACGATGGGAAACTGTCGTACCCAGCCGGCCCAGAACTCGACCATCTGCTCCGAGGTGCGCGCCGACTTGTCTGACTTTTTGAAGATGTATTTTCTGCTGGCTTTGTCGTAGAACTCGCTCGCCGCCGGATCGAGCGCAATTGCCGCCTGCTCGCCGGGCTTGTACCCCGCCGCCGTGATTGCCTCAAGCACGACCTCGATGGCCTCTTCGTTCGACTTCAAGTTTGGCGCGAAGCCGCCTTCGTCGCCGACGGCCGTCGAATATCCTCGTTTCTTCAGCACCGCCTTCAAGTTGTGGAACACTTCGACTCCCATGCGCAACGCATCATCGAAGTTTTTCGCCCCCACCGGCATCACCATGAATTCCTGCAGGTCCACGGAATTGTCCGCGTGGGCTCCGCCGTTCAGGATGTTCATCATCGGCACGGGAAGAGTGCCGGCCGGAGCGCCGGCCAAGTACCGCGCCAGGTACTTGTAAAGCGGCTGGCCCAGCGCTGCCGCCGCAGCGCGAGCGGCCGCCATGCTCACCGCCAGGATGGCGTTCGCGCCGAGTTTGCCCTTGTTGGGCGTGCCGTCGAGCTCGACCATGCGACGGTCGAGCGCCTTCTGATCCGATGCGTCCATTCCGGCCACGCCCGCGGCAATGGATCCGTTTACGTTGGCCACCGCCTTGAGCACGCCTTTGCCGAGGTAGCGCGACTTATCGCCGTCGCGCAGCTCGATGGCTTCGTGCTCGCCCGTGGAAGCGCCGGAGGGCACTGCGGCACGGCCCCACGCGCCGCCTTCCAGTGCGACGTCGGCTTCAACCGTCGGATTTCCGCGCGAATCCAGGATTTGCCGCGCCTTCACCCGCGCAATTTTCGTCGGCATCCCTTACTCCTTCCTCATCACAATGAGCCACGGACTGAAATTTACCGGAATCCTTTCTTCCGGCCAAGCCGCGTGCGGCTTTTCCGATATCAGCGGATCCGGCTCGACGGCGATCACTTCCACGAAATGCTCCCCAACCCCGCGCGTCGCCTGTCCCGACCCTGCCCCCAGGTCCATGGCCACTGCACGCCGCTCCGTCCGCAGCGCTGCAAGGACTCGTTCGTACAGCGCGGGCGGGTACCCGGGCCGGCAGGTGCAATATGCGTCTGCCGCTTTGCCGAATCGGGATTCGAAGGGCATCGGAGAGGCTGCTCTGCGCGTGGCACCCTACTCCGGTTCTTCGAGCATGGATTCTTCGCGCACGATGACGCAGACGCCGTTCTCGGTGACGTGGTAGCGCTTACGATCGGCTTCGGGATCGAAACCGATCTCGGTGTGCTCCGGCAGCGTGACGTGGCGATCGATGATGGCTTTACGTATGCGGGAATAGCGCCCGATATTCACGTGATTGAAGATGATCGAATCCTCGACCTCGCAATAACTGTTCACGCGCACGTCGTAGCCGATCACCGAACGACGCACGCGTCCGCCGGAGACGATCGATCCCCCGGCCACAATCGAATCCAGGGCGACGCCCATACGGTCCGGGTCCGCGAAGACGAATTTCGCCGGGGGATAATTCTGTTGCCAGGTGCGCAGCGGCCAGGCGTTGTCGTAGAGGTTGAAGACAGGACTCACCGACACGAGGTCCATGTTCGCTTCGTAATAGGCGTCCACCGTCCCAACGTCGCGCCAGTAAAGCAACCCCTGCCGGTTTTCATCTACGAAGTTGTAGGCGTACACGCGGTACTTGGGGATGATCTTGGGGATGACGTCTCTGCCGAAATCGTGCGAGGAGTTTGGATCCTCGGCATCCGCGATCAGCATGGGGATCAGGAGCTGCGTATTGAAAATGTAGACACCCATCGACGCGTTGATCATCTTGGGATTTGCCCGCGAGCGCTTCGGCTGCGCCGGCTTCTCCTCGAAGCCGATCACGCGCCAGTTTTCATCCGTCTCAATTACGCCGAAGCGCCCTGCCGCCTGGAGCGCATCGGTCTCGAACGTGGCAACGGTCGCATCCGCGCCGGCGTCGGCGTGCTGCTGCAGCATTTTCCCGTAATTCATTTTGTAGATGTGGTCGCCGGAGAGGACGATGATGTAGCTGGAGCGCTCGCTGCCGATCGAATAGATGTTTTGATAGACCGCGTCCGCCGTGCCCTGGTACCAGCTCGTCGAGACGCGCATCTGGGGCGGCAGGACTTCGATGAAGTTGCCCAGGCCCATCAGCGGCGACCAGCCGCGCCGCACGTGCCGGTTCAGGCTGAGTGCCTTGTATTGCGTCAGAACATAGACGCGCTTCAGATCGCTGTTGATGCAGTTCGAGAGGGTGATGTCGATGATTCGGTAGATCCCTCCGAACGGCACTGCGGGTTTGGCGCGGTCGCGCGTCAGGGGCCAAAGCCGCTCGCCCTGGCCTCCGGCCATCAGGACCCCCACCGCATCGCGCATCAGCGACATTTCAAGTTCTCTCCGCCCGACGGACCCTACACTGGCTCCGGGCAAGCCGCCTCATTGTAGCAGCATCTCGCGCGAACCTCGCGCCTTGCGCCCCAGGGCGCCTCCCGGCGATACTTATAAAAGACTTCTTGACAACCCCTGGCCCCTCCGCTAGATAGTGGGCCACACTGGGGGCGTGTCAGGCACCCTTCTTTGGCATGAATCAGCTTAGAATGGAATGCCGCGTACAGTGTCTCGAACGGAGGTGAGGACTACGTGGCTGAAGTAGTAATCCAGGAAGGCGAGTCGTTGGAAAACGCTTTGCGCCGCTTTAAGCGAAAAGTGCAGCAGGAAGACATCATCAAGGAAATCAAGAAGCACAGCTACTACATGAAGCCGGGCGAGAAGCGCCGCGCCAAGCAGGCGCTTTCCCGCAAACGGCTCCGCAAGAAGCAACGGCGCGAGCAGGATTAATCGATCCCGGGAGTCTCAGGACCCTTGGGCATTCCTCGCGAGTGGCGATTCACACGATTTGCAGGGCAACCCCCGGCGCGGGCTGCGGGCCTCCGCTCCTTCGCCGGGATGCATTGCGTCATTTTTCGAGCGAGTGGTCTTGCCGCCTTGTTCCTAGCGCGGGGCGGCGGAGCAGCACATGGAATATCACGATAAGGTCCTGAAGTGCGCGGACTGCGGTTCTGAGTTCGTCTTCACCGCCGGAGAGCAGATGTTCTTCGCCGACAAGGGCTTTAAGAATGAGCCCAAGCGGTGCAAGGCCTGCAAATCCAAGCGCGGTCAGGGCGCGGGCTCTGGTTCGGGGAGCTTTCAGCGAAGCGAAACGAAAACCACCTGTTCGCAGTGCGGGAAGGAAACCACGGTCCCTTTCAAGCCTACGCAGGGTCGCCCCGTGTACTGCCGGGAGTGCTTCCAGCAGCGCCGGGCGATGGGTTCCCCAGCTTGATCCGAGTGGGTTAGAAGAGCAGCCGATACGATCGGGTCGGGGTCGAGACCTCCGGACTCTCCCGGGCACGCCGCCCGGACTCCATCTGCTGAACTCCCGCTACGCCGCCATCGCGCTCTTGGCCGGCACGATCACCCGCAGCGCCTCGACGAACGACTCCATCTCCTTGGGCGTGCCGATCGAAATCCGCAACCATTTGCCCATGGACGGGAATTTCCGTCCGACCAGAATCCTCTTCTCCTGGAATTTGCGGATCAACGGCTGCACGTCCCCGCCCACGTCAATCATCACGAAGTTCGCTTCGGAGGGGATGTACGCCCGGCCATCCTTTTCCAGTTCCTTGCAGAGCCACTGCCGCGTCCCGTTGAGTTTCCTCTTCTGATCCGCCACGTGCGCCTGGTCCTCCAGGCTCACCAGCGCCGCTTCCAGCACGGCCGTGTTGGCCCCGTTCCAGAGCTTGTGCGGGCCCATCGCCCGGATCAGTTCGGGTCGCGCCACGGCATAGCCCAGCCGCATCCCCGCCATGCCATAGACCTTCGAGAACGTGCGCGCAATCATCAGGTTGGGAACTTTCCCCATCCAATCGAATGCGCTGGCGTACTTCGGATTGTCCACGAAGTGGTGGTAGGCCTCGTCCACAAGGATCACCGCGTTTTTCGGCGCCCGCTGGAAAAAATCGGCCATTTCGTCGCGCGTGACGATGGTTCCCGTGGGGTTGTTCGGATTGCAGACGTAGATAAGCCCGACGTTGTCCCCGCCCGCCGTGGCCATGGCGCGCAAGTCGTGCCGGTGGTCCGCCGTCAGCGGCACGGTGACTGGATTCGCCTGCATCACGCGCGCGAACGCCAGCACCGCCTCAAACGTCGGCTCCGCCACCACCACTTTCTTGCCGGGTGCGAGGAACGCCAGGTCGGCCATGCGCAGCACCTCGCCCGAGCCGCAGCCAAGCATCACGTTGGCCGGCTGCACCCCATGCAGCTTGGCGATGGCCGCAATCACGCGGCTTTCCTTCGCGTCCGGATAACGCCCGGCTACGCGCTCCGAGCGTGTGATCGCCTCCATGGCTTTCGGCGACGGCCCGTAGGGATTCTCGTTCGAGTTCAGTTCCACCCACTCGCCCTCGGCGCCTTCGGGCAGCCGCGGTGCGGCCTGCGCCCCGAGTGTCCTTGAGAAATCCGGCGCGATGACTGCCGCGCCCAGCGCCGCGCCGATCGTCTGCGCGAATCTCCGCCGCGAAATCGATTCCTGCACCATGACTTCCTCCTCCGGTGAAATCCGTTTCGTGCCTGGGCCTTCCGCGATGCCCGCATTATCTGCCCCTCTTCCTCCTCGCGCAATCCCAACCTTTCCTGGGCCACTTTCTGTTCTCAGTGATCCGCCGTGGTTTCTGAGTTTCGCATCGGTCCGCGCCTGGCTCTTTCCTATCCGTCTTTATCAGTGTTCATCTGTGGTTAAATCCTTTTTCTCTTCGTGCCGCCACGCTTCGTCATCGGCGTTACGGGCCATCGCAAGTTCGATGACCCTGCTGCTCTTTCCAAGCAGGTTCATCGCGTCCTGAAGCAGATTCTTCAAGTGCATCCAAGATCCGTGGTCTGCGCGCTCTCTCCACTCGCCGAAGGGGCAGACCGGATCCTCGCTCATCAAGTACTGTCCTTTCCCGGCGCCGAACTCGAAGTCCGGCGTGCGCCGGCACCGGGTCTCCCATCCGTCCATCCACTTTCCGCGATCGGTGTACTTGCCGGGGACGAACGCGGGCGCCGAATCCTTCAGCAGATTCTCTTTCGGCGCGAAGAAGTCATCATTGGCAAGCAGGACGCCGCCGCCGAGACGCTCGGAAGCCAGGTCAACCTGTTCGGTAAAGTCCATTACAAATTTCCTCGTGGGATGAGCCTTCCGTGCGGGCTGCCGTCGAACAGCCCTTCCTGATAGATCCTTCGGCCGCGCAGGAATATCGCCTCGACCCACTCCGCGCGGCCGGGTTCGTTGAGGTGCACGTGCGAATCCACCAGGCCGGGCATCACGATGGAATCGCCGACGTCAAGTGGGAACACGCGTTCCGCTACCTCGTCTGCGCGCGTCACGTCCGTGATGACCCCTTGGCGAATGTGCAGCGCCGCGGGGCGCTCGTCTTCGGGCGTCACCACGCGCGCCACGGATGACAACCTCAGTCGTCATGTCAGCTCAGTTGATGCAGAAATTCTTCGAGCAAGTTCTGCGCGACGCGCCGGCGGTACGCCGCCGTCGAGCGAATATCGTCGATCGGAGCGATTTCACCGGCCAGCAAGCCCCGCGCGGCGCGCACCAATGCCGCATCCACGCGGCTCCCCTTGAGGAGCGACTCTGTCTTCCCGCAGCGGAGCACGACGGGCGCGACGCTCCCCAGCGCGATGCGCGCGTCCCGGATGACGCCATTCTCCACCTGTGCCGCCGCGGCAATGCACACTTTGGAAATCGCCTGCGCTTTGCGCGTGCCCACTTTGCGGTAATACTGCCGCCAATTCCTCTTATTGCGGGGCAAACGGACGCTGCGCAAGAGTTCGTCGGGCTGCAGAATCATTTCCTTGTAGCCGGTGTGGAAACCGTTGTAGGGCACCCACCGCGCGCCGCGCACGGAAACCAACTCGAGCTCCGCATCGTAAACCAGCAAGGGCGGCGAGGAATCCGCGGCCGGCGAAGCGTTGACAATATTGCCCCCGAGCGTGCCGCGATTCTGCGTCGCCACTCCTCCGATCTCCTCCGCCGCCCGGCAGAGCAGCGGGAATTCCGTCTGGAGCACCGCATGCTCGATGATTTCAGTGAATGTTGTCAGCGCGCCCAGCGTGACATCATTTTGCGTGACGTCGATTCCGCGCAGCTCCTCGAGTTTCCATATGCTGATGAGTCTCTTGTAGCGGAGCTTGCCCGCTTCGAACAGCACCATCAGATCCGTGCCGCCCGCCAGCGGCTTCCAGACGCCGCGCTCCCGCGCGAGCAACTCCAGCGCCGCGGGGAGGTTTGCAGGCGCTCTTAGTTCATACCCGGGCAGGTAAGACCTCATGAGTGCGCTCCCGCGGATTGGCAGGCGCGCACAACGGCCTCGAAAATCTTCAAATACCCCGTGCAGCGGCAGAGGTTTCCTGCCAACCCTGCGCGGATGTCGCGATCGGTGGGTTTCGGCAAGCGTTCGAGCAGGTTCACCGCGGCCATCACCATCCCGGGCGTGCAAATGCCGCATTGAGCTCCGCCACAGGCAAGAAACGCTTCCTGAACGGCATGCAACCTGTCCGCGGACGCCATGCCTTCGATGGTGCGGACCACGCAGCCTTCCACTTGCAAGACAGGCACGAGGCAGCTATTCACGATCCGGCCGTCAATCTCTATGGTGCACGCGCCGCATTCGCCTTCGCCGCAACCTTCCTTCGTGCCGGTCAGTCCGAGTTCCCCACGCAGCACATCGAGCAGCCGCGCCATCGGCCACGTGCGCACCGTGCGCTTTGCCCCGTTGACCGTGAAGGAGATCTCGATTTTTCCCGCAGCCTCAGGCATGAATGGCCTCGAGAGCCTGCATCAAGACCTCCGGCGTTACGGGAATCTGATTCAGCCGCACGCCGGTGGCGTGCTCGATGGCATTGACGATCGCGGGCGCGGGCCCGTCCATGGGCAGCTCGCCGATGCCCTTGGCGCCGGCAGGGCCGTACGGATACGCACGCTCTTCGAAATAGACGCGAATGGGCGGCACGTCCGCGGCCGTGGGTATGATGTAGTTCGTCATCTGGCCGTTGATCATGCGGCCTTCCTGCCACACGACGTTTTCATGCAGCGCGTAGCCGATGGCCTGCGCCACGCCCCCTTCGATCTGTCCGGCGGCCAGCACGGGATGAAGAACCTTGCCGACCTCCTGCACGGCCACGAGATCGTTGACCTCGGTTTCGCAGGTCCGCATGTCTACCGTCACTTCCGCAACGTAAGCCGCCCAGGCATACGTGCCGTAAGCGTCGCCGCGATAGTGGAGGTCATCCCAGTGGATACCCGGCGGCGCATGGTACTGGCTGGAAGCTTTGAGAGAGCCGCGCGTTTCGAAATAGCGCTTGCACGCGTGCGCAAATTCTTCCTGCGTGTAGCGCTCGGCGAGCAAGCCCGCTCCCGCCAGCATTTGCCGCAGTCCCAACGCCGCGGTCTCGACAAGTTTCCCCACGACCATGGACGTGCGGGAAGCGACAGTGGGCCCGCTGTTGGGCACAATCGCCGTGTCTGGCCGCGCGATTTCGACGCGATCGATGTCGATCCCCAATGTTTCCGCGGCGATCTGCGAAAAGATTGTGTTCGCTCCCTGGCCGATCTCCGTGCTCGCGGCCAGCACACGCACGCGGCCCTCGGGAGTCGCCTCCAGTTCAACGATCGAGGCCAAATACTCCTCCCCTGAGCCCGTGAATCCCGCGCCATGCATGAAGGTGGCGAAGCCGATGCCCTTCTTCTTGTGGCGGCCCGCGTTCTCTTTCGGGTAGCGGGCGAACTTTTCACGGTACCCGCTGAGCTCGAACGCGCGCTCCATCAGTGCATTCAGGTCCACGGGTTCGCGGATCACCTGGCCCGTGGCCAGCGTTTCCCCCGGTTGAATGAAATTGCGCGCGCGGAATTCGTCCGGAGCCAGGCCGGCGGCATGCGCGACGCAGTCCATGTGGCGCTCGAGCGCAAAGATGCTCTGCGGCGCGCCAAAACCGCGAAACGCTCCGTGCGGTGGGGCGTTCGTGGCGACGGCGCGGCTGCGAATGCGTACGTTTGGGCAGTTATAGGGCCCCGCCGCGTGGATCGTTCCGCGCGAGAGCACTACGGGAGAGAGCGTCGTGTACGCGCCGCCGTCAATCGCAAAATCAATCTCCATGGCCAGCAGCTTGCCGTCTTTGCTCACCGCCGTGCGGTGCCGCGTGCGCGAGGGATGCCGTTTCGTCGTGGCTGCCATGTCCTCGGCGCGGTCGTAGACGATTTTGACGCGTTTCCCGGATTTCCATGCCAGCAGCGCCGCATGTCCCGCCAGGATCGAGGGATACTCTTCCTTGCCGCCGAATCCGCCGCCGGTTTCCGTCTGGATCACGCGAATCTTTTCCGGCGGCAGATGGAAGAGCGCAACCAGAGCTTTGTGGACGTAGTAGGGACACTGCATGGAGCCCCACACGGTCACTCCTTCTGCGGGACTTGCGAGCGCGATCATTCCATTGGTTTCAATGTAGAGTTGCTCCTGCGCTGCGGTGCGGTATTCGCCCTCCACAATGAAGTCCGCGCGCGCCCACGCGCCGTCCACGTCGCCTTTCTCTACCGTGTAAGATTTGAAGACGTTGTCCCTGCCCCAGATGACTTCTTTCTTCGCCAGCGACTCGTTCAGTGAAAAAACCGCGGGCAGCGGTTCGATCTCGACGCTCACCGCGCGCCGCGCCTCTTCAACCAGATATTTGTCCGCATGCGCCAGCAGCACGATGGGCTCTTCGGGATGATTCACTCGGCCATCGGCAAGGTACGGCTGGTCGTGCGCGATGAGCGCCACGCAGTTCTCGCCCGGGATGTCCTTCGCCGTGACAATCGTAAACTCGTCCCAGGGGATGCTCTTGCCGAACCGGATTTCGCGAATGATTCCGCGCGCCGCCGGGCTGCGGACCGTGGCGCCATGCAGCATCCCCGGAAACGTCAGGTCGTCGACGTACCGCGCCTGGCCCGTGACCTTTTCGCGGCCCTCTCTTCTGGGCACGCCTTTTCCGATGAAGTGTTTTTCCGGCTCCGGCATGTCCGCTTCCTGCTCCAGTCAATAGGGAATGCGATCTGTCTTCTTTTCCCACGCGCGGAAGGCCTCGAGTGCTTCTTCGCGCATCAGCGGGATCATGGGAATCCGCCGGCCCGAAAGCGGCAGCTTGAGTTGCTCGGCGATGAATGAGTCGTCAAAACCGATCGCTGCGGCATCCTTGCCCGTGTTCGCGTAATAAACTCTCCCGAGCCGCGCCCAGTAGATCGCGCCCATGCACATCGGGCAGGGCTCGCACGTGGTGTAGAACTCGCAGCCATTGAGCTGAAAGCTGCGTAGCCCCTGGCAAGCTTCGCGGATGGCGACAATTTCCGCGTGCGCCGTGGGATCGTTCGCGGAGGTCACGCGATTCGTGCCTTCGCCAATGATTTTTCCATCCTTTACGACGACTGCGGCAAAGGGCCCGCCGCGGCCCGCCCGCACGTTTTCAATGGAAAGGTCTATGGCCCGCCGCATGAATGGATTTGTCATGAACCCTCCCGGATGACGCTACTCCGCGCAAGACGCCTGCGGAAAGCGGGGGCGCGGGAGACGTGGCTTAGCTTCTTCACGCTTTGTTTCCGCTGACGCGCCCGATTCTACCGGAAAGACATTCGTCCAAAGCGTGGATTTTCCAGCCATTTGCGCAGAGACGCATGGCGGATACGCGGCAGCTCTCCGCGACGCGCTTGGAGGATGCGGCGTGACAGCGATATTCTTGATGGCTTACGCCGTCCGAGCGCACTCGCATCGCGTCGAATTAAATAGGAATGGCGCTGCCTGTCTCCACTAACGATCCCGGTCGCAGCACGGTCGCAGAGTCTGCCGAAGCGACTGCCGAACAGCGCGCCGCAATGTCCCGGGTTACCACACGCGTTCCCGGCCTGTTGCGCGCGTTGGAGCACCGCAACTTCCAGCTATTTTTCACTGGCCAGCTCATTTCGTTGATCGGCACCTGGATGCAGAACGTCGCCCAGTCCTGGCTCGTGTATCGCCTCACCGGTTCGGCCCTTCTGCTCGGCACCGTCGGGTTTGCCAGTCAGATCCCCATTTTCCTGCTCGCACCGGCCGGGGGAATCATTGCCGATCGTTACAACCGGCATCGCATCGTAATCGCCACCCAGGCGGCCTCCATGGTGCTCGCGCTGATTCTTGCCGTGCTCACGCTTGCCGGGATCATCCGCATCTGGGAGATCATCGTGCTCGGCGCGCTTCTCGGCGCAGTGAACGCGTTCGATATCCCCGCGCGCCAGGCCTTCATCGTCGAGATGGTCAGCCGCGACAACATGATGAACGCCATCGCCCTGAACTCCTCGATGTTTAACGGCGCGCGCATCATCGGCCCCGCCGTGGCGGGGGTGCTCGTGGCGAGCATTGGCGAAGGCTGGTGCTTCTTCGCCAACGGCGTGAGCTACCTCGCCGTGATCGGCGGCCTGCTGATGATGCAGGCCGTCCGGCGCGCGCCCGTCCGGCACGAACGTTCGCCGCTGGAAGACATCCTCGAAGGGTTTCGGTTTGTTGCTCACACGCGGCCCGTGCGTGCCCTGTTACTCCTCATCGGCCTGGTCAGCTTCGTGGCCCTGCCCTACACGGTCCTGATGCCGATCTTTGCCGATCAAATCCTGCACGGCGGCGCGAGGGCGCTCGGCATCCTGATGGGCGCGACGGGAGTTGGCGCTCTCCTTGGCGCGCTGGCGTTGGCCATGCGCAGTGGTTTAAAGGGGCTTTCACGCGTCGTGGCCATCTCGGCGGCGGGATTCGGCACGACGCTCGCCGTCTTCGCCTATTCGCGCTGGTTCTGGTTCTCCGTCGCTGTCCTCGTGCCGGTGGGTTTCTTCATGATGCTGCAGATGGCCGCGACGAACACGCTCATCCAGGCCATGGTGCCCGACCGTTTGCGCGGGCGCACCATGGCTGTCTATTCCATGATGGTGATGGGGATGGCGCCGTTCGGAGCACTCGGGGCGGGAGCGATGGCTCACACTCTTGGGTCGCCGTTAACCGTCGCCATCGGCGGAGGCATCTGCGTCATCGGCACGGCGGTCTTTGCGACGCACATGCCCAAGCTCCGTGGCGAAGCACGGCGGCTCATTCTCGCGCAGACCGTGGCCGGCGGTGAGCCTCCCGACGTCATGACCGTCGGCAGCGTGGAAGTCGCAGACCGCTAAAATTCACTGCCCGCGCCTATTCTCCGCAAAGCACCAGCGCACGAACTCCGGCGTATACCGCTGTTTGACCGCGTCAGGGATACCGGCTTCCGCGACGTGCTGGAATGAAAACTGGATTTCGCCGTCGGGGCTCACCTGACCGACTAAGTAGCCGTAAGTGTTCGTCTCGGCCGCGCGAGCGTCCTTCCAGTTCGGTGAAAGGGGATAGCGCTGCGCGCCCGCCGTGCCCACGATCCACCCGGGCAGGACGCCGCCGTGGGTGCGCTGGTATTCCGTATTGTAGATTCCGTCCATGAAGAAATGCTGGTGGCTGGCCAGGATGTAAACGCGTTTGTGCGATTCGTTCTGCACGCGCAGCAGTTCCTGATACACCTGCCGTCCTGTCGCCGAGCCGGCGGGCCAATCACTCATGCTGTGGTCGAGCGAAATACTGTCGGGAAGTGCAGCATGCGTGCCCAGGACGACCGTCTTGATTGCTGGGTCCGCCGCGGCCCGGCGCAGCACGTTTCCAAACCACCGCATCTGTGCTGCGTCATACTGCTCGGGCGAAGCATTGTCGAGGTAGATGAAATCCACGCCGCGCATGACCCAGTGGAAGTAGGTCTTTACGCGCGTGTCCCGCGGATCGTCCTTCTCGCGCTGCTCGCGGATGGCCGGCGCATTCAGCCAATTGGCGAACTGTGCGATGAATTCGTCGCGCGTCTTGGGGGAGACCAGCTCATGGTTCCCGATGCCCACAAAGACCGGCACCCCACCCCACGGCTTGATTTGGTTCTCGACGAAGTCCGGCCACGCAAGCGCAAGATACGTGGAGATGGAAGGCGCATTCGACCGGTACTGCTGCTGGTGCAGGATATCTTCGTCGAAAGTGTAGATGGCGCGGAGGTCGCCAAGGTGCCAGTAGAACTCCGGCTTGTATTTCATCGCGCTCGCGGCGATCCCCGGCATCACGACGTCGCCGCAGTTGCGCGAATCGCCCGAGACCGCAAAGGTCCAGGTGTCCCCCCGGGGAGGATTCTGCGCGGGGCTCTGGCGTGCCAGGAGCAACCCTAGACTCGCAACCGCGGCAACGGCCCCGAGCCAAGAGAATCTTGCTTTGACCTTCATCATTTCCTCCGTTGATGAGAGAGGCCCGCGGTCGCACCGCCTCATCGTCGCTGCGCTTGGAAGTATGCGCAATCTTTCGCCAGCGGGCAATTGCAGCGGCGCGGCGGAAACGCCTGGAGCGATCTCAGTGTTTCGCCGGCTGGGCTGTCCTGCTCGCGGGTCTTGTCGTCGCCGAGCCTGCTGGAGCCTCGCGCAAGGCCTCCACCAGCACGCGTCCCGTGCACAGCGCCGGGGGATTGACGCCCAGAGCATCGGCTAGCGTCGGCGCGAGGTCGCTGGTGGAAATGTTTCCGGAGTAGCGTCCCGGCCGGAACGGCGGGCCCATTAGAATGATCGGCACGTGCGAGTCGTAGGTGTACGGCACACCGTGCGACGTACCGCCGCGCTCGCCATCTAACAGCGAGAATGCCTCCGGGATGATCTCGATGTCCGCCGAGCGGCCGGGAAAGCGGCTCAGCCGGAACGCCTGCACGGTCCGCTCGTCGCCCACCGCGGACGACGAGGTGACATAGCCCAGCACTCCGTCCACGGTCATCGCGGCTTCACCCGCGGCGCGAGCGGCATCGTCAAGGGACACACTGTGCCGGCTGAGCGTTTCGCGATCCAGATTGAGCCCCGCGCCGGGGATGAGCCACGGCCCGTCGCCCCAGCGTGCGGTGAGTGCGTCCTCGACGGCTTTGTAGAGCGCCTTCGAGTCAATGTTTTTTCCCGCGAGGCGCGCCATTTGCGGATCGTGCGCTTGAACCAGCGTGGGCGCAACGCCGTGATCGGCGGAAAACGCCAGCCAGTAACCGTCCTTTCCGAATGCCTGATCGAGCTTGCTCAGCAGGCCAGCCATCGTAGCGTCCGTGCGCGCCACGAGTTCCTCGATGCCCGTGCTGTAGGGGCCCCAGCGATGCCCGGCGTAATCGATCGATGAGAATCCGATGAACAGGAAATCCGTCGCGCCGGTCTGGCCGATTTTTTCGCGCGCGATCATCTCGAAGGCGAAGTCCGCCAGAAGCTGATTCGATTCCGCGCTGCGCATGAATGCGTCCAGCGGCAGTTGAGCGGGATGCTTCCGATTGAACTGCATCACCCATTCAGGAAGCGCCTCGCGGTAATACTTGCTGGTGATGAACCCGCCCTGCTTCGCGTCGAACCAGTAGACGCCGCTGCCGCCATGCCCGGTGGAAAGGATCGCGGCACGATCCTTGAGCGAGACGCCAAAAGCGCGCGAGCGCCCCAGAGTCGCCAGGCGCATCTCGTCGGAGAGCGTGCTGCCGAGCAAGTTTTTCGGCGAGGCGGGTGTGAGTCCGTCAGCGCTGCCAATGATGGGCGAGTCCTTGTCCTCGATGGCTTCCACGACCCTTTTCTGTTGGGCGTCGTACCATCGGTTACCCGCGATGCCGTGGCGGCTGGGCGTGGTGCCGGTGGCAAGCGATGCATGTCCCGGCGCGGTTTCGAGCGATTCCGACGGATAATACGCCGAGCGGAACCACGCGCCCTCACGTTTGAGCCGCTCGAAGCCATTCGGCCCGAACCGCGAGGCGAAGCGATCCAAATAGTCAGCGCGGAACTGATCGAGAACGAGAACGACCAGCACCTTCGGCCGCGCAGGCTGCCGCGTCTGGCCCGCGACAAAGCCCGCCGCAGTGAGAATCAGCGTGATGCTGGCGGCCCATCGAAGAATTCTGATCCGGTTAGCTCGCATCATTCACTCCTCCGACGGCAACGAAACTTACCACAACACCATCATCCGAATGTGAATGAACCGTAACTTGGAAACCCGCAACCGAAGCGCTAATGAGTAATCGCAATTGCGCGGACAGGACTGCCCGAGCCGCCCACGATCTTGAGCGGCGCGGCGATCACTACCGCCCCGGTCGGCGGAAGCTGGTCGAGGTTGCACAAACCTGCGAGGCCAAACCGCCCGCTGCCGTGCATGATGTAGTGGTTTGAGAACGGCGGGTCGAACTTCGCCGCTTGTCCCGCGTCGGTGCCGACAGTTTCGACGCCCACGCCCAGCACGTCCCGTTCGTTTGCGAGGAATGCGGAACACTCGGGCGCCCAACCCGGCGTGTGCGGGCCGTCCTCTTTGGCATTGATATACGCCCGCGCATCGGTGCGGCGCGACCATCCAGTGCGCAGAAGCACCCACGCGCCTTCGGGGATGCGCCCGTGCTGCGATTCCCACTGGCGCACGCGCTCCGGCGTCAGCAGGAAGTCCGGATCGCGCTCCGCGTCGGAGGAGACGTCAATGACGCATGCTGGCCCGATGAATTTGCGCGCCGCGATGCGGTCCACGCTGCCGTCGGCGATGTCGCGCCCACTGATCCAGTGTACCGGCGCGTCAAAATGCGTGCCCGTGTGCTCGCCGGTCTCGAACGCGTTCCAATACCACGCCGGCCCGCGCTCGTCGTA
The DNA here is from genome assembly GCA_963739275.1 of uncultured Acidobacteriota bacterium. Classification (GTDB taxonomy): domain Bacteria; phylum Acidobacteriota; class Terriglobia; order Acidiferrales; family UBA7541; genus JBGQGH01. The sequence goes on from CAVTZX010000060.1 coordinate 56,809, forward strand.
CCGGGAGAGCTGCCAGATCCTGAACGGCGGTGTATTGTTCCACTGCGGAGGCAGTGGGATCCGCGGCGTCTCCGGACTCAGCGGCTGAGTCAGGTCCACTACGCGCAGGCGTCCCGAGGCCAATTCCGAAAGCAGTTCAGCCAAGACGCGCGACATCCTATTCCGCTCCGCTCAACTCGCCTGCTTTTTCAGCGAACGAATGTGCCGCTGAAATTGGAACCGGTTCTCCAGTAGCGTCAAATCGGTCACGTACTGCGAAGGCCCCTTGGCTTCCACCTTCGCAATAAGCGTGGCAAGCTCGTTGGCCGCCATCGCATCGGCAAACGACTTGCGAAATTCTTCGACGCTGCGCACCGTGCAGGCTCTTGGAATCCCCGAAGCCCGCGCCACGCCTTCGAGGTCGGTGCCCGCCGCCGTCGCCGTGGGGAACCCGCCGACGCTCAAGAGACTCTGGTTGTCGAATACTACGTGCACGAGGTTCCCGGGTTTGTATCGCGCCATCGTCGAAAACGTGCCGAGATTCATCAAAACCGAGCCGTCGCCGTCCAGCACAATTACTTTCTGCTCCGGCAGGCAAAGTGCCAGCCCCAGCCCCGTTGAAGATGCCAGCCCCATGGCATGCTGCAAGTAGAAAAAGTTCGGCCGGTGGCCCACCGACTGCAACTCTGCCGCGACCGCGCCCATGATCGTCACCACGATGCTCTTTTCGAGCTCGGAATAGGTCGCGCGGATGCACTCGAGCCGCTGCATCACTCCTCCCACATCAAGTCGCGCATCAGCAGCAGCGCCACGGGCTGCAAGCTGCTCTCCGCCAACGTCTGCGCCTGCCGGATGCGCCGGGCCACACTCGCGGGCTCGTCCAGCATCAAATAGGGGATTCCCAACGCGCGCAGCACTGGCTCGGTCGCGCTTCCTCCCTGCGTTTGCCAGGGATCGCGCTCGCCAAACGTGCCGCGGTAGCTGATCAGCATCAGCAGCGGGATCTTGTAGAGGTGCGCGAATGAGACGATGCCGTTGATCGCCGCGAGAAAGCCGTGGTTCTGCATCAGCATCGCCGATTTCACGCCCGCAAAGTGCGCACCCGCTGAAATCCCTACACCTTCTTCTTCCTTCGCCAGGCGCACCAGCGTCATTTCCGGGTCGTCATCGGCCATGCGTATCAGGTGCACGAGCCATGTTTCGGGCAGCGCGGACATCAGTCGCACGCCGCACGCCTTCAGCGCGTCGTAAATCAACTTCGAGTTTGCTGCCGAAACCCCCATCTTCCTGCTCTCACTCCGCTGGCACAGCGCCCGCCTATGGAATGCGCATCATAACCAGATTCCCGCAGCACAGCTACCCCCGGCTGCGCACCACGCCAGTCAGCGATGCAGAGCAAATCTCTCCGCATGCCGGAATCGCGCGATGGAGTTATAATCCGCCGCTGCGCTGTGCAGTCGGTCTTAGGAACTCGAATCAATTGATAGGGGGATTCATGCGGCGCTTTGCACTGCTGATTGCATTTTCGCTCTGCGGACTTGCCTTATACGCGGGCCCGGCCGATGAGGGGCCTTCATTCTACGGCTACTCCCGCGCCTCGACGCAGACTGAACGCGAATGGGAGCAGAAGTTCCGCGCCATTCCTTCGCCGCAGAACATGCGCGACTTCATGCAGCGCCTTGCGGCACGCCCGCACCACGTCGGCTCGCCTTACGATAAGGACAACGCTGAGTGGATTCTCGCCAAGTTCAAGGAGTGGGGCCTCGACGCCCACATCGAATCGTTCGACGTCCTCTTCCCTACGCCGAAGGAGCGCGCCGTTGAACTTGTTGAGCCCACGAAGTTCACCGCCAAGCTTCAGGAACCCGCCGAGAACGTGGACCCGACCTCAAACGAGCAAGCTGAGCAGCTTCCAACGTACAACGCTTACTCGATTGACGGCGACGTCACCGCCCCGCTCGTCTACGTCAATTACGGCGTGCCGGAAGATTACGAGCAGCTCGCGCGCCTCGGCATCTCCGTGAAGGGAGCTGTTGTTATCACGCGTTACGGCGGCTCCTGGCGCGGCATCAAGCCCAAAGTCGCCGCCGAACATGGCGCTATCGGCTGCCTGATTTACAGCGATCCGCGCGACGACGGCTATGCCGCAGGCGACGTCTTCCCACAAGGCCCGTACCGCAACAAGGACGGCGTGCAGCGCGGCAGCGTCGCCGACATGCCGCTCTATCCCGGTGATCCGCTGACTCCCGGTGTCGGCGCCACGCCCGGTGCGAAGCGTTACGCGATCAAGGACGCGCCCACGCTCACCAAAATTCCAGTCCTCCCCATCTCGTACGGCGATGCACAGCCCCTGCTCGCGGCAATGAAGGGCCCCGTGGCTCCCGCGGCTTGGCGCGGCGCCCTGCCCATCACCTACCACATCGGCCCCGGCCCGGCGATAGTTCACCTCAAAGTGAAATCGAACTGGGACATCAAGCCGGTTTACGACGTTATCGCGAAAATTCCCGGCGCGGTTTATCCCGACGAGTGGATCATCCGCGGCAATCACCACGACGGTTGGGTGAATGGTGCCCAGGACCCGATCTCCGCCCTCGTCGACGAACTCGAAGAGGCGCGCGCCTACAGCGAGCTGCTCAAGCAAGGCTGGAAGCCGAAGCGCACCATCATTTACTGCGCGTGGGACGGCGAAGAGCCCGGCCTGCTCGGCTCCACCGAATGGGTCGAGCAGCACGCCGTCGAGCTCAAGCAGCATGCTGTGATGTACGTCAACTCCGATACGAACAGCCGCGGGTACCTCGGAGTTTCCGGCTCGCACACGCTTGAAAAATTCGTCAACGAAGTCGCGCACGACATCCAGGACCCCGAGAAGCAGATGTCCGTCTGGCGTCGCGTGCAACTCTCGCAAATGGCGGGCCGCGGTCGCGGCGGTGGCAATGCGCCGGACGGACGCGGGGGCGGCAACGAATGGCGCATCGGCGCGCTCGGTTCAGGCTCCGACTACACCGCCTTCCTCGATTTCGCGGGCATCGCTTCCATGAACCTCGGCTATGGCGGCGAGGCCGGCGGAGGCATCTACCACTCCATCTACGACGACTTCTACTGGTACACGCACTTCGATGATCCGGACTTCGTTTACGGCCGCGCGCTCGCGCAAACCGCCGGCTCGATGGTCATGCGCATGGCCGATGCCGATGTGCTCCCGTTCGATTTCACCGGCCTGCTCGCCACTCTCCAGCGTTACCAGGACGAACTTGAGCGCCTGGCCGCCGACACCCGCGATGAAATCATTCAGCGCAACCGCCAGATTGATGAGGGCGTTTTCAACGCCATCAGCGATCCCAAGAATCCCATCGTCGCTCCCGCGAAGGAAGAAGTCCCGCCATTCCTCAACTTCACCCCCATGCGCAACGCGCTCGACACCCTCTCTCGCAGCGTCGATCGCTACCAGCGGGCAATGAATCGCGCTGGCCGCGACGCTGGCGATGCTCTCGCTCGCCTCCGCGCGAGTGTGGTGGACGAAAAACTCATCGGCAGCGAGCGCGCGCTTACCGACCCCGCCGGCCTGCCTGGCCGCCCGTGGTTCCAGCACCAGATTTACGCGCCCGGCTTCTATACGGGCTATGGTGTGAAGACGATTCCCGCGGTGCGCGAGTCCATCGAGCAGAAACAGTGGACGCAGGCCGACGAAATGATTGTCCGCGTCAGCCGCGTTCTGCTGAACGAAGCCGCGGCCATCGACGCCGCCTCCGCGGAGCTGGAGAAGGCGACTCGCTGATCTTACAGGCAGGTTTGTTCTGGTGGGACCGGCATCCCTACTTGTCGCGCCGTCTCATTCATATCGCAGCGCCACGATCGGATCCACACGCGTCGCCCGCCGCGCCGGAATCAGACACGCGAGCGCCGCCACCAGGATCAGCAGCAGCGTCACCCCTCCGTACGTCAGCGGATCGTACGACCGGATGCCGAAGAGGAAGTTGGCGAGGAACCGGCCCAGGCCCAGCGCCGCCGCAGCCCCGAGGCCGATCCCCATGCCCACCAGAGCAATGCCTTGCCGCAGCACCATCCGCAGAATATCCCCGCGCTGTGCGCCCAACGCCATCCGCACACCGATTTCATGCGTTCGCTGCGTGGCGGAATAGGAGACCACGCCGTACACGCCCACCACCGCCAGCAGCAACCCCAGTCCGCCCAGCACGCCCGCGAACATCGCCCCCATGCGCACCAGAAAGAAACCGTTGCCGCCGGCGATCATCTCCTCCATCGTTATCGGCTCGAAGACCGGCATCGCGGGATCGATGGCGTGGATTTCCTTCTGCAGTGTCACCCCCATCGAGGCGGGGGGCGCCGCCGTGCGCACGAAAAGCACGCGCAGCGACTGGTAGCTTTGCGACAACGGCTCGTAGAAGTAGGGTTCAGGGTCCTCGAACAGGAATCCGTACTTGCCCGTAGGAGTAATCCCAACCACTTCGATGTAGGGCCCCTTCGGCCCCTTGGAGCTGAACCTCTTGCCGATGGCATCCTGGCCGGGCCAGAGTTTTTTCGCCATGGTGTCGTTGATCACTGCCACTGGGCGCGAGTTTTCAGTGTCGCTCTCGGTAAACTCCCGGCCGCGCAGCAGCGGCGTGCGCATCGTGCGCAGGTAATCGGTGCCAATGGCGTTGTAACCCGCGATCAAGCCTTTTTCGCCGGGCGGCAGCGTTTGTCCTTCCGCGATCACGCGGTCGCCGTTGCTGTAGTAGCCCAAAGGGATGGAATATGCGAGGCCGGCTGATTCCACGCTGGGCATCGCGCGCACGCGGCGCTCCAGCTCGCGGTAGAATTCATCGCTGCGCGTGCGGCCCATGCCGGCCTGTATGGTATCCAGGCTAAGCGTCAGGACATGGTCCGCGCGGAAGCCCAGGTCGGCGCTCTCCGCCGAACTCATGCTGCGGATGAACAGCCCCCCGGCAACGAGCAGGATCATCGAGCCCGCCACCTGGAAAACGACGAGCAGATTGCGCAGCCGATGGCGCTCTACCCCGCCGGACATCCCCCGCCCGCCTTCCCGCAGCACCTGGTTCAAGTCCGCTCGGGAGACTCGCAGCGCCGGCACGAGACCTACCAGAATTCCGGATACCGCGGCGACCAGCGTGAGGTATCCAACGCTGCGCCAATCGAGCGATAGGTCCATCCAGAACGGAATGCCCCCCGGGATTTCGATCCGTTGCAGCCCGAGGCTGGCCCACCAGCCGAAGAGAAGCCCTGCCCCCGCGCCCAGCACGGCGAGCAGGCCGCTCTCCGTGAGCAGTTGACGTACCAGCCGGCCGCGCCCCGCGCCTAGCGCTGCGCGGACGGCCAATTCCTTCTCCCGTGCCGTCGCTCGCGCCAGCAGAATGTTCGCCACGTTGACGCACGCCACCAGGAGCACCAACCCCACCAGCACCAAGAAGATCATCGCCAGAATCGGGTTCTGCTGCGCCGAACTCGGTTCGGGCCGCGCCAATCGCTCCGGATAAACGTGCAACCGCAAACCCTTGTCCGTGTCCGGATACTGCGTGGCGAGTTGCTGCGCCATGACCTCCGCCGACGCGCGCGCCTGCGCAAGCGTCGCCCCCGGCTTCAGCCGCGCCAGCACCCGCAGCGAGTGGTTGTCGCGCTTTGTCAGGGTATCCTCATTGTTCGGGAGGAGCGGGTACATTCCCAGTGGCAAGTAGCCGTCCATGTCCACGATGGAATACGTGCCTATGAATCCTTGCGGCGCGACTCCGACGATCGTGACGCTCTGGCCCTGCACGCGCAAGCTCCTGCCGATCACCGCCGGGTCGCCGTTGAACTTCCGCTTCCAGCAGTCATATCCCAGAACGAGGGCGTGCTTGGCTCCCCGCGTCTCGGCCGCCTCCCCTTCGATGAGGCGCCCCAAAGCGGGTTTCAGCCCCAACATCTCGAAATAGTTGCCCGTGACGTAAGTGAGAATCATGCGGAACGACCGGTCTCCATCGCTTACGCCTTCAAAGGCAAGATCGATTCCCGCCAGGGCCGCAAACGGCGAACTTGCTCTGCGGATGTCCTGAAAATCAGGGTAGGAGATGTTGTGCGGCTCTTCGTTTCCCGGGTGCGTGATGGCCAGGACGGTGAGCTCGTTCGGATTCTGAACCGGCAGTGGCCGCAGCATGAACGTGCTCACCACGCTGAAGATCGCGGCGTTCGCGCCGATCCCCAGCCCGAGGGTCATGGTGATGATGATCGTCAGAACCGGCGTGCGCATCAGCATGCGCCCGCCGTAGCGCAGATCCTGCCAGAATGTATCCACGGTTCACCCCCGCGCCGTCTTGTAGATTCATACGCAGGCCGCGTGCGCGATGTTCCCGTGTCTTGCGTAGCACAAGCCTGCTTACCGCAGGCAAGGTTCAGCCTGTGCTCATCTCTGTCTGGGATCTCTCCGGATGGAGGCTACGTACTCCGCCAGCGCTTCCTCCCACCGCCGCGGCAGTGCAAAACTGGCCTTCTTCAGCGCGTCCATTTCCATCACCGCATATTTCAGCCGCTGCGCTCGCCGGCCCATCTCCACCGTTGGCTTGCCAACTACTTTGTCCGGGTCGAGCCCAGCGAGTTCCGCCGCACGCCGCGCGAGTTCCAAGCGGCTGCACGCCCCTAAGTTCGACAGGTGGAAAAGCCCCTTGCGCCGCGCCTCTACAATTTCCATTATCTTCCCCGCGGCATCGAGCGTGTACGTCGCCGACCCCACTTGATCTGCCGCGACGACATACTCTTCGCCGGCGGTGATCCGACGCAAGCCTTTTTCGACGAAATTGGTCTTCCCCTGCCCGAATAGCACGGACACTCGGAAGATTAAGTAACTCGGCATCCCACGTACAATCTCTTCGCCCAGGAGCTTCGTCCGTCCGTACACTGTCGGCGGGTTCGTGGGATCCGATTCGGTGTAAGGGGTCTCCTTAAGTCCGTCGAATACTGCGTCGGTCGAGATGTAGGCAACTCCCGCGCCGATTTCCCGTGCCGCCTCGACCACGTGCCGCGTCCCTTCCACATTCACCGCAAATGCCCGCGCCGGATCGGCCTCGCAGGCGTCCAGGTCCGGGATTGCTGCGGAGTGCACCACGACCTCCGGACAGGCCTCCGCAATCGCTGCCCGCACGCGTGCCGCGTCCGTGACGTCCACTTCCGCGCGCGTCCACGCAGACACTTCATGTCGCTCGCCGAAAACTTGCGCCAGCGCATGCCCGAGAAGCCCCGCCGCTCCCGTGACGACGATTCTCATCCGCTTGTGGAGGTGATTGTACTCGAACAACTAGGGAGGGACTTGCTTTGCAGCTATTGCTGCGTGAATCCGGATGGCCTCGACAAGGGTTCCCTCAGGCGCGACACGCCCAGCCGGGCCACGAGAACGCAGTTCGGTCTGCTGACTCGATGGACTGAGCCAGCCCGCTCTACGTTGCCTTCACTTTGTCTTCTTACGGTCCCAGGCTTGTGAACCCGCGTCCTTTCTTCTCGGCCGCTCCCACGCAGGGGGCGCCTCGACGCTGGGACCCCGCCGCGCCGTGTCCTGCCACCGCTTCGCAGAATGTCCCATCGGCTTCCATGTAGCTTTCATCTTCATAGGAACCCCCTTGGATGCGTCGGCTCCGTCCCGATACGTTGACCTGGCTCAAACCCCGACCGTCCAGTGCGAAACGCCGTCCTCTTCGCAGGCCAATTCGATCTGTCGAAGCCAGTCGAGAATTTCGTCGGTGTGAGGCAAACTCTCCGGCTCCCGCCCCGCCCATTGTGCGTGTAGTTCTCCATAGCGATCGGTCACGAAGACACCCACGCCCCGCTGTCCCGTAGGCCTGAGCACGTCTTCTTCGAAGTACGCGTGCTGAGAGCACCCCGTCGTATCTGTGGTTGCCAGGATCTCCGGCGGAAGCTTTGGAGGCTCCGCAACCCACGGAAACTTCGAATAAACCGCCAGCACCATGGCCTCACACTCGGCCAGATCCTTTGCGCGCGAAGAGAGCTCCCCGAGGAAGTTATTACAAGTCGCGCAGCCCGCATGAAGGAACGCGATCACCAGGTTCTTCTTCTGCTTGAAATCCCAGGCGTGAACAGGGTCGCCGCTGAGTGTACGCGCCGTGAGTGGTGGGACTACTTCATGTTGGTTCAACATGGCAGCTCACCTCCCTGTTGAACATTCCTGCGCCTTGTCGAGGGGAGAAATCGGCGGCCGGTGGGGTGTCCGCGGGGGCACGCGCGCGCCGTGCCAACTTCTCTGCAGGCAGCGCGTATTCATTATACCGGAATTGAGGGACCGGGGTGCTGCAAAACGTTTCCCGCAGCCCCCGAGAATCATTCGTACACCGAATCATCTGGTGGGCCCGCCAGGATTCGAACCTGGGACCAACGGATTATGAGTCCGCTGCTCTAACCGCTGAGCTACGGGCCCGCGATGCTAAGAGAGTGTGCCTCTCGGGACTCTAGCGGAATTCCCGCGAAGTCGCAATTGTGTTTGCCCCGCGGGAGCGTGGGACGTCGAGTCCTGCCGGTACAACTCCTCGAACTTCGAGCCTCGAACTTCTAATCTCGAGGACTCACTCGTACCGCAGCGCGATGACCGGGTTCACTCGCATCGCGCGTACCGCGGGGATCACGCACGCGAGCAAGGCCACCGCCCCCATCACGCCGCTTACCGCCAAGAGTGTTGCCGGGTCGTTCGGTTTCACCCCGTAAAGCAATGTGCTGAGCAGCCGTGTCGTTGCGAATGCAGTCGCCACGCCCAGAATGATTCCTGCGAGCCCGAGCGTCATTCCTTCCCTCAAGACCATCCAGATCACGTCACCCCGGCCTGCGCCCAATGCCATGCGGATGCCGATCTCTCCGGTGCGTTGCGCCACCAGATACGCCATGACCCCGTAGATCCCCACGGCCGCCAACAACAGCGCCAGCCCGGCGAATACTCCCAGCAGAATTGTTTGGTTACTCTCCCCGGCCATGGAATCCGCAATCACTCCACGAAACGATCTCACGTTGAACACCGGCAGGCTGGGATCAAGTGACTGCACAACCCCGCGTACGCTTCCGGCCACGCTCTCCGGTGTGCCCGCACTGCGGACGACGATCACCTCCGGCCAGCTCGCCCCTTGCAAGGCCCAGATGAGCGGGAAAAATGCCTGTGAAATGGGTCTCTGGCGGAGCCCCCACTGCTTCGTATCTCCAACCACGCCGATCACGTGGACGGGAATCGAATTTGCGCCGCCTCGGCGGAATACTTTTCCCACCGGGTCCTGTTGTGGCCAGTACTTGCTCGCCATCGTCCGGTTGATGACCCCGACCATTCCCAGATCGGGTGTCGGGGCCTTCTCGGAACCTCCGGTACTCAACTCCGTCAGTCTTCGGCTGGCGGCGACCGTGTTTTGGAGATCCACCTCGCTGAAGGCTCGCCCCGCGAGTAACGGAATTCCCATCACGCGAAAATAGTCGGGTGTGATGGAGGTCCATTCCACCAGCGGCTCCCCGCCCATGTCCTCACTGCTCTTGCCGTCCACGGTTATGTAGCCGTTGTTCCCTCCCTCGAGTGGCAGCTCCGTCGTAATCGCCGCGCCTTGTACGCCCGGCGATTGGGTGAGCCTCTCCACTGCGCTACTCAGGAAGGACCATCGCTTCTCCGGTGAATCGTATTTTTTTTCTGGGAGAAGGACCGTTCCCGTCAGTACTCGGTCCGCGTTCACGCCGATACTCACGTCGCGCAGATTCGCGAACGTGCGCAGAAGAAGTCCCGCCGATGCCACGAGCGCGAGCGAGAGGGCTATTTCCGCAATGACCAGGGTGTTCCGCATCCACCGGCCTCGACTCGTCGCCGTCGCAGCCATCTTTCCCCCGGACTTCAGTTCTTCACTCAGATTGATGTGCGAAGTCTGAAGTGTCGGCGCGAGCCCGAACAGGAGCCCGATCCATACAGCAATCCCGAGTGTGAAGAGCAGCACGAGAGGGTTTACCGCCACGGGATTCGGCTGTGCGAACGGGATGCGATGTGAAGCATTCAGAAAGTACACGCAGGTATAGGCCAGGGCGACTCCGGGCACCGACCCCAAGAGCGAGAGCAACACGCTCTCTGTCAAGAGCTGCCGTATCAAGCGCCCGCGTTCCGCGCCCAGCGCCGCGCGCACGGCCACTTCCCGCCGCCGGTCTGCCGCGCGCGCCAGCAGCAGGTTGGCCACGTTCGCGCAGGCAATCATCAACACGAGCGCCACCGCGCCGAACATCAGCCAGAGCTGCGCCCGCGAATTGCCGATGAGCTGCTCCCGCAGCGGCACGACAACGGAATTGACCTTATGGTTGGAATCGGGGAATTGCTGCTCGAGGCGTTGCGAGATGGCCAGCAGGTCCGCGCGCGCCTGTGCAATCGCCACGCCGCTTTTCACCCTTCCCAACGCGCGCAGGTGGTGCTGTCCGCGCGGCCCCACGTTTTTCGCCGACATATCCAGCGGGATCCACAAATCCGCTCCGCCCGGAACGCGGAACCACGCCGGCAGGATGCCCACCACAGCGTACGGCTCGCCGTTCAGTTCGATCGATCCCTTCAGCGCGCTCGCTTGCCCGCCAAAGTGGCTTTGCCAGAAGCCGTAACTCAGCACCGTCACGTGGTTTTGTCCTGCCTGACCCTCATCCCACACAAATGAGCGGCCCATCATCGGTCGCACGCCCAGCACCGAAAAATAGTTGGGCTGCAGTTCAACTACGGCCGCGCGTTCCGGCTCGCCTGCCCCGCTGGCATTGAAACTTTCCTGGAAGCTGTAGAGGCACATGTCCTCGAACGTGTGGTTCTGCTCCCGCCAATCGAGAAAATCCTGTCCGGTCAGCGGAAAGCTGCCCTCGCTCGCTTCGGTCATCCAGAGCTGTACGAGTTGGCCAGGGTCACGGTACGGCAGCGGCCGCAACAGAATCGCGTCCACCACGCTGAAGATTGCCGAATTCGCCCCGATACCCAACGCCAGCGTCAGAATCGCCGCCGCGGTGAATCCCGGCTTACGTCCCAGCATCCGGAATCCGTACCGAATGTCCTGCCAGAATGTATCCATGTTTTCCCCCGCACCATCCGTGATTACGGGAACTGCGCCCCCAAGGTTCCAACCTGTCGGTTAGACGCGAGGCATTGTCCGTTGGTCTTGTCCGGCGGACTCCTTCCAGGCAGCTTGGTGTGTCCAGTCCGAATCGCGCATAATAGCGCGTTCCTGAACGCAGGACCGGAGGGAGCGATGGCAGACCGGCTGGAAGACTTCCAGAAGTTTCGCGCAGACCTGAACGAAGAAATCCTCGGCTGCGGCCACCTGGGTATGAAGCGCTTCTTCGCGCTCGATCATCAGGCCTACGAGGCCGGCGCCCTACCCACCAGGACGAAAGAGATACTTGGCCTGGTGGCTTCGGCTGTGCTCCGCTGTGACGACTGCATCACCTACCACCTTGTGCGCTGCGCCGAGGAAGGCTGGAAGCGCGACGAAGTCATCGACGCGCTGAACGTCGCCCTCATCGTCGGCGGCTCCATCGTCATCCCTCACGTCCGCCGCGCCTTCGCCCGCATGCGCGAGATCGACGCGCTCAAACCCTAGCCCACTGGCGAGAATCTCTCGGCCACGACATTATCCTGGCAGCGAGCATGGCGCCGGTCGAAGCAGCATCGGCGAAGTGGTCGCGGCCACGTGGGGTCACGACCGCCAACACCTCGCGCACATCGCGCAGTGGCGCGTCGCGAAGAGAACAGCGCTGAATGGTCGGGGATTCTCTCGAAAACGAAAGCGGGCTATTCCGTGAAAACAATGCCGACGGCGGTGCGGTCTTTCTCTGAGTCCGGGTCCAGCCGCACGACGTAGCCGCGGTAGCGCAGGTGGCTCCCGCCGTTGGCGCTGCCGGGCGTGCCTTCCAAAATGACCTGCAACTCGGATTGCAGCCGCGGCGTGTGCGCCAGGTGAACCAGCGCGCCGTGCAGCGTCAGGTCGCGTAGTACGGTTTCCTCCTCGAATGCACGGCCATCCTCGGTGTGGCCAAGCACGCGCGCGCGGAACTCTCCGCCCGGCCGCAGGCCGCTGCGCGCCGCGGGCATCACCACGTCGATGCGCTCTTCGCCCAGCGCCATCACCATCCCCTCGGCGGCCGCCCACACGCTCGAGAACTTCGCCCGCGCCTCGCGCAGCAGGCCGTCCACGATCTTGTCCGACGAATCCGGATCGTGGTGGAAGAGCACGAGGTTCCGCACGCCTGCTTCTTCGGCCACGCGGACTCCTTCGAGCCAGCTCGAGTGTCCCCACCCCTTGCGCTCGCCCGCAAGACGTTCCGGCGTGTACTGCGCGTCGGCGATGAAGAGGTCCGCTCCGCGCGCCAACTCGCGCAGGCTACGGTCGAGTTCGGCCACGCCCGGCTCGTAATCGGTGGCGTAGGCCACGCTCCCCGCCGGGGTGTCCAGGCGGAAGCCCAGGCAGCCCTGCGGATGGTTCAGCCAGCGCGCCGTCACGCGCGTGCCGTTGATCTCCATTTGCTCGCCGCCGGCAATTTCCGTGAATTCGCGCTTGGCGGGCATCGCGCTCATGGCCACCGGGAAATACGGGTTCGCCATCTGCGCTTCAAACACTTGCTTCAGACTGTTTGTGCCCAGCGACTCCGACCGGAAGCTGTAAAAGTGAAAATGGTTCTTCGCGGAATAGAGCGGCGCAAAAAACGGAAGGCCCTGGATGTGGTCCCAATGGTAGTGGGTGACGAAAACGTGAGCTTCCAGCGACTGCGCTCCGTGCGTCGCCTGCCAGCAATTCCCCAGCGCGCGCAGCCCCGTGCCGCAATCCAGAATGAAGCGCGTACCGTCCGGCGCGAGCAGTTCGACACACGGAGTGTTTCCACCATAGCGCCACGTTTCGCGGTCCACGGTCGGGATGGACCCGCGCACTCCCCAGAACGTGAGTTTGGCTGAGTGTTTGGACATGAGCGCAAGTCCCGTCCCGGATCTTGGGGACGACGGAGCCGGATCCCGCGACTCCCGGGCAAGATCCGCCGGACCAGAGGGCTGACTAGAATGTTAGAAAGCACCGGCAAACAAGTCAATTTGAGTTGCCGCCGCGGTTTCATAATCCGCACCCTGCCTCCCTATGAATCCCGTGAGCAGGGAGCCGCGTCTGGGTAGAATGGGCCGGATGCACAGCCACTCTCACGGCAGCGGCCACGCCCACGTGGACTCGCCGAACATGACCGGCGCGCTGAGCTGGGCCATGGCCGCCACCCTCGGCCTCGTCGTCGCGGAACTGGCCGGCGGACTCCTTGGCCATTCCATCGCGCTGGTCACCGACGCGGTGCACAACCTCTCCGACGTGCCCACCCTGGTCATCTCCTGGTTCGCGCTGCGCTGGGTCGCGCGCCCCGCCGACGCCGAAAAGACTTACGGCTACCAGCGCGCGGGCATCCTCGCGGCGTTCACCAACGCGCTCATCCTCATGCTCGTCGCCGGCTTCCTCTTCTACGAAGCCTACGAGCGGCTGCTGCATCCCGTCGCCATCCGCGCAGGCGTGATGATCTGGGTTTCGCTTGCCGCGCTCGCCGTCAACGGCGGAATCACGCTGGCGCTGGTGCGCGGCCGGCGCGACCTCAACCTGCGCAGCGTGCTGATCCACAATTTCGGCGACGCGCTCTCCAACATCGGCATCCTCGCCGCGGGCATCGCCATGCGTTTCATGGCCGTCCAGTGGCTCGATCCCGCTCTGGCCTTCGCCATCGGAGCGCTCGTGCTCTGGTCCGGCTACGGCGTCCTGCGCGAGTCCAGCCACATCCTGCTCGAAGGCAATCCGCGCGGCATACGCCTTGCCGAAGTCGCTCGCGCCATCCTCGGCGTGCCCGGCGTGCAGGAAGTCCACGACGTACACATCTGGACGCTGGGCACCGACCTCCACGCGCTTTCCTGCCACGTGCGCATCCCCGATATGCACATGGACGAGAGCGAGCGGATTATGGCCGGAATCGAACGCGTCCTCGAGCAGCAATTCCACATCACCCATTCCACCATACAGTTCGAGCGCGCCGGCCTGCCTCGCGATTCCGGCCTCGTCATGCCCAAGCCGGTCGAAAAACGTGATTCGTGACTCGTGATCGGTGACTCGTGAATTCTCCTTGTAGCGGCGGCCTTCAGGCCGACGGTTTTCTTCCTCGGTAGCACAGGCACTTCTGCTTGTGCGCATTTGTGAGGTGAGATTGTCGGCCGGCACAGTCAAGAGTGACTGTGCTACTGAAACTCTCTCTCTTTTCCGGTGTCTATGTTATTAGTTCTCCAACCGCCATGGAGGCAGCCATGCGTTTGACCATCCGCCTGCTTCTCTTGATCTTCTCTCTTTCACCCGTTTGCTTTGCCCAAACGCCGATGGACGTCCAGGAAGTCAAAGAGCTCAAACGCACCGGGTCGCTCAGCACCTGCAACTACGCACCGGTCGCCAAGGAGAACCGTTTCTTCGCCAAACTCGCTCAGGACGAGCGGGCCACCGCATCGCTCATGAAGGAGTACGACGTCCACGGAAGGAAAGGCAAATTCGTCAGTTGGTTCGGCATCGTGCGCGGCATTTCTCCCTCCTCCGAGGGTGCGGGCAAGTTCACGCTCCTGCTCGAGGAAAAAGCATTCGACGGTTTGACCGATTGTCACATCATGCTGGTCTCCCAGGGTGGCTCGGGAGATTTCCAGGCCAGCTTCGCGGGTGACGCGCAAGTCATTCCCGCGCTCGCGCTCGTGCGCGTCTATGGCAAGGTGATCGAGGAAAAAGACAAGGTGCCGCAGATCGCCGCCGAATACATCCGTGTGTGGCCCTGGGGCACGTTCACGTTTACTGACCTCAACGGCCCCGGCGACGGCAATCCCCGCTGGGCCGAGTATTGCAAGATCTGCAAGTCCGTCCGCATCTACAATCCCTATCCCACCGAAGCCTACTATCTGGGCATGCTCGGCGACCCCAAAGACTTCGGACTAAACCTCAAGACCCCGTAGGGTCCATGCCTGAATTAATCACGCTGTCCGTCGCACTAAGGTGACGACGAGCACCTTCATGCCCGACCCGTTCGAAAAGAAAGCCTAGCAGTAGATAAATTGGACTCAGTTTATTAATCAAATAGAGCACGAATGTCATACCATTGCACCATGTCACTCGCACGGTCTCTTATTGGCAGGGGCTATCTACCCAAGGAAATACCGCCCGCATTCTCAACTGCAAACTATTCCGCAAATCTAGACAAACTCCCGGGGGACCTGGGCACCATTGGCCCCAAGTCTAGTAGATGTGCGTACCATTCCATACCGCGTCTCCAGCATCTCCGTAGATTCCTGGGGATCCCGAATCCACTACATCAGCTGAAGCTCGCTATTCTGATCGAACGCTACTGGCCTCAGCTCGAAAGACACATGAATAAATCCCCCCTCTCTCTTACGCGGTTGCAAGAGAGTACGGACCCTCTGCAGGCATTATCCAGAGTCGGAGATTTTGACGACCTTGACACGGCAAGGGTGCTAAGATCGTCAGCCTCACGCTTTCTTCTAAGAGCCGACCTCTCAAGGTTTTATCACACGCTCTATACGCATAGCATTCCCTGGGCTCTCCACACAAAGGGAGTGGCGAAAGCGCGGAGAAGAGATCGGACCCTTTTTGGAAATCTGATCGACGAAGCAGTCCGCGACACCCAAGACCAGCAGACGATGGGAATCCCGGTTGGACCTGATACGTCAGATCTAATTTCAGAGCTCATCGGAGTGGCTCTAGATTTGGAATTGCTGGATGCAAATCCAGACTTGGCTGGACTGAGGTTTGTTGATGATTACTACCTCTATTTCACAACACGATCCGAGGCCGAATCAGTCCTTGCCGACTTACACAGAGCGGCGAACCAATTCGCTGTCGAGATTAACCCACTCAAGACCGCCATCCGAGAACTACCGGAATCGCTCCAGCCTAGCTGGAAAGCACAACTCCGTTCGCACACCTTTTCCGATGAGCGGGAACGACTGGATCTTCTCGCGTTCTTCAGCAGTGCTTTCGAGAATGCCGCAAAACATCCCGGCAACAACGTGCTCAAGTATGCCGTCAAGCAGAGCACATCTACTACGATCTCGAAGGAAAATTGGAAGCTGTACGAATCATTTCTACTCGGTAGCTTAGTCTCTGAACCGGGCCTTGCGCCAACCCTTGCCCCCATTCTCGTCAAGTATTGGAACGATGGATATGATTTCGATCTCGACAAGCTGACGAAATCGCTCGCGGAGGTGGCCGTCTATCATGCAAGATTTCGCCAAGGATTCGAAGTGGCCTGGGCGCTTTGGCTTTCTAAGCTTTTTTCTATCACGTTACCCGACGCAGCCCTAAAGGAACTCTCCCTTGTCGACGACCCTCTCGTCGCTCTCCTTGCCATTGACCTGAAGACTCAAGGGCTCGCGGACAGCGTTGACACTTCTTTGTGGTCAAGGTACATGAGTGCTGACCATCTGTATTCGGAGAATTGGATGCTCGCATATGAGGCACTTATCAAAGGGTGGTTGCCTTCTCTTGGTGGCTCGGACTATGTGGCTACCGATCCATTTTTCGGAATTCTGTCCAAGCATGGGGTTGAATTTTACGACACTGGCACGCGTGAGCCTGCGATTGAATTCGGCTGGCTTGTTGAGTACTGATCCGAGCCGCAAGCCCCGGTCGATCGTGGCCTGAAGAGCGTCAAAAAATTTTACAACGAAGAAGCACCCAGCCGATCAAGACTCTGCCCAACCTGGACGGCTCATGGATGAAACGTACAAGTCGCCGCTGGTATATATATACCTGGACACCAAAGGCATCGAGAGCCTCTACGCTCAGACAATTGACAGGCTAGAGGTCGAATTAGTCCGGAGCCATTCGAGCGAGGGACGCGGCGGAGCTGGATTCAGCGTCAGTCTAGGCAACTTACTCAGCGCTCTCGTTGGTCTAAAAGAGGTCAAAGCTCAAACCAAGCTGGAATCGATCCGGATTAAAGCTGAGCAAGCGAAAACCCGACTAACAGCTGAACACAAACTCGACCGCCTATCCGATTACCTAGTCAAGACCAAGAATATTTTCGACAAGTTGCAAGATGCCGCCCAGAACGCTTCTGAAGCTGGGAAAGTGGTGTACTTTCGTGCTGTGGAGAGCTTCGATGCTCCCGATTTCTACCCCGGTGGCGGCGGGGTCAGGGAAGTCAATTCTTCGAAAGCCGTCGTCTTTACAATTCGTCCTCAATACGATCCATCCGATTCCTACTTCAAGAGTGAACCGTTCCATTTTCTGATGAGCGCTAGCTTGGACAACTTCACTCGGGTCCGTGGCAACATGGGTGCGACCTCCCATGATGCAATAACCTTCCGTGGTTTCTCAGGCAAACGTATCCCCCTAGGTGTGTTCGGCTATCTGATCCGGCACAGTGCACTCGCCTTTCAAATCAAACCGTACGCGATTTGGCACCAAAACTGAATCTAACCACGCTTCTTGCGGCACCGTTCTTACAGCAGGAGTAGAGCGTCCCCTCATCCTCGTTCGAATCGAACACCTCTTTACACGCATGTTAGAATAAGCTAGGTGCTCTCTGTGTCGCCGCTCAGTATGCGGCTGTACGGGGCATCGCGAATGAACTAAGTGATGCGGAATGAATATGATCCGCACTGAGCACATAAGTATTCATTCTACAGGGACTTTAAGTCCCGCAGAATCCGCTCTTACGCGATGGGAATCATCTAAGTCCTTTGCAATGCGCACTTACATCACTGAGCGGGGGGAGGGGTACCCCCCAAGAGTTCGTAAATGATTGAAAATGCACGACCGAGGTCAAGGAAACAGGGCGGTCACCGCAAGAAGCGCCGCTACGAAAGGTGGGAAAGTCCGGCTAGCCGCTAATCACTAGCTTGCCCTGAGCGCAGCCGAAGGGCCACTGTTCACAGTGGCAACTGGATTGAGGTGCCGCGCTCTTCGTTGAAGCGGCGTGTGGCTTCGGGATCGAGTTGGGAGAGAGCCAGAGCGCGCCGCACGCCTTCGCGGGTGATGTAAACGAGCTGATCGCCCTTGGCCACGAAGGCCACGGCGAAGGCTACTGTGCCATCGCGCTTGACGAGCACGTATTCGCCGGGATCGTGGGAAACGGGTTCCGGCGGGGCGGCAAACGTCTCCGGCTCCTGAGGTTGCCGGACCAGCGGCAGAACGGGCCGCGCCCGCTGGACCAGCGGAGCTTGCTGTACCGGAGCAGCTTCCAGGGTGGCGTCCTCCTCGGCGGCTTGCGCCACCAGGACGGGTTGCTGGATGACGATGACCGGCACCGGGAACGCAACAGGGAAGAACGGTGTCAAACCGAAGGGGCTGACCGCGCGCTGCTGTGGCATCACCACGCGGAGGTTTTCGGGGCTGAGGCCGCGGGTAATCGCGGCGAGATGCACGTAATCGAAACCCAGCCCGGGAGCGGTAGTAAACGTGATGTTCGAGCGCGTGTGCGCGGCGACATGCTGGACCTGTACGGGAGCAGAGCGGACGATCGTAGGAGTGGAAACGCGCGCGGAACCGCCTCCATGTCCGCCGCGTTGGGCATTCGCACTTGGGCAGAGAGCGAGAGCGAGTGCCGTGCCGATGGCGAACTGAAGCCCTTGGCGCATGGAGCAGTGGCCCCTAGTCATACAGATGCCCGGGGAGGGCGTCTGGTTGCAGGTTTATTATCGCGCGGCGGAAGGGAATTGGGAACCACTGATGAACACAGATGAACACTGATGAAAGCGGAGAGGGAGTTCAACGCAGAGGGCGCAAAGGGGAGAGAAAGGCAGAGAGAAGAGAAACCCGACGCAGAGACGCAGAGAACGCAGAGGCGGGGAGGACACAGCGAGGAGGGACTCACGCAAAGCCGCCAAGACGCAAAGGGCGCGGAGGGCAGGGACGAGGGCTTGCAAAGCTTTCCCGCCAGCGCGGGTTGTGCTATAACCTTCGGGCCGTGCCGAGCCCTGTCAGTAATCAGCCCCCGCTGAGCGAGGGAACACAGGGAGCCGCGTCCCGGGTGGCGGAGGCCGATCCCTCCGCGTACTGTCCGGTCTGCTCGCAGCCGCTCGCACCGCGGGGCTGCAAGCTGCTCTGCCCGACGTGCGGGTACTACATGTCCTGCTCGGACTTTTACTGAGCGAGTGGAGTCCGGGAACAGCAGCAAGAAAGTTTGGCGGCCGGGAGCGAGTGTCGCAGAATTTGAATTGTCATCGTGAGGAGGTTCGATCGTGGCGCTGAAAATCACTAACCGGGAAGTGGCAGGCGTGGCGGTGTTGCAGCTCGAGGGGCGGATCGTGCTCGGCGAGGAAAGCACGTCGTTGCGCGAGCATGTGAAGTCACTGCTGGCCGGGGGGAAGAAGAGTATCGTCCTGAATATGGACAACGTGACCTACATCGACAGCGCGGGGCTCGGGGCTCTGGTGGCCGCGCATCACAGCGCGAAGACGCAGGGCTCGTCGCTGCGGCTCTCCAACCTGGGATCGAAATTCCAGGAAGTCCTGCAAGTGACCAAGCTGTTGACGGTCTTCGATGTGTACCCCTCGGAGGCAACGGCCGTCCAAAGCTTCGGCAAGTAATCCCACAGGATTTTTCTGCGCGGCGTCCGGTCGAAAAAACCGGCCGAACGCCGCACGGGTTCCCCCACCTTCCGCTGCACGCGCACTCGTGTCCGCGATTTTTCCCGCGGGAAGCCTTGAAACCGCTCGTTATTCTTCCAGACGATAAATCGTGAGGCCGCTCAGAAGTTTGGGATAGAAGTCGGTGGACTTCTGTGGCAGGACTTCGCCGGCCAGCGCCAGCGCGACGACCTGTTCGACGCGCACGGGATTGAGCAGGCAGCAGAGTTGCGCGTCGTGACGGTCCACGGCGGCGATGGCTGCGTCCATCTCGCGCTCGTAGGTGATGTTCTTCTCTGCGGTGACCATCGCGGGCGTGATGCCGAGACCTTTCTCCAGCACGAGTTGATGCAGGAGCACGACATCGAGATCGCGCTGGCCGGGCGAGACATTGGGCAGCAGCGCGGCGAGGTTGGTCTGCTGCTTGAGCGTGAGTAGGCGGAAGGCGAAGCGACCGGCATAGATGCCAATGGCGCGCGCATCGCGTCCGCGAACGGCGAGGGCGTTGCGGAAGGCGGTGTAACGCTTAGCGCGCTCCTGCGGCCCGTCGAACGGGTAGTCGGCGATGTCGAACCAGGCTTCGAGGCGCTGGCGCACCGCGGGCCAGTTGAAGTCAGGGATACGCGAGATGACGCGGTGCGTGGGGAGAATCGTCAGGCCCTCGCCGTGGGTATTGAAGAGCGTCATCATCACCTTCTCGTGCGGCGCGTTGGGATCGACGGAGCCGCTGCGGCCGGCGCGGCACTCGTTGCGATAAGCCAGCGCGGTCTCGTAGCGGTGGTGGCCGTCGGCGATGACGAGCTTCTGATCGGCCATCGCGACGCGGAAGCGCGCGATGACTGCGGGATCACTCACGGGCCAGAGCCGATGAAGCACGTCGTACTCATCGCGCACCTCCGCAGCGGCCGCACCGCGCGTGACCTCGTCGAGCAGCGTATCCACACGGCGCGCGGGATCGGAATAGATCATGAAGAGTTGGCCGGTGTGCGCGCGGGTGTGCCGCAGGAGCTCGAGGCGGTCGGCCTTGGGCCCGGCAAGGGTCTGCTCGTGACGGAAGACGATTCCCGCGGAGTAATCCTCGATGCGGCTGAGGGCGATCAAGCCCTTACGCGTCTTGCGCTCCTCGGCGTGGGGCAGGAGGTAATCCTGGAAGTAAGCATAGAGCGATGGCGCGGGGTCGCGGACGAGGACGCCGCGTGAGATCCAGTCGTCGAGGGCGCGCGCGGCGCGCGTGTACACGTTGTTCGCAGGCGAATCGCCGGGCAGCGCGCGACCCTTCTCGAGTGCGATGAGATTGTCTGGGCCGTAGGAGGAGTAGCGCTCCTGCATGGCGGGGGTGATCTTGTCGTATGGCTGCGTGACCGCCCGGGGGAGGTCCACGCGCGCGGGGTTGTAGCGGTACGCTCGAAACGGAAAGATTTCGGCCATGGCTCTCTCTGATGCCTCGGAGTGCAGCTGTCGAAGCAAGGATTTAAACACAGAGGGCACAGAGAAACAAAAGAGAGGCCGCAAGAGGAGAGGATTCGGCAGGAGGGCAAAGAGAGAACCAAATGATGACCCAGAGACGCAGAGAGCGCGGAGCATCGCAGAGAAGAGCGCGGAGTACCCGGCGCGGGAGTTAGCAAGCTGCTAAAATGAGTTGTCTTGGTACCGGGTCGAACTCCTCAAGGATGTGCATCGACGTGATGGCCGGCCGACGAAAATTCCCAGGGGTGCGGGGGCTGATTTTTGATCTGGACGGCACGTTGATTGATTCGAAGCTGGACTTGGCGCTTTCGGTGAACGCGACGCTGGAACAAATGGGCCGCACGGCGCTGCCGCACGCGCAGATTTACAACTACGTGGGGCAGGGCGCGCCCATGCTGATCAGACGCGCTCTGGGAGAGGGCGGGAGCGAAGCAGACGCACAGCGAGGACTCGAGATTTTTCTGCGCTACTACCGCGAACACATGCTGGACAACACGGTGGCGTATCCGGGCGTGCGCGAGGCATTGGAAAAGCTCGAACGATTGCCGATGGCGGTGCTGACGAACAAGCCGGTGCGCTTCAGCCGCGAAATCCTGCAGGGGCTGGGGCTAGCCCGCTACTTCGGCTACGTGTATGGCGGGAACAGTTTTGAGAAGAAGAAGCCCGATCCGATGGGAGTTGAAGTGTTGCTGCGCGATTGGAGAATGCGCGCGGACGAAGCAATGATCGTGGGCGATTCCGAGATCGACGTGCAGACGGCGCGCAATGCAGGGACGTGGGCCTGTGGCGTGACCTACGGACTGGGGAGCGCGCGGCTGGCTGAATATCCTCCCGATATTTTGCTCGACAGCCTGGCGGACTTGCCGGGCTGCCTGGATGACCACTCCAGCGATCCGGAGTCCCGCAACGTGTGACTCCCGCCTCCTAGGCAACCCGATCAAACAAAGCCCCGCGTCTGAAGACGCGGGCTACAGGCTAGGGATTCGTGGCGGCGGAGGCGCGCGCGGAGGTGGAGACGTCGAGCACGTAGGCGGTCTGGCCGGACGTGAGGACGAAGAGACGCTTGCCGTCCAGGGCGAATTGCACCATGGAGATCGGGCTGGTGAAAACGAACTGGTCCCGTTTTCTCAATGTGGCCAGGTCATAGAGGCTGAGCTGGCCGCGCTCGTTCTCGACGCAGAGGAGTCCGCCGGCGCTGCTCACTACCGGGCGGCGGCCGAAGAGCTTCCCTTTTTGCTCACCGGTGGCGATGGAGTAGAGGAGTGTGCGGTTGGCGTTGTCGGTGACGACGAGCCACCCGCCGACGGCCGAGGCGCCGGATACCCGGAACGAGCCTTTGCCCGTATCGAGGAGGATTCCGCCGCGGACGTTTCCGGTGCGTGCTTCGAGCACTTCCAGCAGATAGGCGCCCTTGTCAAACCGCACATATGCCAGGCGTTTGCTTAATTCCGGCACGGTTCGGTGAATATGGTCTTGCCGGACGCAGCGGCGGCGGGCGGGGCCTGGCAGGCCTGCTGCGCGTGAGAGGAAGGAACCTGACTTGAGGAGAGGAACAGACCAAATCCCAGGATTACTGCAGAATGTATGCGCATGAAGCCTCCCGGGACTGCACCACTCGCTCAGTTGTCGGCGAGATTAACACTCGATGAGGAGGGTCGCAAGGTGTGTTCCGCGCCGGAGGAGGAACCACTCGCGCGTGCGCTCCAGGAGCAGTGGTGCGGTGGGGAACGTGCGCTGGAGAACTTCCGGTGATTCCGTAGCAGGCCGCGCGAGTTTTCGGTACCCTTACAACATCAGGTGCTTCGGGGACAAGCACAAGCGGAGAGAAGGACAATGATTCCTGGGCAAAGCCCAAAGACGAAGGGCCGGCAATGGGAAGTCTCCTCCCACATTCCGCGGCGGATGGCGATGTGCATCCTCAGCGGAGGAATCTTGCTTTTCATTCTGGGTCCAGGATTTCTCCTCGCGCTGCAGAAAAAGCCGAAGCCCGGGAAGGCATCGCCGCCGGCGGCGAAGACGCAACCCGCAAGGGAACAGCCGGCGGCGTTCCGCGCCGGAGAACAGCTCGATTATCGGGTTTTATGGTCTAGCTTTGCGGTGAATGCGGCGAACATTCAACTGAGCGTGATGGAGCGCCGACCCTTCTACGGCACGGAAGCCTGGCACTTCCAAGCGCAAGCCCGTACGGTGGAGACGACGCGGCTCGTCTTCCAGGTCGACGACCAATTCGATTCGTATTCCGCTCCGGGCGACTTGGTGAGCCTGCAATACGAAATGTACCTGCACGAGCAGGGAAAGAGCGAGAGCAGCGTCCTGCGCATGAGCAGCGCACCGACCCCGGCGCCGAGTCCCGTGGCGCAGGCACGCGTCCTGCCGGGCACGCGAGATCCACTCGGATTTCTCTACTATCTGCGCCAAGTGGATTGGACGCGCACGCCGGAGACCCGCAGCCCAGTCTTCGATGGCCGGAAGCTCTACGAGGTGCGGGCGCGGCTCGACACCCCACGCAGCAATGTGAATGTCCCGGCGGGGAAATTCAGTGCGTCGCGCATCGAAGTCCGGGTGTTCGAAGGCGGGAAGCAGGAGCCGATGGCGACTTTCGGCGTGTGGCTGGCGCTGGATGGGGGGCGCACGCCGGTCCTAATCGAAGCGGAGGTGCCATTTGGAACGGCGCGAGTGGAATTGACCCGAGCGGCGTCGCGGAATCAGGCGGCCAAGCCTTAGCGCAGGCGCTTTGCTGTTCTTGCCCAGTCTTCCGGCGGGAAGCTGATTTGCCAGAAATGCGGCGAAGGTTCGATGAATTCGAGACCCACCTGAGTCTTACCGCCTGAAGGCGGCCCCAAATAAGCGATGCGGCAGGCCCGTTCCTCTCCAGTGATTTTGTTCTTCAGAAAAAGTGTCTGGCCGCTTTGAACGACGGCCCCGAGTCCCACAAGGGCGCCGTGCGCGTTGACGACGAGCGTTTGGGTCTCTTCGGTAAACTCTTCGGGCCCCTCGCAGCGGATGATGACAGGTACCTGCAGGAGCAGGCGGAAGCTACGCCTGTTAACGGATTCCTTGGAACCTTCCGCGAAAGGTTTTTTCATTTTCCGCTCTTTTCCGGGACGGATTCCACGGCCGATTGGCCAAAGCGAATCTCCTCGACCAACGAACAGACGATATGACCGATCGTGATGTGCGCTTCCTGGATGCGCTGAGCGTCGCGGGACGGCACCTTGAGCAGGAGGTCCACCTTGGCGGCGAGGTCGCCGCCGGTCTCACCGGTCAAGGCCACGCGGTAAGCGCCACAGTGAGCACCGGCTTCCATGCCGCGCAGAAGGTTGCGGCTATTGCCGCTGGTCGAGAGCGCGACCAGGACATCGTCCCGGGAGGCGAGGGCTTCAATCTGCCGCGCGAAGATCTCATCAAAGCCGTAGTCATTTGCGGCCGCCGTGACAACCGAAGAGTTCACGGTGAGCGCAAGCGCGGGCATCCCCGGGCGATCCGCGGCCAGCCGCACGACAAGTTCGGCGGCGAGGTGCTGCGCGTCGGCGGCGCTGCCGCCATTGCCGAAGAAGATGAGCTTGCCGCCGCGTGCGAGCGCTCCCGCAGAAGCCACGGCGAACTGTTCGATGCGATTGACGAGATCTCCGGAGAAGCTCCGCTTGACGCGGCAGCTCTCCTCGATCTGAGCGCGGATTTGCTGATTAAAGGAGAGCATCGTGTGCTTCAGCACAGAACAATCTTGTTGCGATGGCGGGCGATGCGCCGCGTGGCGTTGCGCGTGTCCACGACGAGCTGCGAGCTTTCGAGGATGGAAGCGTAATCGTAGCTGGAGTGGTCGGTAGCGATGACGACACAGTCAAAGCTGGCGAGGAGTTTGGGTGCGAGTTCGATGGAGCGCAAGGCGGAATAGTCGTAGTGCCGCATCTTCTGCATGTGGGGCACGTGCGGATCGTTGTATTCCACCACTGCGCCGCGCTCCCGAAGCACCTGCATGATCTTGAGAGCGGGGGATTCGCGCACGTCGTCCACATCTTTCTTGTAGGCGACGCCAAGAACGAGGATGCGGGAGCCTTTGATCGACTTTTGGCGGTCATTGAGGGCTGCGGCGATGGAGTTCACGACGTGGTAAGGCATGGCGGTGTTGATTTCGCCGGCGAGTTCGATGAAGCGCGTCGAAAAATCGTACTCACGGGCTTTCCAAGAAAGGTAGAAGGGATCGACGGGTATGCAGTGCCCACCAAGGCCCGGCCCTGGGAAAAATGGCATGAATCCGAAGGGTTTGGTGGAGGCGGCGTCGATGACCTCCCAGATGTCGATCCCCATGCGGAGGCAGAGCAGCTTGAGCTCGTTGACAAGAGCGATGTTGACGCAGCGGAAGATGTTCTCCAGGAGCTTGGACATCTCCGCAGCGCGGGTAGAACTGACGGGGACCACTCGCGCAACGATCTGTGCGTAAAGTGCCGCGGCCGCGCGCGCGCTGGGAGGATTTACCCCGCCGACAATCTTGGGAATCTGCGCCAAGCCGAATTGCTTGTTGCCGGGATCCTCGCGCTCGGGAGAGAAGGCCAAGAAGAAGTCCGTGGCGATATCGTCGTTCCCCGCGCCGTAGGCGATCGGGCAACGCAGACCTTTCTGCTCCAAGATGGGGAGGACCAGCTCGTCAGTGGTGCCGGGATAGGTGGTGGACTCGAGTACGATGAGTTGACCGGCCTGGATATGAGAAGCGATGGCTTGCGCCGTCTGCTGTACAAAGGTCAGGTCGGGTTCGCGGCGCTCGTCGAGTGGCGTTGGCACACAGATGAGAATGGCGTCCATTTCCGCGAGCTTAGAGAAGTCTCCCGTGGCGGAAAAGTGTTTTGAAATTGCGTACTGCTTGATCTTCATTGCGGGGATGTGCGCGATATAGCTCTGGCCGCGGTTGAGCAAGTCAATTTTGACCGGATCCGTGTCAAAGCCCGTGACGCGGTGGCCCGCCTCGGCGAAACGCAGGGCCAGTGGCAGGCCTACGTAGCCACAACCGATGATTCCGACCTTGACGACGGCGCCTTTGAAGTATTCGGGCCTGCGATCAGCGGGCATGCGTGTGCCTCTCTTCCCTTTCCCAATGTGCCGACTTCTACAAACCAGGGACTATAACAAGAATCATTCACCTGACCAAGCGGTGCGCCCGAAGAACCCTCGAGATGCAATCCATCGGACCAGGGAGAGCTGCGCGCGTCCGGCAACGTCTGCGGTTGGGGTCCGTGTTGAGAACAGTTCCTTTACACCCGGAGTGGCGCGCCGATAGAATCCAGTGGCCTGCCATGGCAACCGCCTTTTCATCTGTGAGCGACACCCGAAGGAGCACGTTGTGAGCGCGCCCAAGCGCCCCGTGCACACGCCGCTGCCCGATGCGACGGTCTCCGTCGTGATCCCGGTGTACAACGAGCGGGCGACCATCGAGGAGATTCTGCGACGGGTGCAAGAATCGCCGTCGCGGAGGCGCATGAGCGAGACGCCCCTTCGCAAGGAAATCATCGTCGTGGATGATGCATCGACGGACGGAACCCGCGATTGGCTCCGCGGCGTCGAGGAGAAGCGGGGGCAGGGCATTACCGAAGTCGAGGTGATGGACGGCAGCACGAAGCTGCGCATCGAGAACATCCGGATCTTTCTGCAAGAGAAAAATGGCGGGAAGGGAGCGGCGTTGCGGCGCGGCTTCGCCGAAGCGGCGGGAGACATTATCCTGGTGCAGGACGCGGACCTGGAATATGACCCAGAGGATTACCCCAAGCTGCTGGCGCCAATCATCGATGGGCGGGCGGACGTCGTTTACGGCTCGCGGTTCCTGGGCGGGCCGCAGCGCGTCCACTACTTCTGGCACTACGTGGGCAATAAGTTTCTCACACTGCTTTCGGACATGTTCAGCAACCTGAAGCTGACGGACATGGAGACGTGCTACAAAGTTTTTCGCAAGGAAGTGCTCGCCAACATCCGGTTGAAGTCGAACCGATTTGGTTTTGAGCCGGAGATCACCGCCAAGATTTCCAAGGGGAACTGGCGCGTCTACGAGGTGCCCATTTCGTACTCCGGCCGGACGTACGAGGAAGGGAAGAAGATTACGTGGCGCGACGGTTTGCGAGCGTTGTGGTACATCGTGCGGTACTCGCTCTTTGATTGAGCGAAGCAGCGAATGAGAGGCACATGAACATCCTGGTCACCGGGGGCGCGGGTTATGTCGGGAGTATCTGCGCCGAGGTGCTGTTGACGCGCGGGCACTCGGTGGTGGTGCTGGACGACCTGCGCGCGGGGCACCGCGGTGCCGTGCCGAAAGGCGCGGCGTTCGTGGAGTGCACACTGGGGGATCGTGCGGGGCTGGACCGAGTCTTCACGGCACAGAAGTTCGAAGCGGTGATGCACTTCGCGGCGCTCTCGCTGGTGGAGAAGTCGGTGCGCGAGCCGGCGACGTACTACCTCGAAAATGTCGCGCACGGAATCTTTTTGGTCGAAGCGATGATACGCCACGGGGTCTTGAAGTTGATCTTTTCGTCCACTGCAGCCGTGTATGGGGAGCCGGAGCGCGTGCCCATCCCGGAGGACCACCCCACAGTACCGATCAATCCCTACGGGCGAACCAAGCTGACGTTCGAGGGCATCTTGGAAGGCTTTCGGCAGACCACGGGTCTGCGGTACGCGAGCCTGCGCTACTTCAACGCCGCGGGTGCCTCGACGGAGCACGGGGAGGATCATCGGGCGGAAACGCACGTCATCCCCATCCTGCTGGAGGTGGCGCTGGGGCAGCGTCCGCAATTCCAGATCAGCGGCACGGACTATCCCACGGCAGACGGTACCTGCGTGCGGGACTACATCCACGTGGTGGACATCGCTGAGGCTCATGTGCTGGCGCTGGAGCATCTGGAGCGGGTATCCGGCAACGCGTTTAATGTGGGAAACAGCCAGGGCTTCTCGGTTCACGAAGTGCTCGAGGCCGCGCGGCGCGTGACGTCGAAGCCGATTCCGGCCGTCCGAGGGCCGCGGCGAGCGGGTGATCCTGCGGTGCTCGTCGCCGGTTCGGACAAGATTCGGAAAGTGCTGAGCTGGTCGGCGAAGCATTCGAGCCTCGAAAACATCATTCGGACGGCATGGGATTGGAAACAGAGGTTCCCCAAAGGCTACCCCGCGTAGTGTTCATTCAACGCCTTGCCCCACGCGGTGGCGGCGGGCATCCATTCTTCACAACCCGAGAGAACACGGATGCACGCGGATTCACACTGGTAAGAGAAGAAGAGGCTAAACACAGAGAACAGAGAGAGGCACGGAGGGGTCGCTATTCGTTGGCGTGGCGGCGCTGGTAGCAGAGGACGATGAGGTCCGCGCGGCGGCGGACGCCGAACTTGCTGAGCAGGTTCGACACGTGGAACTTGACGGTGCGTTCGGAGATGTTCAGCTTGCTGGCGATTTCCTTGTTGGCGAGGTTTTCGAGCAGCGAATCGAGGACTTCTTCCTCGCGGCGGCTCAGGTGCGTGGCGGTATCGGCTTTCAGGCGCCGGCCCTGGACGTTGCTGAGGATGGAGTCCACGAACACGGAAAGAACCTGCCGGGGAACCCAGAAGCCGCCGTTGGCAACCTGAGGGAGCGCGCGGGGAAGTTGTTCGCGGGCTTCGGCATAAGTGAGCAGCCCCTTGGCGCCCATGCGCAGCAGGGAGAAGCTCGAGGACTCATTGAAATCATCGCCGACGACGATGACGCGCGCGGTGGCGTGGTGTTCGAGGATGTTGCTGATGAGAGCGCCGGTCGCGGGCCGCGCGGCGTGTGCATCGACCACGTAGATGGCCGCCTGGGGTAACTCCATGCGGCGGAGATCGGGCGCCAGCGTGGATTCAAGCTGGCGCGAGATCAGGCGAAATCCGGGCCGCGAAAGCAGACGCTGGAATTCGCCGAGCACCAGCGGGTGCGGCGAAATCAAGCATACGGACAGCCGGCGTGATGTGGTTGTCTTGCTCACTGTCTAGCAGGCTATCGAATTCACGCCCCGGGGGCAAGCCTCGCGCGAGGGGGGTTGCGCAAGAGTTCAATCCGGGCGGCCGAAAGAGTGGTACTCGAAACCGAGCGCGGTCATCTGCTCGGGATCGAGCAGGTTGCGCCCGTCCAGCACCAGTGGACGGGCCATGATCCCGCGAATTTTTTTCCAATCCAGCTTGCGAAACTCTTCCCACTCGGTGGCGATTAACAGGGCATCGGCGTCTTTCGCGACTTGCAAGGGATCGCGGTGAAAGGTCACCTGCGGGAAGATGGCGCGGGTCTTCTCCATGGCCTCGGGATCGCACGCGCGGACGTGCGCGCCTTCGGCGAGCAGCCTGCGGATGAGCTCGATGGCCGGGGCGAAGCGGATGTCGTCCGTATTGGCCTTGAACGCGAGCCCCAGGACGCCGATCTGCTTGCCGCCCACAACCCAGAGTGCGCGCCGCGCTTTCTCGAGAAAGCGGTCAATGCGTAGCCGGTTGATGCGCTCGGCTTCCTTGAGGAGCGCGAAGTCCACTCCAGCGCGTTCGGCCAGACGGATGAACGCCTGAATGTCCTTGGGCAGACAGAAGCCGCCGAAGCCGAGGCCAGCGCGCAGGAACTGCGGGCCGATGCGCGGGTCGAGGCCCATGGCGTGCGTGACCTCGTCCACGTGCGCGCCCAGCTCTTCACAGAGATCGGCGATGGCGTTGGCATAGGAGATCTTCATGGCCAGGAAGGAATTCGAGGCGTGCTTGATGAGCTCGGCGCTGTTGATGGTGGTCACGAGGAACGGCGGAGCCGGACCCGCCGGGCATCCGTGCGCGTGCACGGGACACTGGAACTTGCGCTCGAGCACGGGGCGGTAGATCTCGCGGAGTTCGCGTTCGCTGGCTTCGTCGTCCACGCCGACAACGATGCGGTCGGGATGAAGGAAGTCGCCAACGGCAGTGCCTTCGCGAAGAAACTCGGGTTTGAGGCTACGCGGAAGGTCACACCGGAGCTGCGGCCGTAGACGTGGAGGGCCTGCTGGAGCTGACGGCCGGTTTGCACGGGGACGGTGTATTTCTCGATGACCAGCTTCGAGGTGCGCGATTCGGTGGCGATCAGGCGCGCCACGCGGTCGATCGCAGAAAGATCAGCGTCTCCAGATTCGAGCGGCGGTGTCCCCACGCAAATGAAAATGGCGTCGCCGAAGCGCACGCATTCCGCGACGTCGGAGGTGAAGCGCAAGAGGCCTTCGCGACGGCTGCGCGCGACAAACTCGTCCA
>CAVTZX010000061.1:0-55623 GCA_963739275.1 uncultured Acidobacteriota bacterium
GGTTAACTATCTTCCGAGCAACACAGCCGTTGGGCACTCGACGCTCTCGACCGGGGCCGATCCTCGCGTACACGGAATCACAGGGGTCAGCGTGTACGAGCGCAGGCAGCGCCAACGCCACGACTTATTCGCTGAAGGAATGCCGCAAGATCTGATGGCATTGACGCTGGCAGACGTCTGGCAATTCGCGACGGCTGGTCGCGCGATCATATTGGCACAGGGAAGCGTCGACCGAGCGGCGACGCCGCTCGCGGGGCATGGAGCGTGTCAGTTGAATGGAACGGCAGTCGTGCTCGCCAGCTACGATCAACAGACGGGCAACTGGCACACCAACCCCAACTGTTTCCGGCTGCCTGCATATCTGAAGGATCGGAACGCTGGAACACTGTGGCCGGCGAGCGGAGAGTGGATGGGGCACAAAATCGACTCGACCGAGGCGGTGCGATATTCGGCTCTGTTTCCAGCATTCGAAGCCGATGCGATGGCCGCGATGATTGAGCGAGAGCCGCTGGGCGAAGACAACGTTCCAGATCTCATTCTGCTGAACTACAAAGGCGCGGATTTCGTGGGCCACAAGTACGGTCCGGATTCAGACGAGCTTCGCGTCACGCTTGGCGAGATGGATCGTCAGTTGAAGCGGATGCTGAGTGTGTTAGAGGCAAAGGTTGGTAATGACTATCTCCTGGCGGTGACCGCGGACCATGGCATGCCATCGGAGCCATCGTCGCCGGACCGCCGGCACTTTGCGCCGGCGATTGTAGACCTGTTGCACGAGAAGTTTGATCCAGAGGGGAAGCAGCTGATTACGTCCTTCGAACCGGAAAACGGCCAGATCTTCGTCGATGAGGACCGGCTGTCGTATCTTGGTCTGACGTTGCGTGATCTGGCTCATTTCCTCGAATCACAGCCGTTCCTTTTTGCGGTGTTCACAAACGACGACGTGCGGCGTGCGGCTAATGCGGCGAAGCCTGTGACGCCGACGCGCCGGCAGCCAAAACAAGGGCTTGAGCCCCGGCCATGAACGCCGAGCAGATGGAAACACCCCAAGCGGCGGAAAAGGAGAAACAGATGCGCAATCAGAAGAACATGATTCTGTTGCTCAAGGCGTCTGCTAGAATCATAGCATTGTCGGGGCGTAGCGCAGCCTGGTAGCGCGCCTGCCTTGGGCGCAGGAGGTCCGGAGTTCAAATCTCCGCGCCCCGACCAGCTCCTCCACGCACTAGGAGAAACACCGCAAGTGACGCTACGCCGTGCAACGAAACGAGTTGTGGACCGTGTGGTGAAGAGTCCACTGCTGCGGCCGTTCGGACTGCCCCTCCTGCGCGCCGTACAATACGCGCTCTCCCTGCACCACCGCGAAGTGGTCAGCTACGACCAGCCCGAGCGCGCCGATGGTGTGAGGCGTGTCCGGGAGATACTGACCGAATGGCCCACCCTGACCATGGGTGTGGACGAAGCCTACATGATCCGTGCTTGCGTGCTTCGCACATCCAAAGTAGAAGGGGATCTGGCTGAAGTCGGCGTGTACCGCGGCGCTTCAGCAAGAGTAATCTGTGAAGCCAAGGGAGACCGGCCGCTATACCTGTTCGATACGTTTGAGGGTCTGCCCGAACCCGGCCAGCTCGATTCTGCTTTTAAGAAGGGGGAGTACGCTTGCAGTCTGGAAAGTGTGCGCCAGTATCTCAGCGGTTTCCCCAATGTAGATTTTTTCCAGGGATATTTTCCCGGGACCAGCGGCCCGGTCCAGGCTCGCTGTTTTTCATTCGTCCATTTGGACGTTGATCTCTACGAAAGTACCTTCGCGGCACTCGAATTCTTCTACCCGCGAATGAGTCCGGGCGGCATCATTCTCTCCCACGACTACGTGATCTTCCCCGGCGTCCGAAGCGCGTTTGATGAATTCTTCGCGCAGAAGCCGGAGCCTGTGGTGGAGCTCAGCGGTAACCAGTGCCTGGTTGTCAAAGTAGCTTCTCTATCCGGGCGATAGCCTCCGCAGGCCCCGCCGATGCGGCCTTGCGGGCCATGGCCGAAGGCATCCAGGACTAGAAACTCCGAAAGTACGAAGGCTAGGCCACTGCGATGAGCCGCGAGATCATGCGCATCCGCGGAAGGACGAGGCCAGGGAGATCGGCGTCACGCCGCCGGACTTCGCCGGAGGCGAGCCCGCACTGCGCGCGACCCGCATCGATCCAATCGTCGCACTCCGCTACGAATGAAGGGCGCCCTAGACTGTCTTGTCTTTCGAGTAGCACAGCCGTACCAGGTTGCACTCGCCGCAGCGCGGCTTGCGCGCCTGGCAGACGCGCCGCCCATGCCAGATCAACTGGTGGCTGAACAGGATCCATCTCTCCAGCGGGATCACCTGCATGAGGTCCTGCTCGATCTTTTTGGGATCCGTGTTGCGTGATAGATCGAGCCGTCCCGAGAGCCGCTGGACGTGCGTGTCCACGACCACGCCGCTCGCCACGCCATAAGCGGTTCCCAGCACGACGTTTGCCGTCTTGCGCGCGACGCCCGGAAGCGTCAGCAACTCTTCCATCGTTTTCGGCACTTTTCTGCCAAACTCTTCCACAAGCCGTTTACTCGCGCCCATGATGGACTTCGTCTTGTTGCGGAAGAACCCGGTCGGCCTGATTTCCTTTTCCAGCTCGCGCGGATTTGCGTACGCGAAGGCTTCCGGCGTCGGGTACTTCGGGAAAAGCGCCTGCGTCACGATGTTCACGCGCTCGTCGGTGCATTGCGCCGATAGAATCGTCGAAATCAGGAGTTGAAACGGGTTGTCATGGTGCAGTTCGCAAGTCGCGGCTGGGTACGCTTCGTCGAGCTTTTCGAGAATCGCGCGCACGCGCCTCGCGCCGCTGCCGCGGGCCTTCGCGCCGGCAGTTTTCTTCCTTTTCGGTCGTTTCTTGGCCATAGATTTCAGCGCGGCACTATAGCACAGGCCACACTTCAGAGGCGCCCGGCCGGGCCTTCTCCCCTCTGCAGCCAATCCAGCAACCTGCGGAATGCTTTGCTCCGGTGGCTGTGCAGGTTTTTTTCCTCGCTCGAGAGTTCCGCGAATGTTTTCCCCAGGGCAGGGAAGTAGAAGACCGGATCGTAGCCGAAGCCTCCCCGCCCGCGCGGCGCTTCGAGGATTTCGCCTTCCACCGAACCGGACACCACCCCCAGCGCCCGGCCTTGCCGCGCGACGGCGATCACGCAGACGAATCGCGCCCGGCGATCACTTGCTTCCCGCGTCCCCAATTCCTGCAGAAGCTTCTCGACCCGATCCGCGTCGCTCGCGCCCGGTCCCCCATAGCGCGCGGACTCCACGCCTGGCGCGCCGCCCAGCGCGTCCACGACCAGACCGGAATCATCCGCCATGATCAAGCCGCCGCTGAATCGACTGAAGTGCAGCGCTTTGCCCGCGGCGTTTTCCGCGAACGTGGGAGCCGCTTCATCGAAGCGCGCCATCGAGTCGAAATCCCGCAGCGGCTCGATGATGAAGCCGCGGCCCGCGGCCATCGCCACATACTCGCGCAGCTTGCCGGAATTCGAGGAGGCGAGGAGAAGTTTAGTTGGCACGGGCTACAAATTTCATTTGCAGCAGGGCTTGCTGATGTTCGGTGAGGCGGCGGATGCCCACTCCGGCCAGCGCCAGCAGGTGGTGCAACTCGTCTCCGGCAAACGGACGGCCCTCCGCCGTGGCCTGGATCTCTACAAAACGCCCCGAGCCGGTCATCACTACATTCATGTCCACCTGGGCGCGGGAATCTTCGTCATACGCGAGGTCGAGCAGCTCCTCATCGTCCACGATGCCCACGCTCGTCGCGGCCACCGAATCCACCAGCGGAGTTTGCCGCAGAATTCCCGCCGCCACCAGCCGCTCCATGGCCAGCGCCAGCGCCACGAAACCCCCCGTGATCGCCGCCGTGCGCGTCCCGCCGTCGGCTTGAATGACGTCGCAATCGATCCACACCGTGCGTTCCCCCAGGCGCTTCTGGTCCGTCACGGAGCGCAGTGAGCGGCCGATGAGCCGCGCAATTTCGATGGTGCGCCCGGACTGCTTCCCCCGGGAAGCCTCGCGCGGCGTGCGCTGCTCGGTGGCGCGCGGCAGCATGCCGTATTCGCTCGTGACCCAGCCCTTGCCGCTTCCTTTGAGGAACGATGGCACGCCGTCGTCCACCGACGCCGTGCAGATCACGCGCGTCTGCCCAATCTCGATCAGCACACTGCCTTCGGCGGTGGGCACGAAGTCCGGCGTGATCGTCACCGGACGCAGATGGTCGGGGGATCGTCCGTCGGTTCTCAATGCGGCTCCTTGCTCTTCGGCACGTCGCGGCCCAGTTTGCCGGGCGTGGCAGGTGGTGTCAACCCGCCGCTTGGGTTCTTCCCGGGTGCGGACGGCGGAGGGGCCGTCGGCGGTGCAGCGGTATTTATCGGCGTCACCGCAGGAACCTCCGCGCGCACCGGGAAAGTGACCGACAGGTCCACGTGGCCCGCCAGCGTCTCGACTTCCTGGCCGTGAACCAGGATTTTCAGGCGCTGCACTTTCTCGACGTTTTTGCCCAGCGTCTTCACGATCGAGTCAACGGCCAACTGCTCGCTCAAAATCCCGGACGGAGTCGCCGTCGCCAGCGCGTCGGAAAAATCAGCCACGGCCGTGCCGTCGGGCAGCAGGTAGAACTCGATTAGCGTTGCGTCAGCGGGCAGCGTGCGCTGTTCGGGCGACGGTGGCGAAGCGATCAGCGCGTTCAAGAGCTGCTTCGCGCGCTGAACCGGATCTACTGACAGTGGCAATTGCATCTCCACCGGCTCCAACGTCCCCGGCGAAATCGCCGAGGCCCAGAAAAGCCGGGCCGTCACCTTGACGTCGGACGCAGTGGCGATCTGAGGCTGCGTGACTTCCCGGCGGGCCTGCTCTTCGCTGCGCCCCGGCTGGCCCAACCCGCGGACGCTTTGTCGCAGGTTTGCGAAATAATAAGCCGAAAAGGTCACCGTAACCATGAGCAGTGCGATGCTCGCAGCGAGCTTCAATGGACGTGACATCATTTCACGCCCGCCTCGTAGAGCGGCCGGAAGTCCGCCACCGCCCGAGCCACGGCTTGCGCCAGCGCCGGCGCCATCTGGGCCAGCGGCACGGCATTGGGCACCGAGACGCTGGCGACTTCGATGGCGATCGCCGGAGCGGCCACCGTGCGCAGTTGGCGCACCGCCCCATAGAGCGGTACCTCGGGCGAACCGCGAAACTTCTCCGCTAGTTGGATGCAAACAAGCTCCGCCAGGCGCCGGCTCTGACCAAGATAGCCTTGCTGTGCCTTATCCCAGTTCACCAGGCCCCCGCCCCCGGCGTTCGCCGAGACACTGCTACCTTGGAATTCAGCGAGGGGCAGGGAATATGCGCGCGCGGTTCCCGTGGCGCCGCCGGAAGAGACGTGTAACGAGATGAAAATGGCGCCGCGCTGCCCATTCGCAACGGCCGAGCGATCGTCAAACGATGGATTCTCGCTCCCCTGGCGCGTCATCAGCACGCGCACGCCCTCCCGTTCGAGCTCCGCACGAATTGCTCGTGCGAAGGTCAAGACTACTTCGCTCTCCAGCACTCCGTTCGGCCCCCGCGCGCCCGCATCGGGACCCCCGTGCCCTGGGTCGAGCACGACCACGCTCAAGCTCTGCCTCGCCGGTTGCGGAGGAAGCGGCGACACCTGCGGCGCAGCAGGAAGAGCCGCCGGAGGCTGCTGCTGCACTGGTGTCTTCGGCGCAGAGGAAGCCGGCGGCGAAGTCGCCTGCCGCACCGACGCAAGCGAGGAAAGCAAAGCAGCGGGAGCGATCAGGATGAAGAAGAAAGCGAATCGTTTTCCGCGCACGTCCACGAGAATAGCAGAAAAATCCGCGCCCGTGCGCGACCCGCAGGCCCCCGGAAGAGCATCTACCCCCGTCATTCCGAGCGAACCGCGCTCCGCGCTCCGGATGTTCTTGCGGAGCGAGGAATCCCTCCTCATACCCCTTTGACGGAGCGCCGCCTGATTCTGTAACCGTTATTAACAAGAATTGTATCGATTTCGCTTGACAGGGGGGGGTAATTCCCGGTATATGTCCCAAATTCTTTAATCTTTGAGGTGCGCCGATGGTCATCGTTCCCCGCCGGCTCCTTTCCGTGGCCTTGCTCTCGACTGCAGCTCTGGTCACGTCGCGCTTCGGGCCGGCTCCCAGACCTCAAGACCCCGTGCTGCCGGGCAGCTCATCGCATACGATATTGGCGGCCTACGACACCTTCGGGCCGGAATGGCGGACGACGCTCCTTCTGAACAACTCCACAAGGGTACCGATCACTGTGTATCCGAAGGTGTATGCACCAAGCGGGGCGGGTGTACCGTTGCCGGCGATGCGCCTGGACGCGCACGAACATAGGCGGGTGGATTTCGATCGATTGATCGCTCCACTGGGTGCGGGGTTCGCTCGTGGCTCGCTGCAATTGCAATACGTGGGAGCCCCGATGGGAGTAGGAGCCATCGTTTCGACGATGAATAGCGCGCGCAGCCTTGTGGTAGAAGCCCTGCTGCATAGCCAGATGGACTTCAAGTCGTCCGACCTCGAAGCCATCTGGCGAGCGCCAAGCCGGAATGCCAGGATGGCAGTTTCTCTTACAAACATCAGCGACCACTCGCTAAACGCATCCGTCACACTCACAGCGCGAGACGGCGCCGCGCTCGGAAGCCGTTTCATTCCGTTGGCTCCTCATCAGACGAAGGCTCACGACCTGTCAGAACTCATTGAGGCTGGCGACTTGCTGGGAAGTATCTCGGTTCGTTACGACCAGACCGAACCAGGCGCTATCCTCGCCCAGGGGTTCATCGTCCAGCCCGAAATGGGGTTTTCTTATGACCTGCCATTCGTCGATCCTGCAACACTGGGCGATACGCGCTTCTCCGGAGCGGGAATTCCGCTCGGACCGATAGGGGGTGGGAACCAGCCTGCGTACAACATGAGTGGTCGGCTCTTGCTGCGTAATCTCTCCGACGGTCCCCTAAATGTCGCGCCGACACTCCAGCGCGCAAGCGCCAAATCCGCTATCGGCCAAGTGACATTGAGCCCGGGCGAGACAAAGGAACTAACCGTACCGTCCTCCTCGGCGCCACCAGGTACTGCGACCATTGGGATAGAAGTCCCCTACAATGGTTTGCAGGGGCAAACGGCACAGCCCGGTCAACTGGTGGCACAGTGGCTCAGCGTAGACGATTCGGGAAACATGGTTGCCGAAGTGCCGCTACGCAGCCTGGGGCCCAAAAAGAAACTCAACGGAAGTAATCCGTTCTACCTTGCAGGCGACTATTCCTCGATCACCTACATCAAGAATATTGGGGACAAGGTCTCCCACGTTCTCGCGTATATCGATCATGCCGGCGGAAACTACATGATCGGCCTGAACGAAATCAAACCCGGAGAGACGCTGGCGATTGACATCCGCAAACTGCGCGATGACCAGGTCAAAGATCAAAACGGCAATACGCTACCGACAGACTTGCTGACCGGCCACATCAACTGGCGCATCCACGACGGGGCCCAAGTGGTCGGACGAACGAGCGTCATGAGCCTGAACAGTGCCATCGCTGAGAACCGCAGCTGCGGCAGCTGCACTTGCTCGCCAACCCAGGTGTTCTACTCCATGGCCGATTTCAGTGACAATGGCGATGGGACAGCTAGCACATCAATGAGAGAGCAAGATTACGGCTGTGACCAAATCAACGGCCCGCCTTACTCCGTCCCCAATAATTACTTCTATTGGTATACAGATGACGAGACGATTGCCACGGTGGATGGGAGTGGCACGGTCACCTACCAGGGCCCGGGAAGTGTGAATATCAGTGCCAGCAACACTCCAGATATCTATCAGTGCCAAGGACCCAACCCAGTAGACGACGGCTGCAATTGCCCTCCCGTGGACAACCCACCGGAAGAATCGGCCCAGAAGTCCGTTACATCGAACCCGCCGATAGTGATCACCGTACAGTTCACCGGGTCGAAGTCAGCGGGCGATAACCTACTGTTCAGCAGAGCTCAAATCGAGTGCTCAGAGAGCCTTGGCCTACAGGACTGCACCTCCTCCTCGGGATATTGGCTTTGGAATCTGCAGGGTCACGCTGTCGTTTCCGACGACGCAGCAAACTGGACGGTAGCCCAG
This sequence comes from uncultured Acidobacteriota bacterium, assembly GCA_963739275.1. Lineage (GTDB taxonomy): Bacteria > Acidobacteriota > Terriglobia > Acidiferrales > UBA7541 > JBGQGH01. The sequence goes on from CAVTZX010000061.1 coordinate 8,162, forward strand.
AGCGTTCAGTCCCACTGGGTGGGACAATGGATTGACGCCAATGGCGGCGCTCATTCCTTCAGCTGCAGTTCGAACAATCCATCCGATGGTCCCGAGCCTCAATTCCTTCAAAAGCCTTCTGGGCAAAAGGATATTTTCTGGATTGACGGTCCTGGACAGCCCCACACAGCCGATCCCAGCAACCCGTGTCAGGGCGGAAGTGCAACAATCGGATCGATGACGCTTGTCTTCAATTTCCAAGTCACGTATACGAAGGCCTCCCCGAACATCAGCCGGACCGTCTATCACTACGTGAAAATAGTGGTTTCAGGAGGACAGTTGTCCTCGAGTTCCGGCGCGGGTTACGGGAATCTCTCGCTGAGTTTTTGAGGTGATTCATGTTTATACGCTCTTGCATTCTTGCTGCACTCGCTGGGGGACTATTTGGCTTTTCTGATCTGGCGCAAACCTCTGATATTCAGACCCTATTTGCTCAGCTTAACCAGCCGAGTTCTACGGATCGAGCGGCGCGCAAGATTTTGGAAGTCGCGAGCAAAAACCCTGAGGCGCGCAACTATGTCGCTGATAGACTTCCGGAAATGATTCAGAAACTCGCGACGGATGAGCGGTGGAAAAATGCGGTCCGCCTAGCTGGCCAGCTCAAAGCCGTCGAAACCGTCCCATCCCTTGCAAACGCCATGCGGCGCGGTCCGATTGGCCCCCCCGCCCAGACCTTCACGGAGGAAGAGCGCCTAGTGGACGACATCGTCGGCCAGGCTCTTGCTCAAATTGGCGACCCTGCTGTTCCGGCACTGGCTGAATTTCTCAAGCTGGACAAGCTCGAATTAAGACGCCGAGCAGCTAGAATTCTGGTGCATATTAATTCCCCCCGGTCTCGTACTGTGTTATCAGACCACCTGCCGGAAGAAAACGACGCCAGGCTCAAGACCTGGATCCGGTTACGTCTGAAGTCATGAACGAACCCCGTTGCTATGGCAGGTCCACCTGATTGGGCGAACGGCACACCTGTTGCACGACCCATCGTCCCCCATCGAAGCCCGACAGCGGAGACCATTTGGCTTGTGGGCTCCCCTTCAAGCCACCGAAGAATCCAGCTCCAGCTGGGGTCCAGATCAGTGACCACGACAAAGCGAGCTTCGCTGTGTATGCCTTTCATCCTAATCGTATCCGCGCCACTCAGCCCGGGTCAGCTACCCGATGCCGGTCAGCGAATTCTCGAGATCAGGGTTGCTCATTTCGAATTGAAGGACCAGACACTTTTCGACGGCTTGGCCCAACTCAGTTCAAGCGTGAAGAGCCTGGCCTTTGGATTTGAGAAATTCCTCACCGCAAAGTTTACGGATCCAGACGTTTCCTACCCCCACTTCAGTATCGACCTGGCTGACAAGACTGTGCGGGAGATCCTGAATGAGCTGTGCAAAATGGATTCCCGGTATACTTGGTCCCGCGACGGACGAACAATAAATGTATATCCAAGAGCGACCGTGGATGATCCCTCTTACCTCCTCAACCGCAGGCTTGAAAAGCTCGCCCTCTCTGGCGTCACCGACATACAACAACCTCTTCTGGCCATCTATCAGCAACTTCCACAACCCCGCGAAAACATTGGGATTGTGCAAGCCGGCGGAGATATCACGTATCCGTCCAAACCATGGACTGTAACCCTAGCCAATCTGACCGTGCGCCAGGCCATGAATCGAATCGCAGCCCACATGGGTCCGCGCGGCTCCTGGATACTCTCGGGGTCGCGCGACGTGAAAGCCTTCAGCTTTCAAAAATGGGCATTTGAGGGTCTGAGTTCGCACTGATGCTCCCTCTTTTTGCTTGGCCGAGGTGGCCAATCCATGCGAAACAACGGTGGGGCTTTCAGGCTCAATTATTTCCGCGCTTGAAGTAACACCTTGCGGTTGGGAGCGTTCCCGGCCGCAAACCGTGAACTACCAGTTCAGGTCAGAAGCGTATCCGACCGAGGAACTGCATCTGGCGTACCGGCTCGATGTTGCTGATCCCGCCCAGCGGCGTGCGCTTGCGCACGCGAAGAATCTGCCGCTGGCGGGACGGCCGGATGGTGCTGCGCTGGGCCGCGGCCGCGTTCCTGATCACAGAGAAGAGTTTTCGCAAAATCCAGGGCTACCGCGACCTGTGGATGCTGAAGGCGGCCTTGGATGAAAACTCGATGTCCACTCACCAGCCGGTGGAGAAGGTGGCGTAGAATGCTTTCGACCGCCGCTCACCTCCAACGGAACTCAGGACACTTTCCTCAGCGGGGCGAATGGGGCGAAGGGTTTGACTAGTACAGCAACGGGCGCCTACCTGCTCGCGGAGGGCCGGATTGGCTCCATTGGGCAATCTGTGAACCTTACGATCAATGGCACAACGACACCTTACATCTGGACCGTGATTCGATTTGATTCTTCAGGAGGCTTCTCCACAAGCGATCACTCCATCTTCCCAACCTTCTACTTCTACAAGAATGGAGAAATCGTGAATGGATACGGGCCAACTTCTTCCGGAATTTCAACGTTTATTGCACATGATAATACATATCTAAGGCGACCTCAGGACATCCAATGAAATACCAGAAATCAGCTAGAGTTGGGCTTCAACGGAGACTTAAAGCTGTTTCGCGTAGTGCCTCAGTCTGTGTCTTGCTCGTAATCGTCGCCTATCCGCAAGGGCGGCCTCTCGAGACCAAGAGCGTCACCGACCTAATCAGCGACGTCAAACAAGGGGAATTCGGTCCTGCAACACTTAGTCGGATTGTCAGCGCTGGTGCTGTCCAGGCCATACCAGTTCTTGAAGAGCAATTTGAGGCCAAATCCGACACCTTCTTGAAAGAGGCTTTAGCCAGCGCTTTAGTCAAGCTCGGCGACAAGAAGCCCATTTATTGGGACTTCTTGATTAAACAAGCAGGACCGGCCGTTGAAAGCGACGCGCCATTCCCTCCGAGCCTTCTGGATGCGAAAGGCAAACCCATGCAAGGCCAACTCTCGCCCGAGTTTCTATCGTGGGCGCAAGCTCACAAGTTGAACCCCAGCGATGCGGCTCGCGCCCAGATGTACGAATACCCGATAGCTGTAGGATTCTTGGCTACGACCGGGGATCCAAGGGGGAGGTCACTACTCCGGGCCGCCATGTCATCCCATAATTCCTTCATCCAGATCAGAGCGGCAAAGGGACTGGCCAAACTTCAGGATGGGGAATCGATTCCGTTGATCATTGAGGCTTGCCAAAAAGCGCCAGAGGACGTAGCCGCTCTCATAGCACATGCTCTCGTATTCTTTAATGATCCTCGCGCACAGCACGCCGCCGAGAAATTTATTCCGGACCGACAACTGCTTGAGGAGCTTCGTAAACTCAGCCGGGAAAAAGGGCCTGATGCAGTATTTGGTATGCCATAAGATGGATTTCATGGGGGTTCAGGACGAGCGGGTTGCCGAGCCTTTGTGGGCGGCCTATCCTCGCGAAACAAGGGTGGGGCTTCCACGCTCGATTATTTCCGCGTTTGAAATGACGCTGTGCGGATGGGAGCGTTCCCGGCCACCCCCACGGGCTTCGTGCAGTCTGGAAACGCTCAACAGCAGAGTAACGGGGTTCTCGGTTTCGTCTACACATGGGGCTCGACCACTAATAGCTTGCAGGACCTAGCCAATTGCCAAGTGCGAGAACTCGTGACCTACCCTGACGGCAATCCGTATTATTGGAAAAGCCCGCCGTACGCCACGGGAACCTATACGATCAATCCGAACACAGGAGACACGCCTGGCCCGGCAACGGCTGGCAGGGCGACTGACAGCAACGGGCATGTGCCGTTCCGCAGTCCGTACGCACCCGGAGACGACATCACGTTGCATCAAGTTTTTCAATTTGAGTGCTCTAACTACCGAGGCGGAGCCTGGAACAACATGACACTCGACATACCCATACGCATGACGGTGGACCAGGACACAAATGGAACTTGGAAGTACACGATCACCAAATCCGGCGCATCGAATTCTGTCAATCCATTGCCATGAAGAAGGACGAGAGGCATTTGTGAGACCCGTCAAGGTTCTGGGAGTTTGCTTGCCTCTGGCCATGGGTATGTTCGCTGCCCAATCAAGCAAAGAGCTTCCTCAGGACAGGTCAACGTTGAACCAACTTGAGGTGCACTACAGGTTTCATCAAACCGCGATCACCATACACGAGCCCGTGGTGATGCTATTCATCGTGCACAATGGGCTCCAAAAACCGGTCACATTGACACTCGGTCGGCAGAGCAGGCAATACTTCCAGTTTTCGTTGACGACACCCGACGGCCAAACACTTCAGGCCGGGCCCCTTCCCGAAGGGGGCGTGACCTTCGGCTCGGGCGAGGCAACGGTCACGCCGGGAGCGGACTACCAACAGCGACTCCTTCTAAATCAATGGTTTCAGTTTAAATCCGAGGGCACGTATCTTGTCACTGCCCGGTTAACGACGGAAATGAATGTGTCGGGGAACGGCAACCTACCGCCGCAAAGTGGCACAGCGCAATTCCGAATAACCCCGAGAGACCCATCGCGCCTGCGGAGAGTCTGTGCCGAATTGGCAAGGCAGGTGACGACCGCCGCGAACGCCGAAGCAGCACAGGAACCGGCACTGATACTGAGCTCCGTTGACGACCCGGTGGCCGTCCGATACTTGGCTAAGGTGCTTTCCTCTCGCAAACTAACCCAGCGTTTCGTCGTAGCCGGATTGGAGAGGGTTGGCAACGACGAGGCCATCAAAGTATTGTTGGCTGCGCTGCACGACAAATTCGGAGACATCGCGGACTTGGCACGCCAGGCCCTACGCCGATTGCAGGACGGGATTGCTGACCCCGCTTTCAAAGAGCGCGTAAAACGTGCGCTGCGGCCCAAGCGCGGTGGGTAGAACAGCCGCGTGCTGCACCCTCTCGCCGTACGCGAAAAGGGACGAGGTCGGTGGCCGAGCCCCTGCGGGTGGCCCATCCTTGCGAAGCAATGGTGGGACCTTCAGGCTCAATTATTTCGGCGTTTGAGGTAACGCTGTGCGGATGTGAGCGTTCCCGGCCGCAAACCGTGAACTACCAGTTCAGGTCAGAAGCGTATCCGGCCGAGGAACTGCATCTGCCGTACCGGCTCGATGTTGCTGATCCCGCCCAGCGGCGTACCGAACGTGGCGAGCGGAGTGGCGCCCTGCCCGTACGTGCCGTTGCGTCCCACGATGTTGTAGTGGTTGAACGTGTTGAAGCATTCCGCGCGAAGCGTGAAATCCGTGCGTTCGCCAAAGCGGAAAGCCTTCTGCAGGAAGACATCCACGGAATACAGTGGCGTGCCCATCCCGAAATTGCGCGGCACAATGCCGCCGTTGATGAGCGGCCGGTCCGAGTTCACGCCATCGCCGTTGTTGTCGTTCCCTGTGGTGACATTGAACGGCCGCCCCGAGGCCAGCGACGTCGATGTCCCGAAGCTGATCCTCCGCGGGAAGTCGTACCAGCCGGAGAGCACCGCGCGATTCGGCTGATTCAGAATGCTCGTGGCCTTTTCAAAATTGCCGATGAGCAGCGAGTCTTGCGGGTTCTGCCCCGGCGCATCCGGTTCGACGGTATTCAGCGCGTGCGAGTACGTGTAACTGAGCAGGAGTGAGAAGTGGTTGCTGTAGTGCTTGGTCAGCTTGGCCTGCAACGCATGGTAGCTGGCCGCACCCGCGTTGATGCTCGACGTAATCACACGGTATCCACCCGCGACCGGCACGATCGGCCGCGTTAGGTCAGCGCAACTCTGCGCCGCGGACTGCTTCGCCGAAGCCGAGGCCGATCCGGAAACAGGAAATTGCGCGCAGGTGCGGAACTGCCCCTGGGTTGTGGGAACGAACGACGCCGGCGCGTTCAAGTCCACCGGCCGCTCGATGTGCACCGTGTGGCTGCCGACGTAACTGATGCTCGCGATCCACCCCTTGGCGATTTCGCGCTCGATTCCCAGCGACCATTGCTGCGTGTCGGGGTTGAGCAGACGGTCCGGGTAACCCCGCAGCAGCGATACGTTGAAGAATTGGCTCAGGTACCCCCGCTGGCCGGGACGCACGGTGATGTTCCGCGGCGGGAGCGTTCCCGGCGCCGGCGTTTGTGAAAAGACGACGGGCACGGCGGTCAGCGAAGTTGGGAAGCCGGGCTGCCCCGAATTCGCCGTGTACGTGTAGGCGCCCTGCGGTCCGTTGATGATGTCGCCCGCCGCGTAGTTGATGCGAACCTCGGAAGTGTAAACACCATAACTCGCGCGCAGCACCGTGGCGCGCGTGTGCGGCAGCAGCCACGCAAAGCCCACGCGCGGGTCAAAATTCTTGCGCCCCTGCGTGAACGACTGACCTTCGTAGCGCAGCCCCAGATTCATGGTGAAGCCGGGCCGCACCGAGATGTCGTCCTGCACAAAAAACGCGTACAGTGCTTCCTTGATGTTGTACGCCTGGTTGCCCAGGCTTTGCGTGTAGCTGGCCATATTGGCAATCGTGAGCGAAGCGAACGGCACATTCACCGAGGCAGACGAGACGCTGAACGAGCCGAGCACCGGCCCCGCGCCGAACTCCTGGCCCACGCCGCCCGACGACGAATAGATGATGTCCGCGCCGAACTTCACGCTGTTCCGCCCGCGAACCCATCCCAGCGTGTCCGCCCATTCGTTTTGGTGGTTCATCAAGTTCGCCGCCGTCGAAATCCCGTACGTCGCGGCGTTGGGCGACGGGTAGACGATCTGCGTCGAAGGGGTGACGGGCACAAACCGCGTGATGGGATCGCCGAGCTGGAAGATATAGCGGAACTGGTTCACGAGCGAGGAGGTGAGCGTCGCGGTTTCCGAGGCCTGCGCCGAATACGTGTTGCGCGAGAAGATCCGCTGCGTGCTCGCCAGGTTGTTGCCGCTCACGCCGTCGTTCGGGTTCGAGTCCGCGAGGCGATCCACGTTCAGCCGGAACATCAGGGCGTTCCGCTCATTCAGCCGGTGGTCCACTCGCCCGTTGATGAGCGTCTGCTTCACCCCGCCGGTGAACACCGCGCCGGAATTCTGTGGTGAGGTAATCACCGCGTCGCGGTTCCCGCGGTTGTATTCCGCGGAGAAAAGGAAAAACGTCCGGTCTTGGATGACCGGCCCGGAAAATGCGCCGCTCGGCTGCCACAGTGTGTCGCCGGTGTGCTTGATGGCCAGCGGCTGCGAAGCCTGCACCCCCCCGGGGCGCGCATTGAAGAGGAAATCGCCGTGCCAATCGTTTGTGCCCGACTTGGTGATGATGTTCACCGCGCCGCCGGCGTTGCGGCCGTACTCGGCGGAGGTGCCGTTCGTCAACACATTCATTTCCTGCACCGCGGTGAAGGGAAGCGTGGTGAAGACCGTCTGCCGGCCCCAGCTATCGTCGCCGGTGGCGTTGTCCACCGAGTAGTTGATCTGGCGCCGCCCGCTCCCGTTGATGACGAAGAGCGTCTCGCCGATGAAGAGGTCGCCGGTGCCGCGCGCGGAGCGGATCGAAGCGTCGGTGAGCGGCACCGAAGTCAGCTTGCGCGCACTGATGGGCAGGTTGTCGATGCGCTGGAGATCGAAGCGCGTCTCGATCTTGGCCGAATCCGCTGTCACGTTGTCCGCCGTGCCGAGGATGGTAATCGTGCTCTCCGCCGCGGCGACGCCGAGCTTAAACTCGAAGATGGCCGCCTCGTCCCCCCGTAACTGTATGTCGTCCTTGCGCGCTTCCTGGAAGCCGGTCTTGCTGACGGTGAGAGTGTAGCGGCCGGTGAGGGGCACCTCGGGGATGGCAAAGCTGCCGTCGGAATCGGTGCGCACCTTGCGCTCGAACCCCGTCGCCGTGTTCTTCAGCAAGACGCTGGCTCCGGGGATGCTGAGGCCTTGCGAATCCAGCACGCGGCCCTTCACGATAGCCGTATCGCGGGTCTGTGCCGCCGCTCCAGCCACTACCATGCAGCAGATCATCAGGATTGCGGCGAGCAGAAGGAATCGGGACTTCATCAATTGGTTTTTCATGACGGCGCGAGCATAGCGAACGGGATTATCTACTACCACATGTCGTAGTGGGCGCAGCCAGGCGGGCGGCAACGTTCGAGGACAGTGCTAGTGTACCAGCTTCTCCAGAAGTTCGTGAAGCGAGTACAGCGCGGCGGGGCGCAGCAAGAACATGCCCAACGCGCCGACGGCGAGCAGCACCCCGCTTGCAACCAGCGCATACCCCCGGCCTGGAGTTTTCTCAGGAGCGGGCGGGCCATCGAGCAGGCGGTTCACACGCGCCGAAAGGTCCTGATCGTGGGGCACAAAAGAGGTGACCAGCGCGGACAGCCTCGGCATCGTGCCCATCCGCGCAACGCTCACCAAGGCCGACGCCAGCGACACCGAGCGCGACGCATCTCCTTCACGCGCGCGATCGTCCGCGGCCCATTCCGACAGGCGGGACCACGCGGCGTCCAGCGCCGCGAAGCTGCGCCAGAAGGGCAGCGCGTCCGGCGCAAGGAGCAGGAGCAGGCGCTTCAGGTTGTCGCGCGAAGCCCAGTGAGCGCGCTCGTGGCGCAGCGCGGCGTCGAGCTGCTCGGCAGAAAGCGCGGCGAGCACCCCGCGCGAAACGACAATGCGCGGGCGGAATACGCCGGTCATCGCAAGCAGGGGAGTATCCCCTGCGATGATGGACACCGGCGATGAGTCCGCAGAGAGTTCCGCAGGCTCTCCCAGGCGGCGGGAGCGAACAGTGAAACGCATCGAGCTCGCCACGCCGCGCAAGGCGCGCCCGAGCGAAGTTCCCCACACGATGGCGCCGAGCAGCGCCGCGCTGAGAAAGAGCGAGCCGACCTCTTCCCGCGTCGCCGCCGGCTCCAGCGAGAGGTAGCTCGGAACGCAGAGGCCGAGAACAACCAGCGCGGTTACTCCGGCAGGGAGTAATCGCAAGGAGAGCAAGAACCCGCAGGCCAAGCGGGGTCTTGTGCGTTCCGCAAAGCGAATCGCGGCCGGCGAGACGCCCCACGCCGCCAGAGCCAGCGCCGTGTGTATGAGGAAAAAACACGCCGAGCACAGGCAGACCAGGCGCAGCGCGTAAGGAATCGTCATGACTGGCCCCGCCTCATGCTTGGCCTCGCCGGACAATTTCTTTGCGCTTGCTGCGGATCTTCTCTTCGAGCTTGCGGAGGAGCGACTCATCGTGCCGGCCCACGGCGTCCACCAGACACGAGATCAGGAGGTCGCGCGAAGGCTGCGGGCCATCCAGAAAACTAGCCAGCAGATTGCTCGCCCGCGCGCGCTCCCACTCCAGGCGCGACATTCGCGGCGTGTAGCGGAAGGCGCGGTCTTTTTTCTGTCGCTCGAGCAAGCCCTTCTTGTAGAGGCGGTCGAGTGTGGTCATCACCGTGGTGTAGGCGAGGGGGCGGTCCAGATGATGCACGACGTCGCGCACCGTGCCCCCGCCCCAGGCCCAGAGAATTTCCATCACGCTGAGCTCGAGGCGGCCGAGCGCGAACTGCGGCCTCGATTCCCGCTCGGCACCTCCGCGATGTTTCAGCAAGCGTAGCATTCTGTATTCAGTCCTTGTTCCGTGACTTGTGACTCGTGTTTCGTGACTCGTGAATCGCGAAGGATAGCACAAGTTCCGCCGCCTGTAGGGGCACAGCATGCTGTGCCCGGCGTTTCGTAGCGGCGCCCTTCAGGGCGGCAGCTTTCTTTGCTCCGACGATTGTCCATCCGTCTGCTCCGACGATTGTCATTCCGAACCCGGACCTTGTCGGGATGAGGAATCCCTCCTTCTCTTGGCTTCTGTTTTTTTTCGACGCTTGTCATTTCGTCTGTTCCGACGATTGTCATTCCGAACCCCGACCTTGTCGGGGTGAGGAATCTCTCTTTGTTTTTCTCCCCCCAATCCAATCGCGAAATGCGAAGAGGGATCCCTCGTCAGCCCGAATGCCGCCTCACTCGGGATGACAATCGTAGGAGAGGGCAGAGAGACCGGAATCCTTACCCCGACCAAGGGCGTCGGGGATTCGGGATGACGGGCGTGCAGCGGTTGCGTGTTATTCGGCGGCAAGGGCGGGCTCCTCCTCCGCAATGATTTGATCCTGCGGTTCTGATTCGCCAAAGCGCTGGACGGTGCGGTTTTTTCGGGCGGCGCGGTCCTCGGCGAGTTTATCGAAGACTTGCGCGGCGAATTCGCGGCCGGTCTTGGGCAGAGGGCGGCGCTTCCGTTTGCGGCGGAGGGACTTGGATGGGGACGCAAGATCAACATCGACTTCCCCACCCCTGCTCCGCAGGGATGGGGCACCCACAGAGGCGGAGCCGGAGGGCGGAGGGGATCTCGAAGACGATCTCGGGAGCGGCGGGATTAGTGACAGAGAGGGGCGGGAGGTCAGCTTTGTGCGCGCGGAGGGCGCGTTCGACGAGTTTCTCCCATTCCTTGTACTCGTAGGCGCGCGTGAAGTCATTTTCGACACTGCTGAGGCTGAAGAGAAGGAGTTGAGAGATGTAGGCGAGCAAGTGAGCGTCGCGCTGGCTGATGAGCTTTCGAGAGCGCAGAGCAAAGAGTTTGGCGAGGGCGTCGTTGACCTGAGTGGCGGTCTTGAATTGCTCGCGCGTGCCGAGGACTTGGGCGACGATGGCCTTTGCCTCGGGAGTGCGGTGCTCGCGCTCCTGCTCGCGGCGCGAATGGTAGAGGCAGAGGGAATCATGACTGGGAGCGAGGTATTCAGCGCAGCGGCGTCCGCTGGGATGGATGTAGCAGCAGCGCTTCTGGTCAGACGGTCTGGCGTGTTTGTCTAGATTTTCAGAAGACATGGAAGGCCTCACTGGCTTGATTTGAGATTTGAAATTCCAGACTTGAAAAGTCGCCTACCCCCCGCCCCCCTGTTTTCGTAAATGGTGGCGGGCAAGGACTTACAGGACAAGTGAAAACGTAAATGATGGCGCGTAAGGACTTAGCTTTGCGGGGTCGCGTAAATGGTGGCGGGGAAGGACTTAGCAGAGAGTGGCTAGTGGTTAGTGATGAGTGGCTAGGTCGCGAGCCGAAGAGCGGAGAGTCGCACTCTTCGAGGCTCAGGGCAAGCAGCGGGGAGAGATCCTTCGTCGCTGCGCAGAATCGTCGCAGGCGCATAAAGCGCTCCTCAGGATGACGATCCTTTGCCGGATCGTCATTTTGGCGTCATGGCGCAATCCGGGCTTCTACTTTTACCTTAGCATGGGCGTCAAGAGGCGATCCGAGTACCAAAATGTCGGCAAGTGAGTGTAGGGGCAGGAGTAAGCGGTGATTCCCGTGACGCGATAGGTTTTCGGATTTTGAAAAAAGTTTTTTCAGGACTAAGAGAGTCACTACCCCTGCGTGGCGCAGCGATGGAGCACCCAGCATTATCTCCTTGGTGTACAGGTACAGAGCAGGAATAGAATAAGAGGTGGCGGAGAGGATGGATCGCTCGCTCTTAGCGCAGTGAAGGGTCTCCCCATGAGCCTGCTCCGAACTTTGCTGATCTTGAGCGCCGCACTGTTTACCTGGACCCCCGCCGGGTCCGCACAAATGGAGCCCCCCGTCGGTTCCAATGAGGAAGCTGCAGCATTGCTCACAAGAGCTGCCGAAGAAACGCGTCTGGATGGGCGCGGGTCAGCTCCATTCCATCTGCGCGCAAGAATGAAATCCTTTGGAGCGAAAGGTGACGCTGTTGATGGTACCTACGAGTTGTGGTGGATCTCACCGGAGAAGTGGCGCAATGAAATAACCTGGGTGGGCGCAAAGACGGTGCGAATCGCCGAGAAAGATCGCATCTGGATTGCGGGCGAAGATGCCCATCGCTTCGACACCTGGCGTCTATCGAATGCGTTCAGATTCTGGTCTCGTCTCATCGTCGATGGCGGCGAACACATCAAGAGGGTTAGTAACAAGGAACTTAACGGTGCGCCTGCTGCGTGCATTGAGCTTACCCAAAACGACCAAACCAATAATTTCCCGGTGTGGGTTGGAGATTTGCTCCAAGGATCGGTCCCGTTGGTACCGGATAGGACTTCCTGCCTAGACTTGGGAACGGGCCTTCCGTTGAACATTGAGTTCGGCTTCACCCGCGTGGAATATGATGCCTACAGAGGGGTCATTCTGAAGAACTTCCCCCCCTTGCGATTGGAATTTGGCGCCTATGCAAAGCTCGGTGCAAAGTACTTCCCCGAAACTCTCCGGGAAATTCAAGCTGGGACCTTGCTCTTCGAACTCAGATTGGAATTCCTCGACGATCTCGATCCAGGCCAATCGAACGCACTGGAACGTCCTTCGGACGCGGTGTCCAGGTCCTGGTGTCCCGACATGGCTTTGCCCGTGCCGCTCCACTTCGGAGAGGCCCCGCCCAGTCCGTTGTCATTTCCAAATGGTGCACCAATGGTTCCTCTCCCGGAAGATTTCGATCGTCTTGGGATGCTCACATTCGAGGTGGACCATGAAGGTCGCGCCCTGGCCGTAGAAGCGTTCAACCATAAAGGTCGCGTGTCGCTGAAAGAATCCGAGAAGCGCGCGCTGCTTCGGTCAGCTTTCGAGCCGGCAACCTGCCAGGGCAAACCAATCTCTGCGGAATTCCAGATCGGGCCACCTCACTGACCACGCAACCCAATCTCGTCGCCGGGCGAAGCATGTGCCACCCGCCCAAGAGTAGCTAACGATTTAGATTGCATTCGAGGCATAATCGGCGCGGCTTTGCGAGGCAGCATACGTGAAACGCCTGGCTGTGTTCGCGCGCTCCGTGATTCCAGAGGATCCGACTCAACTGCTGTTTCTCTGCGGTTCCGTTCTTCTGTTCATCTGCATGCAGTTGCGGTGTTTTCCGGTCGTGCCAGATCCCGCGTTCGAAATCAATCGCGTGCTGGGACTAAACTCCGGAGGTGCGTTCGGCAAGGCGTACGAATCCTGGATGAGGTTTTCGATTTTTGCGCGGTTTCCGATTGAGTTCGCCGGTGGGGCGGGGTTTTTCATTTGTCTCTGGCCGGGGACACGCCCCGTGAGACGAATTCTCGGATTCGTGTGTCTGCCGGCGCTGGCAGGGTTTATCACTCTATGCGTACGCTTTCTGTACGTGGCACGGGACCTTTCTTATTCCTATGTGAGCGTGCTGCAGAGGGGATCGCACAACCAGGAGTGGGCACTCAAGACGATTTGGAGCTTGGGTCCTGCGGTGCGTATGAGCGCGCTGGGGATTGCGCTGGTGCTGGTGTTTTTGTCGCGGCTGGCCATGGGACTCACATCGCTTCCACTGACTCTACCGAGCGGTGCGGAGGGGGCTGCGGAAGACGACAAGCCCTGGAAGCGAATCCAAGTCGTCATCTGGCTTTCAATCGTCGGTTCTTGGCTGATTGCGGCTCCCGTGGGCCTTCTCACGTTCGGTGGGAATGCGCTGCTTTCACGGTTTCTGAGACTGCCCTCACTGGTCCTGCACGTGGAGGCGGCGATCCCCATCGCGGTCCTCGGCGGGATTGCGGCGTGGGCAGCGGGGGCCGACCGCTGGAAGGAATTGCGGGGGTTCGTCCGTTGGCCGATGGTCAATTTCGCGGCTCTGGGAATTGTCTTGCCGACCGCCGTCAATTCGCTCCCGAACCTGATCGCCTACCTGTCAGACCGCATCGCGTGGGCAGGCGCGAAGTACCAGCACTTGTCTCCCCCCGACTTTGCAGGCTACTTCCGTCTTCCAGAGCCCTTCTTTTTTTGGCAGATGATTGGCGCTGGTTTCGAGGAGGTCATCTGGCGCGGGTACTTGCAGCCGCGCTTCGTGCGGCGTTATGGAATCGCGCGGGGGGTCTTCTTACTCGGGCTGGTGTGGAGTGCGTTTCATTTTCTGGGCGATTTTCAACGGATCACGGCGGACTATGAAGTTATAGTGAAACTGGTAATGCGACTGGGCTTTTGCGTCACCATGAGCTACGTACTGGCTTGGCTGACGCTGAAATGCGGCTCGATTTGGCCGGCTGTCCTGGCACATGGGCTTCACAATGTCTGGGCCGACAACGGCGAGATCCATCCTGTAGTGATGGACTCTCTGGTGCGCAGAGTCATCGTGATCGTTTGCTGGGGAGTGCTCGGGTTCGTGCTTTTTCGGTATTGGCCGCCAACCGTTGCGGGCCATGTCGGGGAGGAGGCCGAAAGCGGAGAGCCTGAAGCGGCGACGTAGTAAGAAGTCGGAGGTAAGGAGTCAGAAGTAGGAAGCAAGAGGACGGACGCGCCCGCAAAGGCGGGAAGGCGCAGAGGCTATAACTGGCTAGAACAGGACATATCACAGAGTTCACAGAGGCACGGAGCACACAGAGACGGAGAAAAGAAAGGCGCACAGGAAAGAGTGTCCTTCGAGAACTCAGGGCAAACCTGTGCTGCCAGGACTGCTCGCAGGGCAGGGAGCAGCCGCAACTCGGAGATCCACTGACCTCAGCAGCCTCCCGGTTATTTTTTCGAGGACACGCCGACAGACGCGCGAGTGGTTTCCCAATCCATATGCAGGGTGCAGCCGGCGGCGGTGCTCTCAAACGAAATGGTGAAGTTTTCCACCGGAGCGGAGAGCTTCGACACCTTCATGTCCACCCGCGCGAAATCGGAGGATTCGCCGGGATAGGGAATGCCCCACTCACCCGTCTTCTTGCTGATAATCAACGTCCACTTGTCCTCGGTGGGGATGGTGAAGAGCGTGTAGCTGCCCGCCGGGACGTCTTTGCCGCCGACAACCACATCGGCGTCGGTCACAAACGTCGTCGCCTCGTTTGCGCCCGCACGCCAGACTTGGCCGAACGGAACGAGATCGCCAAAAATCTTGCGCCCTCTCATCCGCGGGCTCGAGTAGTCCACGGTGAGGCGGTGCCCGGCTTGGGTGCACACGGCGTTCGCCGGCGGGCTGGGGCGCTTGCTCTTGTCTTGCTGGCTGAGCGCCGAGCCGGCGAGAAGTGTGAGGCCGAGAGCGATGGCGGCATACAGAGAGACTGCATTTTTGCGCATAGCGAAATCCTCCTTGCGAAATTCGGGCGCAGCAAGCAGCACCCCTACGAAAGACAAAAGCGCACAGGCAAGAGCTCCTGTGCTACTGCACGAAAGACGAAAGCGCACAGGCAAGAGTGCCTGTGCTACTGCTACGAACTTTTCTTCGCCGGCGCGGCAGGCTGCTTTGCCGGGGCTTTTGCCGGAGCCTTGGCCGGAGCTGCGGCTGCGGTGGCCTTCGGCACGGCGGTTGAGCCCGGAGCGGGAACCTCGACCGGCGCGGGCATGTTGGCGGCGGCAAAGCGCGGCACCATCTGGTCGGCCATGGCGAGCGCGTAAACGGCCGAGGCGATCTCCACCGCACCTTCGCGCACGTCTTCTTCGTAGATGCGCTCGTAGGTATCGTAATTGGTGTGGTGGGTGAACGTGTTGTAGTCGAACGGATCCTGGTTCAGGCCGATGCCGGGCAATCCGGCGTTGTTGAATGAGGTGCTGTCCGTGCCGCCGAGGTTGCGGCTGGTGGTGGGGTTGACGCCGTTGAAGCCCCAGTCTTTGAACGGCATCAGGGCGTCGCGCACCATCGCGGCGGCGGCTTCGGGGCCGAAGACGCTGGCGCCGCGCGGCTTGCTCGTGCCGGAGTCGATGTTGAAGTAGGCGTCGAGCTTGGCGTACTCGGGCTTGGGTTTCTCGAAGCTGCCGAAATGTTGCTGCACGTAGGCGATCGAGCCGAGCAGGCCTTCTTCTTCGCCGCTCCAGAGCGCCACGCGGATCGTGCGGCGCGGCTTGAGGTGCAACGCGGCGAGCATGCGCATGGCTTCGAGCATCATGGCCGAGCCGATACCGTTGTCGGTAGCGCCGGTGGCGTCGTGCCACGAGTCGTAGTGGCCGCCGAGCATGACGACTTCGTCGGCCTTGTCCGTGCCGGGGATTTCGCCGACCACGTTGTAGGCGGTTTTCCCCGCGAGATAGATCTTGTTCAGGATGTTGACGCGCAGCTTGACGGGCGTGCCGTCGGCGAGGATGCGCGAGATGCGGCCGTAGTCTTCATTGCGCATGACCAGCGTGGGCACGGAGCGCGTCCAGTCGTAGGTGTTGTTTTGCTGCGCGATGATGAGGCCGTACGCGCGGCCGGAGTCGTTGATGCGTACGAGCGCGCCGGCGTCCACGAGGAAGTCGTCCACGATGCGGGCCACCTGCGCCGCGGTTAATTGGCCGGGAGGCAAGGGCTGTGGCCCGCCGCGGCCACCGCCGCCGCCGCGACCCCCGCGGTTGGGGTTGTTCGGGTCGTACTGCGCCGCCCATTCCGTCTCTGCACGCCGCAGCGGCGCGGGAGTGAAATTCTCCGCGACTTCGACGTGGCGTCCGACCATCACGATGTGGCCGCGTACCTTCTCCTTGATGGAATTCAAATACGCGTCGAGCTCTTCGCGGGTGGGCTGCTGGCGCTGCTCGGCAGCGGGCTTCGGCGGCATGGGGGGAGGCGCCCACGTCGGAGCCGCCTGCTGCGCCGCGGCGTTCTGCCCGCCGCGTCCGCCGAAGCCGCCCCCTCCCGGCGCGGCCATTCCCGGAGGCGTGATCTGCACGACTTCCGCCGTGACGACGCCCTTTGTGCTCGGCGTCCACGCCAGAGGCTTCACCATCAGTTGCCCGCGGAAGGGCGCGACCGCATCGGCCACCAACTCGATGTTGTCCCAGCCGGGCACCGGAGTGGCCGCGCTCGGCGGTTGAAACGTCCATGGCTCGAGGTGCGCGTTGACGAGTCCCCAGGAAGTCATCGTCTTGACGGCCCAGTCCTGCGCCGCGGCGAGAGTTGGCGAGCCGGTGACGCGCGGGCCGTGGACGTCTGCAATCTCATGGATGATCCACATGACCTTGGAATTGTTGGTTTCTTCGGCGCGAATCTGCGCAACCACATCCGCTTGGCTGGGCGCTTGCGCGGTCATCGCCGGAGCAAACGCCAGGCAGAATGCGAGCGCACAAGCAACGTAGGATCGAGCCATGTTCCCTCCTCGAGGAAGTGAAACGCGTCTCCATTCATCCGCGTTTCGGGCCACGCCGGATTCAATCAAGAAAGACGTGAGCGGTCAAATGGATTTCGACGACGCGGCCAGGAGAATACGGAGTGTACCGGACGGGGCCACGAGACACGCTGTCTTTTCACCTTCAGCCGGACTTCCGAAACTTGTCTTCCGGCGGTGCGGCGTATAAACTGCGGCCCGGCAAGTGCGCTGAAATGGCAGTTGCTCACAAGTTGAGAGCATTGCGTGGTTGGCTCGGCTCTATGCGGCTAGCGATCAAACGTCTCCCTTGCCCAGGAGGAATCATGAAACGCGGGACGCAGCTCTTCCTTGCAGGCGGCATTCTGACGGCGGTGGTCCTGTTGTCGCTTGTGGTCGTCGTTCCGGCGGCGCAAGCGCAAGGAACACTGTCCGACTATCAGCGGGCCCAAGGCCTTCGGGATAAGTTCCAGGGCCTCGCGGTCAACGTTCCCGGCCAGCCCCACTGGATCGAAGGGACTGGGCATTTCTGGTACCGGAAGTCGGTGCGTGGCGGGAACGAATTTGTTTTGGTGGATATGGAAGCGCTTACAAAAAAGTCCGCGTTCGATCACGAAAAACTCGCGGCCTCGCTTTCCGCCGCGTCGGGCACGAAATTCACCGCGCTGACTCTGCCCTTCGTGGAACCTCTGCCTCCGGGGGGCCGGGGTGGCGGGTTCGGCGGGGGCGGTCCGGTTGGCCCACTCACCTTCACGGATCAGGAACGCTCCATTGAATTCGCAGCAGCCGGCTTTATGTGGAAGTGCAACCTTACCGGATACGATTGCACAAAGGGCGCTGCGGTTCCGCAAGGCCCCGGCGGTCCGGGCGGTCGCGGAGGACGCGGACCGGTAGGCGATGCCCTATCGTCCGAGGACGATTTGCTGGCGAGCCCTGCGATGCTCGATGCCGACGTTCAGGACGGCATCGAGTCGCTCACTCCGCAGCAGGGCCAACAAGGTGGGCGCGGCGGACCGGGTGCGCAGCAGCCGGAAACGTCGCGGACTTCTCCGGATGGGAACTGGGAAGCGCTAATCGAGAATTACAACGTGTTTCTGCGGCGCAAAGGTCAAACCGAGACGGCGCCGCTGAGCTACGACGGGTCCGAAGGAAACTACTACACGTTGCGATCCATCGCTTGGTCTCCGGATTCCAAGCGCTTGGTCGCGTACCGTACCCTTCCGGGCTACCGGCGTGAAGTCTACTACGTGGAGTCGTCGCCGGCCGATCAGGTCCAGCCCAAACACTCGACTTTGGTTTACGCCAAGCCGGGCGACACGCTCGATCTTGCGCAGCCCGTCCTTTTCGAAGTGGATACGAAAAAAGGGATCCGAATCGAAGACGCATTGTTCCCCAACCCCTACGATCTGACCCCGGCCGTTTGGTGGAAGGATGGCCGCGGGTTCACCTTTGAATACAACCAGCGGGGTCACCAGATTTATCGCGTGATCGAAGTGGATGCCCAATCCGGAAAAGCGCGGGCGCTGATTACGGAGGAGAGCAAAACCTTCGTTGACTATCGTTCGCTGGCGGAGAACCGCACCGACACCGGCAAGAAGTTTCGCCGCGATCTGGGTGACGGCAAGGAAATCATCTGGGCTTCGGAGCGGGACGGTTGGGAGCACCTGTATCTTCTCGATGGCGCGACCGGGAAGGTGAAGAACCAGATCACGAAGGGCAATTGGGTAGTTCGATTCGTGGATTACGTGGATGAGGACAAGCGCCAGGTGTGGTTCCGCGCGAGCGGCATGAATCCCGGGCAGGATCCCTACTTCACCTACTACTATCGGATCAACTTCGACGGCACCGGCCTCACGGCCTTCACCACTGCGGAGGGAGATCACACCGTGCGGTTCTCGCCTGACCGCAAGTATTACGTAGATATGTGGTCGCGGGTGGATCAGGCTCCGATCGCCGAGCTTCGGCGTACCGAAGACCACAAAGTGTTGATGGAGCTGGAACAGGGCGATCTTTCCGCGCTGGTCGCCGCGGGTTGGAAGGCGCCCGAGGTCTTCGTGGCCAAGGGTCGGGACGGCACCACCGACATCTGGGGCGTCATCTACCGGCCGACCAATTTCGATCCCTCCAAGAAATATCCGGTGATCGAAAGTATTTATGCGGGGCCGCAAGGGTCGTTCGTGCCGAAGACGTTTGCGGGAACGGCGCAACCGCTGGCCGAGCTGGGATTCATCGTCGTGCAGATGGATGGCATGGGCACAAACAACCGCTCGAGGGCATTCCATGATGTCGCCTGGCAAAACCTTGCCGATGCGGGGTTTGCCGATCGCATCTTGTGGCACAAAGCCGTGGCCGCAAAATATCCCTGGTATGACATTACGCGAGTCGGCGTCTTCGGCACCTCGGCTGGCGGACAGAGTGCTCTGGGCGCGCTCCTATTCCATCCCGAGTTCTACAAGGTCGCCGTATCGAACAGCGGATGCCACGATAACCGCATGGATAAGATCTGGTGGAACGAGCAGTGGATGGGCTGGCCGCTTGGACCTCAATACGCAGCCTCCTCGAACGTGGATAACGCCTATCGCTTGCAGGGCAAAGTGCTCCTGGTGCTGGGAGAGCTCGACAACAACGTGGATCCCTCTTCGACTTTGCAGGTGGTCAACCAGTTCATCAAGCACAACAAGAAATTCAACCTTCTATTTGTTCCCGGCGGCAGGCATGGCGCTGGAGGAGCTTACGGACAGCACCTGCTGCAGGATTTCTTCGTCCACAACTTGCTGGGCGTCGAGCCGCCCGATTGGAAGTTGCTCGAGCCGCCCACCCCGACGCCGACCGGGAACTAGTCGGGGACTTGCGAAAATGGAGGCGGGGGGAGTCGCAATTCCTAGGGGACTTGTCCCGAGTCCCTCGGCTCCGCTCGGGACAGGCTCCGTCGAGGGGAACCCCCAATCAGTTCGGCTTTCTTCTTGTGGCTCCATCGCTTGATTTGATTCTCCCGTTTTCGCGCGGAGGAGAGCGTCGGATGCTCCTCTGTCCAAACCAGCCTAACCGGTCGCCGCTGCGCGGTCCACTCGGCACCCCTCCCGGCGTTGTGTTCGTCGACGCGGCGTTGTGGGTCGTCAGTTACGCCAACGTAGTAAGTACCGTCCGCGCATTCGAGGATATAGCAGAAAAACATGGTGGGAGTATTGCCCCTCGGCTCGTCCCGGCGGGATGCGTCGGGACTCGCTCGGGACAAAGTTATCATTGTGCGAAGACTCTGCCCCTCGGCTCGTCCCGGCGGGATGCGTCGGGACTCGCTCGGGGACAAAGTTTTCGCACTGCGAAAACTTTGGAGGCGGGGGGAGTTGAACCCCCGTCCGAAAAGCGCTACGGCCCGAAGCCTCTCCGCTGGCGGGGCGTTGATATCCCCGAACAGATTAGCGTATATACATAAATAGGTTCTCTGGGGACGGCCGCAAAGCCCTGAGGAACTATGAAAGATATGGCGTCCTGTTCGAGGAGGCATCAACGGTCTTTCGCGATCCTGCGGGGCTCGATTGGGAGGATCTCGAGCAGTCCCATCCCGAGCAACGGTGGAAAAGGCTCGGCTTATCCAGCCGGTGGCGGATCCTCCTCGTCGTTTGCACCTTTCGGAGGTTAGCAGATGGCACGGAAACGATTCGCATCATCAGCGCGCGTCAGGCGAGCCGCAAAGAACGCAAGACATATGCCGGATAATTGGATCGATTTCTCCGACATACCGGAATCCACTGACGAAGAACTGAGGCGCGCCCGCCGCGTCGGGCGGCCGAAGACCGGACATGCCAAGCAACTCATCGCCATCCGAATCGATCCGCGGCTGCTTGCGCAGCTTCGCCGGCTTGCGGCCAAGCAGTCGAAGCCTTACCAGACGCTGATCCACGAACTTCTGGAACGCGCTGCCAGGAGGGAAGTCGCCTAGGCGGGAAAAGAATCTACTGGTTGAGGCGGAGTCTCGCGCCTTGCTAGAAACACGCAAGATATTGAGAAACCTCCGTCGCTAGAAACGCTGAAATCGCGGAATTGGGCGAAATGGTGTACATGGCGTGTGCGCGGGAATATCGCGCCTGACTGGAACGTACCTGGAACGCGAGACTTTTCATTTGCTTGGCCGTCCGGCCAAGAGGCACTCTTGCGCTAAACCAAACTGCGGACAGGCAGCGCTACCTTACGCCAGCTTGAAACTGGCAAACCGCTGCGGGTCCCATGCGATCCCACTTGTCCTGTTAGGGCGTTTACCAGGAGTTACCCTCTAGATCGGATGGGCTTTGCCCAGAGCTGGGGTTGTGCTACGCCACAAGAAAATGCCGGGATGATTCGTTCAGACACTGCGAAACGATATCCTCAATCGAATCAATTGACACGAGCATCGCGAGCCTACTCGTAACCAGCGCAAGAATCCCTTGAGCGACTGTTGCCCACCCTGCCTCGGGAGATGCAACACCTGTACATCACGGACTGTAAATCGCATTTTTCGCGCCAGGATCGAAACCATCACCATCGGGATGAAGGAATCGGGAGGAACGTGCTGCAACACTTCATGGAGTGGGCCGTGCCGCGCCAGTTTGAACGGACAGTTTGCGTCTCGGATCCAGACTCCCCACGTAAGAAAATTCAGGAGCCGCATCGCACGCGTGATCCAAAGGCGCAATGCACCGTCTTGTCGGCTGCGCCGAACTCCCATGACGAAATCGAAATCGTTCCTCACTTTCCACAGCTTCCAGAAATCTGTGGGCACGTGCTGACGATCGCTGTCGGTTTGGAAGATCCAATCCTGAGTGACATTCTGGAAGCCAAGGCGCAGCGCCTTACCGTGCCCTCCGTTCCGCGGTGGACGCACAATCCGCAGGCGGGGCAGATTCAATGCGAGTTCATCGAGGATCGCGCCGGTCGCATCCTTGCTGCAGTCGTCCACTACGATCATCTCAGAGCCTGGCAGTCGGCAAACTATTTCGTCATGCCATTCGCGCACAACCCGCTCGATGATATCGGCCTCATTGAAGGCGGGCATGACGATGCTCACCATAAACCTATCGCTCCACGAGCTCCATCTTCGGACGCGAGTTTACCCGGTTGGGGTCGAGCAGTGTCTCCTCGCAGCCACAGCCAGCGAGCGAATCAATAAGCTCCACGCCTTGCATCAACGAATGGTCCTGGTTGGACACCTCGTACTTCCAGGCACCGAATCGCCCTCGACTGAAAATCTGCAACTGCGCCAGTGCCGGCAGAATCTCCTCAAGCACCTCGTCCCGTCCCAAGAAGGGCGTGGGGTAGCCACGCTCCGCGACATAGTGCCACCGATCGACGATCTGGCTCGGGGATTGAATTAGACGCGTCGCCAGCATCCCCTTCACAACAGAGTCCAGGACCAATTCACGGTTCACAGGCTTTTCTGGTGATTCTGCGATCTCCAGCATCAGCGACCATTGATCGTCGGGCTTCGGGACCATGTTTGGGGAATAGTTCGAAAGCACGGTGGCTCGATAGTAAGGACTGGAATCTTCAGGAAAATACATCCAGCACTTCGTCTTCAGATGGGGCGGACGCGCGCCCTTCAAACCAATTCCAACTACATGCACACTGCTGTAGCGCAATCGCAGAGCTGCGCCGCGCAAAGGATGGAGGTCGGACAGCATGATGAGCACATCCAGCGGGATGCTCGATATCAGTACATCGTAGGATTCGGTAGTTCCATCGGCGAACCGGAGCAATCTCTTTCGCGCATTGATTTGTGAGACCCTCTTCCCCAAGCGAACCGTGTCGGAGGGAAAACTGTGAGCTAGCCTCCGCCAAATCTCGCCGGTCCCACCACTGAGCGGATAGCGGAATGTATTGTTCGGTCCCCAACTCACGTCGTCCCGCGCTTCGCGAATATTCCTGAGTATGCGCTTCGGGTCGAGCGGTGCCACGCGGTCGCCCACCCAGCGGAAATCCATCTCGCGCGGCGGATACGCCCATACTTTGCAGTTGTACGGCATCATGAAGTGACGCACGATGCCGTCGCCGAACTGGGCCCGCATCCACTCTTCAAAGTTCGCCGGAGGCGTGGCCCTGCCGTTTGTGGCAATTTCATGAATTCCCTCGATGCACTCGTGCATCTCGCGCTCGGGCAGGTAACGAATGTTGTTTTGAAACGGATACGGGATAAAGACGCCGCGCATCCAGATCCACGATTCGCGTTGGTGATGCAGCCACGCATCGCCCATCAGGCTGTCGAGCAAGATATCGAAATACTTATAGTGTGAGAACTGTACGTGACCACCGATGTCCCAGGTAAATCCGCTCGAATCGGTGATCGAAGCCGCCAGCCCACCCGCTTGGCTCTCTTTATCAAAGAGGGTGAAGTTGGACAGGCCTAGTTCGCGCAGGCGGTTGGCCGCGCCCAAACCCGTCGGCCCGGCACCAAGAATCACGACCTTTGCCTTCTCTAAGGGTACGGGCAAGCGTCTGTGGATTTCCTTACTGAGAAGCATTGACAACGGTCTCCTGAGGAGTGATGTATGCCTTGAGTGATGTCTACGCGTTTAGAATCGCACAACTAATCGGTCCGGCGCACGTCGGTCTAATTTACGGTTTCGTGAAGCGCACCTCCTTAGCGCTACCACCTTCGTGGGATGGCACACGAGCCGGGTTTATTGGCCCGATGTGGGGCGTCGTGACTGTCATTGTCCGCGCGAACACTGCGACATAGAATCGACAACAGTCGTGATGCCCCTAACAAATCTCCTCAGCTCCTTGCTGTTCGATATTCCTCGCCTTTGGGGTTGGCTGGGTTTCTTGTTTCTTCTGTTTCTTCCCGGCGCGTGGATCAGCTTCGGACTTCGCCTTTCGGATCTTTCGTTCTGGCCCAGGCTCTTCACGGGCCTCATGTTGTCTTGCTTCGTCGTGCTTCCGCAATTCGGAGTGATCAAGCTTCTAGGCGCATCATTTGAGACAACGTCATACATCCTCGTTCTCGTAAATCTTCCGGCCCTGTATCTGATCGTCCGCTGCCGAAGAGCGGCGCAACTAAGCGACCGTCGAAACTTGGTTCTCGGCTTGTCGGTGATCGCTGTTTGCGTGCTCTCACTCGCTTCCCCAATCGCGCATCCCGAACGGCGCATGTACTTTGGTCACACCTTGCTCTATACCGACGCTGCCTACGCAGCGACCCGCGGAGGTTTGGTTCCCGAAGACCCCGAGTTTGCTGGCGAATCGCTTGCTTATCCGGTGCCGGCTGAGCTTGTCTACAGCGCGGTGTTGGGGTACTCGTTGAAGTCAACGCCCGCGACTTCGTTCATTTGGCCCAACCTGGTTTGGATGATCGCGACCTGCGGCTTCGCGATCGGTCTGGTTAGGGAGCTAGGCGGCGAATACATGGCTCAGCTCGCAGCCGCGCCGTGCCTGCTCTTCGGGATCAATCCGCTCGGCCATTGGGTGGGGAGGTTTCTGCCTCGCTCGCTCTCCGATTACAGTTATCGAGTCTGGGGCGATGTGCGATTCAATTCGTGGATGTTGAAATACATCGAGTTAAACACCATGCCCGTCGTCCTCGGCATGCTCATCGCGACCGCGTATTTGCTGCTTCGCTTCCGTTCTCGCAGGTTAAGCTGGGATCTGCTACTTGTCCTCGCCTTGCTACTCGGGAGTATAGGAACGCTTTATCCCATCCTGTTTCCACCGGCTTGCGCGTTGATTGGCGCGTCATGCGTCGTGGCTTGGTGGGAGGCTTGGACCAGAAGCGGGCAGCCGCCGTGGCGTAGAACCATTAGCCTAGCCGTCGTTTTGCTCGTGGCGGCGATTGCAACTGCCGTGCAACTTGAATTTCTCATCCAAGGCCGGAAGATGGCCGGCGGCGCGGTACATATTTCCAGTCCGATGGTTTTTCTCAAGAAAGTGCTAGAGCTACAAGTCACTCTCACTCCGTTGCTGGCTGGCTTTGCAGTGGTGTGGCGGCGCTGCTGGGAAAGGCATAGCGATACAACTGTGTTCCTTCTGCTCGGAGCCATGGGCAGCGCAGTTTTGTACCCCATCTTTTTCTTGCCTTACTATTCGAACGAATACAAATATGTGTTTACAACGGCGATGTTTCTGGCTCCATTTGCCGCGCTGGCGATGGGACACGTCGCTGAGAGGCTCCCGCGGTGGGCCGCCGTGGTCGTCATTGGCACGGCGGTATTTCTCTCTGTCGCGCCATATGCTTCATTGATGTATGCGTGGGATACTCCGGCTCCTCATCCCGCAACCGACATTCACGGGTTTTATCTGCGGCTTGATGACCGGGAGCGTCTGGCTGGAATCTGTGATGCGATCCGCACAGAGACACCGCCCGATACTCTGCTGGTCATCGTTCGCTCCGAAGTCCATTTTCCGACGATTACGAATCGGACTCTCTACGCGCCACCGATACAGACGGCGGCTTTTGCAGGTGTGTACCACTTGCCGGATACGCTTTTAGTCGAGATAAGGGGCTACTCTTCACAGGAGCTTAATGCGCGCAGAAGCACGGTGAACCGGCTGTTCAAAGGTAACGCAAGAGAACGAGCGGAGTCGCTCCGTGACATCCTGAGAATGAAACGGCCGGTCGCCATCTTGATTGAGCCTCAAGATGAGGCATTGCTCTTGTGGCTCAGAACCGCGGGGAAAGGTGCGGCCGCTTATCAGAACAACGGCCTCGCACTTTGGCTGATCCCTGCCCCTGGTACTGCGCAAGAAGCTGGCAGTTAAGAGACTTAGTCCTCCCTGCAGACAGCATGATGCGGGACCGGATTGCCAAAAGGAGTATCCGCCTCCAGCGCAGAAGTAATTGATCTCTCTGGTCGAGCGCCGGTGGCATGATTGCACTGTGAAAGACAGCCTGAAAGGCATCCACCAGCGTGCATGGATCGCAATTCTTGCCGGATCGTCTATCTCGGTGGCTCTGTTCCTATCGTCTTATTCGGCTCGCAGCCGTTTCTTGTTTTGGCCACAAGCTATAGGCTTCTATGCCTGCTTCGTGATACGCGGAGTTCACACGGCTGCCAAAGCGGATATTGCCGCAATTGCAATCACCATGAATGCCGCTGTCTATGCTGTGGTCATTCTTGGCCTAATTCACATTCTTGCCAGAATAAGAATTTCAAACTGAGCCACTACCCCATCCCAAACAGGTGTTGAGAAATCCCCATATCACCAGTCGTCCAGCCTGGTGCCGACAGGCTAACTCCTGGTTAGTCGGCTTATCGGACATCTGCCTGCCAGCTTTCGCCACCGATTTCACTTCTCCGGTTAGCCCGTTTATCGAGCATGTGGACTATTCCCGAGTAGGCCGTCACTCGGGGACAATCGCCCAGCAGCCAAAAAGACTCTGCACTCAAAGTCCTAACCGGAGCATTGCAGACTGACGGGGGGGAGTACGTTATCGGTCGGCCGGGAAGTCAAAACGGAAATTCCGGTTTGAGAAGCACATCCGTACCAAGAGACATGCCATGATGAAGATGAGACTCGTGGTTGTGGCTTTGATATCGCTTGCTCTTGTTCTGCCGGCATTCGGCAAGACCTACAAGAGTACCTATCCCGTTCCTTGCAGCGAGGTGTGGGGCGCGGTCAAAGACACCCTTAGCAATCCGGAGAACTACAGCGTCGTGGAGAGTGACGACACCAAAATGACTGCTTCCTACAATGTGAAGCACTCCGCTCATGTCAACGTTACCGGAGCGGTCCTCCAGCGAACCAACCGCGTCACCTTGGTATCGAAGGGCACAGTGTGTGAGATGCAAGTCGTGTCGAACTTTAGCGGATGGGAGCACGACGACAAGGGTGACTTCAAGAAGCGCGTGGATGAATCTCTGGCTAAGCTGAAAGCCGCGAAACCTTCCCAGCCCGCTAAACCGGCACAGAATGAGTGAGGCCGCAGATGTCTTGTGGGTCTCGCCTGTCTCCGTCGTAATGAGGGAGGTAAGCCCCAGCGTTGCTTTGAACCCGTTCCCGTCAAAAACATCGAGGGCGGGAGAGAGTTCTCCTCCTTGACGATCGAGGACGCCCAACAAGATTCCGTTCAATTTAGAATCCACGAGGCCCAGTCCGGTCGCGGTTAAAGTGAGCTTTGGATTTCCTGTCTAATATCCGCGCGTCTGCCGCATCCCACTTCGGCAGGATTCGAGCCCCGAAACTATGAGAATCCGAGTCAATACCTCTTTCTGTACGCCACTAAGCACCAACCGCTTCCAGCGGCGAACGTATCGCCCAAGAATAGCTCTCCGTCCGCTCCTTCGTGTCCTAAACGCTCGGCCAAGTCCTGAGAAGTCGGCTTACCGAACAAGTGGTTTCAGTTTCCAGTTAGCGCGTTTTACGTCCAAGTGGGTGGAGCGGTGGCGATGCTGGACGGCTACATTACGACCTCGCGTGGTGGATCAGGCTCAAATCGTGGCTAGATTTCGGTGCGTACCCGCGTCTCGCGTGGGCCGATGTCATTCGCTTGCCCGATAGATGATCTTCCCGGCACGCAGGGTGTACTGTACGGCAGTTAGCGCTCGGATGTTCTTGGAAGGGTCGTCTTTCAAGACAACGAGATCGGCCTGAAAACCTGCGGCGACGCGTCCCAGTTGTTTCGATTCTCCAAATCGCTCGGCGGGCGCAGTGGTCAGTGAAGCGAGAATCTGGCGAAAGCTCATTCCCGCCTCGGCCATCCAGGCGTACTCCTCACTGGGATCATATTCGACGGCACCGACATCGGTTCCGAAAAGAACCGTGCCTCCAGAGGCAAGCCAGGCTCGCAACTGGCCGATGGCAGTACGTGTAATCTGCTCCTGGGCCGATAGGCGGTCGTGGCGCGCGTAGTACTTCCACAGAGTAAGGGTTGGTGTGAGGGCCACGCGGCGTTCCTTCATCGCCGCAAGGATCGTTACGTCCCATGGGCCGGACGAGGGAGTGGTGTGAGCAATGACATCGACACCACCGCGAACCGCAGCGAGCAAGTCCGCGCCGCTATTTGGGTGAACAAAGACAGGATTCCCCAACCGATGGGCTTCGCTTACAGCAGCTTGAATGGCGCTCTCGGGAAGCGAGGCACTGCGCGGCGAAGATGCGAACAGCTTTATCCCGTCCACGCCTTCATCGAGGAGCTTCTTTGAAGCCGCCGCCGCTTGCGCAGCATCTGCTATCTCAGGAGCCGGGAACTTCATCGCGCCCATCATGGCGAGAACGGTATCCGACGGTAGAGCGCCCGGGGGAACCAGGGCCTCCCCTGTCGAGCGAATCCTCGGGCCCGGCACTTCTCCAGACTCGATGCGGTCGCGAAGCCGACGCGTGTTCTCCCACATGGACCCAGTGTCGAACACGCTGGTAAACCCATAGCGTGTGAGCATGTCCTGAAGTTGGCGGCTGAGCTCGGGCGCCGGGATTGCCGCCGCATCCGCCCACTTTCTTTCAAAGAAGTGGACGTGGCTGTTCCAAAACCCTGCCGTGATCGTCAGGCCCGAACAATCGAGCGTTTGGGCGGTTTGAGGAACCTGCACGAGCGCCCTGCTGCCCACGGCAGCTATCTTTCCGCCGTGAATGAGCACCACGGCGTCGCGGATGGGCTCTTCTGTGGGACTGACATAGACCGTCGCTCTCACCAGAGCTAAATATCCGTTCGCGGAGTTGACGGATTGATTGAAAACCACGGTGAGAGCCGGAAGAACTGCTGAGCCAAGGAGCATCGTGAGGACCGGTAGGGTACTCCGCATGTATGCGACTCCTGTCGGGAGTTTGTTAAAGCCTTTTTCCGACAAGGTGAACAGGTGCGACGTGTTCGCCAGGTTGCGATGCCCCGCGTTAATCACGCCGATCGGAACACAATCCTATCGGTGAGCTTGTCGGTTCCGGGATTATATCTCTACCGATACATAAAGGCGTCCACTCGGCACCCCTTGCGGCATTGTGTTCGTCGACGCGGCGTTGTGGGTCGTAAGTTACGCCAACGTAGTAAGTACCGTCCGCGCATTCGAGGAGATAGCAGAAAAACATGGTGGGAAAATTGCCCCTCGGCTCGTCCCGGCGGCAGGCGTCGGGACTCGCTCGGGACAAAATTTCGCGCAGCGAAATTTTGGAGGCGGGGGGAGTCGAACCCCCGTCCGAAAAGCGCTACGGCCCGAAGCCTACATGCTTAGCTCAATTCCAGTGCGGCCAGCCCGCGGCTTGACGCCGCGAACCGCCGCTCGTTCGCCTGCCGCGCTCAGAATGAGCAAGAAACGCGGCCGGCTAGTCCGATGGTTCTCGCCCGGTGCCTCACGGACCGAGATGCGCCGGCCAGCCTCACTGAATGACGCCTCGATTCCAGGCCCACGAGGCAAAGCCCGAGGAGACGGGTGCGCTAAGCTTAGTTAGGCAGCAAAGCCAACTGTTGGTTGGCAGTTATATATTTCCACCCGATTGCGGGCAGGTGGCTCCCGGCATGCCTTCGGGTCGCGACTGCTTCCGTCGAAACCGTGTCGCCCCCGTTAGACAATCCATCTTAGCACCTGCGCAACGGTGCGTCCATCCCGCCAAGACCGCCGCACACGCGATTTCGCATTAGGAGGTGATTTGCGGGCCTCACAGGAGCTTCCAGCTACCCTCCTACCTGCGGGGTTCTCGAGGCGCTCCCAGGCCCGGTGTTACCGGGAACACCGGGGTTTAGAGCGGTGCCCTCGGGCGTCCAGGCACCCCCGGACCCGGCTGCGGGGCCCCGAGCCCGATCTGACACGGGTTAAGTCGAGCGAGACGCCCTGTGCTAAACTTGCGCCGCTTTCCCGTAAACACTGCCCGCGCCGGCGTGGTGCTCGCGCGCGGAATCAATTTCAGAGGGGCGCTCTATGAGCCAGCTTCGCTTCCGGTTCCGGGTTCTCATCTGGTGTGCTCTCCTTGCCGGTCTTTCAACCACGGCACTGGCTGCGCCGCAGCAAACCGCGCTGAAGTTCGAGGTTTCGTTTCCTGCCTCGGTTCACGCCGGACTCATCACTGGGCGCGTGTTCGTTTTTCTGACCCAGCGCGAATCCCCCGATCCGCGCTTGCAGGCCGGTAGTTGGGGAGACACGCCGCCGCTCTTCGGCGCCGACGTGAACCAGCTCCAGGCGGAACGCGAGGCGGTGATTGATCAGGAAACACTCGGCTACCCGGTCTCGAGCCTGCGCGAAGTCCCCGCCGGCGATTATTACGTCCAGGCGCTAATGAACGTCTACACCGAATTCCATCGCTCCGACGGGCACACCATTTGGGCGCACATGGACCAGTGGGAAGGGCAGCATTTCAACCGCTCGCCGGGCAATCTCTGCAGCAAAGTCCAGAAGGTGCACCTCGATCCCGCCGCGGGCTACGACTTGCATCTGAGCCTCACCGAGGTCATCCCGCCGGTCGAAGTGCCCGCCGATACGCCGTGGGTCAAGCACATCAAGATTCAGAGCCAACTCCTCACGAGATTCTGGGGGCATCCCATCTACATCGGAGCGGTCGTTCTGCTTCCCAAGGGCTACGACGAGCATCCCAATTCCTATTACCCGGTCGTGTATGCGCAAGGGCATTTCGGTCTGTTCCCGCCGTTTGGCTTCACGCCCCAGGAAGCGTCCCTCTCCGCAGCGCAGCGCGAGCAACTCGCGGGCATGAACCGCGAAAGTGGCTATGATTTTTATCGCGCGTGGACGAGCGAGCATTTCCCGCGCATGATCGGCGTCACCTTCCAGCATCCCACGCCGTATTTCGACGATTCCTACGCCGTCAACTCTGCCAACAACGGCCCCTACGGCGATGCGCTGCTTACCGAACTCGTTCCGTATCTCGAGCAGCATTTCCGCATGATTCCGAAGCCCTACGCGCGGGTGCTCACCGGCGGCTCGACCGGGGGCTGGGAATCGCTCGCGCTGCAGGTTTTCTATCCCGACTTTTTCGGCGGAACTTGGACTCTCTATCCCGACCCCATCGATTTCCGCCGCTACCAGCTCGCCAACGTGTACGACGACGACAACGCGTTCTACGAGCCGGGTCACAGGTGGCTCGATGCGCCGCGCTACATGCAGCGCAAGGCGGACGGCCAGCCGGAAGTCAGCATGCAGAAAATGAGCCAGCTTGAAGAAGTGCTCGGCAGCCATGGCCGCTCTTGCCAGCAACTCGAAATCTGGGAAGCGGTGTATGGTCCGGCAGGAGAAGATGGTTACCCGAAGCCGCTCTGGGACAAGCGCACGGGGAAGATTGACCACAGCGTCGCGCTGTACATGCGCGAGCATGGCTACGACTTGAGCCACAAGATTCGCACCGAGTGGCCGGCACTCGGCCCGAAACTCCGCGACAAACTTCACATCTACGTCGGCGACATGGACAACTACTACCTGAACCTCGCCGTATACCTGCTCGAAGATTTTCTGAAAACGACCAAGGATCCGGCTTTCGCAGGGGACTTCGGTTACGGCCGCCCGATGAAAGGCCACGGCTGGCAGCCTGCCACGCAGGAAGAAATGCTCCGCCGCATGGCGGAGTTCATCCGCCTCCATGCGCCGGCAGGCGAGGACGCGGCAACTTGGAATTATTGATGGAGGTCCGGCAGAGGGGGAGCGGTCGCCACGCCGGCACCTTCGACCGCAGATGGACTGGGAAAGCACGCGTGCTCCGTTTGAGAGTTGACATTTTCCGGTATGGCTTCCAATAATCGTCATGCAGTTTTTAGACTGGCTAAGGGCTTGGTTTTCACCCAAGAGCGAAGGAACCATGCCGGCTGAACCTAGTCCTCTCGAGCAGGCCGTTTCCCGGACCCTGCGCGACAACCTGGAACGCCTCCAGCGCACGGCGGAGGAACTGCGCACAGCGGTCGCCGATTTGGTCGCCGCATGCGCCAGCAGCCGTCCAACGAATGCTCTGCCGCCCATGATGCGCGCGCAGGTTTCGGCGGCGTCCCTGGCTGCCTCTCTGGAAGTGTTGGCAAAGTTCGTCACGCGGGCTTTGCAGCCCCGGCCGGATACCGAAGAAGAAAAGGCGGAGGTCCGCGTCATCTCTGTCGAGGCTCCCGCGCCCGCCGCTGAGCCGGTCTTGCCGCCGCACACAATCCCCACACCCATGGCTGCGATCGAGACGCCCGCTGTTGTGGAACCCGTTTCCGAATCGGAAGACGAAGCGGGGGGCGTTTACGAGCCGGCGGTTCCGGTCGCGGAGCCGCAGCACTTCGCTCCCGCCCAGGTGATGGAGAGCCCGACGTTAGAGCGCATCGATCTGGACGAGGAAGCAGCGTTTGGGGAAAGCTCGGAAGAAGCCGCCGCAGAGGTCGCCGAGCAGGCCGCCGCCGCCGCATTCGACGTCGCCGCGCTCCCGGCCGACGAGCAGGAATTGCACCGGCGCGCGAACCGGGTAGCCAAAGTGTCCATGCAAGACATCAAACTCTTGAGGCCTGAGCAGGTGCGGCTGGGCAGGGAACACCGCGATCTCTGCCTGCGCCTGCGGGATGACATTGAGAAAGCGCACATCGAGTACGATCGTAGATTCCGCCCGATCCTCGCCCACCCGGTGGATTACTTCTATCATTGGATGGTGGAGATTCTGGGCGAGGGGGACCCGCAGGCTCTGGGCGAGTATCCTTACTCCTCACCGGTTCTACGGCAGTAGACCCACGCAGGTGAAGCGAGAGCCCGTTCGCCGGCACGGGATGGAAAAGTTCGCCCGCGCGGCGACGGCTTCTGTGGCCGCACTCGCGCTGCTCGCGCCCGCGCCGCCCGCGGCCGGGCAGACGCACCCGCAGCGCAAGCCATCGAAGACCGCTCCAAGAGCGCCTGCCAAAGCACCGGCGAAGCCCCCGGCTGCTCCCCCTGCCTCCGACGAATCCCGCGAGAAAGATCTGACCACCCTGGCGCGCGCGTTGCGCGATGACGATACGCCCGCGAATTACGCGAAGCTGCGCGAGTTCGCCAATCGGAACGCCATGAACGGAGCCGGGGCGCGCGCGGCGCTGGCCCTCGCCTACCACGACGCCATGAACAACCACTTTGCTCAGGCGGAATCGTGGATCGAACGCGCCGCCGGGGAATGGCCCAAGGGCGCACCGCGGGTGGAGCCTGCACTGACGGAGTATGCCCTGTACTGGAAAGCTTTCATCGCGCGCGGCCTCGGGCACAGCGCCGATGCGCTCAGCGAATACGAACAGTTCCGCCGCAGCTATCCCGATAGCGTCCTGACCGAGGCCGCGCTGGAGTCGTTGGCCGAAACTGCGATGGCC
Source organism: uncultured Acidobacteriota bacterium (assembly GCA_963739275.1). Classification (GTDB taxonomy): domain Bacteria; phylum Acidobacteriota; class Terriglobia; order Acidiferrales; family UBA7541; genus JBGQGH01. The sequence goes on from CAVTZX010000061.1 coordinate 41,276, forward strand.
GCCAGCCAGCCCGAACGGGCGATCGCCGCGCTCAACGCCTACGGCAAGACGGACTCAAGGCCGGTTTTGCTTCTCCGCCGTGCTCAGGCCACCGAGAAGCAGAGGAGTGCCGGCGGCGACACCACGCGGCCTCTCGCCGCCGCGGCGCGCGACTACCAGTCGATCTACTATCGATTCCCGTTGAGTGAGGAGGCACGCGCGGCCGGAACCCGGCTCGTGCAGCTGGAGCGTGCGCTGGGCAGCGGATTTCCCGCGGCGCCGCTCGACCAGCGCATCGCGCGCGCGGACGCGCTCTACGACGCACACCGCTGGCGCGATGTGCGCGCAGAGTACGAGTTGCTTCTTCCCCTGCTGCGCAATGGGCAACCTGCCTCCTCGCCGGCCCTTGCCCGGGCGCAGGTGCACATGGCCTACGCGCGTGTGGAGCTGGGCGCTCCGACCGGCGTGCTTGCCGACCTCGAGGTTCGTGATTCCGAAGCCGACGCCGAGCGGCTCTTTCTGCTCGCGCAGGCGTATCGCTCGCGAAAGGCGGAGGACGAGGCGCTCGCCACGATCGATCATCTTGCCTCGCTCTATCCGCAGAGCTACTGGACCGGGGAAGGACTCTTCACCGCAGGCAACATCCTCTGGGTGAAGCTCGACCGCAAGCGCGCCGCGGGTTACTACCGCCGCGTCTCCGAACAGTTTCCTGGGGAGAAGAACGCCCCGGCCGCGCAGTGGCGCCTGGCCTGGACGGCCTACTTGGAGCGAGCGCCGGAAACCGGCCCTCTGCTCGAAGAGCACGTGCGGCGCTTTCCCACATCCCCGGCGGTTGCCGATGCGCTGTATTGGTTGGGCCGCTTGGCCGAGCGCGATGGCCACGCCGCGCATGCGCGCAGTTTTTACTTGAAGGCGCGGGACCGCTACCCCCTGACGTATTTCGGGATGCGCGCGGCGCAGCGGCTCAAACCCCCTCCCGGAAGGGCTGGGCACAGAGCCGGTCAATCCCGCAGAGGTTCTGGATCAGATTCCTGCGCCAGCGTCACTCCCAGCGCTCGATGAGGCGATTCCGGATGCAGCCGCGGTGCGATGGGCGCGCGCACAGTCGCTGCGGACGATCGCCTTCGACGCCTCCGCGGAACTCGAGCTGCGCGCCGCCTTCGCCGAAACCGGCTCCCGGCGGCTGCTCTGGGAAGTGGCCAAGTCGGCCCTCGACGCCGGGCGTTACGCCGCGGCGATTGTCACCGCGCGGCAGGTCATCCCGCAGCCGGAGGCGCGCAAGCTGCCTGAACTGCCCACCGACGTTTGGAAGGTCCTCTATCCGCTGCCCTATGAAGCCAGCCTGCGCCGCGCCGCGGTGAAAAATGATATCGATCCGATGTTCGTTGCCGCGGTGATTCGTCAAGAGTCCGTGTTCCAGACCGAGGCCGTTTCGCATGCGGGAGCTCTCGGCCTCATGCAAGTCCTGCCGAAGACCGGCCGGGTGCTGGCCAAGCGGCTGAAGATGTCGTATGCCCGCGCGCGGCTCTTCAATCCGGAGTACAATTTGCAGCTCGGATCGCTGTACGTCTCGGACTTGCTGAAGCAGTTCAGTTCACCGGAAGCGATGCTGGCCGCGTATAACGCCGGTGAAGACCACGCCGTGGCCTGGCAGGCGGAACGCACGTTCGAGGACGTGGCCGAGTTTGTCGAGGGCATCCCCTTCACGGAGACTCGTGAATACGTGCAGATCGTGATGCGCAACGCCGAACTTTACCGCGCGCTCTACTCCCGCCCGGCCCGGGGACTGCCATGAATCCGGCCGCGCCCGGCTCGGCTCCCAGAGACGCATCGCAGACCGCCGCAGTGAAACGCATGATTTCTGCGAAGGCCGAGCGCTTCACCGAGTCCGTGATCCGCGAGATGACGCGCCTGGCCATGATGCACGGCGCCGTCAACCTCGCCCAGGGCTTCCCTGATTTTCCCGCGCCTGCGGAGATCAAGGATGCCGCGCGGCAAGCCATCGCCGCGGACATCAATCAGTACGCCATCACCTGGGGCGCGAAATCCCTGCGCGATGCAATCGCAGAAAAATTCGACCGCACGCAGGGCGTGCGCCCCGATCCCGAGACCGAGATTACGGTGTGTTGCGGTTCTACCGAAGCAATGATGGCGGCCATGATGGCGGTCATCAATCCCGGCGATGAAGTCATCGTCTTCGAGCCCTTCTATGAAAACTACGGGCCCGACGCGATCCTGAGCGGGGCCACGCCCCGCTTCGTCAAACTGCGTCCGCCGGACTGGAGCTTCGACCGCGCGGAACTTTCCGCCGCGTTCGGTCCGCACACGAAAGCCATCATCCTCAATACGCCGAACAATCCGACGGGCAAGGTCTTCAATCGGGAAGAGCTCGAATTCATCCGCGGCCTCTGCGTGCGCTGGAGCGCCCTGGCCATCACCGACGAGATCTACGAGCACATCCTCTACGACGGCGCGCGGCACATTTCCATGGCCTCGCTTCCCGGCATGCGCGACCGCACCATCACCATCAACGGCCTGTCCAAGACCTACAGCGTGACCGGTTGGCGCGTGGGCTGGGCCATCGCTGCGCCGCACATCACCTCGGCGATCCGCAAGGTGCACGATTTTCTGACTGTCGGTGCGGCGGCTCCACTCCAGGAGGCCGGCGCCATCGCGCTGCAATTGCCGGAGGCGTACTATGAGCGCCTCGCGGCGAATTACCTCGAGAAGCGCGACCGCTTGCTCGGTCTTCTCGAAGCCGCCGGCTTCCGCTGCTTCAAGCCCGCCGGCGCCTACTACATCATGACGGACATCTCCGCCTTCCGCGCGAAGGACGACGTCTCCTTCGCCCTGCATCTGGTGAAGGACATCGGCGTCGCCGTCGTGCCCGGCTCGAGCTTCTACAACAACCCCGCCGATGGCAGCCGCCAGGTCCGCTTCACGTTCTGCAAGCAGGATAAGACGCTCACTGCTGCCGCCGAAAAGCTGAGCAAACTCCGCAGATCCTAAACTGCCTTCTTCGATCGGCTTTTCTGGGCGTTGGCGAAGATGTGCTAGAATTTGCCGCGATTCATAGGAGGGGCGAGCGATGCCCATGGGTCTTGACTTGGTGCCGCCCGGGACGCGCGTGGAATCCAACGGTGCTGGCGAGAAAGCCTCCGTCAGCTCGAGCGCAACTCGCACCTTTCTCTGCACACTTGCGATTTACGATCAGATCGAGCAGGAATCCATCGACGTCTCCATCTGGGGCTCGGAAGACGGCGAGAATTGGGGGCGCTTTCCGATCCTGAAGATTCCCCAGCGTTTCTACCAGGGGGAAACGCGGATGGTTCTGGACTTGGGGGCGCGTCCGGAAGTGAAGTTCATTCAGGCGCGCTGGGAACTGAACCGTTGGGGTCGCGTAGCGCCGCACCCGATGTTCGTGTTCGGCCTGCGGCTGGCGGAAGTTCCCGCCATGCGCCAGACTGCGCCCATGACAGTGGCGCGGGCGGACTCTTAATCTTTTATTTTCAATCCTTTACGGCCGTAGTGGAATTCAGTGATTTGAGTTTGGGGTAGGAAGCTGACGGTCGGTTGCCCTGTGGTGGTAGCCTCCTACCCCGCGAGTGGTCTTGCCTATATAGACGGAGGATCCCCCAGAAAAGTTTCTCGCCTTGCGGAAGATTCTTGTAAAAAACCTTAAACAAATCTGGAGTTGCAAGGGCACCACTGCGGGAACCGCTGGAGCTTCGGTCAGTATTGGGGGTCCGGCTGCGGCCTTGGCGGGGCTGGCTTCGCTTGAGCCATCGTCTTGCGCACCTGTTCGATAGTACTGCGCGCTTGCGCGCTGGAGGGCCCGTTGGGCTCAATCCTCAGGTAGGTCTCCAAGTCTTCGATCAGGGCAGGGTAATTCTGTTTGTGTATGTGGATGTTCGCCAGCAGCAGATAGAGAGGAGCGACTTCTGCGTTGAGTTTCCGCGCTTCGATCGCACTCTTCTCGGCCGTGTCCCACTGGTTCTGCCCGGCGAGCGCGCGCGCCAGCTCGAAGTGGGCCTGCCAGGCCATGGGATCCAGCTCGACGCCGCGTTGTGCAGCGGGGCCGGCCTCAGCGAACCGGCTGTTGTTGGAAAGCAGCGCAGCCAATCCGACCTCGGACAGGGCGAAACGCCCCTCGCTGATCTGTACGGACTTGCGGAAGGCGGCTTCCGCGTCTCCGGTTTGTTCCAGGTGCGCGTAAGCGACTCCCATCTGGTAATAAGCTTCGAAGAAGTCAGCCGCCTCGGCGATGGCCTTCTTGAACAGGGAGAGGCTGCCCTTGGCGTCGTTCTTGTCGTAGAGACGCTGCATGGCTTTCTGATACGCATCCTGGGCCTTGTGCGGGAGAGAAAGCTGATGAGCGGAAATCGATGGGCCTTGCGCCGCGGCGTGGATCTCCACCGGCTTCCGGAGGAAGATCATGATACCCATTTTCGAACCGTTTTGGATTTCGACGTTTTCCCGGACCGGCTCGTAGCGTTCGAGCTCGATCACCACTTGATAGACGCCGTTGTTCAGTCCGACGAACTCGAACTCGCCGTTCGAGCGGGTGAAGCTGGTCTGGACCGTTTCGCCCGTAAAGCGTTTCAAATCCACGCGAACCATTTCGAGGGTTTGATTTGTGTCTGAAACCCGCACAGTGCCACGAATGGAGAAGGTGCGTGGGACGGTCGTAGGCACAGCGGGCGGTCTCACTTGCGCGAAGCAGGGAAGAGAAGTGCACATTACTGTGGCAAGTACAGACAAGGCGACGCGAGGTCGAATCATGTAAACCCCCGGGGCCAGCGCGATAATCGCATTCTACCACTCCACCGAAGTCCCGCAAGGACTTCTCTGCGGAAATACTCCTATCCGTCGCTAAACTTCTTCCGCATCCTTCTCGATCGGAGACGCTGTTCGGATTGTGCTCACGCGGACAGTGTCCCGGGCTGCGAATCGCAGTCCCCGGGCCGCTTCATTTCGCCGAAGAAACCTTCTGCCTCTTCCGTTCCTGGGAGCAAGGCCCTCGCATCTCCGGCAATTGGTCTGATGGATTCCCACTTCACGAGGCCGGAGGAGTACACCTTCGCTCTGCGCGTCCAGCGCGAGTGGTAGGGATCACGGCGTCAGTTCAAACGACTGGCGGTAGGCCGGGCGCACCGTCTTCCACTTGAATTGTGTTTGGATGGCGCTCTCCAGCGCGGCGGCGGCCGTGGGTTCGCCGTGCACGATGAAGGTCTGCCGGGGCGGCGCCGGGAGACCGACCAGCCACCGCAAGAGCTCGCTGCGGCCGGCGTGTGCGGAGAACTCCTTCAGGTCGACGACTTCCGCTCGCACCGCAACGTCCTCGCCGTGAATGCGCAGCGTCTTCGCACCTTCGAGCAGCGCGCGCCCGCGCGTGCCCTCGGCCTGGAAGCCGCAGAGCAGCACGGCGTTGCGGGAATCGGGGAGACGGCGCGCGAGATGGAAGAGCACGCGGCCCCCGGTGGCCATGCCGCTCGCCGAGAGGATGATGCAAGGCGTGTTCACCTCACTGATGCGGCGTGATTCCTCGGCCGTGCGCGTCATCTTCACGCTGTGCGCGTTGAGCGGATCGCCACTGGCCTCCTCGCGCTTGAACTCGATGTCGTGGTCTTCCATGTGGTTCAGGTAAAGGCTGGTGACGTCGATGGCCATGGGACTGTCCACGTACACCGGCAAGCGCGGAATGCGGTCCCAGTCTTCGAGTTGGCGCAGGACGTACATCAGCGTCTGCGTGCGCCCCACGGCAAACGCGGGCACAACGATTGCGCCGCCGCGCTTGGCCACACGGTTGATCACCGCGGCCAGAGCGTCGTGGGGCGAATCGGTGGGATGGTCGCGATCGCCGTAGGTGGATTCGCAAAGCAGGTAGTCGGCGCGCGGAGGAACCTGGGGATCATTCAGGATGGGCTGATCGTAGCGGCCGATGTCACCGGAGAAGAGCACGGTGAACGGCTTCCCGTTCTCGGTGATCGTCAGTTCGAGGCTCGAGGAGCCGAGAATGTGCCCAGCATCGTGCGAGCGCACGGCGAACTCCGGGCTGATCTGGAACGGTCCGCTGCGGGGAATTTCCTGGAAGTGACGCAGCGCGGCCAGGGCTTCGTCTTCGGTGTAGAGCGGCAGGGCGGGGGAGTGTTTGGAATAGCCGGTCTGGTTGGCGTGCTCGGCGTCCTCTTCCTGCAGGTGCGCGGAGTCGGGCAGCAGATAGTTGCAGAGCTCGATGGTGGCGGCATCGGCGTAGATGGGTCCGTGATAACCGTCACGGACCAAGCGCGGCAAGTATCCGGTGTGGTCGATGTGCGCGTGCGTCAGCGCGACCCAGTCGATCGTGGAAGGATCCTGCGGGCAACGGTCCCAATTGCGCTGGCGAAGTTCCTTGTTGCCCTGGAAGAGTCCGCAGTCGACGAGCAAACGCTTGCCGCCGGATTCGACGAGGTATTTCGAGCCGGTCACCGTGCCTGCGGCTCCGAGAAAAGTAATCTGGGCCATAGGCGTCGAAGTTTAGACGAAATTTCGGTTTGGGGGAATCGCCAGAAAGAAAAGCAGCGCCGGAATCAATCTGGTGGAGCCGATGGGATTCGAACCCACGACCTCCTCGATGCCATCGAGGCGCGCTCCCAACTGCGCCACGGCCCCACCGGGACGTGGGTTTGATTTATAGCATTCCGAAGCGGCACGGTCAAACCACAAGTCGCGGATGCAAGCACCTTCTTCGACATTTGTGAGGGCGGAGACAAGCTCTGCCCCTACAAAGCCCTTCGGAACGCGCCGGAGGGCGCAGCAAGCAGCGCCCCTACCAGAGCACTGCGTATCGCCGGTCGCGGCGCGAAGTTGATCGACGACAAGCTGGCGGAGCGGATGGGATTGCCGGGTGGTGGCCAGTGGCAAGTGGTTAGTGGCTAGCATGCGGGGGAATTGGTTAACCATAAGCCCCCCTCCCACCCGTTCGTTTCGTATCTGTTGCATCTAAAAGACTTTAAACCCAATGAAAACGCAACTGCGGATTCTAAAGGACTTAGAGGCGTGAAATTGCGTAACTGCGGATGACAAAGGGTTTACGTGGCTAAATCTGAGCCGTCGTTCGGCGCCGCACAGGACGACTGACTGGTGACTGGTGAGCACGGAAGCTGATCCCTTTCGGTCGTTGAGCGATGGCAGCACGGGGACACCATGCAAGCGGGCGGGATAAGAAACGTTGTTGAAGGAACCAGCTTGCGCCACATGTTAGCGCAAATACGAGGATAAGTCAAAGGAGGGTAACGGTAATTGCAGAGTTAATTCGAAAGGAAGAGTGGAACCACAGATTCACACCGATAAACACGGATAGAGAGGCTTGAGGCTCAGGACCCGGAGAGAAAATCCCCACGTGTAAGACCGACGCGGTGGGGTAACCCAACCTTGCGCGCTCATTACCCCACGATGAACTATCGCGGGGGTATGATGGCTTTGTTGTGTGGCCGAAGACGAGAAAAGGGAGCGGGAAGATTGTCTGTGCTACCCGTCCAGATCCAAGGACGACCGTCGGCGGGAGTTCGACGTTGACAGCATGACGGGGCTTGCGCACGGGAAATGCGCGGAAGGCACTGGACGCTGCTGAGGAGATTCACAGATGCGCCTGGACTATGCGGTGGGGTCGATATTGTTATTGCTAGTCGCATCGTGCTGGTACGTGACTCTTTACGGTACGAAGGGCAAGCGTGTTCTTTGGTGGCGAACTATCGTCCCGGCCGCAGGCCTGTTCTTGGTCACGATTTCGTTTTCTCTCTTTCTAGCGATGCGCTTCGGTCTGAGCCGATCACCTGACACCGCGGTAAACTTCGACACCTTGTTGCGCTTTGTACGCCGGTATACGCGGTTTTACGCCGAATACCTGGCGCTAGTTGGGGGCTTGCTCGGAATGTTCGGCAAAGGATACATAAGGTGGGCAGTCGCCATCGCCGGACTAATCACTGCAGCTTGGTGGTTTTTCTTTATGTTGTCGTTAGTGTGACCGACTAGTTCGGATAGGCGGGTGGCCGAGCCTTTTAGCGATTTAACACTCGAGAAAATCCCCACGTGTAAGACCGACGCGGTGGGGTAACCCAACCTTGCGCGCTCATTACCCCACGATGAACTATCGCGGGGGTATGATGGCTTTGTTGTGTGGCCGAAGACGAGAAAAGGGAGCGGGAAGATTGTCTGTGCTACCCGTCCAGATCGCGACTGGCATAGTAGACTACCTCAAGAACAAAAAGGATTAGTTTAATGAGAAAGCAGCATGTAGCTCTGTTCCTTGCCTTACTGCTCTGTCTGTCTTTGCCATGTCCCGCCCTTGCATGGCATGAGGAAATCCTCAATGGGTTCTACTCTTACCACGGCAAAGATCTCTCGATTGAGTTCACATGGACCGACGAGGGGATCTCCAAAGTGACCATCAATTCTCACGATTATACTGCGTTGAAATTAGATAATCTGTTCGCTCGGGGAGACCAGGCGTACTACGAGATCCGAATCACCCCTACACAGAACGAATTAAGAGTGCTCCGACTCCTGTTTCTTATAAGCAGTGATGAGAAGGTTCTCCTCGTAACGGGATACTATGCCCATCTAGAGTTAACGGGGACGCCCGAGTACAAGGTCAAATCGTCGAGGGCAATCCTACTAGCCCGTAAACCACCCCCCGCCGAGAAAAGTGGCAGGCGGGTGGCCACGCCTCTCTGAGTGGCCCATCCTGGCCCAACAAGTGTGGGGTTGTTCGTAGATCCGCTTTGAAAGTTCCTGTCCCAAGAGCTGATCGGCTCCGCGTTTTCGGACACATGATGATTGTTGGTGCCAACTCACGTGCATGGATCTTCGGGGGGCCCACTGTGGGCGGAATTGCGCCTGTGAAAGCTGGACTGCAGCCCTAAAATGAGACAGCGAGCAATTCGACACTTTTCCGTGAATGGAGAGTGTCGATGCCAGGAATGAATAAGCGTTACCCGCTGCGGGTCCGCGCACGCGCCTCAAGGTCAAATCCACGTGCTCCGAGCACTCCTTTCTTCGTTTGAGGTAAGGCAGACTTCTACGGAGATCTTCCCCACCTTTTGCCGCGCAACAGTTGGGGCACAGTTGGGGCACCCTCGAGAGCAGGCTCCGGGAAATTACGCAAAGGCGCAAGGGCGCGAAGAGGAGATCGAAGACAGAGCAGAAATTCATCGGGGAGACGCACCCTTCGACCGTTGGTCTCAGGGCAGAGAGACGCAGAGATAAGCGCACAGGCAAGAGTGCCCTTCGAGAACTCAGGGCAAGCCTGTGCTACTCGGGAAAAAGCGCGGAGAAAAGCGCACAGGCTTCAGCCTGTGCTACTGAGGAAAAGGCTGCCGCCCTAAAGGGCGCCGCTACATCTTCTGCACGGAAGCGCAGTCCCATTGCAAAGGGGGCTGGGAGGGGCGGAGAATAGTAAACAGGCGAGGGAACCTTTTAGGCCTTGCCAGTGTCAAAGTAAATAGGGACACAGGCGGCCCCGGCAGGGCTGGGGCTGGAGGCGGAACGTGTCAGACTTGGCGGGCGTCCTTTCCTGGGCCCGGGACGAAGCCGAGTTGGTGACGGAGCTGCAAGCGGGCTCCGATGAAGCCTTCGACTGGCTGGTGACGCATTTCCACGCCTCGGTGTACAGCGTTGTCTTCGGAATGCTGGGCGAGACCGCCGACGCCGCCGACGTGACCCAGGAAGTCTTCCTCAAAGCCTACCGCGGGATCCGCAGCTTCCGGCAGGGAAGCTCGCTGAAGACCTGGCTCTACCGCATCGGGGTGCGCGAGGCGCTGAATTATCGCCGCTGGAACTGGCGCCACCGGCGTCAGCAGGTTTCCATCGACGCGGAAACGGACAGGGGTTTGAAGGCGGTGGACCTGCAGGACCAGGCGGCTTCGCCGTTCGACGAGTACGCGACGCATGAGATTCAGGCCGCGGTGCGCGGCGCGCTGGGTGAGGTGCCGGAAGTTTTCCGCAGCGCGGTGATCCTGCGAGACCTGGAAGGGCTGTCGTACGAAGAGGTGGCGGAAGTGCTGGATGTCTCGGTGGGCACAGTGAAGTCGCGAATCCTGCGTGGGCGGCAGGCGCTGCGCGAGGTGCTTGCGCCGATGCTGGGCGCCGCGGCGAAGAAGCCACCGGCCGGAGAGGAATCGTCCGAGGCAAAGGCAGAGTCCAGCGCACCGGCGAGGGAGCATGCGCGCCGCCGGGAAGCGCGGCCGGCTTCGCAGCCGGCGATGACGAGCGGTCGAAGCGCGATGCAGTTTGGGTCGAACCGGGGAGGTGCAAGATGAGTTGCGCCGGGATTCGCGAAAAGTTGCCGGGTTACCTGGATGGCGCGCTCCCTGGCCATGCGCATGGCCCCGTCCGCGAACATTTGGAATCGTGCCCGGATTGCCGCACGGAACTGGAACGCTATCGCAAGCTGCTGGTGCTGATGTCGCGCGCGGGACGTTCCGCGCCGCCGGCGGACCTGGCGGTGCGCATCAAGGTGGCCGTGGCGCAGGCGAAAGAGTTGCGAGGCTGGGCCGCGCACCTACACCGCATCGCCATCCGCGCGCACCTCGTGCTGGAGAATATCCTGGAGCCGCTGGCGGTGCCTGCGACCGGAGGCGTGCTTTCGGCGATCCTCGTTTTCCTCTCGGTGCTGCAAGCGTTTGCCGGCGGAATGCCGGTGGGAGAGGTTCCGAACGATCTGCCGACCAATCTCCTGCAGCCGGCGCGACTTGAGCAGCTTTCCTCTTTCCCCGTGCCCGACGAGGGCGCGCTGACGGTCGAAATCACGGTGAACTCCAAAGGGCAGCTCGTCAATTACCGGATTCTCTACGGGCCGGACAATTCGGACATCCGGCGGCAACTCGACCAGGTCTTGATGTTCTCGCGCTTCCGCCCACAGATGAGCTTCGGGCGTCCTACCTCCGGCGGGCGGGTGATCCTGGCGTTCAGCGGGATCCGCGTGCGCGGCTGAGCAACGCGCGGGCTCTTCTCCCGGCTTACCTTCCTTGACTCGCTCGAAACTCCCGAGTGCCGATCCAAATTGTTCTGCCGAAAATGGGTTCTGGAGGTTTGCGTCTCCCTTGCTGATTTGGCAGGACCTGAGCTTGGCTTTGACAAGTTGGAACGGCACTAGTAGATTGAAGAGGGGGAGTTTAGGGTCGGATTTTTCTCCTCAGGCGGACGAGCAGAGGCGCCATTCTTGAAACAGAGAGAAGGGGAATCTGGCGGGAAGCGGACTGCGCTCATCGCAGTTCTGAGTTTGGCGATGGTGTCTGTCGTAGCGCTGCAGCTGTGCCTTCCGCTGCGTGCACTGGCCCAGGCGGCGCAGCAAGGCGCGGGAGGCTCGACGACTCCCATCGCGGTGGAAGGGAATCGGGAGCTCTTTGCGACGCTCTGCGCGCTTTACGCCGCCGGGTATGGCCAGAACTTGAATCTGGCGACCTCGAATCCCATACGGCAGAAGCTCGCCGGGCAGATGGCGCAACTAAACGGCCCGGCGACCGAAGCCGTGCGCCAGTTCTATCACGACCACCAGCTTGCGGATCCCGCGGCCACACTCGCGCGCTACATCTCGTTTGCGATGGTGGTGGGCCCGCCGCCCAAGTTCGCCTACAACGTTTCGCACGACGATTTGCCGCCGGATGTCTTGCCCATCGAAGGATTCAACGAGGTGCTGGCCGCGTTTTATACCGAGGCAGAGATCGATCTGCTCTGGCGAAGCGCGCAGAAAGAGTATGACCGCGAGGTGGCGCAGATTTCGTCGCCGTTCGCCCGCGTGGTGCAGGGGACGACCGGGTACCTGCGCGAGCTCATTCAGCCCACCAGCCAGCGCAAGTTCGCCGTCTACGTGGAGCCGCTGGTGGGGGAAAAGACCAACTTCCGCAACTACGGCATGCATTACGAGATCGTGGTCAATGGCGGCGCCGATCCGCCAATGGACGAAATCCGGCACGCGTTCCTGCACTATATGCTCGAGCCGCTGGTCCTGCGCGATGCGGTTCTGGTTTCGGATAAGCGGCCGCTGCTGCAGATCGCGGGGCGCGCGCCGCGCCTTCCCGCGGAGTATCGCGAGGACTTCATAGCATTTTTCACCGAGTGCCTGGTGCGCGCCGTGGAGTTGCGATTGCGTCGGCTGCCGGCCGGGGGACTCGCGGCCGCGCTGGATCAAGCGGACGCCGAAGGATTCATCCTGATGCGGCCGATGAACCGGGAACTCGTTGTTTTCGAGCAGGCCGAGCCGGCCATGAGTTTCTACTTCAAGGATTTCGTACGCGCGATCAATACCGCCGCGGAAACGAAACGGTTGCAGACCATGGCGTTTGCGCCGCTGCCGGAGCCCGCGCCGGCACAAGCGGCTCCTCAGGAGCCGAAGCCCGCCGAGCCGGCTGACCTTCTCGCCTGGCTGAAGGAGGGAGATGCCGCGGTCAAGGCCGGAGACGCAGGCAAAGCGGAGGCCGCATTCCGGCGCGTGCTCGAGAAGTATCCGGATCAGCCGCGGGCCGACTTTGGCCTGGCACTGACGTTTCTTCTCAAGGGGGATGCGGATCACGCGAGGGAGCTATTCCAGAAATTGCTGGCACTGCCTGCGGGCAAACAGTCCGAGACGAACCCGTTGGTTCAGGCATGGTCACACGTCTACCTGGGGCATTTCTATGACGTCGATCGCGACCGCGATGCGGCACTGAAGGAATACCGCGCAGCCCTGGCGGTCGAGGGGGCGCCTCAAGGCGCGCTCGATGCGGCACAGCGAGGTCTGAAAGAACCCTATGGGCCTCCGCAAAAGAGTTCCAAAGACGGGAAGCCTTTCGGGTAACCAAAGGGGACTGCCGGCGCGTCTTATTAGAAATTAGGGAGTCGTCATTTTCAGTCAACTCAGCCCGCCGCGGAATCGGGGGCATAAGGAGACGGTTCGATGAGAAAGAGCAATTCATCCGTGCGGGGTCTGCTTCTGACCGTGGCCCTGCTCTTGAGTGGTGCGGTTTCTCTCGCGGCCCAGATGGGCCAGCAGCAGCAGCAAAACCCTCCCCCGCCACCGGTGCAAGGCCAGCAGCCTCCGCCAGCGGCGCCGCCGGTGAACAAGGAGGAGGAGGACGCCTACAAGAAATTCTTCGACTTGAGAGGCCCCGGCGACGCAATCGCCAACCAGCAAATCGCCCTTGGTGAGGATTTCCTCAAGAAGTTCCCGGAGAGCCGCTACCTGGAGAGCGTCTACTCCCGCTTGATGCAGGACTACCTGACGGTGAGTAAGGAAAAAGAGATGATGGCGGCGGGCGACAAGACGCTGGCGCTGAACCCCGACAACGTGGACGCCCTAGCCCTGATGGCCATGGTTCTGGGGCGGCGCGTGAATCCGGAGTCGCTGGACGCGGAGCAGAAGCTCACCAAGGCCGAAACTTACGCCAAGAAGGGCATCGCTCTGATCCCCACGCTGATCAAACCGGAAAGCCTCACGGACGAGGATTTCACCAAGGCCAAGAACGAGAAACTTTCGCTCTGCCACAGCGGTCTCGGCTTCGTGTATTACTTCCGCGGAAAGTGGCTGGATTCCGCCGCGGAGCTCGCCGAAGCGACAAAATCGTCATCGTCGCCGGATCCAGCCGATTTCCTCGTGATGGGAATCGACTACGAACAGGCCAAGAAATATGACGACGCATCCGCTGCCTATGGGAAATGCGGCGAAATAACCTGGCAAATGCAGGCCGGTTGTAAGCAGAGACAGGCCAACGCGAAGAAACTCGCCACGGCAGCGCCGAAGCCGTAGCCGCTGCGGGTCATGAGGGCAAAGACCGGAACGCCGGACCTCGAGGCCGCGCTCGGATATCGTTTCCGGCAGCCGGCGTGGCTGGCCCAGGCGCTGACGCACAGTTCCTACCGCGCGGAGGCCGCGCCGGGCGGTGCCGCGGACAACGAGAACCTCGAGTTCCTGGGTGACGCCATCCTGGGCCTGGTCGCCAGCGAGCACCTTGTACAGTCCTTTCCGGACTGGGAGGAGGGCCGGCTGTCGAAAGGCCGAGCCGCGCTGGTCAACGCGGCGTCACTCTACGGCGTCGCACGGCGCCTTCACCTGGGAGAACACCTATTGCTGGGGCGCGGGGAAGAGAAGACGGGAGGCCGCGCGAAACCTGCCTTGCTCGCCGATGCCTACGAAGCCGTGATCGCGGCCATCTATCTCGATGCGGGCTTCGATGCGGCGCGCGACTTCGTGCGCCGCACACTGATCCAACCTGCGATCGCCGAACTGGCGGAAAAGCTGGCGCTGCAGGACCATAAATCGGCGCTGCAGGAATGGCTGCAGCAGCGGGGTCTTCCGCCGGCCGAGTACCGCGTGACCGGCGAAAGCGGGCCGGACCATCGCAAGGAGTTCCAGG
>CAVTZX010000062.1:0-50188 GCA_963739275.1 uncultured Acidobacteriota bacterium
TGTCACTGAAAATGAGCATCTTATTTGGAGCAGGGGCGCGCCAAGTCGTGGCTTGCCTTCCAAGAATTGTAGGCCCCCACCGTTTTGCGTAGGTCTTTCTGTAGCTGCGTGATACGGCTCAAATCCCCCAGCCGCTGCCTGCTCATGGCCCCGGGTTCTTGCCATACCCCAGGGACCACTCCCTTGTTCGTCTTCGGCAGCTTGCATTGCGAAAAAGCGCGGCCGAGGATAGTATCCACTCGCGGGGGAAACGCGATGGCTCTGGTGCCGATCAAGACGGCTTCGGACACAGGTTACTGCGACTGCATCCACGGCTGCTACGAACTGGCGAGTTTACGCGACGAAGAAACCGGCAAGTCGTACTGTCCGAACTGTGCGAAAGAGCATCTGGAGATGAACAGGGGGCTCGGCCTGCCCAACCCCGCTCCCTCGCTGATTTCGGCGCGCACCGAGCCTGCCGCCGCGTCTCCACACGTGCCGGAAGCTGCCGATCCTCCCGGCCGCCTGCGATAGGCTCTCCGCGGATTCTTGCTGACTGGAAGGAAAAGTGTGTCTCGGTCTGCGGCGTGCGCAGGAATTTCGGGCTTGCCTGGATGCGCCGGGACGGGCGTATAATCCGATCCGCAAGTTCGCACTCAATATTTCACAGGAGACGCCAGCATGAGACGCACTTTCGCGGGACTCCTGCTCCTGCTCGCCCTTGTTCTCTCGGGGCAAGCGCAGGCGCCGCAGCAGCAGCCCGCCGTGGCCCATACGAACCTCAAGGTAGGCGACGCGGCGCCGGACTTCACGCTGCGAGACAACAGCCGCAAGCAGGTGCACCTGGCCGACTACCGCGGCAAAAAGAACGTGGTCCTTGCGTTTTACGTGCTCGCCTTCACCGGTGGTTGAACGAAGGAACTCCAGGGATACCAGTCTGGTATCGACACGGGCAAGATCGACCTGAATGACACGGAAGTGCTCGGCATCAGCATCGACTCTCCGTTCGCGAACGACGAATTCGCCAAGAAGATCGGAGTGAAGTTTCCGCTGCTGAGCGACATGACGCGGCAAGTCTCAAAAGCGTATGGCATCCTGAACGAAGAGCAGCAGTTCGCCAACCGCACGACCTTCGTCGTGGACAAGGAAGGCAAGATCCAGCACGTGCAGGAAGGCGGCAGCGCAGTCGACCCCACGAATGCCATTGATATCTGCCTTGTCTTGCACAAGAAGGACGCTCCGAAGTAACCTCTTCTGCTAGACTTCGGCCGGGAGCGAGCCACGCTCGCTCCCGGCTTTTCTTTTTGGGATGAGCTTGGCGATGCCTACACCCCGCGATGCGATTACGCCCCGACCGCTTGCTTTGATCACCGGAGCGTCGAGCGGGATCGGCGAGGTCTTTGCCCGGCGGCTGGCGGCGCGCGGCTACGACCTCATTCTGGTGGCGCGGCGCAGGGAGAGGCTGGAAGCGCTCGCCGCGGATGTCCATGAGAAGCATGGCATCTCGGCCGAGGCGCTTGCCGCGGATCTCGCCAAGGATGAGGAGCTCGCTCGCGTTGAGGAGCGTATCGGCCGCGCGCCCAACCTTGAGTTCCTGGTGAACAACGCGGGGATTGGCTCCCTGCATCGCTTCTGGAAGGAACCGCTCGAGGGCCAGGACCGCATGCACCGCCTGCACGTGCTGGCGACCATGCGGCTGACCCACGAAGCGCTGCCGGTGATGATCGCCCGCGGGAAGGGCCGCATCGTAAACGTTTCCTCCGTCTCCGGCTTCATGCAATACATCGGCGGCGTCAGCTACGCTTCGACCAAGGCCTGGATAAACAGCTTCACCGAAGGATTGCACCTCGAACTCGCAGGAGGCGACGCCGACGTGCGCGTGCAGGCACTTTGTCCGGGCTACACCTACACGGAATTCCACGACGTGCTGAATCTCGACCGCAAGTTTGTGCCCACGAGCTGGTGGATGTCGGCCGAATCCGTCGTCGACGCCTCGCTTGCCGGCCTGGAGCGTAAGCGGTGGCTGGTTGTCCCGGGGTTGCGTTACCAGTTGATTGTCTTCGCGTTGAAGCACATCCCGCGCGGAATTCTCCGCTTGCTGGCCCCGAAAGGGGCGCGAGACCGCTCGCAGTACGAAAAAATCAGCTCCGAATGAATACCTTGCGGGGAAGTCAGCTTGTGGCCGCGGCGGCGGCGGCACGGCGGATCAGCAAGACGAAAATGCTGATGAAGAGCAGGAGCGCGGGCGTGAGCAGAATCAGGATCCCGTAGTCAATCGACCGCGCGGCGGCCGCTCCCGCTGCAGCCGCGGCCGTATAACACATCGCGCACTGCGCCGAGGCCGAGGGACTCACGGCAAAGACGCAGAGGACACAGAGAAACACGGAGAGGAACACAGGGATTCCTCGCCTCGCTCGGAATGACAGCAGTGGACTCATCGCTTCAACGCCCTCCTACGGCATGCGCTGGTGCATCAGCCGGACGCCGTCCGGGAAGAAGAACACGAGCATCATGCAGATGCAGAAGATCATCGCCGGCACCAGCCAGAAAACCAGCGCAATCTTCTCGAACTTCAGGTGCATGAAGTAAGACATGATCATCGCGGCCT
This sequence comes from uncultured Acidobacteriota bacterium, assembly GCA_963739275.1. GTDB lineage: Bacteria > Acidobacteriota > Terriglobia > Acidiferrales > UBA7541 > JBGQGH01. Next base: position 2,588 of record CAVTZX010000062.1, read on the forward strand.
TGATCACCGAGAGGCCGATCAGGATCGTCAGCATCAGGTCCGGCCGCACCTGTTCGTAGGCCAAGACGACTTCGATGCCGGTGATGAACACGAGGCCGATCCAAACCAGAACGAAGGTCTTGGTCGTGGCGGTCGCGTGAGACTCGATTGCTTGCGAATGCGCGCTCATCGTTGTCCTCTGCTCCTCAATATTTCACCGACATCAGGTACACCAGCGGGAAGACGAACATCCAGACCAGGTCCACGAAGTGCCAGTAGAGCCCGCTGACCTCGACGTCTTCGGGAGAAAATTTCTTGCGGCCGAATCCGAGAGCGATGATGCCGAGGTAGATCACGCCGATGGCCACGTGGGTCATATGCAGGCCGGTGATGCCGAAAAACGTGGCGCCGAACAGCGGCACCCCATGCGGGTTCCCCACCAGGCTAAAACCCTCATGGAAGAGGTGGAACCACTCGCGCATGTGCAATGCAATGAACAAGATGCCGCCGGCCATGGTGGCCAGGATCCACTTCACTGCGGCGCCGTGATTCCCCTTTTGCGCCGCGGCTACACCCATCACCATCGTCAAGCTGCTGGCCAGCAAGATCACGGTCATCGAGGTCGAAAACAGGATCGCCGGGCTGAAGGGGAACGGCCGCGGCCAGTCCGCGTTGGTGAGCCGCGAATAGCTGTATGCGATCAGCATAGCCGAAAACGTCAGCGTGTCCGAGACAATGAAAAGCCACATGCCCAGCTTCTTCGAGCCCATGGCGAAGGGTGAAACGCCCCCCGACCACGGCGAAGCGAGCGTTGCATCCAGTTTCGTATCGTGCACAGTTCACCGTCCCAGATTGAAAAGTAAGAACAGAAAAACCCACAGGCCGTCCATGAAGTGCCAGTAAATCGAAGCGACCTCCGCTGCCGTGTCCTGCGAGGTGCGCGCGCCGGCGTCCGGCGTCCACGTGCGGAAGGCCACGTAAAGCAGCGCGAGGATTCCTCCGAGCAGATGCGTGCCGTGCGCCGCGGTCAGGACGTAAAAGAAGCTGCTGGCGGGATTGGAAGCCATGAACACGCCCGCCGCGCGAAGCTCGCGCCAGGCGAAGAGCTGTCCGGCAAGAAAGACGAGCCCCAGGCCCGTCGTGAGCGCCCACCAACCGCGGAAGCCGCGCTGTTGATGACGCGCGAGGTTGCGGCGCGCCAGTTCAATCGTGGCGCTGCTGGCCAGCAACACTGCGGTGTTGAACCACAGCACCTGGGGCCAGCGCACCGCCTGCCAATCGCCGCCCAGCCCCTTGCGCACGATGTAGGAACTCGTGAGCGCCATGAAGAACATGAGGATGGCGGCAAGGCCGAGCGAAATTGCCGTGAAATAGGCGTGTCGGGGAATGCCGCGCGATCCTCCACCCGAGCGGCCGTCATCGCCGCCTTCGGGCGGGCCACCGCCAGGGCCGCGCTGGCCGTGGCCGATCTCGAGCTGTTCTGCGATTGCGCCGGGCATGGTTAGTGCGCCTTGCCTACCTTTTCCGGTTCGAGGTGTTGCGGGATGAAATCTTCGGTCGAGCCGGGCGGGCTGAATTCGTATGCGCCACGATAAATCACCTGCTCTTTGCCACCAAAATTATCGTGCGGCGGTGGCCCGGGAATCGTCCATTCGAGCGTGGTGGCGTGCCAGGGGTTCATCTCCGCCTTCTTGCCCTTCCACAGGCTCCAAATGACGTTGAAGAGAAAGATAAATTGCGCCGCCACGGTGGCGATTGCCGCGATGGTGATGAAGCGGTGGATGGGCGCGAGAGTTTGCAGGAAAGCCGAAGCCTCTGAGCTCGAATAGCGCCGCGGATGACCCATCAGCCCGAGGTAGTGCATGGGCATGAAGACGCAATACACGCCGGCGAAGGTGATCCAGAAATGGAGTTTCCCGAGCGGCTCGCTCATCATGCGACCGGACATCTTCGGGAACCAGAACGCCAGCGCAGCGAACATCCCGAAGATCGCCGCCACGCCCATAATCAGATGGAAGTGGGCCACGACGAAGTACGTGTCGTGGAAATAGAGGTCGAGTGACGGCTGCGCAAGGAAAAGGCCCGAGAGCCCGCCGGTCACGAACAGCGACACGAAGCCGATGGCGTACAGCATCGGCGTATCGAACTTGATCTTCCCGCCCCACAGTGTCCCCAGCCAGTTAAACGTCTTGATCGCCGAAGGCACCCCGATGGCCATGGTGAGGATCGAGAAAGCAAACGCCGAGTAGGGGCTCATACCGCTGACGAACATGTGGTGGCCCCACACCACAGAAGCCGAGGAAGCCGATCGCGCACAGCGCGTAGGCCATGGCCCGATAGCCGAAGACCGGCTTGCGCGAGAAAGTGGAGAGGAGGTGCGACGCAACGCCCATGCCCGGCAGGATGGCGATGTACACCTCCGGGTGGCCAAAGAACCAGAACAGATGCTGCCAGAGCAACGGCGAGCCGCCCTTGTGGTTCACCTCTGATGTCGTTGACCACCAGGCCGCCGGGAATGAAGAAGCTCGTGCCGCCCACGCGATCGAGCAGCAGGAGAATGCAGGCCGCGAGCAACACGCCGAACGCCAGCAGGCCAAATATGGCGGTGACGAACCACGACCACAGCGTCAGCGGCATGCGCATCAGCGTCATGCCCTTGGCGCGCAGGTCGATGAGCGTGGTAATGAAGTTGATGCGCGCCCATCAGCGAGGCGCCGCAGAAAATCGCCACCCCCAGCACCCAAAGTGTCTGTCCCGTGCCCTGACCGGGTCCTACGATCTGTCCCAGGGCACTGAGCGGAGGGTACGCCGTCCACCCACCGATCGGCGCGCCCCCGGTGACGAAGAACGCGGCGACCAGCACGATCAGCGATAGGAACGTGGTCCAAAACGACAGCATGTTGAGGACGGGAAAGGCCATGTCCGCCGCGCCAATCTGGATGGGCAAGAAGTAATTGCCAAAGCCTGATTGCGGCGCTGTGGTGAGCACCATGAACACCATGATCGAACCGTGCATGGTGACCAGCGCGAGATACGCTTCGGGCGTCATCTGCCCGCCTTCCAAGAACGGAATCTTCGCGTCGGGCCACACTAGGTGAATACGCATCAGGATCGACAGCGCCATTCCGACGAACACAGAGAGTATCGCCAGGCAGATGTACTGGATCCCGATGACTTTGTGGTCCACGCTGAAGATGTACTTCCGGATGAAACCACCCGGCGCGACCGCATGGTGCGCGGCGTTGGCGTGTGTGGCCATCAACACTCTCCTTCGATCGGTCGTACTTGGCTCAACGGGAGTCTCACTGGTTGGCAGCCGCCTGATCCTTGAGCCACTTCTGGTAGTCCTCGTCGGAGAGGACGCTCAGGAAGCTGTGCATCTTGTAATGGCCCAGGCCGCAGAGCTCGGCGCACAGGATTTCGTATTGGCCGGTCTGCTGGGCGGTGAAGTGCATGCGGATGACCATGCCGGGTACGGCGTCCTGCTTGAGCCGCAACTCGCGCACGAAAAAGCTGTGGGTGACGTCCTGCGAACGGATCAGCAGCTCGACTTCACGGTTCACCGGCACGGCCATCACCGGCACCACCAGATCGTCTTTGCCGTCCGGGTCCGTGGGGTCCAGGCCCACGGGATTGCGGTCGCCCTCGGCCTTGATGAGGTTCGGATCCAGCCGCCCGAACTTGCCATCCGGCCCCGGATAGCGGAACTTCCACGCAAACTGCATTCCGGTGACCTCGACCTGCACGGCGCCGGGAGCGGCCTCGCGGAAATGGTTCTCCGCCCAGGCGCGCTCGGCGTAAAAACCCAGGCCCACGAAGAGAATGAGTGTGGCCGAAGTCCACAACACTTCCATGGCCTGATTCCCTTCGTTGTGAGAGGCGCGCTGGCCGCGGTCGCGGTAGCGGAAAACCACCCAGGCAAGGGCCACTTGAGAGAGCACGAAGACGATCCCGGTGATGATCAGGGTGCGGTGAAATTGCTGGTCAATCTGGTGCCCCACCGCGGTGATGGCATTCGGGAACCACCAGGTTTTTGCCAGGAAGACATAGACGGTGGAAATGGTGAAAACCAGGAGGAACAGCGCCAACAGGACGGACGTAAACGTCGAGCCGGCACACGCTATTTTTCTCTGCATCGCCTCCGCTCCGCGAACTTCCCGTTGACGCGCTCCTTCGCACACAATTGCGCGCACACCGGGCGCCAGAACAAACTAATCGGAAGAATGATTGCCGCAAGAACCAAACATCATATACAACTGCCGGGAAATTTCAAGGAACTTTCAGGCGAGATTCCCTGAGAGTGGCTGAAGCCACGTCCTCCGGCTCATCCGCCTGCGGCGGCTTCGCTTGGGACAACGCTGCCTCGCCGGAGTCATTGGTGCGGAAGGGGGGATTCGAACCCCCACGCTCTTGCGAGCGCCAGCCCCTCAAGCTGGTGCGTCTGCCAGTTCCGCCACTTCCGCACTGAGGGTGAGAGGAATTCTAGCGGCGCCGGCCGCTTCGAGCAAGTCTGCCGAACGTACTAAGCCACGATTTGTTTCAAAACCAGGTTCACGTAAAGGCGCCAAGACGCGAAGTTCGCCGCGCGGAATTTTACTTCTTCGGCGGCTGAGTCTTGGCCGGTTCCTGCGGCGCGGGCGCCTGCGATTGTGCGGGTGACGCCGGCAATTGCGGCACAGGCTGCTGTGCCGGAGGCGGTTGCGTCTGCACCGGCTTGGCCACCTTGTTCTCCAGGATGGAGCCGGTGCCTGCCACCGCCTTGTCCTGACGCAGCACCAAGGCCATCGACGTCAGCATGAACATGATGGCGCACCAGGTCGTGGCCTTGCTCAGGAATGTGGCTGCGCCGCGCGGACCAAACGCCGTCTGGCTGCCGGCCCCGCCAAACGCGCCGGCCAGGTCCGCCGCCTTGCCGCTCTGCAGGAGCACGACAATGATTAACAGAAAGCACAGCAGCACGTGCACGGTGGTCAGCAAGTAGGGCACACGCCAGCCCACGAAGATCAGTCCCATGCCCACCAGCAACGATATGGCCCACTTCACTTGATTCGGCATTCCGAACTCCTAAACTCGTTTCCCAAGTGGAGATCTCTCGCTGCGCTCGGGTTGACAAGCTGAGGGAAAACGCCTCCGCTTCTCAAAAGTTTACAATGGACGCGAACGATTGCGCGTCCAGACTGGCTCCGCCCACTAGCGCCCCGTCGATCTCCACTTGCGCCATCAACCCCTTGATATTGTCGGGCTTGACGCTGCCGCCGTAGAGGACTCGCAAGCCGGCGGCCCGCTCCGGGGTGAACGTGGTGCTGGCCAGCTTTCGCAGGAACCGGTGAGCCTCCGCAGCCGTTTCCGGCGTGGCTGTGCGGCCCGTGCCAATCGCCCAGACCGGTTCGTAAGCAATGATGATACGCGAGAAGTCCTGACCGGTCAACGCGCTGAGGCCGTCGGTGAATTGGCGTTGCAGGACGGTCTCTGTCCGGCCGGATTCGCGCTCGGCGAGCAATTCGCCGACGCAAACGATGGGCGTGAGGCCCGCGTCGAGAGCGGCCTTCGTTTTCTTGCGTACCCACTCGTCGGATTCGCCGAAGAACTGCCGCCGCTCGGAGTGGCCGATGATGACGTGCTTGCATCCGGCGTCCAGAATCATCTTGGCGGAGACTTCGCCGGTGAATGCGCCCTGCGGCTCCCAGGAAACGTCCTGCGCGGCAATGGAGATTGCCGAGCCCTGCGCCGCTTCCGCCGCCGCGGCAAGCGACGTGTACGGCGGCGCCACGACGATGTCGCAGTGCGTCGAAGAAGCGACGAGCGGCTTCAGCGCGGCGATGAACGCGCGCGTTTCCGCCTGCGTCTTGAACATCTTCCAATTGCCGGCGATGATGGGACGTCGCATGTTCAGGCGAAACACGAGAATAGAGTATCTAGAGTCGTCATCCTGTACCCCCCACCCCCCCCTCATTTGCGTAAGAGTGGCAGACAAAGGAGTTAGGCCGAGGGTATCGCGTAAGAGTGGCATCCAAAGGGCTTAAAGTCGAGCGTTTTGAGGCAGATCCAAACAGTCCATAAGTGCGGATTCCAAAAGACTTACTGTCCAGCGCCGACATTTCTCCAAGTGCTTTATAATGAGCGGATTGAGGCGCTATGTTTATAAAGTGGTTAAGGGCAGGCCACGCGCCTGCGGGCGAGATTGCGCGATGAACAAGCTGGCATGCTTGTGACACACTCGACCTCTAAGACCATCTTACCATGCCTAGCAAGTTTCTCGAGTTGTGGGCCTGAAGGAAGGTTGGGGGAGACGAGGAAGAGGCCTAGTGGACTACGGTCTGGGCAAGAGCACACGATGGTTGCACCCATACGGCAGCCCCGGCCCGTCCGTCAAGGGTTAGGTAGTGCCCTAATTAGGCGGGATTTCTGCGCGATCAGTTCGCCAACCACGGCCGCTTGGCCAAGGCTGTCACGACGGAGGGTTTGTAAACGACGTCAAAGTTCTTAGCTTGCATTTCGGAGGCAATAAATGGATAGAGCCTCTGGATATCCGCGAAGGTAATTCTACCAGCCGTGTACCGGTAGATGACACGGGCCCGTTCGTTGACGTAGGCTGAATCGCCGTTTAACAGCAGTCGCTGAATAGTCGCGGCAACTTGACTCTGAGCTTTCGCTGGTAACGCGGCGTCCGGTTCAAGAAAAAAGGTCGTAAAGTCGAGACGAAACCAGCCAGGTTGAAGCGTACACGGGTCGAGGACGTCTTCGAAATAGTCTTTTCGGTTGTTCAGCTTCGACCGAACCATTCGAAAGTTGGACCACTCATAGGCGAGCGGTAGATTCTTGCTCTTCGGTACGAAATGATCGATGGATGTGTGATCGACACCGCGGCGGCGGGGGTGCGGGGTCCAAGACGCGCAATAGACGCACACTCCCTTGTGCCACCTATATAGGTCCTCATGTATGTTCTGCCAGTATCGATGTTGATTCCACTCAGCGCTAGTCGGATTTGGCGTCGCGGCCAGAAACAGCATCCCGGGCTGACGGACACGGGTCACGTAATGCGCGGGCGGAGCCGGCAAAGTGACCGGAATCATAATTCCACGCCATGTTTTGCTGCGAACAACACCCATCGCATCCAAAAAGGGTCCTCGCTCGCCACGTGCTCCGTCAGTTCCTTGGAAACAATCTCAACCTCTTCCTTGGTAGCGGACCCACCCTCAAGCAATTCGGTGGCCTTGCGCAAAGCCCGCTCGGCCTCAGCCGATCCGGCGAATCGCAAACCAAAAACATCGGACTGGAGCCATGAGTCAGAACTGCCTTGTAGTGCAAATTCCAACTCTTTGAAACTAGCCTTCCCTTCTTGCGTCATATCGAGGTGAAATAACTTGTCTTTGTCGGGATCAAATATTGGTTCAGCAGACGCCATGACAAGCGGTGAATGCGTCGCGACGAGAAACTGTACCGCGAGTTCCTCGTGAAGGTCGGCCCCAACGCCAACGAGTGCGGGAAGTAAGACGCGTTGCCACTTCGGATGCAAGTGCGCTTCTGCCTCATCCAAGATGATGACCATCTGGCGCTCTTCTTTTTCCCCCGCCTGTCTGGCTTGGATCTTATGCTCCTCCCAGGCCCATACGATTAAATATGCCAGCGTCATTACGCGGCGAATGCCGGCAGATTCATAGGTGATAGGCACCGTTCCGTAGGGGTGCCTAAGCGTCGGAATCTCCCTGTTTTGTCCTCGTGGACGTTGTGGTTCGTCTAGCGACAGGTCGCCTAAATCGGGTGGGCCAATTCGCTTCAGTACCTTCTCGAATGTGTGGAAAGCTGGATACTTGTCTGGGCGCGATTGCCATTTCACCACATCAAGAATCAGGCCCTCGATCTGTGGTGGCTTCCCGTTCCACACTTCCTCACGAGTGAAGCCAACCGAGCGGCGTTGGCCGGGCGTCATCGAGCCGGAAAGAATGGCGTTAGCGGGGTCCCAAACAGCGAAGGAACCGTCTACGCGTGCGTAGACCACGAGGCTCGACATCGCCGGAAGCTGTTTTGGCATTTGCCACTGGAAGGAACTGCGATCGAACTTCGCCGAAACTGGCCGCGCTTCTGGGCTGGTCGCTACTAGAAATTTGACCCACACATCGGAAACACTCCGATCGAGCGGAATGATAGGTTTTTCGGCCCATTCCTGGGTCAGCGCCCACCAAGCAATATCCAAGAGAAACGTCTTGCCCAGGCCGTTGTCTCCAGTGACCAGATTTAGCCTTTGTCCCGGATCGAGGCGAAGACTCTTTACTGGACCGAGTCCCGAGAATTCTAAGAATTGGAGTGTTCCGCTCTGTTCTGGCGGAACGTCTTCAGGGGGAGCATAGCCCTCTAGCACCTGTTGCCACTTTGCCGGCATCGGCTGAAATGATGACTCCTCTCCCAAGCTAGAGGTGATCCGGGCATCGAACAAAGTGGCGATTTCCTCTGGTGTGAGGCGGAATTCCTGAACAAAGCGTCGAGAGACACTCTCACGTGTGTCGTCATCCGACCAAGCTGTTTCTTGATGAATCCAGACAGCTAGATGAAAGAGTGGGAGTTTCCGTCGTCGGATCAGGTGTTTCTCCAATTGACGCACATAATCAGCGGACCAGCCCCACAAGTTCTGATTTGGTCGGTGCAGAACTGCGTCTCTGAATGATTGCGTGTTGACCGCCTGGAGGGTCGTGGAGGCGTACTTTGGTCTGACCCAATTTACTTGGTCCTTCTTCTTGCTGAATGGCATGAAAAAGTGGGCCGATTTCGGATGGATACGATAATGCTGCTGCAAGAATCTCCGATTTGCTTCGTCCAAGCCAATTCGCATAGTCTTGCCGACAGGGGCTTCAGCTTGCTTCAGCACCAAGAAGCTTGTTCCAAAAAATACGTGGTGCCTCGATAGCTGGCTAATCGCCTCCCGAATCAGAGCTGTAGATAGATATTTCGTCATGGCTTAGAACGAAAGCGATCTTACCGCGTATTCGCAGAAATCACGATTAAGATCGATCCCGACCGCCGGGTGGTCGAGATGCACGGAAACCCGCACAGTGGTCCCGCTACCGACGAATGGATCAAGCACCGTTCCGAGTGGTTTGCACCCAATCGCGAGACAACGTTCAACAAGCTCATCCGGAAATGGTGCAGTATCGGCCCCGCCGTTGTTTTTGCGCGTTGGAGCAATGTTCCAAACATCTTGTGCCCAATTGTCGTTCGGAAGATTCTTTTTATTGAAATAGTACTTACGCGATTTAACAAACATGAAAACGAACTCGTAGCTGCGGCTGGGTCTGTCCTTGGCCGTAGGCTCTGGCAGGCAGTTCTCGCGGTGCCAAATGATGGGGGCGCGGAGAGTCCAGTTGTCCAGACACATCGCGAGGGCGACTCGCCAAGGAATGCCGATTACCGATTTCCGCTGAAGACCGATCCCGAGTCCCCCGCTCTTGTCAACGGCACGCAAGCCGAAGCGCCGCTTCGAGCTTTTCCTGTCGGCTCCGTGGGGCTCACCTTTCCCGGAGTAGTAAGTGTCGCCAAGATTAAGGAACAAAACTCCATCAGGGCGCAGTTTATTTCTGACCTTTTCCATCACTTCTTTGATTGCGGCCACATATCCATCGACGCTTTCTTCAAGACCAATTTGTCCCTCCACCTTGTAGTCGCGCAACCAAAAATATGGCGGCGACGTGACCACGCAATCGACACTCTCATCCTCAATTAAATCCAAGCCTTCTTTTGCAGGGGCGTTGAGTACCCTCCAGGTAGGCGTCGACCCACTGTACCATTCCTGAATCTCGCGTCCGGTTGCGGGATGCGTGTGGACACGGTGTAGCGGCTGCCCCCAAATGGACTGCACCGTCGATCTTCGCCGACTGTGGCTCACCAGCGTCACGCAAGTGATAATCCTTCGGAATCACGACTTTGACAAGCCGTACTTCGGGCGCCCACCCGGATCGTGCCGCGCGCCAAGACACAATTCACACGCCGCTGGCATCGGCCCGCATGCTCCTGCCGGTGAGTCGCATGGGCCGAGGCGGTGCTCCCATCCTCGAACTAGGACACAGCCAAGGGTTCGGGGTCCTAGAGGCAGGCTACACGTTTGTGAGGGCTTCGACGCCGGGGAGCTTGGCTCCGGCGAGGAATTCGAGGGAGGCGCCGCCACCGGTGGAGATGTGCGAGATCTTATCGGCGACGCCGGATTGATGGACTGCAGCGACGCTGTCGCCGCCGCCGATGATGGACGTCGCGCCAGCGGAAGTGGCTGCGGCGACGGCTCGGGCGATTTCGAGTGTGCCCTTCGCAAACGCCGGATTTTCGAAGACGCCCATGGGACCGTTCCACACAATCGTTTTCGCCCGGGCGATTTCGGCGCGGAATGCGGCGACGGTCTTCGGGCCGATGTCCAGGCCCATCTGGCCGGCGGGAACGACGCTGACGTCGGCGGTCTGCGTCGCGGACGCGGCTTTGATGTCTGTGGCGAGGACGTGATCACTCGGCAGGAGCAGGCGGAAGCCGCGGGCCTTCGCATCGGCGAGAATCTTCTTCGCCAGATCTACCTTGTCCGCTTCGACGAGCGATTTCCCAGTCGGCAGCCCCTGCGCTCTGAGAAACGTGTAGGCCATGCCGCCGCCGATGAGCATGGAATCCGCTACGCGCATCAGATTTTCAACGACCTCAATCTTGTCGGAAACTTTTGCGCCCCCTAGGATGGCGACGAACGGCCGGTCGGGATTGGCGAGCGCTTTGCCGAGGTAGGCCAGCTCCTTCTCCATGAGCAGGCCCGCGGCGGCCTGCTTGACGAAGCGCGTGATGCCGACGACCGAAGCGTGCGCGCGGTGCGCCGAGCCGAACGCATCGCAGACGAAGAGGCCGTCGCAGAGCGCGGCGAGCTGTTTCGAGAAACCTTCGTCGTTCTTTTCTTCTTCCGGGTGGTAGCGAACGTTTTCGAGCAGCAGCACGCCGCCGTCGCCTAGCGACTTGCTGCGTGCTTCGGCGTCCGCGCCAACGCAGTCGGCGGCGAACTCGACGCGCGCGCCGAGGAGTTCACCGAGTTTGGCCGCGACCGGTTTTAGGCTGTATTTCGGGTCGGGCTTCCCTTTCGGGCGGCCGAGGTGCGAAGCGAGAACGAGCCGCCCGCCCTTTTCACGCGCGAGCCGCAGCGTGGGGAGGGTTTCGCGAATGCGCGTGTCGTCGCCCACGGCACCATCGGTGAGGGGCACGTTGAAGTCCACGCGGATGAAAACGCGTTTGCCCTTCAAGTCCAAGTCGCGAATGGAGAGTTTGGTCATCGTCATTCACAAACCGCTTCGGCAAGAGAACGTTGTCATTCCGAGGAGCGGAACGACGAGAAATCTCTCTTTGTCCGCCCAGAGAAGCCGAGGAAAGAGGGATTCCTCGCTCCGCAGAACCATCCGGAGCGCAAAGAGCGCGCTGCGCTCGGAATGAAAGCGGCTGCCACTACCGCTACAGCTTGGCCGCCATGAACTTAATGAGGTCGCGGCAGCGGCACGAATAGCCCCACTCGTTGTCGTACCACGCCAGCACCTTCAGGCAGTTCGTGCCCACCACTTTCGTGAAGCCCGAGTCCACGATGGAAGAGTGCGGGTTGCCTTTGAAGTCCGCCGAGACCAGCTCCTCCTCGGTGTATTCGAGGATGCCTTTGAGTGGGCCTTCGGCGGCGCGCTTGAAGGCCGCATTCGCAGTTTCGGCGGTCACGGTTTTTTCGGTCATCACGGTGAGATCCACCACGCTGACGTTTGGCGTAGGCACGCGCATGGCGTAGCCGTCGAGCTTGCCCTTCAGCTCCGGGATCACCAGGTGCAGCGCCTTGGCCGCGCCAGTCGAGGTCGGAATCATCGAAAGAGCGGCGGCGCGGGCGCGGCGGAGGTCTTTGTGAGGCAGGTCGAGCAGCTTTTGATCGTTGGTGTAGGAATGGATCGTGGTCATGGAGCCGACCTGGATGCCGAAATTCTCGAGAATGACCTTGGCCACCGGCGCGAGGCAGTTCGTCGTGCACGAGGCATTCGAGACGACGTGGTGCTTCGCCGGGTCGTACGTCTTGTCATTCACGCCCATCACGATTGTGTGGTCCGGGTCTGTGGCCGGCGCGGAGATAATCACTTTTTTCACCGGCCCGCGGATGTGTTTGCGCGCGTCGGCGCCTTTGGTGAAGAGTCCCGTTGATTCCACCACGATCTCCGCGCCCACCGAGGCCCAATCCAGTTCCACCGGATCTTTCACCTTAAACACGCGGAAGGCCTTGCCATCCACGGCAATGGAATCGTCCGTGTAGGTCACCTTGTGCGTGAGGTTTCCGAGGATGGAGTCGTACTTCAGCAGGTGCGCGAGAGTTTTCGGGTCGGTGATGTCGTTGACCGCCACGAACTGAATCGCCGGATCGCCCAGCGCCGCGCGCAGGATGTTGCGCCCGATGCGGCCAAACCCGTTGATGCCCACTTTGATCGACATGCTTCCTCCGGAGTGTGAGTTACGTGTGGCTCCAAACGACGGGAGACTGAACAGCGGAACAACAGATGCTAGGGTGCGGCTGGGAAAAAGTCAAACCAGAGCTTGAGCTGGCAATGCAGGAATCTGGTGAAGCAAATAGCGAAGGAATTTCTATCGGTGATGAAGCCAAAGAAAGAATCCAACAATGGTGCCCAAGACCGCTGAACCGACAAGGAACCATCGCGCCTCGGGGGACGCCAACAGGGCTATAAGAATCATTCCGCTCACGATGACGAGCCCTACTGGATGAGCCGTCAAGAGACCCACACCGTAGCGACCGTGGGGCCGGACTTCATCCGGGCCCAGGGAATCACTCAAGAAAGCCTGCCCTGCGTGACGGAAGCTGGTGCGCAATGGTTTGTTCATGAATTTCACTCTGCGTCAACGAAAGACCCAGAACATCACCCGCGAACTCAGGTGTTGTACTCGCGCACGCGCACGACTTTCTCGCCCAGGAAGGTCACGAAGGTCATCTTGTCCGGCGGCTGTCCATAGATCCAATCTTCCGTATCATTGCCGTTGGCGTCGCGCTCGCGGACCTTGCGCTCCGGCTTGCCCACCGCCGCCACCACTTCCTCCTGGGTCATGCCCACAATCACGCGCTTGTCCTTGATAGCCTGCTGCACTTCCGGGGGCAGCGTATCAATCCACTGCACCGCGGGCGAACGCTGCTTCTTGAAATCAAGGACCGACCCGAGCATTTCCTTCAGCTCGTCAGGCGTCATGTTGGGCAGCGCCTTGCCGAATTCCAGGTAAAGTGTGGCGCCAACGCCGGAATAGCCCGGCGCGGCCCCTCCGCCGCCCATGTTCACGCCAGGCGTAGGCCCGTTGCCGCCCATGCTGATCTGTACGCGGTCGCGCCAGCGCGTCTTCTGGCGCCCGCCGCCGTTCAGATCGAAGACCATTTCATGATCGCGGAACTCGATGTGCGTGATCTGCACTTGATCGCCGGTGTTGATCGCTGGCCCGCTATTCGCCAACGCCTGACGCAGCGCCTTTTCATCGATGGGCTTCCCCGCCACCATGCGGAAGCCCTTCTTCCCCGCCGGCAGCGGCTTGATCGCTTTGGCAAACTCGCCGGAGACGAACCGCACGATGGCCAGCCGGGACTCCGGATCGAGCGGGCCTTTTTTCGCCGCGGGCTTCGCGTCCGTCTTGGGTTGCGCGGGTGGTTGAATCTGGCCGAGATCAGGAAACAGGGGCAGATCTTGGTTGGGAGGAAACTCCACCTGCTGTTTCTGACCGGGAGGTTTCAGGTGCAGAACCGCGGGGACATCTGCGTCACCTACGAGCAGGACGGCGAAGGCGATACATGCCCAACGGAACATTCCTCACCCTGGCCCTTATTCTAGAACTTCCAGCATCGCAGGGGAAGGGCGCAAGCTCTTGGTACGGGCGAGCCACACGATCCCGGCGATTCCCACGACGGTCATCGCCAGGCCGCCTTCCGGACCGTAATTTCCTCCGGTGAGCCAGGCTGGGCCGGCCGAAATCGATTGCAGCAAGGGCAGGCCAAAGCGTATGCCGCTGACCGGCAGCGAAAAAACTTCGCCCTGGAAGAAATTCCACGCCCAGTGCAGGCCGATCGGCAGCCAGAGCGCGCGCGTGCGCAGGTAGGCCACGCTGAGCAGCACCCCGGCGAGTACAGTGTTTGCCGTGGAGAGAACCGTGGCCGAAGGGTTGAAGAAATGTTCCGCACCGAAGTAGGCCGACATTACTGCGACCGCGCCAAACGAGCCGATTGAATCCGCCAAACGCTGAAAGCCGTAGCCGCGAAAAAGAATCTCCTCCAGTGCTCCGGCCGCAAGAAAAAGAACGCCGACGCGCAACAGTATAACGAGGCTCGCCGCCGCGCCGCCGCTGAACCCCTGATAGACCACCGCGCGGCCCACAACCAACACCCCGACCGTCAGCGCCATCAGCAGGAAACCAATCGCCGCGCCGCTGGCGAGTTCCCTTCCCCAGCCGCGGTAGAACCACAGTCCCAGAGTGCGCGGGCTTCGCCGATCCAGCGCAAGAATGTACAGCGCGGCCAATCCCAGCAGGACAATGGCGATCAGTCCGCGCGAGATGGTGAGCGTGGTGATTTGGGAAGCGCCCTCGCCGCGAAGGCCGAACACCACGGCCTCGATCACGCGCGTCGCCGCGATGGCAGGTCCGAGATACACCGCGGCGCGCACCACCGGACGCAGTTTCCTGTCGGGTTGGCGTAACAGCCAGTTGGGTACGCGCTGTCCGGGTGGCTCTGCTCGGGGACTCCGTGGTGCGGGCGCGTCCTGCGAGGCCGGCGGCGCGCTCATTTGCGCACGCGCACCCGCACGCCGGCGCGATCGATGCGGATGGGCAGGAGTTGTCCGCCCGCGCCAGCGATGGCGGTTTCCACGCGCTCGCGCGCGTCGGGCTCGGTCCAGATGGCCACGCAACCTCCGCCGCCCGCGCCGCACACTTTGCCGCCCAGCGCACCTTGCCTGCGCGCGGCCGCGAGGATGCGGTCGATCACCGGCGTCGAAATCGTCGGCAGGTTCCGCCGGCGGAACTCCCACTCCTCGCGGATCAGCCGGCCGACTTCCTCCCATTCGCCGCGCAGGAGTGCCTCGCGCACGCGCCGCGCGACGACGGCAATCTGCTCGAGGTTCAGCCACACGCGGCGGTCGCCGTTGATGTGCGCTTTGAACACTTCCCAGTTGTTGATGCCCGATTGCCGCGGCTTGCCCGTGTAACAGAGCACCAATCGCCGCTCGAGTTCATCGAGGTCCATCAGCAGCGGCTCGCGCCGTTCGCTGCCCGGTTCGAGGTGAATGGCATTGGCGCCGCCGAACGCCGGAGGGTAGTGGTCCTGCGTGCCCGCGGGCACGCGGATCACGATCGCTTCGGCGTCGCGGCTCAAGTGAATCCAGTCATGCGGCGCATGCCCCGCGCCGGTGAGCCGGTCCAGCGCCGCGCAAATGGCCACGGCCATGGCGCTCGATCCGCCGATGCCCGCGCCGGCGGGCGCTTCCGAATCGGTGATCAACGAGAATCCCGTCGCGGGACGGAAAATGCGCACCAGGTGCGCCAGCAGCGGCAGTTTGTATCGCCCTGCCTGCGCGAGTCGTTCGAACGAAGCGAACGACTCCTGCTTGCCCGTATCGCGCGAGACCAGCACGATGCGCGGATCGCGTTTGCGCCCCGGCCGCGGCCAGCCATGGGTTTCGATCACGCACGAGGCGTAGCGGCTGATGGCCACGTTTACCGTCATCGAGCCTTCGTGAAACAGGTAAAGCGGCCAGATGTCCAGGGTCGCGCCCGCCAGGTCAATGCGCGTCGGTGCCCGTGATTCGATTCTCAACTTTGCGCTTCTCCGGAATACAATGACTCTTGGCGGGCGAATCATAGCAGATGCCCAAGCCCCCGCAACTCGAATCCAGCGTCCTCCGCCGCTTCTTCCTCGGCTTTCAGGGGATGTTTCTGCCCCATGAGCTGCGCCGCTTGCTGGCCCTCGGCCTGGGCGGCGTGGTCATCTATCGCCGCAATTGGGCCGGCGTCGCCGGCCTCCGCGCGCTCACCGCCGCAATTCGCCGCGCCGCCGGCCGGCCCGTGCTCATCGGCATCGACCAAGAAGGCGGCACGCCGTACTCGCTGCCCGAGCCCTTCACGCAATGGCCTCCGCCGGCCGAGTTCGGCCGCCGCGGCAATCCGAAACTCCTCGCGAAAATGGCGCGCGCCATGGGCACCGAATTGCGCACCGTGGGAGTCAACCTCGACTTCGCGCCCATGCTTGACCTCCACGTGAATCCCGAAAGTCCGGTGACGCAGGTGCGGAGTTACGGCGGCGATCCCGCACGCGTCGGCGAATTCGGCTGCGCGTTTGTCCGCGGCATGACCCGCGAGCGCATTCTCACTTGCGCGAAACATTTTCCCGGACACGGCGACGCCATCGTGGATCCGCACGAAGACTTGCCGGTCTTCCACGGCACCGGCGTGCGGTTGAGGACGCGCGAGCTGGTTCCCTTCGCGGCCGCGATCCGCGCCGGCGTTCCGCTGGTCATGACCGCGCACATCTTGCTGCCCGAGATCGATCCGGAGCGGCCCGCGACACTCTCTCGGATCGCTCTGCACGAAACATTGCGCACGGCGCTGCGTTTCCGCGGAGTGATCCTCGCCGATGACCTCGGCATGGGCGCCATCTCGCGCCGCTACCTGCCGGGCGAAGCGGCCATCGCCAGCCTGCACGCGGGAAGCGACATGGCGATGCTGTGCCACGACTGGTCGCTCGTCGAACCCGCGATCGAAGCGGTAACGGACGCGCGCCGCCGAGGCGAATTCGACGACCGCGAATGGCGCGCAAGCGACGCCCGCATCGCGCGCACTCTCCGCCTCGCCGCGCGAGCGCGTCCCGGCTCTTCACTCAAACCCATCGGCGCGGCGGAGCACCGCGCCCTCGCCGCCGTCCTTTGGAAGAAACTCTCAGTGTGAAGGGAACTGTAGTCCGCCTCTTCAGAGGCGGGGAGTCTTAACGGAGGAATTTCCGCCGGCCGGGAGACCCGGGCTACAATCTGCTGTGGCCGCTAGCTCGACGCCGCGCGGGCCTTCTCAGGTTCTTTTTTTTCCGCTTCCACCTTCTCATGCGCAAGGTGCGGCTCGAAGCAGCGCCGGCAGCGCGCTTCGTACATCCCGCCCGCGCCCACCACGATCAGGTCTTCGGAAGCGATCAGACGTTGCGTATGCACCGCGGGATTCCCGCAGCGCACGCAAATCGCCAGCAACTTGGTGATCTCCTCAGCAATCGCCAGCAGCCGCGGCATCGGCTCGAACGGACGGCCCAGGTAATCCGTGTCCAGACCGGTGACGATGACCCGCTTGCCCATGTCCGCAAGCTTCGTGCAAACCTCCAGCACGCCTTCGCCGAGGAACTGTGCCTCGTCAATCCCCACCACTTCCGTGCGCGCTTCCACTTTTTCCAGCACGTCCGCCGCGCTCTTCACCAGGTCCGAGCGGATACCGTGACCGGAGTGCGAAACAATTTCCATGTTTGAGTAGCGCTGGTCAATCATTGGCTTGAAGATCTGCACGCGCTGCCGCGCAATCTCCGCGCGACGCAATCGCCGGATCAGCTCTTCGCTCTTGCCGCTGAACATCGGCCCCACGATCACTTCGATCCAGCCCATGTTGCCCTTGACGATGTCCACGCCCGCTCGCCTCCTGGCTTGCTCTAAACTAGCACATCACCCTGTGGAAATTCACTGCGCGCGTCTTTCCCCTCTCTGTGTCCTCCGTGCCTCCATGTCCTCTGTGCATGTTTTTCGTCTCCTCTGCGAGACTCGGGTTCCTCAGCGTCTCTGCGTCATCTTTTCCTTGGAGATTGTCTTCACGGGTAGAGCTTCGCATTAAAAAACGGCGCAAACGCATTGATCACGGCCGTGCGAAAAGCGTCCTGCCGCGTGATCAGATTCCGCGTCAGCACTCCCCAAGCTCCCTGCGCATCGCGAATGCCGTGCCCGCCCGCGTAGGCATCAATCGCCGCCGCAAGCTCCACGCCGCGATCGAGCACCTCCGCAGCCAGCGGCTCTGGAATCACGATCCCACCCGACTGCCCATACGCGCCGTGCCCGCTGGCGTCACTGACATACGCCCAGTTCTCGAGGAACACGATCCGCCGGCCATTCTCGCGGATGACGTCGAGGCCGCCCTCGAGCCCCACGAAATAGCGCCAGTTCTCGCCGCGCTCGGGCGCCATCCGGGCCAACGCTTCCGCGCGCTGCCGGGCCCCGGCCATCAAGTCCGCGCGGCTTGACGGCGTGTGCCCCACGCCGCTCTCCACCTCGACGCCCACCACGTCGAATTGTGCATTCGCATCCAGAGACGGCCCGAAGACGCTCACCGCCTCCCACACGGCGTTCAACTTCGGCCGGCGCGTGCTCCCCACCGCGACAATAACTTTTTCCATTACTCTTTCCAAAGTGGTGCCTGCTTTTCCTTGCCGTACCGTGACTGGAGAAACTTCTTTAGCTCATCCACCGACGCAAACACCTGGTCAGCGCAGGCCAGCATCCAGCCGCTCACTTCTTCCGGTGGCATGGGCGTCACGAGATACACCGGAATGCCCTTCCGGTAGGCCACGGTCAGCTCCGCAGGCGTCCCGCCGCTCGAAATTCCCGCTGACGATCCGCTGTCCAAGTGGCAAATCACGTAGTCCGCTTTGTTTTCGATCAAGTCGAGGTCAAAGTGAATGATCTTCCGCACCACGCGCCGGAACCGCTCGACGTCGGTCGTCTTCCAGGCGCGAAAATTTGCGACTTCCTCGCCGGTGAGGTTTTTCTTCTGGTCCTCGGCGGGATCGTACACGCGGTGGCCGAGTTCATCGCGCAAGAATGGCGTCAGCTTGCGGCGCCACATCTTGCCGCCGTCCGCCGCGAATTCAATCGGCCCGCAAAGGTATGCCAGCATCGCGCCCTGCTTCCACGCGGCGCGCGACTCTATCACGGCGCGTGTTAACACGCCAAGGGCATCGGCGCCGCCTAGCTAGAGGCCCATACGCTACCAGTGTTAACATGGAATCCTGCGGTCCTTTGCGGGAGGCTCAGCATGAAGAGAGTTGCAATCGTTTTGTCGCTTGTCCTGCTTCCATGGCACTCTCTATTCGCTCAAACAGGCTCAACGCCTAATAGTGCCACTTCTGGTGGCGAGGCCACCACTCTGAGGTTGGTTCACAAAGTAGTACCGGTCTATCCGCCACCTGCCATACAGGCGGGGATTCAGGGCACTGTACTGCTTCTTGTAACTGTCGCGACGGACGGCACAGTGAAGAGATTACAGTCAATTGGAGGCCCTGAACTGTTGAAACAAGCGGCGACGGATGCCGTGCATCAGTGGCGCTGGGACCCCATCCTTCGCAACGGCATGCCGGTTGAGGCGACCACGACTGTCAATGTCGTTTTTGAGCTGTCGTCGTCAGTCCCGAAGGTCTCCGCTCGAGTCGGCGACACTTTAATTGGAGCCAGGTTGATCCACAAAACGGATCCTGTCTATCCGGCACTGGCCGCAGAAGCGCGTTTGGAGGGCCGCGTCGTCTTGCATCTTTTCATTGGAGGCGACGGCATGGTCAAGGAAGCATCCGTTGTGTCTGGTCAACCGCTCTTGCAACAAGCGGCAATCGATGCTGTGCACCAATGGCGCTGGGATCCTGCCCTGCGAAATGGTCACCCAACGGAAGACGACACCACGGTCGCCGTCGTCTTCGCTTTGCCCCCGAGACCAAACGAGATTCCGGGCACGGAACAGGAACTCGCCCTCAAGCGCGCGGAAGCCGCCGCACTTGCAGAAATCGATCCTGGGTTAGTCTTGGATATCCGGCGTCTGCTGCAGGCCGAGGACCTACCAATCGAAGTACTCGAGTCGCTCGGTCCGCTGTTCGACGAATTGAAGCCCGGGTTGCTTCGCGACTTGCCCGCAGGGACGGATTCCGAGAAGATTGCAGGCCGCTTGTACAAGAAGCTCCAGGAGGCGGTCTCCAGGCCCGATTTCTTCGATCCTATCATTCCCGCCTACGCGAAACACTTCAGCCGCGAAGAGATTAAGGGCCTCCTTGCGTTCTTTGAATCGCCTATCGGCCGGCATTATGCATACGACCGCCGGATAATCCTCCGCGAATACTCCGAAGCGGCACAGAGCCACTGGGAAAAGATCGTAATCCCTCGCATCGTGCGCGAGATGCGAGCTGAATTCCCGGAGCTTCGGGAGCCCGACGGGAAGAAGTAGTGAGAGGCGCTAGAAGTGAAAACTGGAGCGGCCGAGGGGACTCGAACCCCCGCCTACAGCTTGGCAAGCTGTCGTACTACCCCTATACTACGGCCGCTCGAATCATCTTCTTTATAACACGCCGCCCGAATTCCCAGCAAGGCCCGCCACGGCAAGCAGTCCTGCTCCCCCGCCGTTCCGCGCACACCAAGGCCTACGGTTCCAGCTCCGATCGGGGAACGGACAGGGCTTGGAAGAGTGGCCTAGCTGATCTGCGTCACGCGCGCCAGTTTCACCACCGGCGACTTCCGCTGGCGTTCGGCGAACTTGACGGCCTTCACCTTGTCCGTGTAGACGCGAGCGAATTTCTCGCCGTCGGCGTAGAACACGGTCACTTGGTAGTGCCGGTGCTTGCGCCGCTTGTCTCTGCCGAATACCGTTCTCTTTCGCATCGTCGGGGCTTCTTCCCAAGTAGATTGAGTTGCCAGAGCAATATGTCAATTTCTCATTCCGCGCGCAAGCCCGAAGTGGAAAATTTCCGGTTTTTGGCCGGACGTGCCAATTTCGCGTCAACTTGACGCCGGAGTTCCCTATTGTTCGGTTATCCACAAAGTGGTATGTATCTCGCGCCGTCGCTCCTGGCAGGTGTGCCCCGATGGAAAGAATAGTGAATTGGATTCTGGTCGCCCTCGGCGGCATCCTCATTATCGCCGAAGTGCTGATGGGCGCGGCGACAGGCTTTGATCTTGCCCTGATGGGCACGTCGCTCGCGCTCGGCGGCGTCCTGGGCCTGGTCTTTGCCTCCACGAAGGTCGGTTTGTTTTCCGCCGGCGCGCTCGCGTTTCTCTATCTCGCCGTGCTGCGCCGGCGCATTCGCTCCCACCTGCTCGGCCGCGACCGCCCCAGCAACGTGGACGCGTTGATCGGCCGCAAGGGCGTCGTGACCGCGCGCATCGCCGATCACGCGCCGGGCAGCATCAAGCTCGGCGACGAACTCTGGCGCGCATCGCTGGCTCCCGGCGCCGCTGCCTCGCCGCGCGAGCCCGGCCAGGAAGTCACCGTCGAATCGGTGGATGGCGTGACTCTCATCGTGAGGTGACACATGGAACCCGGCCAAGCCTTCGTTTACGTCGCACTCGTGATCCTCGTCATCCTCGGGTTGGTCACCCTGGCCAAGACGGCTCGCATCGTGGCGCAGTACGAGAAAGGCCTGATCATGCGCCTGGGGAAATATCACGCCATGGTCAGCAGCGGCCTGCACATCCTCATGCCCTTCGTGGATCAGCTCATCCGCGTGGACATGCGCGAGCGCGTGATCAACGTCGCGCCCCAGAAAGTCATCACCAAGGACAACGTCACCGTGGAAGTGGATGCGGTCGTGTACTACAAGGTCGTGGACCCGGTGAAATCGCAGTTCGAGATCCAGAATTTCGACTACGCCTGCACCACCCTCGCGCAAACCAACCTACGCAACCTCATCGGCGACCGCACGCTCGACGAAACGCTCGTCGCCCGCGACATGATCAACACCAACCTCCGCGAGAAACTCGACGAGGCCACCAACAACTGGGGCGTGAAGGTGACCCGCGTCGAGGTGCAAAAAATCGAGCCCCCGCGCGACATCACCGACGCAATGTCCCGCCAGATGAAGGCCGAGCGCGACAAGCGCGCCGCCATCCTCGAAGCCGAGGGCATCAAGCAGAGCCAGATCCTGCAGGCCGAGGGTACAAAGCAGTCGGAGATTTTGAGAGCCGAAGGCGACGCGCAGGCCCGCGTCACTCGCGCGAATGCCGAAGCAGAAGCCATTCGCCTGGTTTACACCGCCGCGGAGACTTACTTCAAAGAACGCGCCGAAATTATGCGCCGCCTCGAAGTACTCAACAACACGCTGGCGCAGAACACCAAGTACATCGTTCCCGCCGACTCCAACCTCGTAAACGTGCTCGGCCTGGACTCCCAAGCGAAAATCGTTCCCATCAAGACGGAGAGCGCCATGGGTGGCGTGACATCTCCACCCGCGCCGAGGGGGATGAAGTGAGGGTGATCAGCCCGCGAGCGAACAACCGGTGATTCACTCACACCGCAGGGCCACGATGGGATCCACGCGCATCGCGCGCTGCGCCCGCCCCTTGGAGCACGGCGTCCGGCAGGAGACCCTCGATGGTCTGAAAGAGGACGTTGGCTTTAATGGGTTTCGAGACATACGCATCCATGCCCGCCGCCAGGCAGCGTTCCTCGTCGCCTTTCAGCGCGTGCGCGGTCATGGCCACGATGGGGACATGTGCGCCGGTTGCTCGTTCCTGGGCCCGAATGGCAGCCGTGGCTTCGAAGCCATTCATCCCCGGCATCTGTACGTCCATCAGGACGAGGTCAAACTCCTCCCGGCTGAACGCGGCCAGGGCGTCCCGGCCATTTTCCGCCGTCTTGACGCAGTGCCCGCGTTTTTCAAGCAGCCGCACCGCCAGGGTCTGGTTCACCGCATTATCCTCGGCCAGCAGAATGCGTAACGCCGGCCGGCGCTCGGACAACGAACGATCCTGATCCACCGCGGCCGCGGGTTGCTTTGCTGGCACGGACCCCAGCGCCTTGCACATGGCGTCCAATAATTCCAGTTGACGGATGGGTTTGATCAAGTAAGCCGCGATGCCGAGTTCCCGGCAGCGCGCCGCATCGCCCAGATGCCCCGCCGAGGTGAGCATCATGATCGTCGCTCCCGTCAGCTTTGGATTCTTCTTGATGCGTTCCGCCACGGCGAATCCATCCATGCCGGGCATGTGCGCGTCGAGCAGGATCAGCGGGAAGGGTTCCCCGCGTCCTTGGCCTGCTCGAGCGTGCTGAGCACCGATTCGCCGTCCGCCACGGCCGTGGGCCGCATCTCCCAGCGGCCTAAGGTCCCCAGCAGGATGCGGCGATTGGTGGCGTTATCGTCCACGATCAGCACCCGCAAGCCCACGCAGGTCTTGCCATCGGATGGGGCGCGGCCGACGCGTTGGCGTCTGCTGTACGCTCAGGCGCGCGGTGAAGTGGAACGTGCTGCCGCGGCCCGGTTCGCTCTCCACCCAGATTCTGCCGCCCATGACCTCGACCAGCTGCGTGCGAGATGGCCAGGCCCAGTCCGGTGCCGCCGTAGCGGCGCGTCGTGGAGCCGTCGGCCTGCGCGAAGGCTTCGAAGATCAACTGCTGCTTTCCGGCGGGATGCCGATGCCGGTGTCGCTGACGGTGAAGTGCAGCACGACCGAGTCGTCCGGTCTGTCGACTTCGGCTCCGACTCGCACGACGACCTCGCCGCGTTCGGTGAACTTGATGGCGTTGCCGACCAGGTTGACCACCACCTGGCGCAGCCGGCCCGGATCGCCGACCAAGCGCGTCGGGCACGTCGGGCGCAATGTCGCAGACCAATTCCAACCCCTTCTCGTGGGCGCGACAGCGCCAGCGTGTTCACGGCGTCGCCGAGGCTCTCGCGCAGGTCGAAACTCGATGGTCTCGAAGTCCAGCTTGCCGGCCTCGATCTTGGAGAAGTCCAGGATGTCGTTGATGACCGTCAGCAGCGCTTCGCCCAGACTGCTTGCACCAGCTTCAGGCTATTCGCGCTGCTCCGGGGTCAGCTCGGTGTCGAGCGCGAGCTCGGTCATGCCGATGATGCCGTTCATCGGCGTGCGGATTTCGTGGCTCATGTTGGCCAGGAAGTCGCTCTTGGCGCGGTTGGCCGCCTCGGCGGCCTCCTTGGCCCGGCGCAGCTCCGCCTCGACCTGCTTGCGCTCGATGGCGATTCCCGCCATGTGGATGGCAATTCCAAGGAGTTGCGACTCGCCCGGGCTCGGACTGCGCGGCTCCCGCCAATGCATCGCAAACGTGCCCAGCACCTTGCCCTGGTTCGATAAGATCGGCGCGGACCAGCAAGCGCGGAAGCCATGCTGCGCTGCCAAGTCGCGGGATGCGGCACACAGGGGATCCTGCTGGATGTCGGACACAATGACGGGCTCGGCTCGGTAGGCGGCGGTGCCGCACGAGCCGGCGTGCGGACCGACCCGAATGCCACCGAGAGCCGCGGTGAAGGCAGGGGGAAGGTTCGGAGCCACTCCGTGCCGCAAGTGCAGCCCATCCTCGTCCAGCAGCAGGACGGAGCAGGCCGCCCCATCGCACTGCGACTCGATCAACTGCGTCAGGCTCGCCAGCGAGTCGTGCAGGGGAGCGCTGGTGGCGATCATCTCGAGGAACCGGCTCTCTCCGGCGCGGAAGAGTTCGGCCTTCTTCCGCTCCGTGATGTTGCGAGAGATTCCCATGATGCCGATAATCTGGCCCTGCGGATCCCGCAGCGGCGTCTTGGTACTGAGGACCCAAGTCTCCCGCCCATCCGGCCGCGTCTCCTTCTCTTCTTTGCCTGCCATCGGTTGGCCGGAACGCACGATTTCTTGCTCGTCCGCAAATGCCTGTTGGGCGTGCTCCGAGGTAAAGACATCGAAGTCGGTCTTGCCCAGGGCTTGCGCAGGGTCGCTCAAGCCGAGCCAGGCAGCATGGGCACGATTGATGCGCGTAAACCGGCTCTCACGATCCTTGAAGTAGATCAGTTCAGGCATCTGATCCAGAACGGAATCGAGGATCACTCGCTCCTGTCTGAGCGCTGCTTCCGTCCGCTTGCGTTCCAGGATCTCCTGCTCTAATCCCTCTTCCGCTCGCTTGTGCTCGGTGATGTCTTCGACGGTGCCGATGTAGTAGAGGATCGTGCCGGTGGCATCGCGGATCGCTCGGGCGTTCTCCGAGAGCCAGCGACGTTCGCCGTCCCTCCGCCGGATCTCGTACTCGAAGTCCCTCACGACGTCATGGGCCTCCATCAGGCGCTTGAATTCTTCGCGCCTCTGGGGATCCACGTAAGTCTTGCGGCTGATGTCATTCCGGTCGGCGATCATCTCCTCAGGAGAGCGGAACCCGTGTACCCGCGCCAGCGCGGGATTCACACTCAGAAATCGTCCTTCCGGCGTGGTCTGGAAAATTCCCACGATGGCATCTTCAAAGATCCCTCGATACTTCTCTTCGGCCTGGCGCAGCGCCACTTCGGCCCGCCCGTGCTCGGCGATTTCCTTCTGTAACTGGTGAGTGCGTTCCTCTACGCGCAGCGCGAGTTCTTTCTTGTGCCCGCGCAGGTGCCGCACGCGAATGCGGTGCACACCCAAGCCCGCCCCGACGATGGCCACCACGCACAAGGCATAAAACCAGCCCGTCTGGTAAAAATGCGGCAGCAGAGTCAGATCGACGAATGCCCCGGCCTCATTCCACAGGCCGTCGTTGTTTGCCGCCGTCACTCGAAAGCGGTATTGGCCCGGCGGGATGTTCGTGTAGTAGGCCACTCGCCGGCCGCCGGCGTCCACCCAATCCTTGTCGTACCCTTCCAACCGGTACTTGAAGCGCACCTTTCGTGCGGCGAGGAAACTCAAACCCGTGTAACGAAACTCCAGCTCTCCATGTCCGGAGGACAGCGACGCGGGCGCGGAGGGATCCACCGGCTTTTGATTCAGCGTCACTTGCTCGATGAGCACCGGCGGAGGAAGCAGGTTGTTCCCGATCCTCCTCGCATCAACCATCACCGCCCCGCCCATGGTCGGGAACCAAAGCCTTCCTTGTTTGTCTTTCCAGCCGGCGGGCTGCGATCCGCCGTTGCATTCCACATTCTTCATCCCGTCGGCCACGCCATAGGCCACCGAGGTGAACGCAGGGACTTTGCCATCGGCGAACTTCTCCAAATCCTCTTTCCGGACGCGGTAGATCCCCTTGTTACCGGTCAGCCAGAAGTTTCCTTTGTCGTCTTCGAGAATCCCCGACACGGTATGGTCAGACAGCCCGTCGCGGGTGGTGTAGCACGTGAAGCGTCCGTTCTGAAACCGGTTCAATCCGTTTCCATAAGTGCCGAACCATAAGGTTCCATCCTGGCCCTCGTAAATGGACCGGACCTGTGGATCGGACAGACCGTCCCGCACCCCGTAGGCGGTCCACTGCCCGTCCTTCCAACGGGAAATACCGTTGTCCGTGGCCAGCCAAAGCGCCCCCTGGCGGTCTTCGTGGATCGAGCGTACGTAGTCGCTCGAAAGCCCGTCTTTCGTCATATAAACAGTCGCCGTTCCGCGAGCCAAACGATACACGCCGCCACCGGCCGTTCCCGCCCACAGGTCGCCGTTTCGATCCTCTTGAACGCATTGCACCATTTGGTTGGCAAGCAACTTCGCCGCGGCGTCCACGAAGAACTTTCCCTCTTTGAATCGGGCCAGCCCTTTCTGCGTCCCGATCCACAAGTTCCCGGCGCGGTCTCCGGAGAGTGCCCAGATGAAATCGGAAGGCAATCCGTCGCGCTGTGTGTAGGTAACGATATGCCCATCCCGTAGCCGGCTTAATCCTCCTCCCTGCGTGCCCATCCACACGCTGCCGTCTCCGCTCTCGTACACCGTGCGGACCGCGTCAGTGCCCAGCCCCTCTTCCTTCGCATAGGTGGTCAGCACGGACCGCTTGAGCCGTTCCAGCCCTGCTCCCGACCGGCCAATCCACAGGCTCCCCTCATGATCCACAAAGAGGGAAAAGATGGGCTGGCCCGAGAGTCCTTCCTTCGAGCCGTAGCTGGTCAGACGGCCGTCCCGATAAGACAGCAGCGCACTTCGCGTGGGCAATGTCGCGGCTGGAGTAAAGCTCCCGTTTTTCCAGCGGCTCTCGCCTAAACGCATCCACAGGACGCCCCCGCCGTCTTCCCGGAATTCCGCGACCACTCCTTCGCTGAGCCTGTAGGTGCTGGACTTGCCGTCCCGGAATCGGCTCAGCCCTCTCCGAGTTCCCACCCAGATGTTCCCCTGCGAATCAGCGTAGAGGCTCTCGATGCTGTCATCCGCAAGGCCGTCCTTCCGGGTGAATGTGGAGAGCCGGCCGCCGTGAAAGCGCGCCAAACCTTTCTCCGTGCCGATCCATACATCGCCCTGTCGGTCGGCGATGATCGGTCCCACCGATTTGGAAGGAAGGCCGTCCGCCGCCGTGTAAGCGCTGAATCGGCCGCCGCGAAATCGGGCCAGCCCCTCGCTTGTTCCCACCCAGATGCTGCCCTCCGGGTCCGGATAGATCTGCGAGATCTGTGCCAACGGAAGACCACCCAGTGACCGGAACGTCGTGAAGCGCCCGTCCTTGAAGCGCGTAACGCCATTGCTCCCGGTCTGCAGCCAAACGCCGCCCTCGCGGTCTTCCGAAAGACCCAGAACATGGCCCGGCGGCATCCCATCGGCGGCCGTGAAACTCACAAATTTTCCGTCCTTGTACCGCATCAAGCCCGCTTCTCCCGCGGTCGGGTCCGGACGAATCCACAATCCACCCGTGCGATCCACGAAGAGACCTGCAATGCGGCTGGTTTTCATCTCGCTGGTATTCCGGGCGTCAAACACCGCAAATCGGACTCCATCGAAGCGCGCCAAGCCGTCATAGGTGGCCAGCCACAAATAGCCATCGGGGGTTTGCGCGAACGCGGCGACCGAATTCTGCGGGAGGCCGTCCTCGATCCTCCAGACCTCCAACAGGTATTGATCGACTCGCTGCGCTTTCCTCGGGGTGAGCACCTGGATCGTACCGCCCCAGCCCCATGGCGCGCCCCAGAACAGAACTCCCAGCAATCCGGCGATGACTCTCCTACGGAAGCATTGCAATGGGCATCTCATGGTCGATTCACTCTTTGCACGAATTTGGTCCTCTATTGGCGCGTCGCGGCAGTGGCCGCGAAACTTCCCAGGCTGTGCACGCGCGCATCAGGGCAGATGCCGCAGTTCGCTGGCCAATCGGCCCAGCCGAAATCAGCTCAACTTCCACAAATTCAGCTGCTTGTGCTGGGTACGGAGGAGCAAGAAGGCAAGCTAGCGGGGAAGGTTGTTCCAGTCAGAGAGGACTGTTTCGGCTTGAAACGTCCGCCCCGACCCGGCCACCTCAGTCTTTTCACTCGGTGCATGAAGCCGGCTACAGCCGCCGGCAGCAGGAGGGTGCAAGCCGTCTGCCCCAGAGTCCGAAGGAGCGAGCTGTGGCAAGGCCGAATCATTCATAGCGCAGGGCCACGATGGGGTCCACGCGCATCGCGCGCCGCGCCGGGATGTAACACGCTGCCAGCGCCACCAGCACCAGCAGCACCGTCACGCCGGCGAAGGTCAACGGGTCGCTCGCGCTCACTCCAAAAAGCATCTTCGCCATCAGCCGCGTGAGTCCCAGCGCCGCGAATACTCCCAGCGCCACTCCCATCAACGCGATTTTCGCTCCCTGCCCGAGGACCAATCGCAGCACGTCTCCCCGCTGTGCCCCCAGCGCCATCCGCACACCGATTTCTTGCGTGCGCTGCCCAACCACATACGAAATCACGCCATAGATCCCCACCGCGGAAAGCAGCAGCGCCAGCCCGGCGAAAACATCGAGCAGCACAGTCGAGAACCTTCGGCTGGCCTGTGAATCCGAGACAATCTCTTCCAGCGTCTGCACGCCGTACATCGCCTGTTGGCTGTCCAGTTCGCTCAGCCGCCGCCGAATTGCGCTCTCCTGCGACAGCGGCTCGCCTTTCGTGCGCACCACAAACGATCCCCCCGACACCACGAGGGGCATGAACTTGTCTGGGAGTTGAAAGAATGGCATGTAGAACTGCGCCTGGATGCTGTGCGTCGCATCGGAATCAAGTCCCCAGTGTTTGATGTGTCCCGCCACGCCCACGATCTCCGCCTGCCCCACCAGCTCGACGTTCACTCGCTTCCCGATGGGATTTTCGTGTGGGAAGAACTTGCGGGCAAACATCTCGTCAATCACGATGATCAGCGGACTGTTGGTATCGTCGTGGGCGTTCAGGAACCTTCCTTGCCGGAGCGGGATGCCCATCACCTTCAGATAGTCCTCGTTGACCAAGTAAAAGAGCGCCCAGTTCATGTCGTTGTCCGACGCGGGCTTCGGTTGCCCTTCCAACCAGAACGGCAGTTCCGAATCGCCGTTCATAGGCAGCGAGCCGCCGTTCACGGAGACCCCTTCCACGCCCGGAAGGTCCGCCATTTGCCGCTCCAATTCGCGAAACGTCTCCCGCACCTCAGCCGGCGTCTTCTTCTTCAACGAGGGGGACATCGCCACATCAAACGTCAACACGTGTTTGGGGTTGAACCCCGGGTCCACGCTCCAGATTCTGGCCAGGCTCCGGATCATCAGCCCCGCCCCGGCCAGCAACACCAACGCCAGCCCCATTTCCGACACCACCAGCACGCTGAGTGCGCGGTGACGAAATCCGCTCGTGCCTCGCCCGCCTTCCTTTAGCGTTTCCTGCAGGTCCGGTCGCAGCGCCCTCAGTGCGGGAGCCAGGCCGAACAGCACGGCCGACAGGGCCGAAATCCCCAGCGTAAACAGCAGCACTCGCGTATCGACACTGATTCCGCGCCCGCGTGGCAGCGCGTTCGGCAGGGTCGCCAGGATCGCCCGCGTCCCCCGGCCCGCCAGCAGCAGGCCCAGCGCGCCTCCTGCCGCGGACAACAGAAAGCTCTCCGTCAGCAGCTGCCGGATCACGCGCCCGCGGCTCGCACCCAGCGCCGCGCGGATGGCGAACTCTCGCGAGCGGCCTGCCGACCGCGCGAGCAGTAGGCTGGCGACGTTCGCGCAGGCAATCAGCAGCACAAACCCTACCGCTCCCAGCAACACAAACAAGAACGGCTCGATATCTCCCACCAGCGCCTTCTTGTATGGGATCAGGGTTACGCTCGTCTTCGCGTCCGCTTCCGGGTACGCGCCCGCGAGTCCAGCGGCGATGGCCTCCATGTCCGCGCGCGCCTGCTCCAATGCGACTCCCGGCTTCAGCCGGCCCAGCACCTGCATGCCCATGCTTACCCGGCGGTCGCGGAAGGTCTGGTCGTTCCACTGGCCAATGGGCACGTAAACTTCGTTCCTTCGCTCCAGGAAGAATCCCTCGGGGAGCACACCGATGATGATGTAGTTGGTGCCATTCAATACCATCGCCTTCCCCAGAACGTCTCCCGACCCGAACTTCCTCTTCCAGAGCCCGGCGCTGATTACCGCCACGGGCTCTCCTCCCACTCGGTCTTCTTCCGTCGTGAATGTCCGCCCTAATGCGGGCTGAACCCCCAGCACCTTGAAGAAGTCCGCCGAGACCATCCCCGTGCGCAAGCGTTCCGCCGCTCCCGTCCCCGTCAAATTGAAATCGTCGTGACGTCTCCCCGCCAGATGGGCAAACGTCCGGTTCTCCTTCTGCCAGTCGAGGAAATTCAAGTAGGTGACCGAAGACTGTTGGAAATTCGCTGTCCGCGTGTACACCGAGATGAGCTGCTCGGGTTGCGGGTACGGCAGCGGGTTCAGCAGCACTCCGTTCACCACCGAGAACAGCGCTGTATTCACGCCGATACCCAGCATCAGCGTCAGGATCGCAATCAGCGTGAATCCGGGGCTCTTGGCGAGCATGCGTACCCCGTAACGCATGTCCTGCCAGAGAATCTCCATCCCTCACCCCCTCCAGTTCCCCTTCAAGGCAGAATCTACCCTCGCGTGACCCCTCACCGCCCCGGCCGACGACTCCTCTGCATTGACTTACGCAATCGGGGCGCATAAGGTTCCCCACCGATGCCACGCCGCGACTCCAAGAATCTGAGTCTCTTCGCGCTCGCCCTGGCCGCCCTCGGGACGACGGCATTTGCAGCCCTCTGGGCCGCGCGCCACTTCGGGGCCCTTGGCGCGCCGAACGCGGAGATGGCCGCGCGCTGGCTTGCCATCGTTGGCCTCGTCTTCTTCGGCATCGCCCGGCGCTCGCTGACCACCTGGATTCTCGTGAGCATGGTCGCCGGAGCGGCCATCGGCCACGACTTCCCGCATGCCGCTGCCAACCTGCGCGTCCTGGGGCTGGTTTTTCTGCGCCTCATCAAGACGATCATTGCCCCGCTGCTTTTCGGCACGCTGGTCGTGGGCATCGCCGGCCACGCCGACCTGAAAAAAGTCGGCCGCATGGGCGTCAAAGCGCTGGTTTACTTCGAGGTGGTCACTACGCTCGCGCTTTTCATTGGCCTCGCGGCCATCAACATCAGCAAAGCCGGTGTCGGCGTGCAGCTTCCTCCGCCGTCGAAAGCCGAACAGGCCGTCGTGCCGCAACATGAGTCCGCGAGCGACACCATCCTCCACATTTTTCCCGAAAACATCGCCAAGTCGATCGCCGAAGGCCAGATCCTGCAAGTCGTCATCTTCAGCATACTTTTCGCTATCGCGCTCTCGCTGATTAGCGAAACCAAGCGCCGCCCCCTGATCGCTTTCTGCGAGAGTCTCGCCGAAACGATGTTCAAGTTCACAAACATTGTGATGCTCGTCGCGCCCATCGGCGTAGGCGCAGCCATCGCCTACACGGTGAGCACCTCAGGCTCCGGAGTATTGACCAGCCTCGCGAAGCTGCTCGTCACGTTTTACGTAGCCATCTTTGTGTTTGTCCTGCTGGTGTTGTGGCCCATCGCGCTACTCGCCAAGGTCCCGGTAAAAAAGTTCGCTGCGGCCATCGCCGAACCGGTCTCCATCGCTTTTGCCACCACCAGCTCGGAAGCCGCGCTGCCCCGCGCGATGGAAGCGCTGGAAGGCCTCGGCATCCCGCGGCAAATCGTCGCGTTCGTCATGCCCACCGGCTACAGCTTCAATCTCGATGGCGCAACGATGTATCTTTCCATGGCCACGCTTTTTGTTGCCCAGTCAGCCGGCATTCACCTCAGCCTCGGCCAGCAACTCGTCATCATGTTTACCCTCATGCTCACCAGCAAAGGCGTCGCCGGCGTCCCACGCGCTTCGCTGATCATCCTGCTCGGCACGGTGACTTCATTTCATCTGCCCGCCGAACCCGTCTTCATCCTGCTCGGCATCGACGCGCTCATGGACATGGGCCGTACCTCGGTCA
This sequence comes from uncultured Acidobacteriota bacterium, assembly GCA_963739275.1. GTDB lineage: Bacteria > Acidobacteriota > Terriglobia > Acidiferrales > UBA7541 > JBGQGH01. The sequence continues at coordinate 34,692 of CAVTZX010000062.1, forward strand.
ACGTCATCGGCAACTGCCTCGCCACCGCGGTCATCGCCCGCTGGGAAGGCGAATTCGGCGCCGCGACTCCCTCCCCCGCCGTCCGCGAAGCTCTGCACGAATAGTAGAAGGCGCATCTGTGCGCTTTGTAAGCGCGGCTCGATTGAAAATTCTTGCTTTGGAAGTAAAAGCCGGTTACGTCAGGTGGCAGCCCTGTCCGCGTCGGATGAGTTTCCCGAAGCAGTGCCAGTTCTGTCTTTGCGGGGAACTGCCGTCGTCGGGGCGAAGATGAATTCTGAAGCTCATCCCGAAGCTCTTGTCCGCGTAGGGCGCCCAGATCGCCGGATGGTTGTAGCTTGCAACGCTCCACGCTGGGAGAACACCGGCGCCCGGCAGCCCAAAGAACACGTTCTCGGTCGCGCGGTTCACATAGAAGCCGCCGAGTTCGAATTTGCCGCTGGGATGAGCAACCACGGGAACGATGACCTGCTGCTCAAACGGGGTATCGTTGAACTGCGTCGTCGACGCCACCGAGTTGCTGTGATCGCGCGCGATCAGTTGCGGCTCCGCGAACATTTCGCGGCTGCGGTAGGAATTGAAGTTCGGCGCCGGAGCGTTCTCCAGCCGCGCGGAATAGATCGGCGCGATGGAGGAACCCGTTTGGCCGGGCTGCGCGTGGCTCTGTGCCGCGGCGGGAACGCCGGCCCCCAGAAGGCTTGCCATCAGCAACAGGTTTGCGCGCATTGCGCCCCTTCCCTCTCCGGATCCACTCCGTCCGAGCGACTACAAGCCTAGCGCGACCCGCCCGATGAAACTCCCTGTTCTCAGGGACAGTTCTGGGACGGCTGGCAAAGCCCCTGCGCTCCAGCCGGGTTTCCTTCAGGCAGCTCCGGCGAACTAGATTGCATCTCACTTTTCTCGAACGGGCCGCAAACCTTTTTCGTTGGGCGTCGTCTAAATGGATGAAGCAGGATAGAGAATTCGCAGCAAGCGGAACGGGGAAAAGCGCAACAACGCATCAAGAAAATTGAAACCTTTTCTGCGCGCTTGCGTAACACAGTTAGAAGCGATGAGGAGAGAGAAGAGGGGCTTTATGGTACTCCGGTTGAACCACCAGCCAGAAATCGAAGACCTGCGGAACCATTCCGCGGAAACCGTAGCTAAACTGCGCCAGTTGCTGGCTGCCGGAGTTCCGGCTGTGCCTGACCCGCACCGCAACAGCTTCTTCGAAGTCGAGAACGGCATGCGCGTGTTCTACATCCACATTTCGCCGGTGAGCGGCAAGGTCATGTTGCTCGCCACCTGGCTCAAGGAAGCGCAGCCCGCATCGTACGTTTCCGCTCACCACGCCGCCTGAGTTTCCAGCGGCCTGAATAATTTTCCGTTCAGTACACCACACCCCAGCAAGGGCAGGCGCCCACGTTTGTGCGCGCCTGCCCTCCCCACAGTGAATCCCGCCGGGACCTCACTCCCCATCATCAGTGAACCATGAAGCGCGAAGGCGAGAGTGCAACCGACGCTTCGGGATTGTAGTAGTCGTACAGAACCGATGCCGCGGCTTTGGCCTTCATGGCGAAGCGTGGGCGGAACGTGAACGTAAACCTCGTGCCCCCGGCGCGCGGCCACAGATAGAAGATGACACGGTCCGGCAGCACATCGAACTGATTGAGGTTCCAGTCAGACGCCTGCACGGCACGCTCGAGCGATTCGCGGTCCACCGCTGCCCCGGGGAGGGAGGCCCACTTCGGCCAGCATCATGCCGTAGCCGTGGAAACCAACGCGCTCGGCTTCGACGGTGCACTCGACCGGCTCGTCCTCGTGCGCCTCAATCTTGCTGAAGTGCACGGCATAGCGAAGCGCTTCAGAGCCGCCGGGTGTGACGCGCCTGCCCTCGGCGGATTCGGCTGGCCACGGCACATAGTAGCTGACGACGAGTTGCGCAGAGGACGGCGACGCCGTTCCACTGCGCCGGATCTCCACGTGGTTTTCGCCTGCGCGCACCTGACCGGAAAGATCCACAACGAGTGGACTCGCCAGTTCGGTTGCTTTCGGAAAGGCGAGCGTCGAAACAGCCTGCCCGTTCACGATGACCTGTGCCGTTGCTGCCGCATCAACGTTCCCCGCGCCCGTGGGGCGCGCCACGAGCGTGATGAGTGCCTGGTCCACGTTCACGGTGGCTTGCGTCGAGTACCACACGCCGTAGCGATCCTTGTTGCGCAGCAGAAAGAGAATGCCGCCGCTGACCAGCGGACCCTGCGCCTCAGCGGACTCCTTCCGTTCCGCGGCCAGCGCTTGCAAGACGAGCGCGGTGGTCTCCACGCGCCCGGCAATGCCCCAACCGTAGAAGAGCGTGTTGCTTTCGAGGTTCCAATAGTCCGCGCCGTGTTCCTCGCGCGCCAGCTGGCGCAGCCGCGCAACCGCGAGCGCTGCCGCCTCTGGCCGCTTGGCCGCGTACGCGGCGAGCGCGTAGGTGGCGATGAGATAAGGATCGTCGGTGGCAGCGCCGCGCGCTTCCAGGTACTCCAACGAGCGCGACAGTATGTTGGCGACAGGCTGCGAAAACGCTGAGTCACGCGCCTGCGTTGGCAACGCTGCTGCAGCGAGCTGGCTTTCGGCTAGCGTCCGCGCGATGTAGGCGGTCAGCCGCAGCGTGCGCACGGGGTCTTCACGGCCTTGCCAATCGCGACCCGGCCAACTGCCGTCGCTGCGCGCCTGGCTGAGCAGCCAGTTGAGCGCGTCGTGGATCACCGAGTCATCCACCGCGGTCAGGTTGCGCGCATCCTCGAGGAACCGCGCCGCATACGCGGTCAGCGCGAGATCCGCTTCGCCACGGCCCCAATAGCTGAATCCGCCGCCGGGTGCGCGATAGCCAAGGAGCCGCTCATAGCCGAGGCGGAGGTAGCGTTCCGCGCGGACGCGGAGCGGTGAAGTTGCGCCAGGGTCTTGCCGGAGCGCGCGAAGGAGCAACAGGCTTGGGTAGGTCGAAGAAATGGTCTGCTCGCCGCAGCCGTAGGGGCGGTGCAAGATGCCTTCGATGCTTTCCACGACGTGGGCCATGAGGTTTGGATAGATTTTCAGCTCAGCGCGCGCGCTGCCGGAGATGGCATCGGCAGGAATCGAGGCGTTGAGGGAAGCACGGTCGAGAAAAACGAGGGTGTCTTGCAGGGTTCTCTCCTCGCCATCGGGATGCACGCTGATCTTTTTTTGAATCGCATCGCTGACAGAAGCGGCGAGCGCGTCCAGGCGTTGGTTGCCCTCCGCAATGCTTGCATCGGCTCGGAACGAAAAGACTTCGCGTTTGGATTCGTTCGGCGGGAGCTGCGTGCGCAGCGATGCCGGGCTCAGCAAGCTGAACCAGTTTTCCGGCTTCATGCTGAGACTAACATCCAACGAATGGTTCAGGTAATTCCGCACCACGATGGGCAGCGCGATTTCATCGCCCTGCGTTAGCGTCTTGGGCGGATCAAGTTCGGCGAAAAACGGCTGGAAGGTCTGAAACTCTTTTTCGGCCGTGGCGATGCGGCCGTCGAGCGTCGAGCCGATGACCTGCATCTTCCAGGTGGTCAACGAGTCGGCGAGCGGGAATTTGATCTGCGCGCGGCCACGCGAGTCGGTGACGATCTCCGGCTGCCAAAGCACCGTCTCCGGGAAATACTCGCGCAATCGTGGCGTCGAAAGTTGTTCGCCGGTCAGTTCGTCCGATCCCTGCTCTCTCGAGCCACGCTTGGTGATTACCTGAAGAGAAGAAATCGAAGAGCGGCTGATCATGGCCGATTGGGTGGTTTGGAGCATCTCCTGGCCCGCAGCCACCTCGACCGTCGTGCTGACTTCGCCCAATTCCATCCGGACATCGAGCGAGATTATCTGCGAGGAACGCACCAGAATGTTTTTCCAAACGCTTCTCTTGAATCCATCGATCGTGACGACAACCGTGTACTGTCCCGCCGGGAGGTCTCCGAGGAGGTAGTCCCCTTCGCTGCCGCTTTTGACGTCGTACGTCGCCCCGTCTGAATCGCTGACCGCGTGGATTGCGGCCCCCACGATGACTGCTCCAGCCGGATCGGTAACTTGGCCCGTAATCGCACCTCTCGATCCATAGAGCAGTGCGAGTCCGGGAAGAACGCGCGGCTTCGATTCCAGCGCCGATTGTTCCGAGTAGGAGCCGGAAAACGTCGCGACATCGAAGTCGCCTGGTGGGCCATCCTTCACGATGGGCCCCATGCTTCGCACAGTGATGACCGTGTACCTGCGCGTGATGGGCTGAATCGCGTTGTGTTCGCGCGAGGCCGGAGCCGCTTGCCCCGGGGCCCCGCTCGCAACGCGGCGATCTTCGTAACGCGCCGCTTCACTGGAGACGACGTAGTAGGGGCGTCCCCAGGGGTCGCGCAGGTCGCCGAACTCTATGCCTACGCCGTGAAGCACGCGGCTAAACTCCTCCGCGGTGTGTGGGAATTCGCCTTTGTAAGCTTCGAGCGCAGCGGCGATGCGCCGGCGCATGTCGTCGAAATAGTTGATCGAGACGGTGGTCACCTGAACGTCATCGGAGGAGTAATCCCCTTTCGTGCTGAAGCGGCCGTCCGGCCCCGCGCTTTCGACTTGCACGGAGTAATTTGCGCGTTCGATGCCATACGTGAAGCGATACGCATGGCCCCAAGGGTCGCGGAGCGCGTCCAGTTCGATGTTCTGGCGGAGGAGTTCACTCTTCAGCGCCGCGTGATCGCGGATGTAGCCGCTTGTGCGCGCATGATATTCGCGCACTGCGCGTGAAATGGCCTCGGAATAGGCGCGGAAATAGGGCCATTTCTCATCCAGGATCGTGAAGTCGTCGTCGGTGCCAAACTTCTTGTCGGGCCCGGCGGATTCGACGCGAAGCTGATCGGAACGATCCACAGGCTCGAACACCGCCCGGAACGGAGTGCCCCAGGGGTCGCGCAAATCGTCGAATTGCACGCCGCCCGCGGCGAGAATGGCGCGCAATGCGGCGGCCGTCTTCGGATATTCGGCAGTTTGGGCGTAGCGTGTGGCGAGGGCGGCATGAATGCGCGCGGATTGTGGCTTGAGCGTACTGCTGAAAATGTCGAACAGGCTTGTGTCGCGGTTCGCGCTGGCCAGCGTTTCAAATGCCACGCCGTCTGCGCGCGTGCCCAGAACTTCAGCGAGCACGTCCATTTCATCGGAGATGGGGGCCGAGCGGTCCAGGCGCACGAGATCGCGCACACTGATTCCGGCGATGGTGTCTTCGGACTCTTCGCCCCGGCGAAAGGCATAGAAGCCGCGGCCGTCGACCGACTCCCCGTCGGTGCGCAGCCGCTCTTCGATCGCTTTATCGAATACCACGAGCCCCAGCGCGCCCTGGGTTGAGCGGCCTTCGGCGCCAAGCAGGCGCAAATCGGCTTGCGCGGGGTCGCCCGGTCGGTAAGAGGCGCGATCGAGATGCAAATCGAGTTTGAGCGCGTCGTCTCCCGGGAAAAAGACAGTGCGGGAGCTGACGATCCAGTTCTCATACCGCGATTCGATTATTCCCGTCTGCGGAAGGCAAACGGAAAACGTCACCACGCCGGAATACTGGTCGTTCGCGGGAAACACCAGAAAGGCGCGGCCTGCCCGCAGACGGAAACGTTGCGTGGCGATCACCTTGGCATCATGGACCGCTTCGGCGTAGCCGAAGCTGTCCGCGAGACCTGAGGCGACCTGAAGCTCGACGCGATCGCCTGTGGCAAAGATGCTTCGATTCGGCGAGACCCGGAGCGTGGCGCGGGAGGAGCGATAGAAATACTCGGAGTGAAAACCGAGCGCGCCATGCGGATCGCGCGCGCGGAAAGCGAGATCGCGCGACGCTTTATCGTTCCCAGAATCCTTGTTCAAGCGTGGAATCTTTACGCGCGCGAGGCCGTAGGAGTTCGTGTGCAGGGTCAGCAGCGGGATTCCGCCCGGCGAAGGAGCATCGTCCCCGTCAGAGTCATCGCTGATCGAGACCTCGCAGCGCGCTGGGCGGCCGTCTGCATAGGAAGTGGAAACATAGAACTCGAGCGGCAGGTCAGCGGACGCTGAGGCGGAGTCCTGAACCACGTAGATGTGGATGGGGTCCTTGGTGACGCGAAGGCGGAACCGCCACTCCTCCGTTCTCCCCGTGGATAAATCGGTGAGATACGCCGTGTAATCGAGGTCCTCGAAACGGCGGTAATCTTCCTTCGCAAGCTCAGCGTGTTCGCCGGAAAGGTCCAGCTTTGCCACAAAGTGATGGTCGGCGTCGAGCTCGCCTTCGACAGATTTCTCCTGTTTCAGCTCCCATTTCTGCTCGCGATAATTCCATTGCCGCTCCGTTTCACGGACGACTCGCACGTGGCCGTGCGCGACCGGCTGGCCAAACAAGTAGTCGGCGCGGACCTCAATCGTTGCATTCTGGCCCGCGAGATAGAACTCACGGTCCGGCCTTGCGGCCACCGTGAAATTGGGAAGATCGTAGCGGCTGACCTTGATCCAAATTCTCCTGCTTCTTGCTTCGGGCACATCATCCGCAAAGCTGACCTCGGCTTCATAGTCGCCCAGCCGCAGATTCACCGGGATTTGCCAGTCGGCGCTGGCAATGCCGAACTTGGACGTCTTCATGTTCGTGCGGAAGACGAGCGTACCTTCCGGGTCGGTGATCTTCACCGACAGCGGAGACTCAGGCACGGCGTGGCGATCGGGACCGAAGGCGAGAGCGCGGAGGTGCAGGGTCTGCCCCGGCTGGTAAAGGGCTTTGTCGGTGCTGAGCAGCAGGCCCGTCTTCCCGCGAACGTAGATCGTCCCTTCGGCTTCCTCTTCATAGGCTCCGAGCTTCCCGGTGACGGTGAGGTCGAGCCCGTCTTCGTCCGGTGCCGCGGGAAGCTGGAAGGAAAGCGTCGCGTATCCCTGTGCGTCGGTGACGCCCGTTGCCGTGAGATCGGCGTCCTTCCCAACATCGAGCGCGCCCTTGAGTTGCACTCCGCCGATCGGCCGATGCGTAATGGAATGAGTTGCGCGGACGCGCACCCTGAGTGCAGCCTTTCCGTTCCACTCGGCCATGGTGATGACGTCGAGACGAAACAAGTCCGGACTGACCTGCGAGAGTGCGACAACGCCTTGCACGGCGTTCGCCGGAGCGCTTTCGCCGGCATCCGCCGCGACGCGATAGCGCAGGCGCGTGCTGTAGAGCGATTCACCGGTCAACTCTTTCGTCGCGGCGGTGAGGGGCAGAATCAACTCAACGGTTTGCCAGCCGGTATGAAGCTCGACGGCGCGCGCGGTGCTCGCGCGGACGGAGTCGTCGGGATAGACCAACTCAACGAGGACGTAAGCGGTGACCGAGTTGCGCGCCGGGTTCTCGACGCGCAGTGACGCGGAGACGCTGTCCGCTCCGATTCGGACTTGCGTGGCGGATTCGTCCACGCGCAGCGGAAGTTCGCCCGCCGCAGGACAAACTATAGTCAGGGCAAGTACGGAAAGAAGAAAACTTGAAAACCACTCGCGTAAGACCATGACCCCACCCCCGTGAAGATCACGATCAGCCTTTGCTTGCTTAGAGTGCCCTGGCAGAGAAGAAGGTTGCACGGGGGGTGGCTTCCGAGAAATTTATCCTGGGGGTTTTTCTTCGCCGACCAAGGCGAGGAATTCGGGGTCGTTGTGGAGGCAGGCGAGATCGGGGTCGCGGCGAGCCCAGTCGAGTTGCGCGAAGCCCAGCGCCTTCATTCTCTTGATCAGATCGAGCGCCTCGGGTTTCTTCTGCATCACGCCGTAGGTGCAGGCCGCGTTATAGAGGATGTTCGAGTCGTTGGGACGGAGTGCGATGGCCTTCTGGACCTCGCGAACCGCGAAGTCGTTCTTGCCGAAGTGAGCATAGTTCGTGGCCAGCAGAATGCGCGCGCGCGCGTCTTCGGGAACCATCTCCAGCTGGCGTTCCAGCGCGCGGGTGCGGCCTTCGCGCAGCAGATGGGCCTCGTCGTTCCGCCCCACGCGCTCCAGCGACATGATGTAGGGCACGAAGACATTGTAATCGTCGCCGCCCACTTCGATGGCGCGCTTGGCGAGATCGGCGGCTTCTTCGGGGCGGTCGCCGCGAAAGAGCGCGCGGCCGAGCGCGAAATAAGCGGTGCCGTAGTTGGGATTGAGCTCGAGGGCCCGCTTGGCCGAACGGACCGCGTCGTCAAATTGCTTTTGCGCGTCCTGGACCATGGCGAGCGCCGCATAGGCTTCACCGAGTTGCGGATTGAGCTCCAGCGCGCGCTCGCAGGCCTGGCGCCCGCGCTCCAGCCACTGCGGGGCCGAATCGTGGAAGTAAAAGATTTCCGCGCAGGCGATGGCCATTTCCGCATGGGCCAGCGCGAAGCCGGTGTCCAACTGGACCGCGTGCTCATACATCTGGAGGGCGAATTCCAGATCGGTGCGCGTCAGCCGCCGGCCGTAACCCCGGCCGCGCAGGAAGTAGTCATAGGCCTCGGCATTTTCGGTGGGCTTGCGAGCGATGGCGCGCTCTTCCTGGGGGGAGAGCGTGATGCGGAGCGCCTGCGTGATGCTGCGCGCGATTTCATCCTGCACCTCGAAGACGTCTTCCAAGGTGGCGGTCGAAGCGGTCGGCCCATACACCGTGGGGCCGGAACGAGCCTCGACGAGTTGGGCAGTCACCCGGAGGCGGTTACCCGCGCGGCGGATCGAGCCGGTCAGGACGTACATCGCGCCCAGCTCCTGCCCCACCTGCGGCGCGGTCACGGGCTTGTCGCGGAACGCCAGCACGGCCGCGCGCGGGAACACCTTCATGCCTTTAACCTTGAGCAGCTCGGTGATGACGTCTTCGGTCATGCCGTCCCGGAAGTACTCGTCTTCCTTCTGTGCGCTCAGGTTCTCGAAGTAGAGGACCGCGAGTGATTTCTCGGCCGAAGCTGCGCCGGCAGCTCTGGATTGCCCCGAGTCGAGGTCGCGCTTCAGGCGTTGCAAGTCCGCACGCAGCTTGGCTGCGTTCTGGATACCTTCTCTCGCGATCCTTTTCCATCAGGCGCCCGATGAGTTGGTCGAGCTCCGCCGGCACCCCCGGGTTCAGCCTGGCGAGCGGCATGGGCGGGGAGCGATTCAGGATGGCGTCGAAGATCACGGCGGTGGTATTCCCGGCAAATGCCTCCCTCCCCGTCACCATCTCGTAGAGCACCACGCCGAGCGAGAAGAGATCGGTGCGCGCGTCCACTTCCTCGCCGCGGGCCTGTTCGGGAGACATGTAGGCCACCGTGCCCATGGTCGAGCCCGAAGTCGTCAGATGCTCTCCCAGAGCGCCCGCGGCGACGGTGGCGCCCACCGTTTCGCCAACGCGTTGCTTGTGCGGCGCGAGTTTGGCCAGCCCGAAGTCGAGGATCTTGGCCTGCCCGCGCTGCGTGACGAAGAGGTTGGCCGGCTTGATGTCGCGATGGATGATCCCGTGCGAATGCGTGGCTTCGAGCGCGTCGGAAATCTGGCAGGCCAGCTCGAGCGTCTCCTCGAGCGGCATCGGTTTGCCGGAGATGTGATGCTTGAGCGTCTCCCCTTCGAGCATTTCCATCACAAGGAAGGGCTGGCCTTCGTATTCGTCCACATCGTAAATCGTGCAGATGTTGGGGTGGTTCAGGCCGGAGGCGGCGCGCGCTTCGCGCTGGAAGCGTTCGACGGCGAGCTTGTCCTTGGCGACTTCTTCGGGAAGAAATTTCAGCGCGACTTCGCGGCCGAGGCGGGTGTCGTGGGCGCGGTAGACCACCCCCATCCCACCACCGCCGAGCCTACCCAGGATGCGATAGTGCGAAACCGTCTGTCCAATCATCGGGGAATGCGCATGAGCCCGGCGATGTTACGCCACGGAGAGACACAAACGCAACTTCAACCGAGACGCGCGGGCGTGGGCGGCGAGTCATAAGCCCGGCCAGTTGCCGGAGGGCATGGGGAGCGGGGAGAGGAGTTTGGGATCGACGACGACGTGCTTGATGCGCTCGCGCTTCCAGGTGTAGGTGATGTGCACCAGGCCGTCGGAAGATTGAATCACCGCGGGATAAGAATACTCGCCGGGATCGCTTTCGAGGACGAGCGCCGCCTTCCAGATCTTTCCATCCGCTGAAATCGCAACGTTGAGAGGAGTGCGCTCGGTCGTGGAGTGGTTGTAAACGACGAGGGCGCGGCCGTCGGCGAGCACGACGGCGTCGAGGCCGCTATCGGGATTGGGCAACGCGGCGGGCTGCATGGAGGACCACGTTTTTCCGCTGTCGGCGGACCAGGACTCGACGATCTTCCCTTCCTTACTGCGGCAGAGAATCTGAATTTTGCCGGAGGGATAAACAAGAACTGCGGGCTGAATGGCACGAATCTTTTTGCCGTCATTGAGCGGCGGAGTCTGTTGCCAGGTGGCGCCGAGGTCGGAGGTGCGTTCCATGCGCACGCGCCAGGCCGGATGCTCGGTGCTCGAAGGACACAGGAGCGCGCCATCGGGGAGCTGCACGGGCTTGTTCTTGATGGGGCCGAGGATGTCGTCGGGCAGCCGACGTGGCGCGGACCACGTCTTGCCGGCGTCGGTGGAAGTGGTGAGCACGCCCCACCAACCGGCGGGGCTGGGTCCGACTTTGTAGAAGAGCATGAGCGGGCCGCTTGAAGGCTGGAACAGTACAGGATTCCAGCTCGGGAAGCGCTCCTCGTCGGGCTGGACACCGTTGGCGACTTCGACGGGCTTCGACCAGGTGTTTCCTTCAAGGCGCGAGAGCCAGATGCCGGTATCGGCGCTGCGTTCGTGCTTACCGGCGAACCAAGCGGCGACGAGGCCGGTCGGCGTTTGAGCGATCGTCGACGCGTGGCAGGAGGCGAAAGGCGCCTGCTCGAAGATGAATTCTTCGCGAATAATCCCTGCCTTCAACAGAGGCGTCGATCCTTGTTCGGATGGAACGGGGAACGGAAAAGATGACGCAGAGGCGCTGAGGACGCACCCTTCGAGGTCCGGTGTGCAGACTCCGGCAAAGTCTACCGGACTCCCGAAACCGGAGCTCAGGGCAAGGAGGAGCGCAGAGAAAAATAGGCCGCGTCGAGTACTGAAACTGTTGCCAAGGGAGTTAACAGAGGTACCCCCCCTCCCCCCCTCATTTACGTAAGAGTGGCATCTAAAGGGCTTAGCTCGCGATTGTCTGTAAGAGCGCATTCTAATCAACTTAAAGTGCCGTGTTTTCAATAGGACTGTAAGAGTGGCATCTAAAGGACTTTAAGCGTCCTCTTTTCATATTCATGCGCGACAGTACGCCAAGTGTTGCCATCAAAGGACTTGCGCGGCCGCCATTTGAACTGCTCTCGAGACACTAACTGCTTCCTTTTCAACGGGCGCCGTTCTGTCCGCGGAGCAAGAGGCCTCGAGCCTCGTGATCTGCGCTCGGCGAATTCAGATTGCCGGGCGGGCGGAGCGGGCCTCTAATTTAATTATTGCATGGGCGTCAAGAGGGCGCTCGCACACGGAAGTGACTCTAAGCGATTGTCAAGGAACGAGAAGCGGTGATTTGCGACGTCCACGACGCGACGAAGATTTGAAAAATGATTTTTTGCCAGTGCGCGGACTATGTGGCGATAACTAGAGAGTCCGAACCGCGAATCCCGGAGTTGCGAGACAAGGAGGCCGGCGCAGGGATGAACGCGGATTTCCGAGCTTGGACCTTGAGAAACATCCCCAGGCGTAAGGCCGACGCCCGGGGCGCCCGGGGGGTCTCAAGTGACAGATCAGCTAGTATAGTCTATTATGCAATGCGTTGTGTCGCATCGAGAGGGAATGGGCGAGCTATTTCCGGATTATTTCACTCCGACGGAACAAGAGTTCGCAGAACTTTGGCGCAACGCCACAATTGAATTGGCAGCAAATGTTCTGTTGGGCCTATACAGATTGGCCAGTGAAAGCCGCCAATTATTCTTCGACGTATTACAAAGTCTACCGGGTCGCTCGTTGGACGCCAGGACCTCAGCTTGTAAAAACTCGAAAGATCGGATGGTCGGCAGGAATCCATAAAATGGCTGAATATGATTTTCAAACTCTTTCGAGTTTCGATTTCCAAGTGCTATCGCGGGATTTGCTCCAGAAGAAACTGGGTATTGTTTTGGAGAGCTTTGGACCCGGCAGGGATGGCGGGGTGGACTTCAGGCTGCGCGACTCCGACGGAACGATTGTTGTTCAGTGCAAGCATTACAGAGACTACGCGCAGTTGTTCGGTGTTCTCAAAAGGGAGGAAGTCAAAAAGGTTCATAAGTTGCAACCCGGTCGCTACATCTTAGTAGCGTCGACTTCTCTAACGCCTGCCAGCAAATCCCAAATCCTTGAGCTGTTCACGCCATATTGTCAGGGTCCATCTGATATTTTCGGGCGCGAGGATCTGAACAACCTGCTCGGTCTGTTTCCTGAAATTGAACGGAAGAACATCAAGCTATGGCTCACCAGCACCACAGTCCTTGAGAGATTCATTAATTCGGCTGTTTGGGGCGATACGGAGTTAACCCTTCAGCGGTTAAGGCGTAGGGCATCCCGCTATGTTCCGAACCCGAGCCTGAGTCGAGCTGGAAAAATACTGGATGAACACCATTACTGCATTATTGCCGGGATTCCAGGGATTGGTAAAACGACTCTTGCCGAGATTATGCTTATTGAATACGTAGACAAGCATGATTATCAAGCGGTGAGAATTGCAAACGACTTATCAGAGATCAGGGGAGTAAAGAATCCTTCCCGCCGACAAATTTTTTACTTTGACGATTTCTTGGGAAAAACAGGGCTGGACAAGCTCCAGAAAAACGAAGATCAACGCCTCACGGAGTTCTTGGAGGAGGTTAAGAACAATGACAACTGGCGGTTTATTCTAACCACTAGGGAATACATATTCAATGCGGCGAAAACTCGATATGAATCGTTTGCACAGCCGATCATAGATTTAACGCCTTGCATCATCGAATTAGGTGACTATACGCAACTGATCCGAGCTAAAATCCTCTACAATCACATATACTTCTCAGACTTACCTGATGCCCACAAACGAGCCCTGCTAGAAAAACGGTGCTATGTAAAAATCGTTTGCCATCAAAACTATAATCCGCGAATCGTCGAGCACATGACGCTTGCGAGAAATTTGGAAGGAATTTCTCCCAGTTCCTATTTTGCCTACTTTCTGGAAAATCTAGCGAACCCAGTGAGGATTTGGGACCATGCCTTTAGGAATCAGATCTCCGAGGCGGGACGGCATCTACTCCTTGTAATGGGAACGCTTGGCGACGAGGTTAGGTTTTGCGATCTGGAGGCCGCCTTTCACAGTTTTTACGGCTTTCGCCAGAGAAAGCTTGGCTTTAGTACATTAAGTAGAGACTTTGAGAACGCAGTAAGAGAGCTTGACGGCAATTTCATAAAGACAAGCTTGATTGGAAAAGACCGGATCGTCACACTTCATAATCCGTCTTTGTCAGATTTTCTGGAGAATTACTTTGCCAATAGCACCGCCGACTTGGACGACTTGTGTCAGAGCGCCCACTTTTTTGATCAGCTTGTAAACCTTTGGAGGGGCCGACGAGGAAAAACGTACAGTGCTTTTGAAGGAAATGGTGGTGGGGCGTTTTTGAGGGCGTTAGCTTCGAAGCTTGAGAATCCAACTTGTAAGTTCACCCGATATAAGGTCTCAGGTAGAGACTATCTCGGTGTGAGCGTTCACGAAATGACATTCGAGCGACGGGCTGCCTTTCTCATGGAGGTAGCCGAGGTCCTGGCTACTGAGGACGCCAAGGAACTCCAGGAGCAAGTCATTGGAAAACTCCGCGGTCGTCTCGAAGCGCGAGTTGGGACCAGGGATGACTTAGTGTTGCTGCTAAAGAAAATTGCTACCCAGAAGACTCGTCCGACCAATCTTGACACGGTCTTTTTGGCTGCGAAGAGCGTTTTGGTCGACGTCGGAGAGAACTCGGAACTGGAAGATTTCGACGCACTCGGTCGGTTTGTCGAAGCGTTTCCCAACTTGCTTTCGGCTGAAGAATTGTCAAACGCTGCCGAAGATTTCACGGCGTATTGTAAAGGCTACGATGAGTCGTGGGTCGACAGCCCAGACGACTTGCGAGGTCTTGCCGATGATTTTGAGCGTGTAGCTGGAAATCTTAATGCTGACGTTGATGAGAGATGCGACCAGTTCCGAAAAGATGCTCATAATTGGGATGATGAAATTTCTGATTCCTCCCACGAGCGCGAAGAGGATGACGACGAACGTTGGGGCGACGCCGATCGATCCGAGGAGCGTATGGATGTGATGTTTGAGGGTCTTCTCGAAGAATTGAATGAGCGCGATGGCGACGCATAAGGTGTGCCGGGTGCGCCATTTGTTGCGAAGCAACGAGTGGGGATCTTGTTTCCTAGGCATCCACGGAATCTATCAGAAGAAGAAGTGGCGCGCCCCGCAGAATCATCCGGGACGCTTAAAGCGCGCCCGGAGGGATTCGAACCCCCGACCCTCTGCTTCGAAGGCAGACGCTCTATCCAGCTGAGCTACGGGCGCACCGCACAGTGATTGTAGCAACGCCGCGAAGCGCGGGAAAGCTGCGGCGCCCCGGATGGTCGACTGAAGAATCGCGGGCCATTAAGCGGTGGACTCGGGGAGCTTCATTTCTCCATCCTTGAGCGGGAGTGTGATTGGCGCGCCCATGGGGGCTTTCGGATTTGCGCCCCAATAGGTGCGGAACCCTTCCTTCATGAGTTTGAAGATTGTCCGCCGATTTTGGAGCAGCACTTTCATCCACGCCAACGGACCCATCTGGGGGAAATAGATCCCGCGAAAACAGAGGCGCGCGATGAAAATATTGATGCGATAACCCAACGGTTTGTAACCGAAGGAGTCAACGGCCTGCGCAATTGCCTCCGGAGCGTAAGCACGCTCCCACGCGTACTTCACTTCGGCATGAGCTTCCTCGATGGTAATTTTCAGCGGGGTGTGGGCCATCGCAAAGGGTATGAATTCCTGCCAGTGCTTCGGCCTCGTCAGCCGACCCGCAACCTCAAGCTTTGTGTAGAGCGGTGTCCCGGGCAAGGGGGTGAGCAAACCGAAGATGGGCAGCCCTGGCGCCCAGGTGCGAATCTCCCGGAGGGTCCGCTCCGCCACTCCCGGTGTGTCGTTGTCCATGCCGAAGATGAAGGAGGTGATCGCAAACACATTGCGCTGGGCGAGCCTCTCAAGCACGGCTGCATACTCACCCGGCTTGTTAAAGCCCTTGTTGACAGCGGCCAGGTTCGCCGGGTCAATGGATTCCATACCGATGAAAATCCAGATGCCCCCAGAGGCGGCAATCAGATCAACGAGTTCGGCGTCACGCAACAGATTGGCGCTGATCTGGGCCACCCAGTAGACCTGGGCATTGGCGGCGATGATGGCGCGCAGGAGCGACTTCGTACGTTTGACATTGATGGCGAAGTTATCGTCGATGAAAAAGACGGCAATCTGGCCGCCCTCGCTCCGCGCGCGTGCCTTCAGCCGCAACAGTTCATTCACGACGCTTTCGTTGGT
>CAVTZX010000063.1:0-101810 GCA_963739275.1 uncultured Acidobacteriota bacterium
TGCCAACGCCGAGGCGCTCAACCTCGTGGAATCATGGACATTTACGCCCGCCATGTGCGAAGGCCATCCCAACGTCGTACAGGTCAGCCTCGTGCTTCATTTCCACCGCCGCTAGGCGTACGCAGCGCGCGATTCCCGGCTGCGATATAATGAAGTGAAGCAGGCTGGGTGCGTCCTGATGCATCCGAGGACGAATTGTGCAACAGCTGAAGGTCTTGCAGAAAACCGAGCAATTGCATGAAGGCCGGTGGTGGGAGCCGGAGCCGGGCGGGCAGCGTGCACTGTTATCTCTGCCCGCGGCACTGCCACATCGGAGAGGGGCAGAGCGGCTTCTGCTTCATCCGCATCAATCAGGGCGGACGCCTCTACAGCCTGGGCTACGCGTCCCCTGCAGCGTTACAGATCGATCCCATTGAAAAGAAGCCGCTGAATCATTTCCTGCCGGGCACAAAGATTTTTTCGATGGGCACCGCGGGCTGCAACATGGGCTGCTTCTTCTGCCAGAACTGGGACATCTCGAAGTCCAAGTCCGACCAGGTGAACTCGACCCACTTGCCGCCCGAAGATGTTGTGCTGCTGGCCATCCAGCGCGGCTGCCCTTCGATCGCATTCACGTACAACGAGCCGACGATCTGGGGTGAGTATGTGATCGACATCTGCCAGGCGGCGCGCGAGCACGGGCTGAACACGGTGATGGTGACGAACGGCTACGTCACGCGCGAAGCGTTCCACGACATTTACGACCACATGGATGCCGCCAACGTGGATCTGAAGGCGTTCACCGAGAATTTCTATGGCAAACTCACGCTCACGCACCTCCAGCCCGTGCTGGACACGCTCGAGTGGCTGAAGAATGAAACGAATGTGTGGTTCGAGCTCACCAACCTGATCATTCCCACGCTGAACGACGACCCTAAAGAGCTACGCAAGCTTTCCGAGTGGGTGCTCGAGCATCTGGGTCCAGACGTGCCGCTGCATTTCACCGCGTTTCACCCGGATTTCAAGTTGCGCGATAAGCCCAATACGCCGCCGGAGACGCTGCACGAAGCTCGAAGGATCGCGCGTGAAGTGGGACTGAACTATGTCTACGAGGGCAACATCTTCAGCGAGGCCGCGAACACCAATTGCCCATCGTGCGGCACTCTGCTGATCCGCCGTTCGTGGCACAGCGTGCTGGAAGGCAAGCTGGTCGCGGCGAAGGGTAGGCCCGCAGGCACGATGGCGTGCCCGAAATGTGGCACTGTCATTCCAGGCCGCTGGAAGAACCCACACGGCCGGACACCGCTCAAGTCCTACCAGAAAGCGGAAGGCATCGTGCAGAAGTACGAAACTCTCAACCTGTAAGACGCTATTCCCGCTACGGCAACACCTGATAGCGCGCCATCATTCCTGCTTCCATGTGGTCGCTCACGTGGCAGTGGTAGAGCCAGATCCCTGGATCGTCGGGAACCATATCCACGGTAACCATTTGGGCCGGTGAGAGGGCGATGACGTCGGTGCGCTTCCCATCCTGCATCACGACGTTTCCGTGCCAATGAGGCGTGTGGAAGTTGAATCCGAAGCCGATGGTGATTAAGTACCAGCGGACGCGCTCGCCTTTTTTCATCGTCATCATCGGCATGTTGCCGTATTGCAGGCCGTTGATCGTGGAACGGAAGTTCACCCCGGCAAAGCCGACCGGATTGACCAAGTTGAACCGGCCGTCCGGACCCACGGGAACGAGATCATACTTGCTCTTCTTCATCGTGCCCTTGGGGTCGTCGGTGTGGTGCTCGATGTTGTAGTCGATGTACCAGCTCTGGTTCTCGTCGAAGAGCATGAACAGGGAGACGAATTCCCGATCCACGTCCTTCGGCTTGGCATCGGCGCCGGCCATTCCGCGCCGCGTGACGATGATCGCGCCGATCAGGCCCGCGTTCACGTCCAGCATTTCACTCACATGAGAGTGGTAAAGCCACACGAGCGAACTGGGGTCGTTCGGCCCGGGCCCGGCGCGTTCAGGAACCTCCCAGGTGTACGTGTGTGTTTGTCCAGGCGGGACGCCACCGCCGACCTTATCCGCGAGGGAGCTGCCGTCGTCGTACGCCGAGCCTTCCGAGTTTTTCTGATAGAAGACCCCGTGCGGGTGCATGCTGAAGGGATGGGAGCCGTTGTTTTTGAACACAACCTTGATCGTGTCACCCACCTCAGCGCGCAGGATCGGCCCGAGAATCCCCGCGTGCTCCCACTCTGGCGGGCGCGGCTTGAGAGTGGTGAATGTCCCGTCGGTGTATTCGCGGTAGATCGCTTTGTGGTAGACCCTGCCGATGCGGTGCGGTCCGTGCTCCATGAAGGCCTTTGCGAGTCCATCGAACGGGTGGCCCATGGCCTGGTCGATCCCGCTGGGGGCGTAGTCCCAATCCACTTCATCGGCGGCGACGTAATACGTGCGCGTCTTCCCGGCCGGAGAGGAGCCCTTTTGCGCTCCGCCTCCGCAGCCGGTGAGAAGCAACGCGCTGGTGAGACACCACACACACAGGGAAAGAGTGCAGGCTGGATGCAAGCGTCGCATTGCGGAGGCCTCCGTATATTAAAACGCCGGCGACGGCCGGCTTCGTTCACACATCTACGGCTGATCCACAACAAAACCGAGCCAGGAATCGGCCCGCCACAGCGGTAGCCACTCGCGGGATAGCCGGAAACTCGCGCCACCTTAGGCCCGCCGGCGATTCCTGTCAAGTCGGGAAGTGCTGGGTCCAGAGGGACCGGCAAAGACCGGGTGTCAGCGGAAAAGATGGTACGCAGGCCCGACCCGCATCGAGTGATGCCAAGGCAGCGGAAACGCCCACCAGACCAGAGAGCCGAGAAAGGATTGTCCCGCGGCCAAGGGAATGATGTTGCGCTCCCGCGAGAATAGCCAGGCCATGAGCGTGCCGCCAACGAGCGTCACCGGCACCAAAACGGGATTGGGCCAGTGGGCTACGCCAAAAATGAGTCCGGCAGCCAGGGCTGCTTCCCATCGGTCTTCGATGAGGGAGAGGAGCCGGTTCATCAGGAGGGACTGAAGGGCCAGTTGCTGCAACAAGCAGAAGGAGAAGTAGGTCCAGAGGTGGCGGAGAGAGGCCAGGTGCGCGGGCGGACGCGCCGGTGCGCCGAGGGCGAAGCCGATTCCGAGCAACGCGGCGGCCAGAACCGCAAACACTGCGGCCGCGCGAAGCGTCGCGCTCCAAAGATTGTCAGCGCGCCATCCGAGGCTTTTCGGCGTGTCGTGGTGAAGCAAGAAGCTCGCCGCAAGCCAGAGAGGAAAGACCAGCCAGGCGCGCGGCGCGGCGTCCTCGAGCCACCAGATGTACAGTTCCAGGAACAGAACGAATCCGGCCACGTCGAGCAGAAGCCACAGCCGATGGGTTTTCGGATTCATGGCCGTTGAGGCCGCGTTGGACGCAATCGGGTTCCTCATTCCTGTCCCGTGAGGCGGCGGATGAGCTGGCGCGTAGTTCGGGGAGAAACGGCTAGCTGCTCGCAGTAAAACTCCAGATCGATTTCCGGAAAGCCCAGGTTGTTCAGGCGGACCTGCAGGCGCTCGCGGATCCTGCTGGCAGGATCGCGAGCGATGGATCGCAAGGCGTCGAAGACGAGTTGGTGTTCAGGCTGCGTAAAACGATAGCCGGCCAGCCGCGCGGAAGCCTCCGCGAACAGTGCACCGCCACATGCCTCCTGGCAGAGCGCGCGCAGGAGTTCCCGCTCCAGTTCTCCGCGCTTCTTTCTTCTGCGCACGGGGCTCGCTTCGCGGGTCATCGGATTGAGCATAGCACCGCGCAGAGAGGTTGCGCCTTCCCGTGGCCGCCCCTAGAATGGTGGGCATCGAGAAATGCCGACGCTGCGGCGCGAGAGTGTCCGCGCGCCGTGTGCGCCCATGAGCTGCCGTGTGCGTCCCGCCCATCCTCGCGTTGCTTCTGCTGCTGACCCCGCTCCCTGCGCAGCGCCCGACGTCCGAGGTGCCAAGCGAGATGAAATTGCGGATGGTGGAGCTGATCAACGAGGACCGCAAGGCGGCAGGAGTTGCCTCCGTGGGATTTTCCGAGGAACTGTCGCGCGTGGCCGACGAACATTGCCGGGAGATGCTGCGGGAACGATACACAAGCCACTGGAACCGCGCAGGATGGAAACCCTACCTGCGCTACTCGGCGACGGGCCTGAGCGCTTACACTTCGGAGAACATCAGCATGCTGTGGGAGACGGCCTTCCCTTCAGATGCGGTAAACCTCTGGGGCAACCTGCGCTATGCTCACCGCTCGTTCATGTTTGAAACACCGCCGAACGACGGACACCGGCGCAGCATTCTCGACCCTCACAACACAGTTGTGGGGATCGGGGTGGCCTACAACGAGCGCGAGATGCGCTTGATTGAAGTCTATGGGGCAAGTTATGCGGAGATTGAGCCGCTGCCGCAGAAGGCTCATCTGCGCGACGCCTTGAGCATCCGCGGGCGCGTGCGCGATCCGGGGTTATCTCTGATGAGCATCGCCGTGTACTACGAACCACTGCCGAAAGCTATGTCGGTCGAGGAACTGCGCGGCACGTCGTCCTATTCGCTTCCCAACGAGGAATTCCAGGAGCGGCCGAAGCTTCCCAAGGGGATCACTTACGCCGATCGCACCCGCGGCGTGGTCGAGCTGGATGAACACGGCGCTTTCACGGCTCCCTTGATGTTCTGGAAGGGCCAGCCGGGTGTATATACCGTCGCGGTGTGGCTGCGGCGTGGGAAGGAGCGGCCGTTCATCGGCGCGCTAGTGCCTGTCCAAGTGGACTCGCGGTAGGGAAGCGCGTACTGCCTGCCAGCCGAGTCCATTTCGCTGTCCGAACGAAGGAGCGCTTGTCGTGGACTACCGTCCCTCTCCCATCGCTACCTCAGAGATCAGTACGATCAGTACCGCGCACGAATTCGCGCGCAATACGAGCCGCTTCCAGGCCGAGCACCACGCCCTGTGCGAACTCGCCCGGCGGTTGAGCGAAGTCCTCAGCGAGGCTCCCGATAACACAGCAGGAGTGGCACCGGATCGGGAGCACGATACCCATGCCGTGCTGTGGGAGTTGGGTTTCTGCGAGCACATGCTGGAATCCGACCGCCGCGAATGGCTGCGGCTTATGGTCGAAGCCGAATGGTATGGCTAGCCCGCGACGGCTTGCCGGTCGCGGAAAGAAGGTAACGCGAGAAGGAAACCGCGCATCCAAACTGACATGCGAAAGAATGTGATGAGTATCTGGCTTGCGGTGTGGGCGGCCGTCTTGGCCGCGGGCATGATCTCCATTCCAAGTTTGCGGGCTACGCAGGCCGCCGGTCCGGTCACGAAGCCGCAGAATGCGCAGGCGCCGCAGGCCGCGCCGCCGGTGCCGGTGGAAGAGATCATCAAGAAGTTCGCCGCGAAAGAAGCGGAGTTCCGCGAAGCCCGGAACAATTATGTCTATACACAGTCTTTTCTGATCCAGGACGACGGCGCGCAGGGCCGCGGGGAGTATCGGATGACGAGCGACATCATTTTCACCCCCGATGGTAAGCGCATCGAGAAGATCACCTCCGCTCCGCCTCCCACGCTGGCGAACATCACCATGAGCCAGGAGGACCTGCGCGATCTCGAGGGTATACAGCCCTTCGTGTTGACCACCGAAGATCTTCCAAAGTACGACGTCCAGTATGTAGGTCAGGAGCGCGTCGACGAGATTTCCACCTATGTGTTCAAAGTCGCGCCGAAAAAAATCGAGAAGGGTCAGCGCTATTTCCAGGGCACCATTTGGGTGGACGACCAGGATCTGCAAATTGTAAAGAGCCTGGGCAAAGCTGTTCCGGACGTGCGGAAGAAGAACCAGGAGAACCTCTTCCCGACCTTTGAGACCTATCGAGAGCAAATCGACGGCAAGTACTGGTTCCCCACTTACACGCGCGCGGACGACACCCTCCGCTTTACGAGCGGAGACGTGCGCGTCCACATGGTCGTGCGCTACACCAACTACAAGCAGTTCAAGTCCACCATCAAGATTATTCCGGTCGAGCCGCCGAAGAAACCATAGCCGCGGGGTGGCAGTTTGGGTAGCGGTGTTGCCCCGCGCCAACGTCCACGCGGCCTGGAAACTCGCTCCGGGGGCGGTTTTCGATGCCTCCGATCCCAAGTTATTTTTGAAGGAGGACCTTCCCAAGGTTCTCGGCAGGGCGCGTCTGCAGCCCAAGTCAGTCAGCTTCACGCCGCACGTCAATTCCCAGGCCCACGCGGTCGAAATCCACATCCGCATTCAATGGGTTTTTCCTTCGCTCCGGAGCCGCGGCGAGCGGCCTAGCGGGGAATTTCTTCTCTTAAGCGAGGTGTCGCAGGAGGGTATTTCGTCGACGTTTTTTGTCATTCGAGGAGAGCCCGCCTCAACCTAACCCGGAATCACGTGTGAGGCAGAGGAATCAGCGTCTCTGTAACCGCTTGAATAAGAAAGTGTTATCGAGTTTGTGCGCAAACCGGCGCCCCTCGGTCCCGGATTGGCACATGCCTTGCCTCTCATAGCCCTGGGGCCGTCTACGCGTGGACGACATCTTGGAGGAGTAATGCGGCAAGACCAAGAGGGCTTTTCACTTATCGAGCTGCTCATCGTGGTCGCGATCATCTTGATTATCGCCGCCATCGCCATCCCCAACCTCTTCCGTTCCCGCGTTTCGGCGAACGAGGCCTCTGCCGTCAGTTCCATGCGCACCATCAATACAGCCTGCATGATTTACAATTCCACATTTGGAGCATTCCCGGCCGCGTTGTCTCACTTGCAGGCGCCCAGCTCGGGAAATCCATCGAGCACGGCCGCAGATCTGATCAACCAAGAGCTGGCCGCGGGCACCAAGAGCGGTTACGTTTTTACATACACGCAGGGGTCCGGTGGCACGAGCTACACCCTCACCTCTGCCCCGGTGCTCATGAACCAGACCGGTCTGCGCGAGTTTTATTCCGATGCTTCGGGCGTAATCCGCTTCAATGTAGGAGCAACCGCCGACGCTTCCAGCTCGCCACTGCAGTAGTCGGGTTCGCTGTTTCCACCCGATCGGGCGAGTGAAGGGTCATTGATCCCTCACTCGCCGTTCGTTTTTTCGGCGTCCGCTTCGCGCGAGCGGCTCTACTTCTCCGCTAATTTCCTTCCTGCGTTCAAGCTGTCGAAATTCAGGATCGCATTGAGCACGAGGAAGTGATTCCCCTGCGTCTCCCCGCGATAGATGGGATTATTGGAGAAGAGCACGATGTGGCCGTTGCCGAGGGGCTGATCGATTACCGCCGCGTGCTGGGCGATTTCGTTTCCGCCGTCGACCAGGCCGGAGACCAGCAGGTCCCCCGCGTCGGCGTAGCGGAACACTACGCGCGGACGATCGGCCGGTGGAATCACGTTGATGCCGTTCCGACGCTGCTCGTCGGTCACCGGCACCGCCTCCCAGATCTCGACGCGTGGATCTTCGGGAGGAACCTCGGTCGTGCGCCCCGGCACGAAGTCGGGATCGCTCGCCGTGCCCCGCCCGGTGGCGCGTTCGCGGGTGGCTCCGCCGCCGCGCCGCCCGCCGCCTCCCCCGCCGGCGAAATTGCTGGTGTTGAAGATCGGGCCGTTATAGCAATAAATCGAAAGCTGATCGTCGTAGCCATAGGCGATGGGACTCGCGCCATCCACCAGCCTCGCGCCTACCACGCTCCCGATGATTCTCAATTGATTGGGCCGCGCGATGGAAACGCCCGGTGTCATCCCCAGCGACACGGCGAAGTTCGTGGTGTCCGTCACCGTGACCAGCACGCCGCCGCGCCGCACGAAATCCTGCAGGTGCGCGACGCCTTCCCAGCCCAGGCCGGGACGCATGTCGTCGGTGGAATCGTCGGTGCCCATGCTCGGTGTTTCCGCAGTTTTCTTCCAGGGCAGGGGATTGCCCCAGCTTGTCGGCATCCCGTTGATGATCGCGCTCGGATCGCCACCGCGGCCCGCCGGCGGAAAGAGGATCACGTCGTACTTCGCGCGGAGGTCCCCCTCTTTCGCCGCGGTCTGCGTGCTGATGTAGTCGAAGGGGATCTTCAGGTTGTCCAGCGCCTGCCGCCACCAGCCCTCGGTCTGTGTGCTGAACCAGGTGTGCAACAACGCGACACGCGCCGCGCGGACCGGATGCGTCTTCACATCCGGTGCGGAACCCAGTGCATAGACCTGCAAGCCCAGCTCGCTCGCCGCACGCTGCAGGGCCGCGGCATCCGCTTTTTCGATGAGGAACGACCCGCGGTTGAATTTGCGCCCCGCGGTCTCAAACGGCTCCTCGGCCGCATTGATCGAAGCGTCCTTCAGGCGGTAGCGCAGCGTAGCCAGCGCGTTATCCGCATTGTGATTGATGGCATAGAGCGTCCCCGAACCGTTGACGCCGCCGGGCGCTTTCACGCTCTCCGCAATCCGTTCCATCGGCGTCTCGAGCACCTTGCGATCCGTCACGCGCACCACCTGCACGTGGAACAGCTCGCCGAACGTCCAGCCCGTGTCGTCGTAGATGTTTCTCTGCGGGTCGTTCGGGGCCCAGTATTGATAGTCGAGAAGCGCGTCGGCAATGCGCGAGTACGGCTGGTCCATGCGCACGATGTAGCTGCCCGCGGGGAACTCCCGCGTCACCGTGGCGGGCGCATTGCGATCGCCTCCGCGTCCCTGTCCCTGCGGAGCATTTCCTCCGCCTTGCTCGCCGCCTCCCGGTGCACCGGGCCGCCGGGCGGGTCTCCCTGCAGGCACGGTTACCGTGAAGGGGGAAGTCGCCCGCGAAATCTCGCAAGCCTGTTTCTGCAGAACGCGCAGCAATTCCGCCTGCCCGCCCGGCCGCGGGTCGTTTGCCGGGAACACATACGCCGCGGGCCCCTCGTTTGCCGGCTTGCTGATGGAGCGCTTCGACTTCAGGTAAAAGTTACGCAGGAACAACTCGCGGTTCTCTGCAAAAAAGTGCAGGGAAGTGAGCAGGCCCGTTTGTTCGTAGTTGTTGTTGTTGCGCTGCGACCACATCACCTTCGGTAGCGGAGGATTCTGCCGCCACCACGTCCGGCCGTACTCATTGGGCGTGAGAGTCCGCTCGACGGTATCCGCTCCAGCGTTGCCAAACGTTTCGTAGAGGCGGCTGATGCCGTTGTGCATCGCGGCGATGAACATCAAGTAGCCCGGCGACCACGTGTCAAACGTGCCGTGGGTGAACACGCCGGGCATGCCCATCTTGGTCATGTCCGAAACGTTGCGCCAGCCCAGCATTTCCCACTCGTCCGTCAGAATCGGATCCACCCAGGCGTTGAATGGGCCGTCGCCCGCGGTGTTGTCGTAGAGATACGGCACTGATTCGTGCAAATCGTGAATCACCTGGGCTCTCTGATTGACGAACGTGTTCAGCACGTTCTCCGTGAGCTTAAGCGTCACGCCCATGGCGTCGCGGTTGTTGTCGTGCGCCACATACTTGCCCCAATAGATGAGCGGCGGCCAGTTGTCCTTCGGGTGCGAAAGGTGCCATCTGTACAGGTCTGCCATGCGGTCACGCCCGTCCACTTCGACGATCGGCGTGATCAGAGTGATCAGGCCGTTGCGGATGTCCTTCACATATTGGCTTTCGTCCACGGCCAGCCGGTAAGCAAGCTCCATCAGCGCCGTCGGCGCGCCGGTTTCCGGCGAGTGAATCGTGCCGGTGATGTAATAGACCGGCACCGACGCGGCGGCGAGCCGCTCGGCTTCAGCGTCGTCCATCTTGATCAGCCGCGGGTCGGCGAGCTTCGCGAGGCGCGTGCGATTCTCTTCCATCTTGGCGAGATTGGCCTCCGACGAGACGGCCACGGCAATCATCTCCCGGTTCTCTTCCGTACGGCCGATGGAGAATACCCGCACGCGCGGGCTGGCCTTCTCCAGCATGCGCATGTATTGGTAGACCTCGGCCGAGTGGGGCAGGATGCCCGGCGCGCCGGCGACGTCGCCCAGCACGGCCTTTGGCGTCGGCACGGTGGCCGAAGCCGGCAAATAATCCACCAGCGGTGAGCTGAATTCCGGCCGCGTCGTGTACTCGCGGATCTTTCTCGTGTACTCCTCGTCGATGGGCTGCTTGGGGTCGCGCCCGGGCTGGGTTTCCGACGGCACGGGACGCGCCGTGACCCCCGTCAGAACGCTCAGTAGCAGTGCAACGGGAAACACCACTCGCCAGACCGACGCCTTGGGGAACATTTTTGCCTCCATACGTTGGGGAACTGGATCGATTCGCTTGCGCGGGATTCGCGACGCATTCATTTGCGGCGGTTTTCTTAGCACTTAGCGCGAGGAATGTAAAGCTAAGAACTCCGCGTCTCCGACAATCCTCCATGCTCCTCTCACGATCGGGGCACAAGACGACTGAAAACGCGCTAGGCTACTGGGCTAGAGGGAGTGTCAGATGCCCAGACTCGTACTGAGAAATGTACCCGAGCGCATCTGCCGAGAGTTGCGGAGACGCGCCCGCGAAAATGGCACTTCTGTCAACGCAGAAGTCGTGGCGGTAATAGAGCTATCTGTTCCGATCGCCCGGGAGCCGAGAGCGCGGCGGGCGGCGTTCGGGCGTCCTGCACGCATTCGCGTGCAGAAGCCGACTGTACCCTGATCCTTCCCTTTAGATGGGCAGATGGTGCGGAAAGAACGGGAGAGGTACCTCGGCAGCTAGGAGTGGTGCCGAGGGGCAGAATCGAACTGCCTACGCCGGCCTTTTCAGGGCCGCGCTCTACCGGTGAGCTACCTCGGCACCGCAGTGCAAGTCATTGTAAGGACGCCGCCAACCACTGTCAATCAATCGCCCTCACCGCGGTTTTCGATCTTTGCCCCGAATCGCGCTCCGCGCTGGTCGAGCCAATCCCATCTGGCTGATGTGTTGAAGGATGCCTCATGTAAAGAAACACCTTAGAGGCACCACCCGGAATGGCTCAAACGCGGTGGGAGGCAATATGAGCCACGCAAATCGGGTCCTGGCTACCCTCCCCACATGCCCGCTGCGCTCGTCGAAAATAGGGCCGGTGTTACCGGGAACACCGGGTGTTTAGAGAATGGGGCAACCAGGTTAGGACGCGCCGCGGTCGTTCTTTGTGCGATCACGGATTAACCGCAGATTCGGTGAGCCCCTAAGCCCTTTGTAATCAGCAAGCGTTCAATCGTGAATTTCTCATCCTCACGCGGTTACTTCATGGACTCGTCGAATTCGCGCATCCAATCTTTTTTCTTGAGGAGTTCGCGCGGCTTGGTGCCGTCCGCCGGGCCGACGATGCCGTCCTTCTCCATGATGTCGATCAGCCGCGCCGCGCGGCCGTAACCGATGCGTAGCCGCCGCTGCAATGTCGAAGTCGAAGCGCGGCCCATCTCGCAGACCACGCGCACCGCTTCTTGATATAGCTCGTCGTCCACTTCTTCTTCGGAGGTACCGCCCTCGCCGCCCGCAGCCGCTTCTTCCTTCGGGGGTTCGAGAAGTTTTTCGTTGTAGACGGCCTGGGCCTGCGCGCGCCAGAAGTCGCACACCGCCGAGATCTCTTCTTCGGTCACCAGCGGCCCGTGAATGCGATGCAGCCGCGCCGAACCCGCGGGCAGGTACAGCATGTCGCCGCGGCCCAACAGCGATTCCGCGCCATTCGCGTCCAGAATCGTGCGCGAGTCCACTTTGCTGGCCACGCGAAACGATATGCGCGCGGGGAAGTTGGCCTTGATCAGCCCGGTGATGACGTCCACGGAGGGCCGCTGCGTCGCGAGCAATAGATGGATGCCGACGGCGCGCGCCATCTGCGCCAGCCGCGTGATGGACTCCTCGACCTTGTTCGTATCCACCATCATCAGGTCGGCCAATTCGTCGATCACGATGACGATGTAGGGCAACGGCTTGTGCTCCTCCCCGTCCACGTCGTCGAAGAGCGAGAGCGATTGTCCCTTGGCAAACGTACGGTTGTACTGGTCGATGTTGCGCACGCCGCGCTGCGCCAGCAGCTTCAGCCGGTTTTCCATCTCGCGCGTGGCGTTGCGCAGGACGTTCGAGGCCACCTTCGGATCGGTGACCACGGGAGCGAGTAGATGCGGGATATTTTCGTAGAGGGTCAGCTCGAGCCGCTTGGGGTCCACCAAAACCAGCTTCAACTCGTCCGGTGTGGCCTTATAGAGCATGGAGATGACCATCGAGTTGATGAAGACGCTCTTGCCCGTCCCGGTCGATCCAGCGATCAGCAGGTGCGGCATCTGCGACAGGTCGGTGACGCGAATCCGGCCGATCAGGTCCTTGCCCATGGTCAGCGTAAGCTTTGAGGGGGAGTTCACAAACTCGGGCGATTCGATGGCTTCGCGCAGCGCGATCGTCTGCCGGTGGTGGTTGGGCACTTCGATGCCCACCGTGGATTTTCCGGGGATGCGCTCGATGAGGATGGACTCGGCGCGCAAGGCGAGGCACAAATCGTCCGCCAGGCTCGTAATCCGGCTGTACTTGATGCCGGCCTCTGGTTTGAACTCGTAGGTCGTCACCACCGGGCCGGGATTGATCTGCGTGACGTGGCCACTGACCTCGAACTCTTCGCATTTCTTTTCGATGGCGTGGGCGCATTCCTTCATATCGTCTTCGGCCATCTTCTCGCCGCGCTCGGACATGCGCAGCAGGCTGGGTGAAGGTAGCCGATAGTTGGTGGCGCCCTTCGCGATCCTTGGTCCGGGATATGACTTCGCGGGTTTGCCCGGCGTCTCTTCATGACCTACAAGGATGGGACCCGAACGCTCCTCTTCCGTTTCTTCTTCCTCCACAGCGGCGGTCCTTTGAAAAAGCGCGGCGGCACCGGCCGGTTGGCTGACTGCCGGGCGCCCCGCGATGCGGATTTCTTCCACCCGCTTGCGCATCTTCACTTGCTGGCGGGCTTCCTTCCAAGCGGCCCAGCGCGCGCGGATGCGGCCGAAGGGATCGAGCTTCCCAAACGTCGAACCGATGGGGCCACGCAGCCACTGGTGCGCGCCGGTGAAAGAGAATGGCGTGGTGAGAAAAAGCGCCGCGAGGAAAGCGGCCAGCGCGACGACGTGGGCGCCGACAGTGTTCAGCATGGCGCGAAGCCCCGCGGCGACGACGTCGCCGACGAGACCTCCGGCCGGTACCGCTCCGCGAACGTCGGGGAAGTGCCAGAGCGAGAGCAAGGCCGGCAGTGACAGCAGCAACAGGAAGTAGCCGAGGAGGCTGGCAATTCGCGACTCGACCGTCCGGCTGCGGAACCACCGCAAGCCCAACATGAAGATACCCAGGGGCAGCAAGAACGCGGCGTAGCCAAGGCCCTGGAAGAGCAGGTCGGCGCCGTGCGCGCCGACGGGGCCGATCCAATTCCGTGCTGGTTGCGAATCGAGCGAAGGCGCGGACACGTTCAGCGAAATGTCCCGCGGGCTGTAGGACAGCAGGCTCAGCGCCACCAGTACGGCAATGGTAATGCCCAGAAAGCCGATCAATTCATTCAGACGGCGATTATCCGTAGGGGTCAGGACGCGCACGCAAATCTCCTCGACTGGGGGGAAGGCTCAAGCGCTTGCCTGCCTGAGGCAGGGCACGATGGGAGCGCGGGCGCTGTCGCGCGGGGCCCATCGGGAGGAACGCCAACTGCATCTCGACTATACCAAAGGGGACTCTGCAGACAACAGATAGTTTCGTCGGGAGTGTCTGGAACGAACGGCGCTACGTTTCAGAAGATATGCGGAATTGCACGGACGGCCACCCAGGCAACATACAGGACAGCACCGCCCAAGAGAATCCGGTAAATCGCGAAGGGCGCGAAGCCGTGGCGTCGCACCCAGGCCATGAACCAGGCCACGCTGAAGTAAGCCACAAGGAATGAAACCACGAAACCAATTCCAATAACGGCCCACCCCTGCGCATCGATCTGCGAGACGCCGATCGGATTCTCGCCTTTGCCCATCACTGACTTGAGCAGGTCGTAGCCCGTGGCGACGACCATGGTGGGAATCGATAGGAAAAACGAGAACTCCAGCGCGGACTCCCGCGACATCCCCGCGAGCTGTCCGGCCGCGATGGTGGACATCGAGCGGGATGTCCCCGGGAACACTGCCGAAAGAATCTGGCACGCACCGATCCATGCCGCCTGGCCCAGCCTCATGTCATCCATGTGCCAGGTGTGGATCACGCCGCCGGGAGCGTCTGGGCCGGCTTTTTCGGCATTGGCGTTTCGCGCGTCAACAATCCACATAACGATGCCGCCGATCAGCAGCGCACCGCCCATGACGGAAAGGCTTTCGAGATGCTTACCGATGATTTTCGTCATCAGAAACGCCGGAAGGGCGGTGACGACAAAGGCGGCGGCGGTGAGTCCCAGCGGATGGGTCAGCGGCGATCGGTCGTAGCGCTCCCCGTGCGGAAATGTGGCCAGGAATCTAGCGATGCGCTCGCGAAAGTACACTGGCAGGCAGAGGATTGCGCCGAGTTGGATCACGATCGTGTACATCTTCCAGTAGCCGCTCGTCAGGTCGATGTGGAGCAGGGCTTCTGCAATGCGCAGATGGGCGGTCGAGCTGACTGGGATGAATTCGGTCAGGCCCTCTATGATTCCAAGCAGGACAGAGAGCAGATAGATGTTCAAGCACCCTCCTACGATTGACCAGGTTCGCTGTCATTCCGAGCCCCGCGGTTTGAGGCGAGGAATCCTACTTGTGGGCCGACTCGACGCGAAGAGAGATTCCTCGTCGGTCCCCGAGCCGACCTCCTCGGAATGACGGCACCTCACGCCGCCGCGGGCAGGATCTTGCACATCGCGTAGGCGTCGACCCGGCCGAGATAGTAGCCCTTGAGCAGGCCCACGGTACGATAGCCATGCCTCAGCCAGAACGCAACGCCGCCTTCGTTCGCTGTTGCTGTTTCCAGCTCGATCACGCGCACACCCGCGGCTGCGAGCCGCCGTTCCGCTTCGAGCAGCAGGGAACTGCCGATTCTCCGGCGCCGCCAACCTTCGAGCACGTCGATCGTAATGATGTGCGCGCGCGAGTCTTGGCGATGTGCAAGGATGAACCCGGCGATTTGTCCGTCGGATTCGGCGACGAGGCAATCCGCATCCGGCTGCGCGAGGTACCAGCGCAATTCGCGCCGCGAATACGCGATGCCCGGCTCGTAGCACACTTGGTCGATCTCATGGAGGGCGGCGAGATCGGCGGGTGCGAATCTTCGCAAGGTGACAGTCATGGCGTCAGGGAAGGATATCGCAGGTGATACCTGCAACACTGTCATTCCGTGCGTAGCGAGGAATCCCTCCTTGTTGGTCAGTCGAGGAAGGAGAGATTCCTCACCCCGGCCAACACCGCCGGAGTTCGGAATGACACCGTGAGAATGGAACGCCGTCGGCTAGACTTCAAGAATGACGGGGAGGATATACGGACGCTTGGAAGTCTGCTTGTTGAGGTAGCGCTTCAGGTCCACGCGGATTTTTTCTTTAATGACGCCCCAATCGCCGATCTCCTCCGAGTTCGATTGCTCGACGGTGCGCAGGATGACGTCGCGCGCCCCGGCCATCAGCTCGGTGCCGTTTTCCGAGGGGAGGAAGCCGCGGCTGACAATCTCGGGTTGCGACTCCATGCGCCCCGTGTGTTTGTCGATGGCGATGATGGTGACGACGACGCCGTCCTCGGCCAGATGCCGCCGGTCGCGAATCACCACCTCCTCGATCTCTTCGAGCGAGCCCGAATCGACGCAGACGCGTCCTGCAGCAACCGGCTCGCGGCGGTACGCGCCCTCCGGAGTGAACTCCAGCGGTTGGCCGTCCTCGAGCAGTAGGATTTCGCCGGAGACCGCGCCGACCTGATGCGCGAGCGCGGCGTGGCGGAACAATTGGCGGTATTCGCCGTGAATGGGGACGAAGTATTTAGGCCGCACGAGATTGAGCAGGAGCTTCTGCTCTTCCTGGCTGGCGTGGCCGGAAACGTGGATCGTGCCGCCCACATTGTCGTAATAGACCAGGGCGCGCCGGCGGAACATATGGTCCAGCATGCGGAAAATGGCTTTCTCGTTGCCGGGAATGATGCGCGCGGAAAGAATCAGCGTGTCATTTTCTTCGACGCTCAGCAGCCGGTGATTGTCGACCGCGATGCGGGACATCGCCGACATGGGCTCGGCCTGGCTGCCGCTGATCAGCACGACGAGCTTGCGCGGCTCGAATGATTTGAGGTCCTGCGGCCGCACGACCATGCCGTCCGGGATGCGCAGCCGGTCGAGCGCGTGCGCGATTTCGACGTTGTCCACCATGCTGCGGCCGACGAAGCCCACCTTGCGGCCCGTCTGCGCGGCGATGTCCACCACCTGCTGGATGCGGTGCACCGAAGTGGCGAAGCAGGAAACCATGACGCGCCGCGGCGCCGCGCGGACCAGTTCCTCGATCCGCGGCCAGACGGCGCGCTCCGAGGGCGTGTAGCCCGGCCGCTCGACGTTCGTGCTGTCGCTGAAGAGGGCCAGCACTCCGGCTTCGCCGTAGCGTGCGAAGGCGTGGAGATCGAAGGGCTGGCCGTCGATCGGCGTGGGGTCCATCTTGAAGTCGCCAGTGTGGATGATCACGCCGAGCGGCGTGCGCACGGCCAACGCGACGCAGTCCACCGTGCTGTGCGTCACGTAGATGAACTCGATCTCGAACGGGCCGATCTCCGCCTTGCGCCCGGGGCTGACTTCGTGCAGCACGGTTGTTTCGAGCAGCGCGTGCTCTTCGAGACGCTTGCGGACCAGCGCCAGAGTGAAGCGCGTGCCGTAAATCGGGGCGTTGATGTCGCGCAGGATGTACGGGAGGGCGCCGATGTGGTCTTCGTGGCCGTGGGTCAGCACGATCGCGCGTACGTGCTCGCGGTTCTGTTTCAGGTAGGTGATGTCCGGGATGACGATGTCCACGCCGAGGAGTTCGGCCTCGGGGAACATCATTCCGGCGTCAATGACGATGATATCGTCGCCGAAGCGCAGGGCCAGCATGTTCATGCCGAATTCGCCCAGTCCGCCGAGCGGAATGGCCCAGAGGGAAGGTTGGCTCAATGAGGTGCTACGCCTCTCAATCCACGCTCATCGTATCACAGTGGAAAGCGGTTCGTGGCTGGAGAGTGATGAAGACCATATGAGTTGCCCGGGCCGTTCTCGAGCAGGCGGCGGGGTGACACAAACCCCCGGAGCGCCGAGCTAGTCGCTCCCGCTGGAAAACAGCCGCGCAATGGTCACCAGCAGCACCGCACCGACCGTGGCGGCGGCGAGGCTGTAGAGGAATCCCCCGCCGAAAATGCCGAGCTTTGTGAAGACCCAGCCGCCGATGAGTGCGCCGATCAAGCCCAGGATGACGTTGGCAATGCAGCCGAAGCCTCGGCCGCGGGTGAGCTTTCCCGTCAGCCAGCCGGCGATAAGACCGATAAAAATCCAGCCGATCAGCGAGTGCGAAACGTAAATGCCTAACACGCGTGTGGATCCTTCCATGATGAGCTCCGCAGTGTAGAGTGCGCTCGGCCGAAACTTCGCATCGAGCCTACCCCATACGTCAGGCACAGCCAAGCGATTTACTCAGGTTGCTGCTGGGTCATACAGTGCAGCGTGCCGAGGCCGAGAACCAGGTCCACGCAGGCGATCCCAACCACTTCGCGATCGGGAAAGAGTGCGGAAAGCCTTTCCAAAGCAATGCGATCGTGGGGATCGTTGAACGTGGGGACGAGTACGAGCTTGTTGGCGATGTAGAAATTGGCGTAGCTCGCCGGAAGCCTCTGGCCGTCAAAGACGACCGGTTCAGGCATGGGCAGCGCCTCGACGCGCAGCGCCTTGCCGTCCTGATCCCTCATTTCCCGCAAGAGCATGAAGTTTTCTTGCAGCGGCTCGTAGTTGACGTCGGAGGGGTGCTCTTCCACGACCGTCACGACGCTCGTCGGATTTACGAAGCGCGCGATGTCATCGATATGCCCGTGCGTGTCATCTCCGCTGATTCCACGCTTCAACCAAAGGACGTGCCGCACGCCGAGATAGTCGCGGAAAATGGCCTCGAGATCTTCCCGCTGGAATCCGGGATTGCGCTGCTGCGATTCACTCAGATGGCATTCCTCGCTCGTCAGAAGCGTGCCATGCCCGTTGACGTCAATACTTCCGCCTTCGAGCACGACGCGGTGGCCCTGGTGCTGGGGTTCCCAGGAACGCAGCTTCAGTTTGCGCAGCAGCTTCGCCGTTACCGCGTCGTCTTGCTTGAAATTGTCGTACTTCGCCCAACCATTGAACCGCCAGTTGGTGACGCCCAACTCGCCCTTCGCGCTCTTCACGAAGATCGGGCCGAAGTCGCGCGTCCACCCACGGTTCGTTGGCGCGTGGAAGAATTCCACCGCGTCAAGTTCTGCGCCGCTTTTGTGCAACACCCGCCGCGCCGCCTTTTCCGCGTCCGCGCCGGAAATGATGATGCGCACGCGCTCGAAGCGCGCCAGCCGCTTGACGATTTCTCCATACACCCAGGGAATCGGAGCGAACTTGCCCGGCCAATCCGTCTTCTCATGAGGCCAGGCGATCCACGTGGCTTCGTGCGGCTCCCATTCGGCCGGCATGCGGAAACCGAGTTGCTGCGGAGTGGGGTGCTTCAAGGCAGTGGACTCAGTCGATCCAGCGTTCCAGGATGCCTGCGTAGGCGTCGATCCGGCGATCGCGAAGGAAGGGCCAGTTGCGGCGGACGTCCTCCATCCGGCCGAGGTCGCATTCCACGACGAGCGTTTCTTCCTTCTCCACCGAGGCCTGAGCGATCACCTGCCCGAACGGATCGGCGACGAACGAGGATCCCCAGAACTCGATGCCGCTTTCCTTCGAGCCCTCGTAACCCGCGCGGTTCACCGCGGCGACGAAAACGCCGTTGGCAATGGCGTGCGCGCGCTGGATCGGTGCGCCAGGCATCGAGCTGCGCCGCGCCGTGCTCGCGCTTTTCCGCGGGATGCCAGCCGATGGCCGTGGGATAGAACAGGATGTCGGCGCCGCGCAGGCTCGCGAGGCGCGCGCCTTCCGGATACCACTGGTCCCAGCAGATGAGCACGCCGATGCGCCCGAAGCGCGTCTCGAAGCTCGGGAAGCCCAGATCGCCCGGCGTGAAATAGAACTTCTCGTAGTAGAGCGGGTCGTCGGGGATGTGCATCTTGCGGTAGAGGCCGCGCAGGGAGCCATCGGCGTCCAGGATCGCGGCGGTGTTGTGGTAGACGCCGGCGGCGCGGCGCTCGAACAGCGGTGCGACGATCACTACGCCCAGATCGCGCGCCACCGCGCCGAGTGCGCTCGTCGCGGGCCCGGGACTGGCTCGGCCAGATCGAAAGAGGTCGGCGTCTTCTTCGCGGCAGAAATACTGCGAGCGAAAGAGCTCCTGCAGACAAATGATTTGAGCGCCGCGCCCGGCGGCTTCGCGGACGCGCACGGCTGCCTTCGCAAGATTCTCACCCGGATCGGGCGAGCAACTCATCTGCACGAGTCCGATGCTGACTTTTTCCGCCACGGCACCCGATCATATCATCCTTTTTTCTTCCGGAAGCGCCGCGGCGCACGCGACAATCTTTTCGTTTTTTCTTTTCTTATGCTCGACTTTGCGATATCAATTGTGTCGCAGAAGTTTCCGGAAGGCATTCCGCCTTCACAATTGGTGACCGAGGAGACTGAATGGGGAAGGGAAAGACTGCAACGGGAAGAGTCCTGCACGATCCCGTAAAAGACAAGCTCAGTCCCATTTTTCCTTTGGATCTTTCAAAAGTGACGACCGTGGATGACCTGGTGCGCGCGATGGGCCAAACCGCGTTCACCGGCCGTCAGGTGGGCGACGCCGCCGACGTGCTCGAGGCCATGGCGCGCGACAATGAGTGCTTCGTGGTGATGACGCTTTCCGGCGCCATGACCGTCGGCAAAATGGGGCTGATCTTTTGCGACCTGATCGAGAGCGGCATCGTCAATGCCATCGTTTCCACCGGCGCGCTGATGGCGCATGGCCTGGTCGAGGCCACGGGCCTCTCGCACTTTCGGTACGACCCTTCGAAGATGGATGACCGCGAACTGTTCCACGCCGGCTATAACCGCGTGTATGACTCGCTCGAGCCGGAGACGAATCTCGACCACGTCGAGGAAATCGTGCAGCAAGTCCTCCAGGAATGGAGCGAGAACGAGCCGGTGTCCAGTTGGAAGCTGAATCGGCGGCTCGGCGATTACCTGCTGCAAAAAATGCGCGCGCGCGGAATCCTGAAGTCCGCGGCCGCGTGCAACGTCCCGGTTTTCGTGCCGGCGTTCACGGATTCCGAGCTGGGGATCGACTTTGCGCTGCACAAGCGCGGGCGCTTGCGTAGCGGGCGTCCCTTGCTGCGCTACGATCCTTACGAGGACTTCGAGCATTTCGCTGAAACGCTGCTGGGCCAGAAGCGGCTCGGCATTTTCACCATCGGCGGCGGAGTGCCGCGCAACTGGTCGCAGCAATTCGGCGTCTACGCCGAATTGCTCGCGCGGCGCGGCTACGAAGAAATTCCACTCAAGCGCTACAGCTATGGCCTGCGCATTTGTCCCGAGCCGGTGCATTGGGGCGGCCTTTCCGGCAGCACGTATTCGGAAGCGGTTTCCTGGGGCAAGTTCATTCCGCCGGAGGAAGGCGGACGCCTGTGCGAAGTTCTCGATGATGCCACGGTGGCGCTTCCGCTCGTGGTTGGTGCGGTTCTCGAGCGCCTGGGTTATTTCAAGAAGAAAAAAAAGAAACTGGCGGCAAGAAAGTAGAGTTAGTCGTCGTCGCCGCCGAGCAGGATGGCGGCGGCCATCACGGTGGTCCACAGCCCGCGCTTATCGCCCACCGCCGATTGCGTGATGTTCATCGGTGCGCACGATCTTGTTCGAGATGCGGTAAATCTCTTTTTTCTCGTCCCAGCGACAAGTCCGGATCGAATTCCACATTGAGCGTGGTGGCCAGCATCTCGGCGGCCAGTTCCTCGGCGTACTCGCCCGCCACCTCTTCGGGCTCGCCGAACGAGTGGTGCTCGGAGAGATAGCCGTACATGTTGCGATCGGTGGGCAGCGCCAGGCCGATGCTCGCGGCGATCAGCCGGTGCGGCTCGCGCGTGAATTCTCGGCCGATCACCGTGAACACCACTTGGCCCGGCTTGAGCAGCTCCAGCCCCTCGCTTCGGGAGATCAGTTTGCAGCTGGGAGGAAAAATCTGAAGAGACGCGGACGATGTTGCATGCGGCGATGCCGGCATTCGCGCAGCGCCAGCTCGAAACTCGAGCAGCCGCTCCCGGTGTTTGCCCACGCCCTTGGTGAGGAAGATCTTCTTCGCGACGAACGCCATGGACGGTGCCGGGCTTCGGTGCCTCCGCGATTGAATTTGCGCTGCTGAAAAAAATAGCCGAGCGGAAAAGTAGCAAGTACGCCGAGCGGTGTCAACACAATTTCCGGTGATGCTTCGGTGATTGTGTCGCAAGCCGAACGCGCGCGGCGACTCCACCTGGCCTTGGCCGGCAAGAGATCCAACCGCTCAGCGGGAAGAAGGGCCGGTCGGCCGGGCTTCCTGCCGCTTGGCTTCTTCGAGGATGGCGTCGAGCGCTTCCTTTGGCTCGATGTGCCAGTTGCCGTCAGCGGTGGTGGGAATCGTCTTCGTGCGGGTCACGTATTCGATCAGGAGATCGCGGACTTCCTCGCTGGAGCGATACACGATCGGCACGCTGGTGAAGACGTCGTAGTGCCCGCCGCCCGTGTAGCGGTAATTGTTGATGGCCACGCGCAGCTTCGCCGCCGGATTGAGCGGCTGACCCTTGAAGGCGAGGTCGCGGATGCGATCGCCCACGGGCCGCCGCAGGTCCATCACGTAGTTCACACCTTCCGCGCTGTCGGCGTTGTAACCCGGCAATTTCAGGCGCTCACCGGGCTGCAAGGGCCAGCCCGGGAAAAAACTTGCGGCGTGCTCGA
Source organism: uncultured Acidobacteriota bacterium (assembly GCA_963739275.1). Lineage (GTDB taxonomy): Bacteria > Acidobacteriota > Terriglobia > Acidiferrales > UBA7541 > JBGQGH01. Next base: position 21,911 of record CAVTZX010000063.1, read on the forward strand.
GCGCCTCCTTCAGTTGCGCACCAGTCATCTCCACGGTGTAGAGCGTGTTCGCATAGATGTACAAGCTCGCGATGTTCCGTGTGGTCACCTGGCCCTGAGGGATGTGCGCGCTCGTCAGGAACATCGTGGCCAGGGAGACGTCCGCGTGGCCCGCTTCCATCTGCACCTTGTGGATCAGGTCCACGAGGGGATCGTCCTGGTAGTGCGCCTCGTTGCCGACCAGATCCTTTTCCGAAGTGGCCAGCGGTTCGCTCAGCTTCTTCTGCGTGTACTGCTCGTAAGGCTCGACGATTTTTTGAGTCTCGGTGTCCACCGCGACGCTCTCCGTCACCGGGATCGTCGTCGAATGTTTCGATTCCACCTGCCAGACGCCCTGGGCGTCGCGGTCCATCTTGACCTGCACGCGCCCCAGGGATTGCGCCCAGTTCTTCGGCTGCATCAGGAGCACGCCGTGGATCGTTCTTTCCGGCACTTCCGAATGCGTATGCCCGAAAATAATCACGTCGATGCCCGGCACCTGCTCGGCCAGCGCGATCGCCGCGTTTTCGCCGTTCAATTCGTCGGCCGCGATCTTCTCCTGCGCTTCCGGATCGGGCCCCAGGCCCGAATGTGCGATCACGACCACCAGGTCCGCCCGCTTGCGCACTTCCGGAATCACCCGCGTCGCGGCCTCGACGATGGACTCGAACTGGTAGCCCTTGTAGTTCGCCGGGATTTCCCAGCGCGGTACGCCCGGAGTCACAAACCCGACGATGGCGATTCTGACCCCGGATACGGTCTTGAAGATGTACGGTTGAAAGTATTCAGGTGCGCCCGCCTTGTACTCTTGCTTGAGGTTTGCCGCCAGGATGGGGAACCGCGCTTCCCGTTTTGCTTTCCAGAGGACGGCGAGCCCGTAGTTGAACTCATGGTTGCCAAGCGCCGCGGCGTCGTAATGCAACGCATTCATGACGGCGATGGTCGGGTTGGGCTTCGAGGTGTCCTGCACGCCGAAAAAGTACGCCAGCGGCGTTCCCTGGATCGTGTCGCCGCAGTCCAGCAGCAGCGCGTGCGTCGCAGCCTCACGCTCGTGCCGGATAAGCGTGGCGACCTTCACCAGGCCGCGGTTCGCCGGCCGGTCCGCGTAGTAATCGACCGGCTCGAGATTGCCGTGAATGTCCGTGGTGGCCAGCAGAGTGACGGTGACCTTCTCGGGCGCAGCCAGCGCGCGCGCCGGGCTCCACGGCGCCGCGCACCACAGCCCCAGCAGGGCCAGCAAACACGTGGCGCTGAGAAAGCGAACTTTACTTTTCATTGGAAGGTTCCTGATGGATGGGTGCAGGCAGGTTTTGAAGAAATTCACCGAGCGCGCCGCTGACCGAGACCAGAGCACGAAGGTCCTGGGAGGTGAAATCCGGGCCTGCCTGGGACGCGTTCCGCCCCTTGCGCGAGACTTGAATTACGCCCAGCACTTTGCCACCCGCATGGAGGGGCACGCTCATGATCTTGTGGATCAGTTCGCCCTCGCCGCGGCCCAGCGGCACGCCCTCAAAAACCGTGGCGTGAGGCACGGTCGCGAAGTTGTTCACGACCTCCGCCTTTTTCTCCCTCGCGGTGCGGGCCGCCAGTGCGCTCGTGCTGGTCATCGGGATCGTGCCGATCGCGCGCAGCTTTTCCGGAAAGAGAAACGACAGAAACTTGCTCTCGTCGGTGAGCGCGAGGATGGCTACTTCGTCCGGTTCGACCCCAAAGGATTTCGCAAGATGCTTCGCCAGCCGCACCACGGGATCGGAGTCGGGCGGGTTCTCCTCGGTCCTCAGTTTTTCGATGAAGCGCTTCAGTTCGGCTACGAGCCGGTCGTGTTGCATCCCAACCCCTCCACCCCCACGCGATGCGTATTATACCGGAATTCGTCTGGCATCCCGCCCGAGGCGCTTTCGGATGTTCGGATGTTTCCAGAAGTGAAGAGCAAGTCTGGGCGCCGCGAGCCGGCCGTGCGGGAATGTTATGATGTTCTCCTGATGTTCGAGTCTCTGCGCTGGCAAGCGATCTCCCGCTATTCGTGGTTCAGCGTCGCCATCGTCGCCGTGCTCGTGGCTGGCATCCTCACGTTTCGCTGGTGGGGAAGCCGCCGGGCCGAGGAACAACTCCGCGAGCAACGGATCGAGAGGCAGCGGGCAGAAGACCAGCGCGTCTTCGAAATGCTGGGCGGAAATCGCTTCGAGATTATGAGCTTCTACGCCACTCCAGGAATCACGCGTCGCGGCGAGCCAATTCAGCTCTGCTACGGCGTTTCCAACGCAAAGACCGTTCGCCTCGAACCACAAACGAACCCTGTTTGGCCCTCCGTCGCGCGATGCGTCTACGTTTCGCCGGATAAGGACACCACCTACACGCTGACGATCGAGGATGGTGCGGGGCATACGAAGACGGCAACACTTCTCGTGCAAGTCCGCTGAGCCTTCGGGAGCGGTCAGAAATACTCAATTGGCAAGGAACTTTATCTGTCCGCAACCCCCGTTGTGGATGATCACGTGCGCTGGGTCATCGTAGCTCAAGTCATAAGGAACAATGTTCCGCCGTGAGGATTTGGCCTCGACCTTGTACTCTCCGGCTGGCACTCGAATGCGGAACGAGCCGTCCTTCGCGGTTATGCCCAGGTAGGTCTTCTGGCCTCCTCTCACGGTGATAACGATCCCTGAAGCGTCGTCCACGCTGTCCGGCACCGACACCACACCTTCGATTTCCCCACCCGTGCTCCGTTTTATTGTGTGAATTTGAGCGATCAAGTCTTTGGTTTTTGAGATGGGGCCGGAGTTTCCGCAATTGTCGATGTTCAAGCGTCCTTCGAAAACTTGAGCGAACAAGAGATACGTTTCGTCGACGGCCAATGGGTACCGGCCGCTGCTGTTTTCGGTGAACACATCCACAGCGCTCTGCAGCTTCCCGCGGAATGTCTGCTTGATTCGTATGTGGTACAACCAGCCATCATAGGAACTGCCTTCCGGCGGCACCTCGCGTTCCGTTAACACCGTCCCAACAAAGACAGCGTCGCTCCTAAAGAATTCAGCACACACCTTCGGATGTGGCTCTAGGCAGAAGGCTTCCGCCGCATCCTCAAACACAACCAAGGCGAAACAGATGGAGAAACAGCTGAGCGCGAAACGAGTGGTCAACCGGAATGATGACTCGCGAATGCTCCTCGGCAGGTCCATTCAGTTAGCGAACGTATACATCATCGGCTCGGCGTACGAGCAATGCCGAGAAGCGTCGGCAGGAACTCGCTCGAACGTGCGGCGTTGCCTTGAAATGATTCCGCGAATTCCCTATACTGCTGTGTTCGCGAGTCCTGCGCGCGGCAAGTGAACCGCCTTCCGCCAGCGCGGCGCACCACAGGACGGAGAGTCCATGGCTGCTGCTAAGGCCCAGACTGACCACAGCTTTTACTGGCGAAAACTTCATTCCCTCACCGGCGTAATTCCTGTTGGGGCCTTTCTGGCCGAACATTTCTGGTCGAACAGCTACGTGCTCGTCAGCGTCGGGAAGTACGACGAAGCCTCGCGCGAACTGCAACAGATTCCCTGGCGCATCCTGGTTGAAGCCGCGGTGATCTGGATCCCCATCCTCTATCATGGCTGCTACGGAGTTTATGTTTGGTGGAAGGGCCAGTCCAACGCTTCGCAGTATCCCTGGGTGGGGAGCTGGGTGTACTTGCTGCAGCGCTACACCGGCCTGATCGTGTTTGCTTTTATCGGCTGGCACGTTTACATGGAGCGCTTCCTGACCCATGGCAAGTCCACCTTTGTCGATGTCGAGCACGCGCTTCGTAATCCTTACTATTTTGGCTTCTACCTCGTCGGCATCGTCGCGGCTTCCTTTCATCTTGGCGCAGGCCTCTGGAACTTCCTGTGCAAGTGGGGACTCGCCGCGACCGCTCGCGCCCAACGAGCAGCCGGATATTTTGGCGCGGCCGTCGGCATCGTCTTCGCTCTGGTCGGAGTGGCCATTGTGGTCAGCATCCGGCTGAACATTCATCCGTTTTCTGCATACCTCTGATGAGACAGCCGAAGATCATCGTCGTGGGCGGAGGACTGGCCGGGTTGATGGCCACCATCCGCGTGGCCGAAGCCGGAGTGCCCGTCGAACTGTTTTCCATCGTGCCGGTGAAGCGCTCGCATTCGGTCTGCGCACAGGGCGGCATCAACGCGGCGAAGAACACCAAGGGTGAAGGGGACTCCACCTGGCAGCACTTCGACGATTCCGTCTACGGCGGCGACTTCCTTGCCAACCAGCCGCCGGTCAAAGCCATGTGTGATGCCGCGCCGGGCATCATCGATTTGCTTGACCGCATGGGCGTCATGTTCAACCGCACGCCCGAGGGACTGCTCGACTACCGGCGCTTCGGCGGCACACTCTACAACCGCACCGCCTTCGCCGGCGCCACCACCGGCCAGCAGCTTCTTTACGCACTCGATGAGCAGGTGCGGCGCTACGAAGCCGAGGGCAAAGTCCAGAAGCTCGAAGGCTGGACGTTTCTTTCCGCCGTCATCGACGAATCGCGCGTCGGCCGCGGCATCTGCGCTATGGACCTGAAGACGATGGAAGTCCGCACGTTTCCCGCGGACGCTGTCATCTTCTGCACCGGCGGGATCGGCGCTGATTTTCGCCAAGTCCACAAATTCCGTGGTGTGCACCGGCTCCGCGCAGTCCGCGCTTTTCCAGCAAGGCGTGGATTACGCCAACGGTGAATTCATTCAGGTGCACCCCACGGCCATCCCCGGCGAGGACAAGCTGCGGCTGATGAGCGAGTCCGCGCGCGGCGAAGGCGGACGCGTCTGGGTACCGAAGAAGCCCGGCGACCCGCGCGCGGCGGCAGATTCCCGAAGGCGAGCGCTGGTACTTCCTCGAAGAAAGGTACCCGAAGTACGGCAACCTCGTGCCGCGCGACATCGCCACGCGCGCCATCCACAAGGTCGTATTCGAGCTGAAGCAGGGCGTCGCCGGCAAGCCCGCCGTCTATCTCGACCTGACGCACATCCCGCGCGAGGTGCTGAACCGCAAACTCGAGGGCATCCTGGAGATCTACGAGAAGTTCTTGGGCGTGGATCCGCGCGTCGAGCCCATGAAGGTTTTTCCCGGCATGCACTACACCATGGGCGGCATCTGGATTGACAACGTCAACCAAGCCACAAACGTTCCGGGAATCTATGCCGCTGGCGAATGCGATTATCAATACCACGGTGCAAATCGCCTGGGGGCGAACTCACTCGTTTCCTGCATCTGGGCGGGGATGGTGGCAGGCCCCGCGGTGGTGAAGTACGCGCGCGGCCTCGAGAAGGGTTGCGAGAGCACCCCCGCCACGGTGTACGAGGCCGAGCGCAAGCGCCAGGATCAGGCGAACGACCGGCTCCTCAAGCAGGACGGCCCGGAGAACCCGCTCACCATCTGGAAGGAGATGGGCGCGGTGATGACCGAGCACGTCACCGTCGTGCGCTACAACAAGAACCTCCAGGCCACCGACGCAAAGCTCCAGGAATTGCTGCAGCGCTACGAGCGCATCAATCTTTCCGACCGCACGCAGTGGTCGAACCAGACCCTGAATTTCGCGCGCGAGCTCTACAACATGCTCATCCTCGCCCGCGTCATCACACTCGGCGCCATTGCGCGGGATGAGTCCCGCGGCGCGCATTACAAGCCAGATTTTCCGGAGCGCGACGACCCCAACTGGCTCAAGACCACCCGCGCTACCTGGGAGGCTGGCAAGATCAAACTGTGGTATGAACCGGTGGATACTTCGCTGATTCCGCCGCGCGCGCGGCGCTACGACGTGGCGAGCTGATCGCCGTTCGGTAGGGGCGCTGCTTGCTGCGCCCGGTCTTGATAAGGAAACATGGCCGACAAAAAAACAATCCTCGTTCGCGTGAAGCGCCAGGACGGGCCGAGCGACAAGCCCTACTGGGAGGAGTTCGAGCTCACCTGGCGCCCGCAAATGAACGTCATCGTCTGCCTGCGCGACATCGCCGAGCGCCCCGTCACGCGCAAGGGCGAGAAGACTACGCCCATCGCCTACGACTCGAATTGCCTCGAAGAAATCTGCGGCTCCTGCGCCATGCTCATCAACGGCCGTGCGCGCATGGCCTGCTCCGCTTTGGTGGACTCGCTCAGCCTGCCCATCCGCCTCGAGCCGTTCAGCAAGTTTCCCGTAGTCCGCGATCTCTCCGTGGACCGCAGCGTGATGTTCGAGAACTTGAAGCGCGTCAAGGCCTGGATTCCCATTGACGGCACCTACGACCTCGGGGAAGGCCCGCGCATGGCCTCCGAGACGCAGGAAAAAGCGTATCCGCTTTCGCGCTGCATTAGTTGCGGCTCCTGCCTCGAGGTCTGCCCGCAGGTGAACACGCGAAACAATTTCATCGGCGCGGCGATCATCAGCCAGGTGCGCCTCTTCAACATGCACCCCACCGGCGCGATGCACGCGCGCGAGCGCCTCGATGCCGTCATGGGGCCCGGCGGCGTTGCCGATTGCGGCAACGCTCAGAATTGCGTCCGGATTTGTCCCAAGACGATTCCGCTCACGGAGTCCATCGCCGAGGTCAGTCGTGCGACAATCAAGCATGGCATCATCGATTGGTTGATGGGGTGAGATGACACGAACCTGGGCAGTCCTCGGTGCCTCCGCGCTTTCCCTCGCGCTGGCCCTCCTGGCCACCGGCGCGCCGCAAGCCGATATTTCCGCCCGCGCGAAAGGGATCCATTTCAGCGCCATCGTCCTGGATACGCATGACGACACGCCGCAGCGTTTGTTCTACGAGAAGTTCGACCTCGGCCACCGCGATGCCGAGGGCCACATCGATATCCCGCGCATGCGCGAAGGCGGGATGAACGCGATCTTTTTCTCCATTTGGTGCCCGGGTGAGGTGAACGGCCCGCGCGGCGTTCAACGTGCCTTCGATCTGATCGACTCGGTGCGCGAACAAATTCGCTTGCATCCCAAAGACCTCGCGCTCGCCACCACCGCCGCCGAGGTCCGCCGCGCGCACGCCGAAGGCAAGATTGCCGCGCTGATGGGCGTCGAGGGCGGCCACATGATCAACAACGACCTCGGCGTGCTGCGCGACTTCGCCGCGCTCGGCGTGCGTTACATGACGCTCACTCATTCGATCAACAATGATTGGGCCGACTCTTCCACCGACAAACCCGTACACAACGGCCTCACCGATTTCGGCAAAGACGTCGTGCGCGAGATGAACCGCCTGGGCGTGCTCGTAGACATCTCACACGTGGCCGACAAGACGTTTTACGATGTGCTTGCCCTGAGTCGCGCGCCGGTCATCGCCTCCCACTCCTCCTGCCGCGCGCTCTGCGATGCGCCGCGCAACATGACCGACGATATGATCAAGGCGCTGGCGGCCAAAGGCGGAGTCATCCAGATCAATTATCACGAGGGCTTTCTGAGCCAGGAGTTTCGCAACGCTGTCCGCACGCTGGGCAACGAATACAAGCAAGAAAACGATGCCCTCAACAAGAAGTACGGCGAAAACGAGGCGCGCATCATCATCGAAGGCGAAAAGCTGAGCCAGAAGTATCAGGCCGCCGGAAAATTGCCCCAGGTGAGCTGGGAAAGAATTGTCGATCACATCGACCACGTCGTGAAACTCGTCGGCGCCGACCACGTCGGCCTGGGATCGGATTTTGACGGCGCTGAGATGCCGCAGGGCCTGGAAGACTGCTCGAAGCTGCCCAAGCTCACCGAAGCGATGCTGCGGCGCGGCTATTCGGAGTCTGATATCCGCAAGATCCTGGGCGAGAATACGCTGCGGGTGATGGAGCAGGCCGAACGCGTGAGCCGCGAGATGCAGTCGGCCTTAGCTCACTGAGAATCTGTCGAGGCTCCCCGGTTGTCATTCCGAGGAGCGAAGCGCGTTCCTTGTGCCCAGGTCGACCTTGCGGGGCGACGAGGAATCTCTCTTCAAGGAGTGGAGGAATTCAATGAGGATCTCGAAGCAAGGAACGATCCTGGGTATCTGCGCTGCAATGCTGTGCGCCGGCGTGGCCTTCGCGCAAACCAAGGCCCCGGCGAAGGGCGCGGCGCCGGGGGAGAGCACAACGGCCGCCGCGCCGTACGACAAGGCCCTGCTGAGCCCCGCGACACTCACCGCCAAAGCGCCGGACGTCTACGAAGTGACCTTTGTCACCACGAAAGGGGACTTTGTCATCAAGGTCACGCGCGAATGGTCCCCGAATGGTGCTGACCGCTTCTACAACCTGGTGCGCCATCACTTCTATGATGGTTGCAGCTTCTACCGCGCGGTGCCCGGGTTCGTCGTGCAATTCGGGCTGAGCGCGTATCCCGCGGTCACAGCGGCCTGGGCAAATGCTACGATCAAGGACGACCGGGTCACCCAGAGCAACAAACCTGGCTACATCACATTTGCGATGACCGGACAGCCCAATTCCAGGACGACTGAGGTTTTCATCGGCCTGCGGGACAACAGTTACCTCGACTCCCAAGGATTTGCGCCATTTGGGCAGGTCACGTCGGGGATGGACGTCGTTCATCAGCTCTACAACGGCTACGGGGACATTCCGGCGATGCGCGGGCACGGTCCCGATCCGGGTCTGATTGGCACGCAAGGGAAGGCGTACCTCGAAAAGAACTTCCCGAAGTTAGACAGGATCAAGACTGCGACGGTCACTTCCCCAGCACCGGTGGCGAAGACGCCGTCAAAGTCTGCGCCGGAGACGCCGGCAAAAAAGTCTTCCTAGCTGGTAGAACAAGCTTTAGCCTGTTTCTGCATGCGTGCGTTTCCAGCGAACCATCTAACTTCGTCCCCGGACGATGACGCGCGCGGCGTCGTCCTTGGCCTGGCCGCGCTCGCCTGCCTCGTCCACTTCGTTTTCAGCGGGGAGTACGGCTACTTCCGCGACGAGCTCTATTACGCCGCCTGCGGGCAGCATTTGGCCTGGGGCTATGTGGACCATGCGCCGCTCGTCGCACTGATCGCGCGCGTCAGCCGCGCGCTGCTCAGCGATTCGCTCTTTGCGCTGCGCTTTTTCCCGGCGCTTTCGGCCGGCGCGAAAATCCTGCTGACCGCGTGGATGGTTCGCGAGCTCGGTGGCCGCCGCTTCGCTCAAATCCTCGCCGCGGTCTGCATGTTCTTCGCGCCCATCTATCTGACCTTTGACAGTTTTCTTTCCATGAATTCCTTCGAGCCGCTCTTCTGGATGGGCTGCGCCGCGGTTTTCATGGCCATCGCGCGCAACGGTAACCAGCACCTCTGGCTACTCTATGGATTGGTTGTCGGGGTCGGCCTCTTAAACAAGCACTCCATGCTTTTCTTCGGCCTGGGCTTGGTGCTGGGCATCCTGCTCACGCCCGAGCGGCGCTTGCTCTTCAGTCGCTGGGTTTTCCTCGCCGCTCTGATCGCGTTTGCACTTTTTTTGCCCAACCTGCTGTGGGAAGCTCGAAATGGCTGGCCGACCATCGAACTTCTCCGGATCGTCGCGCAAATCAAGAATGTGCAGGTCACGCCGCTGCGGTTTCTCCTCGAACAGACGCTCTTGCTGCATCCACTCGAGGCGCCCATCTGGCTCATCGGCCTTTACAGCTTTTTCTTCGCGCCATGGGCGCGACGCTACCGCGCGCTGGGCTGGACGTACCTCTTTGTGACCGCCTTGCTCATCCTGTTCAAGGGCAAAATCTATTACCTCGCGCCCATTTATCCGATGCTGATCGCCGCGGGCGCTGTTCAGATCGACGGTTGGATCTGCCCGAGCGGCCGGGCGTGGCTCAGGCCCGCGATTGTCACCCCGCTCGTCCTCGGCGGACTCATCGCCGCCCCACTGGCCATGCCCATTCTTCCGGTGCGTCAGGCCGTCGCGTACACAAAGTTCTGGGACGTGGGGAAGGTCAAAGTCGAGCGGGTGCCTGTGGACGAGCTTCCGCAGTTTTTTGGCGACATGTTCGGCTGGCAGAACCAGGCCGCCGTCGTGGCCCGCGCCTACCAGAGCCTTCAAGCCGAAGAGCGCGCAAAGGCCGGCATCCTCGCGTGGAACTACGGCGAAGCCGGGGCCATCGACCACTTTGGCCCAAGGCTGGGCCTGCCGCGCGCCGTCAGCGGCCACAATAATTATTTTCTGTGGGGTGACGGAGGCTACTCGGGCGAGGTGATGATCGCCTTCGGCGTCCCCCTGGAGAAATTGCAGGCCGAATGGGCCAGCGTCGAGCGCGCGGCGACCGTCGAGAGTGCCTATGCGATCCCCGAGGAGACCCGCCTGCCGGTGTACATTTGCCGCGGCCCGCGGCGATCGTTCAGCGAGATCTGGCCCAACTTCCACTGGCTCGGCTGAGCGAACATCCCCTTCAAATTCAAAGCTGATCCTACCGCCGGGCGCGCGGGGCCGAAGCTCAAACCGGTCGGCGGGACGCTTGCGCCTCGGGGCTTCCACTCCGGCTGAACAATGTGGCGAGGAAAAAAGCGCGTTTGTGTTCGGAAACGACTTGAAGGCCGCTCGCGGTGCGGAACGCGTCGTGAATCCTGCGCGTGGCGCGCGAAGGCGGGTCAATGCCAAAGAAAAAGTGATTCACCAGCAGGAGCAGCCCCGCGGGGGCGAGCAGCTTTTCTAATTGGCGCGCGACGGAACTAAGCTTTTCGTCGCTCAGCGGCGAGACGTAATAGAGGACGTCGAGCACGGCGATCAAATCGAACGCGCCGCCCACCTTTTCAATCCCCAGGATGTCGCACTGCTTGTATTGGATATTGGGGTGCGCCGCGGAGAGCCTTCCGGCGTGCTCGAGTGCTGCGGCGGAGAGGTCCACGGCCAGCACGTGGCTGGCGTAAGGCGCGAGCTCGCGCGTGAACCGGCCCACGCCGCACCCCACGTCCAGGACGTCGTCATAGGGCCGGTTGGGGAGGAAGGAGAGCAGCCGCTCGTACTTCAGCCGCTGGTAGCGATAATAGGTGCGCGTCGAACAGAAGGGATCGGGATGCTCGGTATAGAGGATATCGAACGCCTTCTGCTGGGAGCCGAGGTCGTCGCGCAGCCGCTCGAAGATCGAATCAGTGCGTGCGCTGCGGATCCAGAAGGAGATATCCCGCAAAGACATGAAAAAGCGCTTAGGCTCGGGCCGGAGAGCCTCTTCCATGGCGGCTTCATATCCCATTTCGGGGTGTACTGCAATGACGATGCGTGCTGCGGGTGGGGTAGAGAATATAAGGGTAAAGATCGGTCTTGAAACAGGAGCTCATCGGAGCACCCAAAGGATGAAAGGACTCGCGGGTTCGGGCCTCCGCGCTGGCGCGGACTAAGTCTTTTGTTTCCAGTCAACGTTTCTCGGCCCTTGTTGCTGGATTTCGGCACGGACGCCTGGGGATCGAGCTGCCGCAGTCCTAACCGGCGTTCAGCGCCGCTTTATTGCCCGGTGTTTCGTGCAACACCGGGGCAAATTTCAACGCAGTTTCCGGGCTGGAGGGGTGGGTAGCAGGAAGGAGTTGCGCGGCCCGCAAATCGCCTCCTATTGCGAAGTCGCATTCGGGCCGTAGGGACGCTCGGCGGTCTAAGCCAACTGTTTTCAGCGCGCCTTTGGCCGATCGCGGCCGCGGCCCGCTTGCGCGGGATGGCTATAAGCCCAGCACGCCGACCAGTTCGCGCACCGAGGCAGCCGACTTATCGAGCGCCGCTTTCTCCTCAGGGGTAAGCTTGATCTCGACGATCTGCTCGATCCCGTGCGCGCCGAGTTTCACCGGCACCCCGACGAACAGGCCTTTGACGCCGTACTCGCCTTCGAGGTAGGCGGCGCAGGGCAGGATTTTCTTCTTGTCCTTGAGGATGGCCTCGGCCATCTCCACCACCGCCGCCGACGGCGCGTAATACGCCGAGCCGGTCTTGAGCAAATTGACGATTTCCGCTCCGCCTCTGCGCGTGCGGTCGACGATGGCGTCGATGCGCTCCTTCGGCAGGAGGTCCGGCAAGGGAATGCCCGCTACGGTCGAGTAGCGCGGCAGGGGCACCATGTCGTCGCCGTGCCCGCCGAGCACGAACGAGTGCACGTTTTCGACGGACACGCCCAGCTCCATGGCCACGAAGGTGCTCATCCGCGCCGAATCGAGCACGCCGGCCATGCCCATCACGCGGTTCTTGGGGAATCCGCTGAGCTTGTACGCGGTCTGTGCCATGGCGTCGAGCGGATTGGTCACGACAATGAGGATGGCGTTGGGCGAAAACTTGGCCACGTTTTCGACGACGGCTTTCATCACTTCGTAGTTGGCTTTGAGCAGGTCGTCACGGCTCATGCCCGGCTTGCGCGGAAATCCCGCGGTGATCACGACGATGTCGCTGTTGGCCGTCTCGCGGTAATCGCCCGTATTCGTGCTGACACCCACGGCATGCGCGTCGGAGCGCGTAATCGGCGCCGACTCCAGCATGTCCAGGCCTTTGCCGGCCGGCACCCCCTCCAGAATGTCGGTGAGCACCACGTCGGCCAGCCCGAGGTCCACCATGCGCTGCGCCGTCGTCGAGCCCACAAACCCCGATCCCACTACTGTCACCTTTTTCCGCATCGCTTGGGTCTCCTGATGATTTGTCGAGCTTCCACCCGCTCAGTTCACAGGTTCGGGCGTTGGCTTCCCAAAGTAGGGCCTCATCTTCTCCTTAGCCTCGGAGCGAGAGGCAATCGAAAGCAGATACTCGCCGACCCTTCGTGCCGAGTACTTCTTAAGTAGTTCATCAATCTGAGTGTCCGCGTTCATTGCACCATCGCTTGCACCTGCCGATGCTGCAGGAGTGCCACTCGCCATAAATGGACATCGCCCATCGAGATGAGTTGCACGAACGGCCACGCAATTCCACCAGAATGCCTCATAAGCCACCGTGTAGCGAACGGATTCGGGCTGGCCGTTAGGACTCGGATTCAATGAGTGCCGGCGGTATTCGTTCGGGACGACCACCCGGCATTTCATGCGGGGACCGCTGTCAGCCGAGGCGACCGCACCAACCAAGAGCACCGACATCGTGATGACCTTCATGGCTCGACGCAACATTGTTTCGTGGGAATACCGGTCGGTAGATTACAAATTAATCTGCCGTTCTCCTCCGTATTCGCTGTCTGCGCGTAGGAAAACGTGGCCGCGCCGGTGCAGGTCAATCCGCGGCTACTGTTTGTGCCATGTTCTCGATAATGGCTGTTGCGAACTCGGACGTCTTGAGTTTCGTTGCGCCTTCCATCAGGCGTTCGAGGTCGTAGGTGACTTTTTTCTGGCCGATCGTGCGCGCGATGCCTTCCTCGATCAGGTGGGACGCCTCGGGCCAGCCCAGGAACTCGAACATCATCGAGCCCGCCAGTATGACCGCGCCGGGATTGATCACGTCCTTGTCCGCGTACTTCGGCGCGGTGCCGTGCGTGGCCTCGAAGCACCCGAAGCCGTCGCCGATGTTCGCGCCCGGCGCGACGCCCAGGCCGCCGATCTGCGCGGCGCAGGCGTCGGAGATGTAGTCGCCGTTCAGGTTCGGCGTGGCCAGCACTTCGTACTCATCCGCGCGCGTCACTACCTGCTGGAAGATCGAATCCGCGATGCGATCGTTGACCATCAGCTTCTTCTTCCACTGCCCGTTGCCGTGCGTCGCGTAAATCGCGTCCAGCACCTGCTTCACCTCGGCGTAAATCCCCTTCTTGAACGCCTCGGTCGCGTTCTCGAGCCCTGGCTCGATCATCGCCGCGTTCTGCTCGATGGAAAGGCCTGGGTTACGGTCCTTATTGTCCACGATCCAGCTTTCGCGCTCGGTAATCACGTGCGCGCGGAATTCCTCCTTGGCCAGCTCGTAGCCCCAGTCGCGGAACGCGCCCTCGGTGAATTTCTGGATGTTGCCTTTGTGCACCAGCGTGACGACCTTGCGCCCGCGCTCGAGCGCGTGCTGGATGGCCTTGCGCACCAGCCGTTTTGTGCCGGTCGCAGAGATCGGCTTGATACCCACGCCCGAATCCCAGCGAATCTGCTTCTTCGCATCCTTCAGCATCACGTTGTTCAGGAATTCGAGGAGCTTCTTCACTTCCGGCGTACCTTCCTTCCACTCGATGCCCGCGTAAACGTCTTCGGTATTTTCGCGGTAGATGATCACGTTCATGCGTTCGGGATGTTTCACAGGGGAGGGAACTCCGGGAATCCATTTCACCGGGCGCACGCAGGCATAAAGGTCGAGGATCTGGCGCAGCGCCACGTTTAACGACCGGATGCCGCCGCCCACCGGCGTCGTCAGCGGCCCTTTGATGGCCACGCGGAAATCGCGGAGGGCATCCACGGTATCCTGCGGCAGCCACTGCTGAAATTTGTTGAACGCTTTTTCGCCGGCCAGCACCTCGAGCCAGGCCACCTTGCGCTTCCCGCCATAGGCGTGCTCCACCGCCGCGTCGAACACGCGCCGCGACGCCTTCCAAATGTCGCGCCCGGTTCCATCGCCTTCAATGAAAGGAATGATGGGCCGATCCGGCACGCGAAACGCGCCGTTCGCGTACTCGATGGTCTTTCCGTCGGTGGGCACAGCTATCCCGTTGTAGGACTGCTTCATTGTGGTTCGCTCCTCGTGGGAATAAGAATGGTCATCGCCTGCGGGCGCGGTGCGAAGGTTCGGGAAGGGCCATCGCGGCAAATAGCTCCGCCCGACTACAAAACGATAGCATAATCGCGCGGCCGCCGCACGGGAAACGTGGCGGGCAGGTTAGAATCAGGCCGTTTCGATCTGCGTGCGCGCCCAGAACTCGGCCGAGGGTTGGACGGGTACGATCTCAAAGTCGATCAGCTCCCCCCAGCGGATCGTCCAATCGTGCAGGCATTCCGGCCGCGGTGCTTCCATGATCTGGAAACATCGGGAGCCCGTCGAATCCACCCAGCTTGCGTGGTAAGTGACCCCTTTGGGAAGCATGCGGCCACGCTGCTTGAACCGTTCGCCGACGGGCCTTGGATCGCCCTGTTTGAAGTTTTCAATCACGAGAAAAAGGATGGTGCGGGGTGTACTCCACAGCGGGGCGAGTTCAAACGGAGACAACACCCGCGCAGAAAGTCGAGGTTTACGGTTGCTGGCCCTCGATATCCTGGGAGGTTTCGACGGAGAAGAGCAGGTACTCGTTGAAGGCGTGCTTGAAGCGGTAGCGCTGCCCGCGATAGTCGACGAAGAGTTCCGCGTGATCCGGCAGCCAGAGCTTTATGTTGCGTTTGACGAACTGCACCGGCTGGTACTCGATGGACATGTGTTCGGTCTTCAGCCGAATCAATGGAACAGGCTCCATGAGGTCGATGTCCAAACGCTCGACCTGAAACGTCTCGGCATTGATCCACGCGCGTCCTTTTTGCTTGACGTTGAACGGCCGGTCACCCACGCGGAAGTCGTGAAAGCGCGGAACCTTGTCCGAGCGCTGCGCGAAGTGCACCTGCCAGGCGGAGTGACCCTGGTATTCGCTCATCCCCTCGCAGACCATGTCAAAATCGCCAAGATAGTAGGGATGGAAGATGAGCGCGAATGCCCCTAGGCCGTCGCTGATGAGGGGTGTCGCTGGCTTGCCATCGGACCCCTTACTCCGGCGGTGCTCGTTCGCGGAGAGGAACCCGGGACGTATCTCCGAAATGAATGCCAGGTACCGGTAAGACCGCGTCTCGGGACGGCTCCATTTCCCATTCTTCGCAAGCCGGTTGTTCTCGATCGTTTCCGTGGCTGTGAATCGCTGCAGGTTGTCGACTAGTTCCTTCACCCGGGTGCTCGTCGCCGCGAGCACTTCCGGCAGGGGGCAAGCCACACCCGGCGTGACTCCCGGCACGCCCGCATCGACATCGGGCGGGGCCCAGGGCGCAGGCGCGCTAGGCAGGAGCTTCGTCACGGGTTTCTTGGTCGACGAATTCTGACCGGCAGCGGAATAATTGAAGAGTGCAGCAAGCAGGCAAGCAAGCAGGACCCGTCTTCCAGTTCCGTAGGACAATATAGATGACCGTGGACCCATTGCAGCACCCCGGCTGCCTGGTTTTGCGGATACTAACAGAAAACCGGGACCCCCAGGTTAGTTTTTTTTGTCCGGCCAGGAACGAGCGCCCCCGAAACTCAGGGGCAGTCCCGTCACAGAGGGGGACATCGGGTGGTCAGTAAGACAGCGTGCCGTGATACTGCATTTTCTCAGGCTTGAAGTCGACCAGGACGCGCGCCGCCTTCGCGCTCTGGATCGCCGGACTCTGGAACTCTATGCTCAGAACCTTGGAAGTCGCTGAGACAACGGGCTCGCCATCCACCAGGCGCGGGAAGACGAGCTCGAATATGTCCGCGTTGGAATTCGAGGAAACCATTCCCAGGGGTGAGACCTTCTTGCCGCTCGCCGTGATCAGGAATGCATCTTGAGGGACCATCCCGTTTGCATATGTCGTTTGCCAAAAATGCGCAAGATCGCGTTCGTAGAGTGGGATGTTGGACCCGTAATACACGCGGACGACGACCCGGTCGTCGTACTTTTGATTGAGTATTTTTTCGGCCTGCTGGTCGATAGATGCGCGGCGTTTTTCATCCATGGAGTCGTAATTCGCCTGGATCTGTTGTTGGCGGACCATGGCTTCCCGAATGGGCTGCGAGGAGCGCAACTGCACCACGTACCAGATCTCGAGCTTGGTATCGTCGCCCACGGTCACGCCGTTCGTGTTACCCATCACTCCTAATTTACCCGATCTTCCGAAGGCCATCTGAGGGTCACTTTGAGACCAGCGATACGCCCACGGCGAATCCTGCAATACCTTCTTACAGTCGTTCGCTGACCACTTCTGCCATTCTTTCTTGTCCCAGGAACCCTGAGCGGCCGCGCTGGCCGTGGAAAGCAACACGATAGCCGCCGTCCGCCAAACAAGTCTTCGGTTCATTTGGCCTCCGCAATTACCCTGTCCGTATGTTCTCTTCTGCGAACCTACTCGGACCGGCGAGCCGTGTCAAGGATTCCGGGTCTCGTCGCGAGAAGTCACCCGCACTTTTCGTCTGATTTCCCGGCGCGCCGACGAGGTAATCCGTAAGTTTTCAGGAGAGGAGATCTGGGTTGCACTCGCAGCCCCTGCCGCCCTCGCTCTTTGACTTCTGCCAGTCCGCAAACATAGAATCCGGGCGCGAGCTGGTCACATTCGCTTGAATTCCGCGCGGGGGGAACGTCGATGAAGAGGATTTTCGGTCTGGGTGTGTTGTTGATTGCGGTAAGTTTCGTGCCAGCGGGGCCAGTGGCTGCGCAAGTGCCGGAAGGACCGCAGGGCGCCGGCAGAGGAGGCGCAGCCGCGCCGGAGGCCCCGGCGAAGGAGGAATGGTCGGTGACCGAGCACACGATTCGCCTCGGCGGTCAAACCATTCCCTATAAGGCGTCGGCGGGCACCACCCTCCTGAAAAACGACCGCGGAGAGCCGACCGGCTTGCTTTACTCGGTGGCCTACACGCGCAGCGACGTCAAGGATCTGACCACGCGGCCCGTATCCTTTTTCTACAACGGGGGCCCCGGCTCGGCCACCATGTGGCTGCACATGGGCGCGTTCGGTCCCCGGCGCGTGGTGACCTCCGATCCGAATTTCACGCCTCCCGCGCCTTACAAGCTTGCAGACAATAGCGAGAGCCTGCTGGACAAGACGGACATCGTCTTCATCGACGCCATGGGCACGGGTTACAGCCGCGCGGCGGGTAAAGCCACGGAGCGCGAGTTCTACGGGATTGACGAAGACGCCGCGGCGTTCGGCCAATTCATCGTCACCTACCTGAGCCGGAACGACCGCTGGAACTCGCCGAAGTTCCTCATTGGCGAAAGCTACGGCACTTTTCGCTCCGCCGTACTCGGCAACCTCCTTCAGCAGCGCTTCAACGTGCATCTGAATGGGATTTGCCTGATTTCCTCGGTGCTCGATCTTTCCACCATCACCTTCGCGCCCGGCGACGACCGTTGCTACATCTACTACCTGCCCAGCTACGCCGCCGTGGCTTGGTACCACAACGTGTTGAAGAACCGGCCGAACGACCTGGATGCGTTCCTGGCCGAGGCGCGCCAATATGCCGCGGGCGAATATGCCGCTGCGCTCTTCAAAGGTGCCAAGCTGACCGCCGCAGAAAAGGCCGCGGTAGCAAAGAGAGTTTCGTACTTCACCGCTTTGAGTGAAGACTATCTGGTCAAAGCCAACCTGCGCGTCAACCTCGCCCAGTTCAACGTCGAACTCCAGCGCAGCCGTGGCCTCACCACCGGGCGCATTGACGCGCGTTTCACCGGCTACACGGGCGATCTGCTGGCTGAGTTCGCGCAGGGCGATCCCGAAGGGCCCGCGGTCGGCGGCGCATTCACGGCCATGATCAATACCTACAACCACAACGAGCTGAAGTTCGGTTTGGACAAGGCCTACAACAACACCGCCCCGGGCGCCGGTGGCCAGTGGAATTGGAATCGCGGAGGCGGCGGGGGCGCGCGCTTCGGCTTCCCCAGCGCGCCGAATTCGCAGAATGATCTGTTGCAGGCCATGATCACCAATCCTAGACTGCTCGTGCAGGTGGAGAACGGCTACTACGACATGGCTACGCCGTTCTTCGAGACCGAGTTCACCATGGAACACCTCGGCCTTCCGGCGGACCTACAGAAAAACATCAAGCTCGATTACTACAGCGCGGGTCACATGATGTACCTCCACGATGAGGATCGTGTGAGCCTGCACAACCATGTCGCCAGTTTCATCGACCGTGGCACGCGGCAGTAGCGCCGCGGGATCCGCGGACGGGCGCGCTCCTGTTCCCGCAAGCGGAACCCACATGCGAGAGGACACCAGCGGAAGCGGCGAAGTTTCGAGCCCTTCGGATCAAGTTTCTCGAAGAGGAGAGGTGAACTTGCCATGAGCAGGCTGATGGCTTTCTTCCTGACGGTGAGTCTCGCGGTCTGCGTTTTGTTGGCCGGTGGGCAGGAGAAGCCGGCGGGGAAATCGGCGCCGTCGGCCCGCGCAGCCGCATCTACCGCGAAGTCGCTTGTGGCGAAACCCGGCGGAACGCGCGGCCCCGACCTGAGCAAGCAGCCGACCCTGTACGCCGTGGCCTACGCGCACCTGGACACTGAATGGCGCTGGGAGTACCCGCAGACCATCGGGGAATACCTCTCCAAGACCATGCGGACCAACTTCGCGCTGTTCGAGAAGTATCCGCACTACATCTTCAACTTCACCGGCGCGAACCGCTATCGCATGATGAAGGAGTATTACCCGGCCGATTTCCCGAAGCTGAAGCAATACGTGGCCGCGGGGCGCTGGTTTCCGGCGGGGTCGTCGATGGAAGAGGGCGACGTCAACTCGCCCAACGCGGAATCCATCATCCGGCAGGTCCTCTACGGCAACAATTGGTTCCGCAAGGAATTTGGCAAGGCCAGCGAGGAATACATGCTGCCGGACTGCTTCGGTTTTCCGGCGTCGCTGCCCAGCATCCTGGCGCATGCGGGAATCAAGGGATTCTCCACCCAAAAACTTTCCTCTGAGTGGCAACCGGCCCCGCACGTAGGCGGGCCGGGTTCCCTCGAGCAGACACCCGAAGGGATACCCTTCAACGTTGGAATTTGGGAGGGGCCGGACGGGAAGACGGTGATCGCAGCGCTGAATCCCCGGAGCTATACCAGCTCGGTGACCTACGACCTTAGCAAGAGCCCCGCGCCTCCTCCGCCGCCCGATCCGAACCTCTCGCAGCAACAGAATCTGATGCGCACTCGGGCGCAGGAAGACTGGGTGAAGCGCATCGACATCAACGGCAAGCTCACCGGAATTTTTGCGGATTATCACTATGTGGGCACGGGTGACATCGGCGGTTCACCAACCGAAGGCTCCGTGAAGCTGATGGAGGCCATTACGACGAAGAGCAAAGCGCCCCTGCCGTCGCTCTTTCCGAGCGGCGCCTCGCCCGCTCAACAGCCGACGCCGGGTCCCCCGGTCCAGGTGGGCGACGGGCCGGTGCATGTCATCTGGTCCAAGGCCGATCAGCTCTTCCTCGACACTCTGAGCTGTTGCAAGACCGACAAGATGCCGCGCTACAAGGGCGACCTCGAACTGATCAACCATTCGGCCGGATCGCTCACCTCCCAGGCCTATCAAAAGCGCTGGATACGCAAGAACGAGCTACTGGCCGATGCGGCGGAGAAGGCGAGCGTCGCGGCGGCGTGGCTCGGCGGGCGCGCGTACCCGCAGAAGCGTCTCAACGACGCCTGGACGCTGGTCATGGGCGGGCAGTTCCACGACATCCTGCCCGGGACGGCGACGCCGAAATCATTCGAGTTTGCGTGGAATGACGTCGTCATCGCCATGAACCAGTTCGCGGGTGTTCTGACGAGCGCGACCCAAGCCGTTGCTTCGGGGCTTAATACGCAGGGAATCGGAACGTCGATCGTCGTATACAACTCGCTCAATATGGCGCGCGAAGACGTTGTAGAGGCATGGATCACATTTCCGGGCGGCGTTCCCCGCGCCGTGCGCGTGACCGCCCCGGATGGCCGGGAAGTGCCCGCACAGGTCGCCGGGGAAAAGGCCGGAGCGGCCAAGGTACTTTTCCTCGCTAAGGCGCCGTCAGTCGGGTTCGCGGTGTACGACGTCCAACTATCCGGTTCTTCGTCCTTCGAATCCGATCTCAAGGTGACGGAGTCATCGCTTGAAAATGCCCGCTATCGCGTTCAGATCGATGCGAACGGCGATGTCTCGAGCATCTTCGACAAGAAAATCAATCGCGAACTGCTCTCCGCGCCGGTGCGCCTCGCGATTTCGACCGACAACCCGCGGCAGTGGCCGGCATGGAACATGGATTTCGAGGACGAGCAGCGCGCGCCGCGCGTCTACGTCGGCGGCGTGCCGAAGATTCGGGTTGCGGAGAGCGGGCCGGTCCGCGTAGCGCTGGAGGTGACGCGCGAAACCGAGAACTCGACGTTTGTGCAGACGGTCAGCCTGGCGGCGGGAGATGCGGGCAACCGCGTGGAATTCAGCAATGTCATCGACTGGAAATCGAAAGAAGCGAATCTGAAGGCCACGTTCCCGCTCGCGGCCATCAATACAACTGCCACCTACAACTGGGACATCGGCACGGTCGAGCGGCCCACGGCCGGGGAACGCCAGTTCGAAGTGGCTTCCCACCAGTGGATCGACCTGACCGATCAGAGCGGCGCGTATGGCGCGACCCTCTTGACAGATTGCAAGAACGGCTCGGACAAACCGGATGACCACACCATCCGCCTCACCCTCGTGCGCACGCCGGGAACGCGCGGCGGCTTCCCCGACCAGGGCACGCAGGATTTGGGGCGGCACGAAATCCTCTTCGGCATTGCGGGGCACGACGGCGATTGGCGGCAGGGACAGACCGATTGGCAGGCCTACGCGCTGAACCAGCGGCTCATCGCTTTTGAGAGTCCGAAGCATGCCGGGGCGTTGGGCAAGGAGTTTTCGCTTCTCAACGTGAGCAACGCCCGCGTGCGGGTGCTCGCACTCAAGAAGGCCGAGGCCGGCGACGAAGTAATCGTCCGGGCCGTGGAAATCGACGGCAAGGAGGCGAAAGGCGTCCGGCTGTCGTTTGCCAAGCCGCTCGCCGCGATGCGTGAGGTCAACGGTCAAGAGCAAGCGCTGGCGAAAGTTTCAGGCGCCGCGGCACTGAACAATGGCGCGCTGGTGGCGTCTTTTGCACCGTATCAAGTGCGCACGTTTGCGGTGAAGCTCGGCCCTGCGCCGGCCAAGGTGGCCGCTCCCCAATCGCAACCCGTGCCACTGCACTACGACCTCTCCGTGACCAGCCGGGACGGCCGGCCGGCCGACGGCAGCTTCGATCAAAACAATAATTCTCCCGCTTCGGCGCAGGGCCGGGCCCTCCCGGCCGAAATGCTGCCGGGCACGATCGATCTTGGCGGGATCCGCTTCGCCCTGGCTGCGGCCGTACCCGGCAAGCCGAATGCTCTTGCGGGTCACTCACAGACGATTCCTCTTCCGGCGGGGAACTACAACCGCGTATACGTGCTCGCTGCGGCGGCGAACGGCGACCAGAAAGGGACGTTCCGCGTGGGCGACCAACCAGTCGAGCTGACAATTCAGGACTGGACGGGGTTCATCGGCCAGTGGGACGCCCGCGTGTGGCGGCGAACGGAGGAAGCCATACCTCAGCGGCCGGGCGCGCCGGCGCCGCCGGCGGGAACTCCGCCGCGGATGCGCGTCAACGAGTACGGTGAGTTGTTGGGCATCCGGCCAGGCTTCATCAAGCGCGCCGACGTGGCCTGGTTCGCCTCGCACCGCCACGGCGTGGATGGCAGCGCGGAGCCGTACCAATACTCGTACCTCTTCGCTTACGCGATCGATCTGCCCGCGGGCGCGAAATCGCTGACCCTGCCGGAGAACGACCGCATCCGCGTCCTCGCCGTCAGCGTGGGAAACGCGGGCCCCGTCGTGCGGCCCGCGGCGCCGCTCTACGACACGCTCGAGCGCCCGCAGCCGTAGGAACCCTGTCCACTCCGAAGCTCTGCTTCGCGGCGGCGTCCTGGAATCCTGGGCGCTGCCGTTTCCTTAGGTCGTGGCGGAGACGATGAAGCGATCGTAGAGCGCGCGGCAGCTCTGGCGCACGGATTCGACTGCCTGCTCGAGACTTCCGCTAACCGGCACGTGCCACAAGTCCAGAAGCTGGCGCACGCGCGGCTCGAGCCCGGGTTCGGGAAGATTCACAGCCGGGCGGCCAGTGATGAGACGCACGGCGTGGTCCAAGGATCGGTAGAGCAGGGCGGCTGAACGCAGCGCCTGCGCGGCAGAGGAGTCCAACGCGCCCGAGGATTCGAGCTGCGCGATTTGCCGAAGCACGTGGCCTAGCGCGCTCGGCGAGGGCTCGAGATTCTGCGTCAGAAAGAGCCAGGCGAGGACGTATTCAATGTCGTAGAACCCGCCGGGCAGGACTTTGAGTGAGCCTTTGTTGCCGGCGAGAGCAGGTTCGCCTCCGCGGGGGAACACCACAGCGGAGCGTTCCATCAGCGTCCGCGTGTGCACCAGGCGCTCCGCGAGCTGCCGCCGATCGGAGAAGCGCTCCGCGGCGGCCGCATGGAGGGCGCGGAGAACTTCCTCGCCCAGCTCGAGATTGCCGGCGATGGGCCGCGCTTTCAGGAACGCAGCCGCCTCCCACGCTTCGGCCTCGTTCGTGAAGTAGTTCGTCAGAGACGACACCGACTGCAGGATTTCACCTTCCACACCGTGTGGGCGGAGGCGCGTGTCCACCGCGAAGAGCAGCCCCTCGCGCGTGTAGCTGCTCGCCACCAGGACGAACCGCTCGACGATGCGGCGCCACGGCTCACGGCCTTCGCCCTCCAACTGGTTCTCCACTACAAATACCAGATCCACATCGGAGCCGAGGTCCATTTCGCGCGTGGCCAGCCGGCCGAGAGCCAGAACGACGAACGGCGCGTGCGACACCTCGGCAAGACCGGAGGTTTCGCGTGCCGCGATGGCCAGCGTTTCCCCAATCGCCTGCTCGGCGAGGCGCGTGAGCGTCTCAAAGGTGTCAAAGGGCTGGCTCGCCCCAAGGAGAGCACGCGCCAGGACTCCGAGCACGGCCCGACGGTACCCTGTGCGCACAGCGGCGAGGGCGGCCTCGGGAGGAGCCTCCCGCTCCCGCGGCCGGAACAGACTTTCCAGTGACCCGGCGGCTGCGGCGGCCAAGAGGGAGACCTCTTCGGGATTCCTCGAGAGCATTTCGACCGCAAGATCGCTCCGCGCGAAGATCTCCGCTGCTCGCGCGATCCACTCCGGGTTCTCTTCGAGACGCGCCATCACGCTTCGGTCGAGCACCGCTGCGCCCAGAAACCGCAGGAGGCCGCGGCGGGAGAGCGCGTCTTCGATGTGCTCGGAAAAAGCGCCAGCCACCTGCGGAAAGTCGGCGAGCTGGCGGCGCATGAGAGCCAGCGAGCCGGGCTGAACATCCGCGGGGGATTCCGGAGCGGGAGCCGCGGGCGGATGGAGCGCGAGGGTGCGGTCGTAGATTCCACGGACATCCGTGAGGTGCTGTTCAATACGCCGCAGGAGCTGCGCGCCGGCGCTGGGGCCTCCGGCCGGAGCGGGCTCGACGCCGCAGCGGCGAGCCAGGCGCTCGAGGGCGTCCGGCGATGCGGGCAGCGTGTGGCGCTGCAGGCCGTTGCGAAGCTGCAGGCGATGTTCGACCTTGCGAAGGAATTGGTAGGCGGCGGCTAGGCGGAAGAAATCGCGTCCGGAGATGTGTCCCTTATCATGGAGGCGCTGGAGCGCGACCAGAGTGGCTCCCGAACGCAGCCAGCGGTCGGCTCCGCCGTAAACACGCTGCAGGCTCTGCGCCAGGAATTCGATGTCGCGAATTCCGCCCGGGGAGAGCTTCACATTCCATTCCGCGGCATGGCCGGTGGCGCCGGCGCGCTCCCGCAGGCTGCGCGTGATCCCCTCGCGCGCATCGAGCACGGCTTGAACGGCGCCAAGGTTGAACTCCGGGCGATAGACGAGCGGCTGGACTTCGCGAAGAAACGCCCGGCCGGAGGCCACGTCCCCCGCCGAGCAACGTGCTTTGACCAGGGCTTGCAGTTCCCACTCGTGGGCACGCGTGCGGTAGTAGTTCAGCGCCGCCGGAATGCTGATGACGAGGTCGCCTTCGGAGCCTTGCGGGCGCAGACGGAGGTCCACGCGGAAGAGGCTGCCTTCGGCCGTGGCCTCCGTGACGATTTTCAGGACGGCCTGCGCGACCCGTATGAAGTACTCCAGGTTGGTCGTTGCGCCTTCCGACCCGCCGGAGGTCTCGCCATCCTGGCCATAGAGGAACATCAGATCCACGTCCGAACTGTAGTTCAGCTCCTCGCCGCCGAGCTTGCCCAGGGAGAGGATGGAGAGCCGCGTGACCTGGCGAATGCCGGCGGAATCGGTGAACTGCGGCTGGCCAAAGGTGCCTTCGAGCTTCTGCTCCGCGAAATACAAGGCGCGGTCGAGGAGAACATCGGCGAGATGGGACAGTTCGAGCGTGACGCCGGTGAGCGTGGCGATGCCCAGAACGTCGCGCAGCATGATGCGGAGATACTCGCGGCGCTTGAACCGCGCGAGGAGGCCGCGGGGAGGAAGATCCTGCGCCGCCTTCTGGAAGCGCGCGAATTCGGCGTGGAATTCTTCTTTCGATTTGAGCTGCTCCAGCTGGCCGCCGGCCCCGTAGGGGCGATGGAGCCAGACGAGCAGCTCGGGTTCCTGGACGAGCATTTCGGCAAGGAAGCGGCTGTAGCTGAAGACCACGAGCAAGTGATGGAGAGCCGCGGGATGACGCTTCATGTATTCGAGCGCGCGTTGCGGCGAAGATTCCTGCGCGGTTCGCTCGCTGAGGAACCGCTCGAGGTAGTTTAGTGCCCCGCCCGGGTCAGGGAGCTGCGCGAGCAGCGCGGGAAGCGTCGTCCAGAGCTTCTTGGGAAGCAGGCGCGCAACTGCAGCAAGGTTGGACTCGGCGCGGGCGGGCTCGTCGAAGACGATCTTCGAGAAGGAGGAATCCATCGGAGTTCAGGGTAGCGGAAGAGAGGAGGTTAAGGAAGTGGAGGAAACGAACGTAGTGGGCTAGTTTCCGATATGCCGACTTATCAGGACTTGGCCAGCGCTAGAATAAGGGCGCTTCGAGGTCATTCTTGGTGTCTAAGGTCTTGTGATTCGATTCCGTCGATTGCGAAGAGCCCTTCTCACTGCTTGTCTTAGCGCGTGTGCATTGCTCTTGTTGGCGCTAATTGCTATTCAAGTCGAGCAGCATTTCCTTCGCAGACGCGCCGAGCGCTTGCTGGCAGAGGTCCAATCGCTTAGCCTTCGGGAAACTCCGTGGGACCAGGCCCAAATGCTATTTCAGCACTGGCCCGTAAGAATCACGCGGGGTGATCCCAACGATATAAACACTCAGCTTGAGGGAAGCGGAAGACAGGTTGAAAGTCCATGTAACGGAAGTGAATGTTCCCTCAACGTAACGTTGAACGACTTCGTATTTAGCCGTCTGCCGTCGATGTACGCTCTTGACGATTTCATGGAGAAACACCCGAACTTGTTTGGCAGAGCGTTCCGTTTCCGAAGGCCAAGTGAAATCTTGCGATATGGCTACATGCTGTTGGGTGGGCGTCCAGTGCACATTCTCGCCACGGTTGGCGTGCATGGCGGCCGGGTTTGGAGCAAAGGATATGAGGTGGATTTGCAAACCTTTGCTCACGGTATCTCAGACATAAGAGTAAATGCATATATCCTTACAGCATTCATCCAAAGCGTCCCAAGATTCGATCGATATGAGTCCCATAACCCCCAGCTACTGCTCCATTCAAACTACGTCATTGACCGCCCGGGCGGTTGCGACGGCTGCGTGATGGGTTGGGTTCACTTTACCCCCTACACAGACTCGGCGGACGTTCACCGCCTGATGCAACTTGACCTTTCGTGCCTGACCCGAATCCATCTCTGTCGAACTCAACAGGACATCATTCCAAAGGCCTGGGCACAGTATTTGGACGAGGAACCCAAGGTGGATCAACTGCGGGGACAGCAGACGTGCTCGGCGTCCGTCATCGAGATGCTTGGCCGCGATGGCGCAAACATTATCAGCGGCGAAATCGCCACGTATAAGGAGGAACCCAATGGCAATACTGAGTGGCGAGGTCATGCCAGCGTGAAGCTATTGGAGAAACTCAAAGGGGGAGGAAATTGGCAGGTTGGCGACACCCATGAAATGGGCATTTTCCGATACGCCGGCCGGACAATAAGGCCAGGGTCCCGGTTCATCCTCGTTTTTGATGACCACCAATGGTTTGATACAGTTCCTTATAACACGCTCGGCGGTTGCTCGCCTCTGCCGTTGAACGATACCAACTTGAAGCTCGTGTTTAGAGGGATTGGCCAGGACTATACCGCCGAGAAAAACGCCAGTACTCAGCAATGGCACTGGTAATAGCCAACCTGGGGCTCGCCAATGCCTGATAAACGGGTTTACCGGACGATTGGCCTTCATTAGCCGGTCACTATCAACCACGATCCTCACTTCGCGGGAGCAACGGGAATCATGGCATGCTCATAGGGCGTACCCGCCCACATCATGTACGGTTTATTGGGATCGGGGTCCGGAGCCTCCGTGTAGCCCAACGCCTTGCTGGGAGGACCGACAACCATAATGTGAGGGCCAGTGACGATCCAATGATTGTCCGCCGTTTTGCCCGTGGCATACGGGTCGGTATTGCTCGCTCCCTTGTCACCGGCAAGCATGTATGAAATCCCCACCTTATCCGGAGGCGACGCGTGTTTCATCAGGGCATCGAAAAACTCCATGCTGTTGCGATCGTTGCACATCTTGTCCGTGCCCATGATCATGCACGTAAACTCGTTTTTCCCCGCGCGAAGGGTGCGCATGCTTCCGTTTTCTTCCACGCGAATGACGGCTGCTCCTTTCGCGACACCTTCGGGAGCAGCGGAGAGAGCTTGGGCGATGTACTCGGAGTCAGACGTTTGCTTTTGCTGAGTATTGGCCGCAGCCGCGATAAAGCACGCCGATACCGCGACCGCAAAAATTGTCTTTAACGCACGCATATCTCCTCCTTGAGCATTCAGTCACAATTTCCGTTTTGACTTCCGGGCTGACCGACAAAGTACACCCGACGCCATCAGTATGCAATGCTCCAGCAAGGTTCTTGACTGCAAGTCGGAGTCACTGGACGCATAACGGCGCACTCGGAAATAATCCACTTGTCCGTATTACGCGCAAACCGGACATGTGATTTTCAAGTGTCCGGTAAGCCGACTAATCGGGAGTTGGGCGCGTCTAGTGTGTCCCCGAACTAGCATCGGATCGTCTTTCGCTTTTGACCCACCCGGCCAGACGCCTCGATCTTTTCGATGTATGCGGTGGCAGGTCGTACGTTGCACGCCGTGTCGCCCATGTCCACCGAAACGGCGCCGATCTGTCGGGCCGACGCCTTCGCTTGTTTCAACAATGGTTTGACGTAAGTTCCGACCGCAATTACAAAACCATTCATGGTGTACCGAACCCGGTTCTGAGCGCCGTCGATTTCTTTGACGATAGTACCGAGAAGGCCTTTGATCTCCGAGAGGTCCAATTCCTCGTCCGGCTTTATGGCAACGAGTCCGGCATATGTACACCAACCAGAGGATGCAACGCGTTCCTTCTTCGATTTGATCCATTGAATCGCCAAGTCACGAGCGTCCGGATTCTCAACCGTCACCCAGGGGACTGTGTATTCGGAAATCATCTGCAAATTCGCCGCACCCTCGGCCCACCCATTTAGCTGTTTCTTAGTCATTTGCGACCCGTCCGCCACCAGCCCGGCGAGGTACATGGCGTCCAGGTTGCCCGTTTCGTAAAGCTCGCAAGCGAGAGCCTGTTGTCCTTTGATTGTTTTCGCGATGACCTTGAGGTCCGCGATGCTGACCCCGAACATGCGCTCCGTGGCCATCCCGTGACGGGCATACATGTTGCGCATCTTCTCGCTGCCCTTCTTTTTTAGCTCGGCCATGATGGACGTGACTGTAGGCATGATTTCTCCCTTACCCTTTTTGTGACCCCGACATTTTGCATGATGGGTACTTAGAATGCCAGCATCCGAAGTGGCACGCAGCTCGACCCGTGTCAGCCAGCCGATGGCTAATGCCTGATAAACGCGCTAACCGGAAATTGGCCCACTACCGAACGGGGAGCACCGGGAAACCGCGAAGCGGCAGCAACCTCGAGCAGGGGCGTGCAGGCGTACTCCCCTACGGAGGAGAGTGAAGCAGCCGCCCTAGATGTCGTAATACAGGTGGAACTCGTAGGGATGCGGACGCATCCGTATGGGGTCCACTTCGTTCTTCGTCTTGTAATTGATCCAGAGCTGAATGAACTCCTCGGTGAAGACGTCGCCCTTGAGCAGGAACTTGCGGTCGTTCTCGAGCGCTTTGAGCGAGGCCTCGAGCGAGCCGGGGAGCGACGGCACTTTTTTCAGTTCTTCCGGCTCGAGGTCGTAGATGTCCTTGTCCAGCGGTTGGCCCGGATCGATTTTGTTCTCGATGCCGTCCAGGCCCGCCATCATCATCGCGGAAAACGCGAGGTACGGGTTGCACGACGGGTCGGGCGGGCGGAACTCGATGCGCTTGGTCTTGGGGCTGGCCGAGTACATCGGGATTCGAACGGCCGCCGAACGGTTGCGGCGCGAATAGGCCAGGTTTACGGGCGCTTCGTAACCCGGCACAAGGCGCTTGTAAGAGTTCGTCGTCGGCGCGGCAAAGCCGACGATCGCGGGCGCGTGCTTCAGCAAGCCGCCGATGTACCACAGCGCCGTCTGCGATAGCCCGGCGTAGCCGTCTCCGGCAAAGAGCGGCTTGCCCTTTTTCCAGAGCGACTGGTGGGTGTGCATGCCGGAGCCGTTATCGCCGAACAGCGGCTTGGGCATGAACGTCACCGTCTTGCCGTACTGGTAGGCGACGCTCCGCGCGATGAATTTGTACTTCATCATGTTGTCGGCGGACTGCACGAGGGTATCGAACTTGACGTCGATCTCGGTTTGCCCGGCCGTCGCAACCTCATGGTGGTGGCACTCGACCTCGAGCCCGCAGGCTTGCATCTGCAAAACCATTTCCGTGCGCAGATCCTGATAGTGATCCGTGGGCGGGACGGGGAAGTAGCCTTCCTTGGTCCGCGGACGGTAACCCAGGTTGTGCTCCTCGCGGCCAGAGTTCCAGCGGCCCTCCTCGGCGTCGATGAAGTAGAAGCCGTGCTGTTGCTGTTGGTCGAAGCGGATATTATCGAAGATAAAGAACTCGGCCTCCGCGCCGAAGAACGCCTGGTCGGCGATCCCGGTGGAAGCCAGGTAGGTTTCCGCGCGCCGGGCGACGTGCCGCGCATCGCGTGTGTAGGGTTGCTTGGTGATGGGGTCCACGGCGTCGCCGATCATCACCAGCGTGGCGGCGTCGCGGAACGGGTCCATGAAAGCAGTGTTCGGGTCGGGCATCAGCAGCATGTCCGATTCGTGGATGGAAGCCCACCCGCGAATCGAGCTGGCATCGAAGCCGAAGCCTTCCTCGAACGATTTCTCCGAAAGCTGGTCGATGGGGAAGCTAACGTGTTGCCAGATGCCGGGGACGTCGATGAAGCGAAGGTCGAGGATTTTGGCGTGGTGCTTTGCGGCGAATTCCAAAACAGCTTTTGGCTCCATTCACTCTCCTAAGCGGCAGGTTTGGGATCGGGCCCGAGGTGTAACGCGGGACACTACAGGAAGCGCGCGCGCGCGTCAAGCGCCATTCGAACGGACCAATTCGTCAAATTGGCTGGTGAGGAGAGTGCCGAGAGCGAGCCGAGAGCGGACACTAGGGAAAAACGAGAAAGGAGAAACTCCTCGGACCGTTCCCATACTTGGCAACGGCCCGGGGAGGCAGGGTAGGGGGAGAAAACCCGACATCAGGCGCGGGCGCCCTCGCCCGCGTGAATGAGCCGTTCGAGCGCGCGATGGCGCAGGAGGCCGAGTTGCCGGTTCAAGAAGTGGCTGCGCCGCAAGAAGGGGATCACCGGACGGCGGCGCTCGCTGATGCGGCTGAGCGCCAGCCGCAGCCGGAAGTCGCGGCGCGCATTCTTAATCCCACGGACCAGGACTTCCGCGGCGTCCTCGCGGCGCCCGGCGGCGAGGTAAACTTCCGCCAGATTCAAATAGAGCTGCGGCTCGTTGCGCCGCATCTGTATCGCCTCGCGGCAGAGCGCTTCACCGTCCGCCCATTTGTGCTCGGCGCGCGCGGTCATTAAGCCCAGATAGGAGATGTAGTAGGGATTCTGCTCTTCGAGCTCGACGGCACGGCGCATGTAATGCAGTGCCTGGTGCGGATGGCCGTCGCGAAGCAGCGCGATGGCCTTGCGGAACTCGGCAAAGGCTTCGGTCAATAGCATGGACTCACCCCTCCACGTGCCACGAGCGGGTCGGCTGGGGACGATCCCGCCTCGGGCAGGACCTGGAGTGAGCCTAGTGCGCCACAGGGCCAAAATGGAACTGGACAAAGGGACAGTCGTGGGTCAGCGGGCCTCGCCGGCTAAGGTGTCAGTCGTAATACTCTTGGCCCAAGTGGGTGATCAGGTCTTCGCCCATCATCCAGCGCAGCGTGTTCTTGAGCTTCATGAGTTGGATAAAGAGGTCGTGTTCGGGATAGAGCTGCGGCGCGTGCATGGGCGACTTGAAATAAAAGCTGAGCCACTCCTGAATGCCGCGAAAGCCGGCGCGCTTGGCGAGATCGAGGAACAGCACGAGGTCGAGCACGATCGGCGCGGCGAGGATGGAATCGCGGCACAGGAAATCCACCTTGATCTGCATCGGATAGCCGAGCCAGCCGAAGATGTCGATGTTGTCCCAGCCCTCTTTGTTGTCGCCGCGCGGCGGGTAGTAGTTGATGCGCACCTTGTGGTGCATCTTGCCGTACAGGTTGGGATAGAGCTTGGGCTGGAGGATGTACTCGAGCACACCTAGCTTGGATTCTTCTTTGGTCTTGAACGATTCCGGATCTTCCAGCACTTCGCCGTCGCGATTGCCCAGGATGTTCGTGGAAAACCACCCGTTCAGGCCCAGCATGCGCGCTTTGAAGCCCGGAGCGAGGATGGTTTTGATAAGCGTCTGGCCGGTCTTGAAGTCCTTCCCGCAGATGGGGACGTCGTGCTCCTGCGCCAGCTCCTGCATCGCCGGGATATCCACGGTGAGGTTCGGAGCGCCATTGGCAAAGGGAACGCCGCTGGTGATGGCGGCCCAGGCGTAAAGCATCGAAGGCGCGATCGAGGGGTGATTCGCCTTCATTGCATTCTCGAGCGATGCGGCGTCCTTGTGAACCTCGTGCGGCGTCAGGAAAATCTCGGTCGAGCCGCACCAAGCCACGACCAGGCGATCCACCTTGGATTTCTTCTTGAAGTCCGCGATGTCTTCCTTGATTTGTTCGGCGAGGTCGAATTTGTTCTTGGCTTTTTTGACGTGCGTGCCGTCGAGCTTCTTGACGTAGTTGTGATCGAACGCGGCCTTCATCGGCCGAATCCCGCCCAGAAAGCTTTTCACTTTGTCGAGGTCAAAGCGGTCGAGGACGCCGGCCTTGGCGGCCGCTTCATAAGCGGTGTCCGGGAAAATGTCCCAGCCGCCGAAGACAAGGCTCTCCAGCTTGTCGAGGGGCACAAATTCGCGGATCAGCGGCGAGCGGCCTTCCGTACGCTTCCCCAAGCGGACCGTGCTGAGCTGGGTCAGCGAGCCCACCGGTTGCGCCTTGCCTTTGCGCACCATCTCCACGCCGGCCATGAACGTTGTGCTGACCGCGCCCATCCCGGCAGTGAGCACGCCGAGTTTCCCTTTGGGTGGTGCAATGCTTGCTGGCTTGCGCATGAAGAGCTTCTCCCAGGCCGCGGTCCACAGCGAAGGCCAGCGGCCAAACGCATCATCATGCGCGAAGGGCTGCAGATTTGCAATGAAAACAGGGCGAAGCGAGAAAAACGCGCGTCGAATGGCGCATCAGCGGCCTAGGATAGCAGGTGAGAAATCGCGAACATGACCGCAGAGAACGCAGAGGAGCACAGAGTTCACGAAGCGATCTGGCTGTCTCCGTGACCTCTGTGCCTCTGTGAACTCTGTGTTAGGTGTGTGTCTCTTCCTCGGATGTTTTCACAGCCGCTGGATGTGGATCGAGCCGTCGCCGGTGCGGATGTAGAGCGTGGGGCCGCCGCCGTTCATCTTCCCGCGCAGTTCGGAGCGCCCGAAGGTCCCGGAGACCAGCAGCGGAAAGTCGAGCGAGATGCGGCCGTCGCCCGTGTGCGCGTCCACGTCAGCCTGGAAGCCATCGGGAAGATGCAGCGTGACGCTACCGTCGCCCGAACGCACCGACCAGCCTGCCGACATCTTCGAGCCGTCTGAGACACGCGCGTCGATGGCGCCGTCGTTCGTTTTCAGGGTCACCAGGTCAAACCGGCCTTCGACGTGGATGCGGCCGTCGCCCGAAGAAGCGTCCAGACGGCCATCGAGGCCCGTGGCGTCAATATGGCCGTCGCCGGTGGAGAGGCGTATGTCGCCCTTGGCTCCGCTCACCGTAATGTGGCCGTCGCCGGTGTGGACGTCGAGGGTGCCGGCGATGGGTTCGACTTCGACGCTGCCATCGCCCGTCCGCACGTTGAGGTCGGCCTCGCGCGGAATCTTGAGCTCGATGCGCAATGAGCGGCGGTCGATGCCCATGTGCCATTGCGTGTTCGGCACGCGCGCTTCCACCTCGACGGCGTCGCCGCTCTGGCGTTCCGTCACGCGGACCTCGTTGTCCGCGATGCGCCAGCCAATCGTTTCCACGCGCGCCTCGATCTGCTTACCGTCCCAGGTGGCGATGCGCACCGCGCCGTCGTTGGTGGTCACGCGAACCGCGGCTTTGCCGGACACCGTATAGGTCTTGTGCCACTCGTCAGCCAGCGCGGCTCGCGGGGCGGCGAGCAAGATAGCCAAAGCAGCAGCGGGGATCAGCACAGAGAGAATGTGTTGACGCACAATCCACCTCCGGAAGCGATCTGCCTTACTATACGTCCTTGGACGCACGAATGTTCCTGATTGTCTTTGGCAGGGACGCGGAAGGGCCTGCGCTCGGCCAACCTGCCACAGGGGGGAGTACATCTATGGCAGCGTCGGGAGCAGGGGAGGGGGCGATGCGGAAACACCTCGGGGGCTGGGTCGCGTTGTTGGCGCTGGGGACGGCCGGGCTGGGCCTGACCCGCGCCGCAGCGCCGCAAGCTGGCACCGGCCAGTCGGGTGTGATCCGGCGCGAAGTAGACCTGGTCTCCGTCTATTTCACGGTACGCGACGCGAAGAAGCACCTCGTGCCCACCCTCGGCAAGGAGCAGTTCCGCGTGTATGAAGACGGGCGTGAGCAACCGCTCGAATACTTCTCCCACCAGAGCGATGTGCCACTCGACCTCGGCATCCTGCTCGACACCGGCACCAGCATGGCGCGCATCTTGGGACTCGAAGCCGAAGCCTCCAGCCTCTTCGTGCAGCGCGTGGTGCGGAAGAACGACCTGGCGTTCGTCGTGAGCTACGACGCGCATGTCGCCAC
Source organism: uncultured Acidobacteriota bacterium (assembly GCA_963739275.1). Classification (GTDB taxonomy): domain Bacteria; phylum Acidobacteriota; class Terriglobia; order Acidiferrales; family UBA7541; genus JBGQGH01. The sequence goes on from CAVTZX010000063.1 coordinate 55,951, forward strand.
CGTGCAGGTGCCCACCCCCGACGTGGCGCAGATCCAGGAGCAAGTGCAGACCATCCGCCGGTACGCGCGAGCCGATCAGATGTCCGGCGCGCCGCGCGGGCCATGGCCCGGGCCTACGGGATCGCCGCCACCGGGGATTCCGAACACGAACTACCGCGAGGCGCATCTTTACGATGCCGTGCGGATTTCGGTGCATCGTTACCTGGCCCGCGAAGTGGGCCGCAAGGCGATCGTGATCGTGGCGCTCTCCGACGATTCCAGGAGCGAGTCCACGCTCGAAGACGCGCTCGAAGCGCTGCAGCAGAGCGACGTCATCGCTTACGTCATGCAGATCTATGACGGGCCGCACGACTATTGCGATGTCCGGCATGAATACCGCGCCGACAAGCTCAAGAAGCTGGCCGAAGAAACCGGAGGGCGCGTGATCGACGTCCGCGGCATGGACAAAATGCAGGCCGCGTTCGACGAAATCGCCGAAGAGCTGCACAACCAGTACAGCCTCGGCTACCACCCGCAGAATACGAACTGGGACGGCAAGTACCGAAAAATCCAGATCAACACGAAGGCCAGCGGCTACAAAGTTTTCGCTCGCAAGGGCTACTACGCCACGGCGCGCGGCGCGACGAATTAGCGGCGCTTGCCGGCGGCGGAGGAGCGCGCCTTGTGCGGTGCGTCGCGCACTTCGTGATGTGCGTCGCGCGCCTCGTGACGCGTGGCGCCGGGCTTGGCGCGCAGTGCAGGGAGCAGCTCCTCCACGGGCAGCGTGTTGAGCACGTCCTTCTTCTCCAGCCAGCCGCGGCGCGCCATCTGCACGCCATACTTGATAAAGCCGAGATTCGTCGTGGTGTGTGAGTCTGTGGAGATGACGACCTTGACGCCGCGCTCCTTGCACATGCGCAGGTAAGTGTCCTTCAAGTCCAGCCGGTCGGGATAAGAATTGCATTCCATGGCCACGCCGTTCTTTTTCGCGGCGTCGAGCACCTTTTCCATGTCGAACTCGAACGGATCGCGGCGCAACAGCAGCCGCCCGGTGGGATGCGCGATGATCTGCGTGTAAGGATTCTCGATGGCGGCGAGGATGCGATCGGTCATCGCCGCGCGCTCGAGGTTCATATAGGAGTGCACCGAGCAGACCACGACGTCGAGCTGTGCGAGGATGTCGTCGCTGTAATCGAGCCGGCCGTCCTTCAGGATGTCCACTTCGGAGCCCAGGAGCACGCGAATGCCCAGGCCGCGCGCGTCCGCGGCGCGAATTTTCGCAATCTGTGAGGCCATGCGTTTTTCATCGAGGCCGTTGGCCACGGTGACGGCCTTGCTGTGATCGGTCAGCGCGATGTACTCGTGGCCCAGCGCCTTCGCGGCCGCGGCCATCTCTTCGATCGAATTCTTGCCGTCGCTGGCGGTAGTGTGCATTTGCAAGTCGCCGCGAATGTCTTTGAGTTCGAGCAGGTGCGGCAGTTTGTGAGCCTCGGCGGCTTCGATTTCGCCGGTGTTCTCGCGCAATTCCGTCGGGATGAAATCGAGCTTGAGCTTGGCGTAGATCTCTTCTTCGGTCCGGCTGGCGACGTTGCGCTCGCCCTTCAGAGTCGAGAGCGCGTATTCGTTCAGCGTCAGGCCCATCTTGTTGGCGCGGCCTCGCAGCGTGACGTTGTGCTCCTTCGACCCGGTGAAGTAGAGCAGCGACGCCCCATAGCTCGCGGCGTCGAGCAGGCGCACGTCCACCTGCATCCCGTTCGCGAGCCCGAAGCTGACCTTGTTCTCCCCCCGCGCCAGGATCTGGTCGATGCCCTTGTATTTGAGTATGTGATCGGCGATGGCGTCGATCTCCTTTGCCGCGTGCTTGCCTTCGGGGAGAGTCACCAGCAAGTCGAGGTCGCCGACGGTTTCCTTGCCGCGCCGCAAAGAGCCCGCTGGGGTGACCTTCTCGATTTTCTTTCCGAGCTGCGAGATGTGCTCGACGATCTTCAGCGCGGCTTCTTCTGCGACGTGGATGTGGAAGCGCCCCGACGACTTCTTGAAGACCTCGACGGCCTTCAGGATGTTCTGCTCGCTCTTTTCGCCGAAGCCGGCCAAGTCGCGCAGCTTGCCTTCTTTCGCGAGCTTCTCGACTTGCTCGACCGTGCCGGCCTTAAACGTCTTCCAAAGCAGCGCCACTCTCTTCGGCCCGAGCGACTGCAGAGTGAGCAAGTCGAGAATCGTGTGCGGATATTTCTTGAGGAGCTTCAGGCGCAAGCCGTAATCGCCCTTGGCCAAGATTTCCTGTATGTGCTCGGCCATGCGGTCGCCGATGCCCGGCAGCGCGGTGAGTTTGACGGGATCCTTGGCGAGTTCCTCGACCGAATCGGAAAGGGTGGAGATAAGTTCCGCGGCGCGCTCGTAACTGCGGTGACGGCCGATGATCGCGCCGTCAATTTCGAGAAGTTGCGCGGTCTCGCGGAGGATGCAGGCAATTTCACGGTTTTCCATGAGGGCGCCATTATACGACGAGGCAGAAGTCGAAAGTCGAAGGTTGAAAGTTGGACGATGAGCGTCGAAAAAGAGACTCACGCCAAGGCGGCAGGGCGCAAAGAACGCAGAGTAGGATTGAATTGGGAGTTGAGAGTTGGAAGAAACCGAGCACTCGGGCCTCCGACCCTTCGCTCAGGGTGAATCCGTTTTTTTTGGTTGCATCGAGGCTGGACTCACCCCCCTCCCCCCTGTTTTTGTAAGTGATGGCCCCCAAGGAGTTACAGGCGACGTTCGCGTAAGTGATGGGCCTGCAAGGTTTAAAGTGGCGCGGAATCAAATTGTTACGCGTGTGTCTGTAAGTGATGGCGCTAAAGGACTTAGGAAGCGCGATTGTGGGCGGTATGGTGTAAATGGTGGCGCGTAAGGGTTTAGGGGAGGGGAAGTCGGTAGTTGGTAGTTCAAAGCTGATAGTTGAAAGTCGAAGGCCCAGAGTTGAAAGGGACGTGGCGAAGGGAAGCGCGCGGATGCGCCCCACGGAGCTGAGAGTGTCGGCTCCACCCTGCAGAGACAAAATGGGGGATGGGTGAGACATGCGCTGCGCCTGGGGCGCTCGAAGAATCCTGAGATTTGCAGAGGTGGGATCGGCGAAAGGCCGAGTTCGACTCTGCGGCATATGTTACCATATGGGTTACGTTCCGTCAATAGAAAGGAATGAGTCGTAGTGGGTCAATTTCCGATAAGCCCGTTAATCAGGAGTTGTGACCGATTCTTATTGCGCCATCGCGCCCGCAAACCAGAGCAGTAGATTTAGAGTCGAGATTACGGCGACATGGGGCCGCAGTTTTCCCTTACCCACAGTTGAAGCTATCAGTCCGAGCAAGGCCGTCAGAAAACCGAACCGTATACAAAATAACTCAACTGGGTGATAAAAGGGATAGCCACCTGTAAAGGACGCGTGGACAAAGAGGAAGACTGAAAGAACCGTAGAGAACGTCGCAAAACAAAAACCAGCAACGGCGGTGCCCGCTCGCCATTTTGGGGTGACTCTTTCCCCCAAGCTGAACCACCTGACCCATTCCCAAACGACATAGACGCAAAGCAACAAAAACAAGAGGGAGGGAATCGGTCTCAGGTACAAGGGCATGGCAGCAGAGTATTCGCGTAGAGCTGAAATGGGAAGGACTAAGTCATAAGTCCTGATAAGTCGGCTAACCGGGCATTTGAAAACCACATGTCCGGTTTGCCCGTTTAGCAGCCAGAGTCTGGGCCGGAAACTGAATTGATGGCTTCGTCGGGCTTCCAAAAATTACTTGGGTGCGTGAGTCGCTCGTGGTACCTAGGGACCTGCCGGTGATCAAGGACCTTATGGGGACAGGAAGAGAGTGGATGTGGGTAGCAATTGCGGCTATCTTTTGGGGTGGCGCGATGCTGTTGTGGGAAACTGTCAGGAGAGGGTGTGCCCACATCAAGCCCGTCCTGCGCTTAGTGGATGTCTTGGGCTGGGCTCTCATGGGTCTTTGTTTCGATCTCGTCATGACGTTCCAGTGGCGGGCATTCCACTGGCCTTTTATCTTGCTTACTCTTGCGACGTTTGTAGGCGGTGCGGTTGTTGGGAGGTCGAGCCGCCAGAAGGCCTTACGTAAGGATCTGGACAGCTGACACCATGCGATTCCAATTGAAACGAGTACTGGGGCCCGATAAGTCGGCATATCGGAAACTGACCCACTACCGAATGGGGGATTCTGAAGGAGGAGCTCAAATCCCCATGCCCTACACCGTTCGGTGCGGGGCAGGCTCCGGCAAGCCGGAGCCTGGTGCATCCGGCGGATACGGGGTCCGCCCCTAGGAACAGCGAGAAAGAGCGAAGAGGGATCCCTTCCGGCAGGGCCGGAATCTTCGATCGTCGGCCAAGAAACGGCCTCGCTCCCTTCGCCACATCACTCAGGGCAGGCGGGATGACGAGGAAAGAGGGAAAACAAGAATACGGCAAGAGGGATTCCTCGCTCCGCAAGATCATCCGGAGCGCAAAGGGCGCGCTGCGCTCGGAATGACAGGTTGCGGTGAGCGGACCAATTATTCGTCGCGGAGGGCGACCATGGGGTCCAGCCGCGAGGCACGGAAAGCCGGCAAGAAGCTGGCCAGCGCCGCGACCGGCTCTTGGTTTGTATCGGGGCTTTCCTTACAACACTGATCTCCAGTCGTCTTGACGAGGCGCGCGGGCAGGATCGCGCCTTCATTATGCTTGACGTAACGCGTAATTCATGGTACTGTGCGTAAGTGATCGTCAGCTACCGGGACAAGAGGACTCGAGACTTCGCCGCCGGGAAACGCGTCAAGGCATTCTCCGGGTTTGAACGCGCGGCACGCCTGAAGCTCGACCGCCTGGAGGCGGCCACATCCTTGAGGGACCTTGCCGCATTGCCCGGTAATCGTTTTGAGGCACTGGCTGGCGACCGCAAAGGCCAGTACGGCATTCGCATCAACGATCAATGGCGGATTTGCTTCGAGTGGGGCGACCGGCCGCCGGGGCCCTCAAACGTAGAGATCGTTGACTATCACTAGGAGAATCGCTATGGCAATCACTGCTATCCATCCGGGTGAACACCTCGCGGAAGAACTGGAAGCGCTCGATATGAGCGCGGCTGAACTGGCGCGCAAGATCGACGTGCCGACCAACCGCATCACGCAAATTTTGAATGGGACGCGGGCGATTACGGGCGACACCGCTCTGCGCCTGGCTCATTTCTTTGGCACGAGCGCGGAGTTCTGGCTCAATCTACAGAGTCTCTATGAACTGCGGCTCGCCCAGGAAAAGGCCGGGAAATCGATCAAAGGACTCCCCAGGCTGAGACGCCACGAGGCTGTTCACGCATAGCAGCTTCTCGCGTCAAAGAACCTGCCGGGCTGCCCTTCGACTTCGCTCAGGGTAAAAAGCCCGCCGCTACCTATCGCGGGCGGAGTCAAGCTCCGCCCCTACAAATCCCACGCCGCAGCGTCGCGGCTCCTGGGAGAGGTTCCTTGCTCCGCAAGATCATCCGGAGCGCAAAAGGCGCGCTGCGCTCGGAATGACGAATTGTGCCGAGCGGCGCGGCTATTCGTCGCGGAGGGCGACCATGGGATCGAGCCGTGAGGCACGGAAAGCCGGCAAGAAGCTGGCCAGTGCGGCAACCACGGCGAGGGCGATGACTGCGGCGACGAGCGTGACGGGATCGCGCGGCTTCAGGCCGAAGAGCAGCGAACCGGCCGCCTTCGTCGCGGCCAGCGCGATGCCCGTGCCCAGGACGAGGCCGATGACGAGGAGCAGGCCCGCTTCGAACATTACCATTCCAATGATGTGGTTGCGCTGCGCGCCCAAAGCCATGCGCACGCCGATTTCGTTGGTGCGCCGCGCCACGGTATAGGAAATCACGCCGTAAAGTCCCACGGTGGCCAGCACGGCGGCAAGCACGCCGAAAAAGCCGGAAAGCGTGGCCATAAGGCGTTCGCGAAGCAGGGAATCCTTGATGTCCGTGCCGAGCACGTGGAAGCTGAGGCTGATGGCCGGATTGGCGTCCCCCACCGTTTGCTTGATGGCGGAGAGCAAGCCGGAAATGGGCACGCGGGCACGGATCAAGAATTGCGCGTCCTGGCGCGGGTGGTCATCCTGCGCGGTGGCGACAAAAATGATGGGCTCGAAGTCTTCGCGCAGCTCGTAGTATTTCGTGTCCTTGACCAGGCCGATGATGGTGTACGTGGGCCGCGCCTCCCCGATGTATTCGTCAATCACGAATGTCCGGCCCACGGGATTCTCGCCCTTCATCAGCTTCCGCGCGAAGGCCTGGGTGACGATGGCGACCTTGGGCGAGCCTGGGACGTCGCGCTCATCGAAGTCGCGCCCGGATAGCAGCGGCGTTTGCATGGTCTTGAAGTAGCCAGGCGTAACGCGGCTGAAGTTCGCCAGGCCCTTGTTCTTGGGATCGCCGTCAATGAAGACATCCTCATTCCAGCCGCTGCCGCTGACCGGCACGATGGTTGCGTCCGCGGCCGTCTCCACGCCGGGAATCGCGCGGATGTGATCGAGCAAGTCCTTCTTGAACGGCGGGCGGCGCTCCGCGGGAAGTTTGATCCGGCGGAAGTCGAGGTCGGTGACGAGAATGCCTGACTGGTGGAAGCCGGGGTCCACGCCATCCAGGTTGCGCAGCGTGCGTACAAAGAGCAGCGAGCCGACAATCAGCACGAGCGAGAGCGCGACCTGGGACACAACCAGCGCGCGGCGAATGCTGAAGCGCTCGCGGCTGGTGGTGAGCCCGCGGCCCGCGGACTTCAACACCGAAACGGGCGGGATGCGAGTCACGCGCAGGGCGGGCACGAGGCCGAACAGCATGCAGGTGAGGCAGGCGAGGGCCATGGTGAAGCCGAGTACGCGCCAGTCGAGCGCGAGGTCCACGAAGATCTGGCGGTTCTGCGTGGTCAGAAATGAAACCATGAACCGGCTCAGGCCCAGCGCCAGCAAGACACCGCACGCCGCGCCGGCTACGGCCAGTAAAAGGCTTTCCGAGAGCAATTGACGGATCACGCGGCCACGCGAGGCTCCCAGCGCCAAACGCACGGCGATTTCGCGCTCGCGGGCACTGGCGCGCGCGAGCATCAGGTTGGCCAGGTTGGCGCAGGCGATCAGGAGCACCGAACCGGCGATGGCGAGAAGCATCCACAAGGGATTCTCGTAGTTGAGGCGGAGATTGGAGAAGCCCGTCGCGGCGGAAACGGCTTCGAGACGGTAGGCCAGGTATTTCTTTGCGCCTTCCGCATCGTAGACCGGAGGCAGCGTGACTTCCATGAGGCCCGGCGAGATCGCGCTCATCTGCGCGGAGGCCTGGGCCAAGGACATGCCGGGCTTCAGCCGGTCGATGGACGCCAGCCACCAGCCGTGGCGCATGTTTATGCGGGGACGCTCGGCATGAAGAATGGGCTCGGCACAGACAGGGATGGCGACGTCAAAGGCTCTGCCGATCTCCACGCCGAAGAAGCCGGGCGGCGTGACGCCGATAATCTCGAACGGATGGCCGTCCAGGGTCAGCTTGCGGCCGAGGACGGAAGGCTGGCTGGCGTATTCGCGCTGCCAGAACGAGTCGCTGATGACCGCTCCCGGCGAGCCGCAGCCAGGCAAGTCGTCTTCCGCGGAAAAGACGCGGCCGAGCAACGGTGGCACCTCCAACACATTGAAAAAATCGCCGCTCACCCAAATGGCTTGGGCGTAACGCGCCTCGCCACCCACGGTCAGGTCGAGAGCCTCCGGGCTCCAAACGGCGATCCGCGAGAAGACTTTCTGGCGATCACGGATCTGCTCCCATTGCGCATTGGTGAGGTGGGAGTAGCGGCTGGAAAAGTTGCCGGAGGCCCACTTGCGGTCGGCGATGCGCACGATCGCCAGTTCCTGGGCGCGGGCGACCGGCAGGGCGCGCATGCGAACGGCATCCAGGAGTTGAAAGATGGCCGTATTTGCGCCGATTCCCAGTGCAAGCGACAGGATAGCGATCAGGGTGAAGCCGGGGTTTAGCCGCAATAGCCGCGCGCCGTGACGCAGATCCTGCCAGGCATCTCTCATGCACTCACCTCCGGGGGCTCAGTCCTTAAGACGATGAAAATCGGAAATGGTTTCTGAGGTAGTGATAAGAGAAACCAACCCTTGTTCTGGCAACAAATTGCCCAAAGATTCTCGGGAACCGAGACCCGGGCCGAGATGCAATCTCCCCAAAAAGGTAGGAATTATGGAATTCCATACGGCTAAAGGTGGGAACAAAAAGCTCATTCGCAACCACTCTGAAGGCTGCGCGACCCCGCGGATCAACCGATCAGTTCAACAGCCTCAGGCGACCTTGAGCACGTTGGAGGCCTGAGGACCTTTCTGTCCCTGCACGATCTCGAACTCGACCGTGTCGCCCTCTTGCAACGTGCGGTAACCATCGCCGTTGATGGCGGTGTAATGGACGAAGACGTCCGCACCGTCATCGCGTCCGATGAAGCCATACCCCTTTGCATTGTTGAACCACTTCACGCGTCCGGTCACTTTCGACGTACCTCCACTTTCTCTAGATCGTTCGCCGGGCCGCCGTCCGCGTACACCTCGGGCTGCGAGGGTACGTCCACCACAGAGTGAAACGATTCCCCGAAGTGTACCAAAGATGAAAACGGAGTCAAGACGCGCCCCTTGCGCATTCCAGATGCACGAGGGGCTGTCGGGGTTGGCTCAATCCGCTTTTTCGAGCGAAAGGGTCACGTCCACCGGGCCATCGGTGAAGCTACCGGTCAGCGTGAGGCGGTCGCGGAAGAGTTCGTAATGGCCGTCGAAGATGCGTTGGCCCTTCTTCATCCACTCCTGCCAGAGCGAAATGGTGTGCGCCCGCGGATTCAGTTCGAAGTGGTGCGGCTGATAGGAATACTCGTTGAACTTGAAGACGCACAGGTGGGCGCGGTTGCGCTCGAAGAAGATCAACTGCGGCAGAACGATGTCCCGCCCGGCGGGTTCCATGCGCACGACGCGCCAGGTGCCATCGATCGGCGTGGGTTCGCGGTTGTTGTAGTTCGCCACCCAATACATAAAGAGCGCCGCGGCCGCGGCTAGGGCGAAACGCAACGTCCATCGGCCCACGACGGCGGGCCACGCGTCCAGAACGCGTGGGTAGAGCCGGTTCTGGCGCCGCCAGAAGGCATCGAGCAGTTCTTCTTTGTGAATGGCCAGCAGAATCAGGACGGCACCGAGCAGAAGAACGGCTGCTACCAAGCCACTCAGGTCGATCCCATAGAAGATGTCGATGAGGACGATGTTGACCAACACGGGCAAGAGAAGGCAGGCGGCCAGCAGCGTCGTCCGCCGAAACATCAGCAGAGTGGCACCCAGGATCTGTGTGCACGCGAGGATGGCCCCATAGACTTTCGAGTAGCTGAAGTAATACCAGGTGAGCCAGAAACCGCTGACACGCCCCAGGCGTTTGTCGAGCTCGGAGTCCAGGATTGTAAATTGCGCGCCGAAAAGTTTGCCGAAGCCGTACAAGAAAAGGAACAACGCCACGGCGTAACGCAAGAAGACATAGAAGTTTTCTCCGGCGGCGGATGGGGAGGCGTGGGGCTGGCTTTCTGCTTGCGGCGGAGGATTCTCGGGCGGGGCGGCGGGCATCCTGTGCGTGTCCGGCAAGGCCGATCGTCCCGCTAGGTCTTGGGCACGAGATTCCAGAACCACGCGATGAGAATGGCGTAGTACACCACAACGACGGTGAAGCTCACCACAAAGGTGATCTTGCCTTTGCCCATGCCGGAGTACTCGCGCTTCCAGCGGTAGGCGCAGAACACGATCATCAGGATGGAGAGGACCGCCGTAATCGCGGCCATAAAGCTGACCTGGTTGTTGGGCATCTGCGCGTGCATGAGCCGGGACACCTGCCGCAATCCTCCGCCGAGCATTCCGGTCGCGTAGGTCATCACCAGCCACGCTGACGGCGCGATGATCCCGAGCATGTAGGCGTACTTATCCTCAAAATAGAACAACATGAGGATGATCACCAGATAGATCAACGACTGATAGAAATGGAGCGGGAAGAACTGCGGCTCGAGGTTGCTGAGCCAGAGGAACGACAACATCAGGGCGCCGGCTAGAGTGGCGATCCCGCGATGGACCATCTCAGACTCCTCATCCCGTACCCCCTGTGCAGCAAGGGACACGGCTGGCGTTCCGTGCGGCCAACCCGAGTTAACTCCCGAGGCGAGGCGAAGTCAAGAGGGTCACAAATGCGCTCCGCGCCGCGGACGGCGAAAGAAACGCGAGTAGTAAAGCAGCGCCGCAAGGGATTTCGCATCGCAAATCGCGCCGCGGCGCATCATTCCATCCAAGCGTCCCCAGGTAAAGGCCTGCGCCACGATGCGTTCGTCCGCTTCCGGCCGTGCGACCCCGGGTGCCAGTCCTTCAACGGCGAAGATGACCATTTGCTCGCTGACGAAACCCGGCGTGGGGTATACGTCCAGCAGCTTGCGGAAGCGCCTCGCCGTAAAACCGGTTTCTTCCACGAGTTCGCGACGCGCCGCGGCGCGCGGCGATTCGCCCGGTTCGATCCGCCCGGCGACAAGCTCCCAGAGATACTGGCCGACCGCGTGGCGATACTGGCGCACGAGCACCACACGCCCGTCGGGCAAAATGGGGAGGAGCACGACCGATCCATTGTGCGTGACGACGTCGCGCGTGGCGCGCACGCCGCCCGGTTCGATGATGCGGTCGCGCCGCACGCCGAACACCGGCCCGCTGTACATCATTTTGCTCTCCAGGACCCTTGCCCGCCCTTTGACCACGATCCCTCCGTCTACATAGCGGCAGGCCCGCCTGCCGCAGGCAGGCTTCCGCCCGCCATCTTTCGCGTCGTGCTCCTGGAGCGATGGCCGGCCGAAGCCGGTCTCCACACAAGCCTCAGGACTTTGACTTTACTTCCCCCGCCGCCCAGATGCGCTCGAGCTCGTAGTAATGCTCCGGATACTGCGGCGTGAAGCGCAGAAACGCCGGGATCGGGTAGCGGATGCCGCCCTTGTGCGTGCCCGCCAGGCCTTCGACGAGTTCGTCCATTTTCGAGCCGGGGAGCGCAAACGCCATCTCCCAATCCTCGGTGTGGCCGAATACGCGGTCGCCATAGCACGGCAGGATCACCTGGTAATCGCCGCTCGTCATGGTGCGAATGATTTCGTCGCTGCAGTCCACGCGCCCGGTGAACGAGCTGGTGATCGCGCCGCCGCGCTTCCAAAGCGCTCCGGTCAGCAGGCGCATCACCTGCGCCGCGTTGCCGTAAATGATGATGACATCGGGCAGAAACTCCGCCCGCGCGGCCGGCGCGACGACCAGGTGCTTGTACTTGCCTTCTGGCAGGCGATGAGTGGCAGCTTCTGTCCGCGCGCCCGCTTCCAGGGTCTCGTTGTACATCCCGCAGGCCAGATGGCCCGAGGTGTAGTGCTCGGTCATCGGCGCTAGGCCGAAGGCCGTCTTCGTGAGCACGCAGTTCACGTCCTCGGCGCCCACCGCGATGGTCCAACCGTAACGCCGCGCCATGGCTACGGCCTGGCAAATGGCGATTTGAATCTTCATGTCGCGCCACGGGCGCTTGGCTTTTTCCGGTACAGCCACGTCCGGCGCGAGCAGCTTTGCGGCCACCGGAAAGCTCGCCGGTCGGACGTGTGTTTCAATCTCGCGGGCGAAGGATTTCGCGTCCATGATCACCCCCGCGCGCCATCTTAGCAGGGAAGCGGGCCCGCCGGGAGTCACGTGCCGCGGCGGGTTGATGGCGGGGACGCGCGTCGCATATACTCGGTCGTGAGAAGGAGCGTCGCTTGCCTTCCGCGGAAACCACCATTCAAACGCTGATCGTGGACGATGAAAAGCCCGCGCGCGAGGAACTCGCTTTCCTGCTGAAGGGATTTCCCGAAATCAACCTCGTGGGCCAGGGCAAGAACGGCGTCGAGGCACTCGCGCTGATCAAGGAGCACTCGCCCGACCTCGTCTTCCTCGATGTGCAAATGCCCGGCCTCAACGGCTTCGGCGTCATCAAGAAGCTGATGGACCGCAAACACAAGGTGCCGCACATCGTCTTCGCCACGGCGTACGACAACTATGCGGTTCAGGCGTTCGAGGTGAATGCCGTCGACTACGTGCTCAAACCCTTCGACAAAGGGCGTATCGCCAAGGCCATCCACCGCGCCAAACGCATGATCGAGACGAAAGCTTCGCCCGCCGAGCAACTCGAATCCCTGGTCAACAAGCTCGGCACCGCGCGCGCGGGCCAGCCGGTCAAGCTCCTCGTCAAGACGCAGCAGCGCCTCTTCCTCGTGGACGCGGACGATATCGTGTACGCCTCGATTGAAGATGGGCTGATCAGCGTGTTCGCCAAGGATGTCGAGGGAACGTCGAACTACCGCACGATTGAAGAGCTCCAGGCCTCGCTCGCTTCGGACACCTTCTGGCGCGCGCACCGCTCGTACCTGGTGAACATCAACCACATCAAGGAAGTCGTGCCCTGGTTCAAGTCGAGCTACATGCTCAAAATGGCGGATAAGAAACAGTCTGAGGTGCCCGTGAGTCGCGCGCAGACCAAGCGCCTGCGCGAACTCTTCAAGATGTGAGTTGCAGCGCGTGGCGCCTTGGAGATCACATTCAGTCATTCCGGGCGCAGCGAGGAATCCTTTGCGTTTGGCTGGGGCGGAGGCGAGATTCCTCGCCGGTTGCGGCGGCGACCTCCTCGGAATGACGCCGGGAGGCTGGATTGGGCCACGGCAATCTACTCGACGTGCTCGAAGCGGCCCTGGGGCTGACTCTGATCGTTGTTGGTTTTGGCCTCTCGCGGCAGTCGTTTACCGGCAAGCGGGTGGGCAGCGGCTGGGTGGTCCGTGCAGGGGAGCCGCCTCGCCCGGCGGAGCCACCCGGGCCCGATGAGGCAGCGCTGGCGCCTCCCCCCGTGCCCCAGTGGTACCACCGGCTCTACACGCTCTTCATGGGGACGGCGCTCGCGGCGCTCGGCACTCTCGTCCTTTGGCTACTCTTCTTCGCTTACTAGGTTTTCACTTTTTCCCCCTCTGCGACCCTCTGCGATCTCTGCGCCTCTGCGTCATCCTTTTCTTTCTTTTCCGGCGTTGCTCCTCCGCCGCATTGTGTTAGCATTTCGCTTACACTTTGGCCGATGGATTTTTCCCTCAGCGACGACCAGCGATTGATCCGCGATACCGTCCGCCAGTTCATGGAGGCCGAAGTCCGGCCCATCATCCGCCAGTGCGAGCGTGAGGAGAAATTCCCCGAAGCGCAGATGCGCGGCCTGGCGGAGCTGGGCTGCTGCGGCATGCTCGTGCCCGAAGAGTGGGGCGGCACGGGAATGGATACGCTCTCCTACGTTCTGATGCTCGAGGAAGTCGCGCGCGTCGATGCCGCGCTTTCGGTAGAGCTCAGCGTAACGAATTCAGTTGCGGCAGTGCCGCTCTGGAAGCACGGCAGCTCGCCGCAGAAGGACAAATATCTCAAGCGCCTTGCCAAGGGCGAAATCCTCGGCGCCTTCTGCCTCACGGAGCCGCAGGCCGGCTCCGATTCCGCCGCGCTACAATCGCTCGCCACGCGCCACGGCAGCGCCTATCGGCTGAACGGCACGAAAAGCTGGGTGACGAACGGCGGTCTGGCCGGCGTGTACGTCGTCTTCGCGAAGACTGACCCGAATGCCGGCCCGCGCGGCGTCACTGCATTTCTCGTCGAAGCGGGCTTCCCTGGATTCCGCATTGCGCGTTACGAAGATAAGATGGGTCTGCGCACGTCGCACACGGCGGAGATTGTGCTCGCCGATTGCGAAGTGCCGGTGGAAAATCGCCTCGGGGAAGAAGGGCAGGGGCTCAGGATCGCGCTCGAAGCGCTCGATGGCGGTCGCGTGGGCATTGCCGCGCAGGCCGTGGGTATCGCGCAAGGCGCGCTCGAAGCGGCCACGCGCTACGCCAAAGACCGCCGCGCGTTTGGCAAGACCATCAGCGAATTCCAGGCCATTCAGTGGATGCTGGCCGACATGCAGACCGAGATTGAAGCCGCGCGCAGCCTCGTCTGGCACGCCGCGTGGCTGCGCGACGAAGTCGCGGCCGGCCGCGTGTCCGCGAACAAGCTCGGACCGCTCGCTTCGCGCGCCAAACTTTATGCCAGCGAAATGGTCAACCGCGTTGTGTATAAGGCGGTGCAAGTCCACGGCAGCGTGGGCTATTCGCGCGAGACCGACGTTGAGCGAATGTACCGCGACGCCCGCGTGATTTCCATTTACGAAGGCACGAGCGAAATCCAGCGCATGATCATTGCCCGCGATTTGCTCCAGGCGAGCGGGGAAGTGCGCACCCGGCAGCCTGGCGAGGCCGCCACAACGCATGGAGGCCGGGCGTGACCCCGAAGAAGCGTGTCTTGAGCGGCATGCGCCCGACCGGCCGCCTCCACATCGGCAATTATTTCGGGGCACTGCCGAACTGGCTCAAGCTGCAGGACGATCCCGCAAACGAGTGCTTCTTTTTCGTAGCGGATTGGCACTCGCTCACCAGCGACTATGCCGATACCTCCGCAATCGCGCAAAACACCATCGAGGTCGCCACTGATTTTCTTGCGGCCGGCCTGGACCCGAAAAAGTCCACGATCTTTCTGCAGTCCTCGGTGCCCGAACATGCCGAACTGCACCTGCTGCTCTCGATGATTACGCCACTTGGCTGGCTCGAGCGCGTCCCGACCTACAAAGAACAACTTGAGAACGTGAAGGACAAAGACCTCCACAACTACGGCTTTCTCGGTTATCCGGTTCTTCAGTGCGCCGACATCGTCATGTACGGTGAGGAGGGCTTGCCCTGATCGTGCCCGTCGGGGAGGATCAGGTGGCGCATGTGGAGCTGAGCAGAGAAATTGTTCAAGCATTCAATTTTCACTACGGCTTTACTATCGACGATAAATTCTTTGCACGCGAGAATTACGAAGTCCGAAAATTCGTGTGGGAAGAATTTGAAGACCCGCCATACAACAGCTTGTTTGAACGGGGTCCGGACGATTACAAGGTTTTCGAAGAATTGGGTTTTGGCGGTCTTATAAATCCTCTCCGAGCAACAGCCCGTGGGATCGGATTTAAGAATTTCAAAGGCCGAGCAGGAAAGGGGGCTGAGCTTTTCATCATCAAGGAGGTCTTAAGTGGACCGGAGGTGATGCTCACGCCCACCCCCGCATCCCCGGCACCGATGGCCGCAAGATGTCGAAAAGTTACGGCAACGCGATCACATTGAGCGAGAGCGACGCAGACATTCGTGCAAAGACCAAAGTCATGATGACCGATCCGGCCCGCAAACGTCGGCAGGATCCGGGCAATCCCGACGTTTGCCCTGTGTACGATTGGCACAAGCTTTTTTCGCCGCTGGAGACCCTCGCTTGGTCGGCGCAGGGCTGCCGCACCGCGGGCATTGGCTGCATCGAGTGCAAAGCGGCGATGGCCGACAATCTGATAAAGTGGATCTCGCCGATCCGCAAGCGCCGGCAGGAATACGAGCAGAATCCCGGCGCCGTGCTGCAGATTCTGGACGAAGGCTCGAAGAAGGCGCGCAGCGTCGCGCAGGAAACCATGGGCCGCGTGCGCGAAGCCGTCTTCGGTTGGGACAAGAAGCGCGCAGAGATTAGCGGCGGCCCCTCGGGCGCTAAGAACGCAAAGGCAAGCGACTAGCATGAGCACACCGGCACCCACACCGTCACCGTACCGGATTCAGCTCGAAATCTATCAGGGGCCGCTCGATCTCCTCCTCGACCTGATTCGCAAGCAGGAGATCGACATCCACAACATCCCCATCGCCCGAATCACCGGGCAATACCTCGATTACCTCCACAAACTCGAGCAGCTCGACATCGATGTCTCCGCGGACTTCATCTACATGGCCGCGACGCTCATCTACATTAAGTCGAAGATGCTCCTCCCGCCCGACCCGCTCGCGGGTCCGGAAGACCAAATGGACCCGCGCGAGGAACTGGTGCACCGGCTGCTGGAACACGAGAAATTCAAAAACGCGGCGCAGATGCTGTACCAGAAGCAGCAGATCGAAGCACACATGTGGTCGAAGCCGGATCTTTCACTTTACGAAAGCGAAGGCACCGAAGGCGAGGTCATCGTCTCGCTCGTGGACTTGGTGAAGGTTTTCCAACAAGTGCTCGAGCGGCGCAGGGAAGTGGTCAAGATCGAGCTGCACCACGAGCAGTTCACCGTGGCGCAGATGATCGAGCTCCTGCGCAAGCAACTCGTGGCGAGCGACGACGGGATCGCGCTCGAAGCCTTTTTCGAGGCCTGTCCCTCGCGCCACGCGATGATTGTAGCTTTCCTCGCCGTGCTGGAACTCGTGCGCCTGCAGGCCGTCGTGCTGGTGCAGACGCAACTCTTCGCCGCCATCCTGTTGCGCAAGCACAGGATGTTCGACGTGGTGTTCAGCGGCGGCGAAGGCGCGGAGCCCTTGCGCGCGATCGACGAGCAGTACAATTGAGGTCCGTGAAAGCGAACGATGACACCTGCTGAATTGAAGGGCGCGCTGGAAGCTATCATCTACGCCGCCGACGAGCCCGCCACCATCGATCAGATGGCCGCAGCCACCGGCGAAGACAAAGCCGCGGTGCGCGCGGCACTCGATGAACTCATCTCCGGCTACACCCCTGACGACCGAGGCATCGAAATCCGCAAGGTCGCGCATGGCTATAAGTTCTATACGAAGGCGCAGTGCCACGATGCGGTGCGGCGCTTCATCAAGAGCCTGCGCCCGCCGTTGCGCCTGACGATGCCCGCACTCGAGACGCTCGCCGTCATCGCCTATAAGCAGCCCGTGACGCTGCCCGAAATTCAGGAAATCCGCGGCGTGAACTGTGCGGGCGTGGTGCAGACGCTGCTCGAACGCCGCCTGGTCACGACCGCGGGACGCAAGCACGTCATCGGCCGGCCGATCTTGTACCGTACGTCCAAGGAATTTTTGATGCGCTTCGGGCTCAGCGAAGTGGATGAGCTGCCCAGCCTGAAAGAGTTCGAGCAGCTCGCACGGGAAGCGCTGGGCGCTGACGAAGGCATCGCGCCCGAAGAGCCGCAGGAAGGAGTCTCCGCCGAAGGCGTCGCGAGCACCGGCGACACGGCCGCCGAGGATTCTCCGAGGGAGGCCGCGCCCGCGGAAACGTTGCCCGCCGCAGCTTCGGCGAAGGCGGACGCATCCTGAACGTGGCCGCAACGCAACTGGGGTCTTCAGACGTCTCTCTAGGTACGATTCCGATGCAGGAACGCTTGCAAAAAATCATTGCGCGCGCGGGGATCGCTTCGCGAAGGCACGCGGAGCAGCTCATCTTGAGCGGCCAGGTGCGCGTCAACGGCCGTGTGGTCACCGAGCTGGGCACGAAGGCCGATCCGGCTCACGACCGCATTGAGGCCGCGGGGCGCGCCGTGCGTTTGCCGGAAGAGAATGCCTATCTCGTGCTGCACAAGCCGCCGCAGGTGGTCTCGACGATGGCGGACCCGGAAGGCCGGCAGACCCTGCAAGACCTGCTGCGCGGATTTCCATCGCGGGTGTTTCCGGTGGGCCGGCTCGATTACGCGGCGTCCGGCCTCGTGCTGCTTACCAGCGACGGCGGGCTGGCCGATCGCCTGTTCAAAGCCGCAGCGCGCCTGCCGCAGACGTACTGGGTCAAGGTGAAGGGCCGTTTGAGCGAAGATGAAATGCATCAGGTGGCGCGGCAGGCCCACGCGCAAGTGAAGCCGCTCAAGGCGCCCCTGGCTTCGCGCGGCCGCTCGGGCAATGCGTGGTATGAAATCTCGTTCAGCGAACCGCGGCGCGATTTGCTGGGCCAGGTGCTCGCGGCTCTCGGGCATCCCGCTGAGAAGCTGAAGCGTATCCGGTTGGGCAACCTCGATCTGGCGGGACTCCCCGAAGGAAGGTACCGTCATGTGGAGGCCGGTGAACTGGCCGGGCTCGATCGGCTCCTGGCGCGCGCCGCCGAGCGTCCGGGTCCACAGGAAGCTTTAAAGTTTCAAAGGCAGGGAATCGCAGCCAAACGGTTCGGCTCGCGGGGACCGCGCAAATCTTCCCGCGCAGAAAGAAAACACAAATGAGCGGACGTATCGAGAAGCTGGTCCCTTCCTTTATCCGCGAGATCGATCCCTATCAGCCCGGCAAACCCATCGAAGAAGTCGAGCGCGAGCTGCGCATTCACGCTGTGAAACTCGCGTCGAACGAGAACCCGCTGGGGCCGTCTCCGCTGGCCGTGGAAGCTGCCAAGAAGGCGTTGGCCGAAGCGCATCGCTATCCCGATGGTGGCGGCCACTATTTGCGCGAGAAGCTCGCCAAGCGGTACGGCGTCCCGATGCAGAATATTCTCCTGGGCTTCGGCTCGAGCGACCTCATCGACCTTTCCGCGCGCACCCTGCTGCGCCAGGAAGGCGAAGGGATGACGGCGGAGGGATCCTTCCCGCTTTTCACCATCGCCATGCGCGCAACGGGCGCGAAGCTGGTGTGCGTGCCCTTGAAGGACTACACCTTCGACCTCGAGGCCATGGCGCGCGCGGTCACGCCGCGCACGCGGCTCATCATCATCGCCAACCCGAACAATCCCACCGGGACGATGTTCACTGCGGACGTGTTCGAGCGGTTTCTCGACGCGCTACCCGATCACGTCGTCGTGGTGCTCGACGAGGCCTACTACGATTACGTCGAGCGCGACGACTATTCCCGTTCCATCGAGCTTGTGCTCGCTGGCCGCAGCCTCGTTGTGCTTCGCACCTTCTCGAAGGTCTACGGCCTCGCGGGAATCCGCATGGGCTATGCCATCGGCCCCGTAGAGTTGCTCGCCAACATGGACAAGATCCGCTTGCCGTTCAATACCTCGGCCGAAGCGCAGGCCGCGGCCTTCGCCGCGCTCGATGACGTCGAGCACGTGCGCCGGTCCGTGGAGTCCAATCGCGCGGGCATGGGCCAGCTCGAAAAAGGCCTCGCGGCGCTGGGCGTGAAACACGTGCCTTCCTTCGCGAATTTCATGCTCGTGGAGCTGGGCACGCCCGCCGGGCCTATCTCCGATGAGCTGCTCAAGCTGGGCGTCATCGTGCGCCCCATGCGCTGGATGGGTTTTCCGCAAGCGATCCGCGTGAGCGTGGGCACGCACCAGGAAAACGACAAGTTCCTCACTGCGCTGGCCCAGGTGCTGACCACCTCTGTGGTCAAGCGATGACCCGGCTCTTTTCTTCCTCTGCGTCGTCATTTTTCGTGCTTTCCCTCTCATGAGTACCGAGCGCGAGGCCGCCGACCCCATCGCCGAGTTCCTGCAATCCGCTCACACGATTGCCGTCGTGGGTCTTTCCTCCAAGCGGTTCCGCCCGAGCTTTGGCGTGGCGCAGTACCTGCAATCCGCTGGGTATCGCATCATCCCCGTCAACCCGTATGAGACTGAAGTCCTCGGCGAGAAATCCTTGGCCACGCTCGACGAGGTGAAGGAGAAAGTCGACATCGTCGACATATTTCGCCGCTCCGAGTTGGTCCCCGAGGTGGTCGAAGCCGCCATCCGCATCAGAGCAAGAGCCATCTGGATGCAGGAGGGCGTCGAGAACCGGGAAGCCGCCGAGCGGGCGCGCCGCGCGGGCCTGTTCGTCGTGATGGACCGCTGCATCCTCAAAGAGCACCGCCTGCGCTTCCGCTAGAGGGGTGCACCTGCGGGGGCGTTAACGCGAGGAAGCGCGGTTGTAGCGGCGCTGCTTGCTTGCTCTGCTTGCCTTGAGTCTCGAAGGGAGACTTGAAGGGCTGCGCCCACTCCCGCCACCGTAACTTTTCACCCCGGCACCAGTTAAACTATCCGAGATGGCAAAGCGGGTCCTGAAGAGGCCGGCGGCGAAAGCTTCCCGCGCCGAAGCGCAGGAGCGCCTTCGTGTCGAAGCCGCGCAGAAGGATCCCACCCGCTTCGCCGATCTCTACGAGCTTCATTTCGAGCAGGTGTACGCTTTCATCGCCCGGCGCGTGCGCAACCGCGCGGAGACCGAAGACCTGACGTCCGAAGTTTTCCGCCGTGCACTGGCCAACCTGAAGAAGTTCGAGTGGCGGAGCAAGCCGTTCGCTGCCTGGCTGCTGCGCATCGCTGCCAATGCCGTCGCCGACCGCTGGAAACGCGTCGCGCGCGAGCGCGAAGCGGCGGAGCTGAACGATCCCGCCGAACCCAGCGCTAAGGAAGTCGCCCTGAGCGAGGACCGGGCGCGGCTCTTCCGCCTTGTGGACGGCTTGCCCACTGGGCAGCGCCGCGTCATCGTCATGCGATTTGCGGAAGAAAAAAGTATTCGCGAAATCGCTGGCGCGCTGCGACGCACGGAAGGCGCAGTGAAGCAACTTCAATTCCGCGGCTTGCAGACCTTGCGTGCGCGATTGGGTAGGAAAAATGGCTAAGCCAACTCTCTACCAACAACTCGACGACGCGTTGCAGGCGGCCCTGGCGCCCGCGGCAGGCCCTCGCTCAGGCGGGCTTCCACGGCTGAACGCGAGAATTGCCGCGCTCGTCCGCATCGCCGAGGATTTGCGCGATCTTCCGCGCGCCGAGTTCAAAGCACACCTCAAGGAGGAACTTGTCATGGCTGCAACGCGTCCCGTCCCGAGCGCACCCGGCGTCCGTGCCGGATTTCACACCGTTACGCCCTATATCGCCGTGCCGCAGGCCGAAGAGCTTGTTGAGTTTGTGAAGCAGGCGTTCGGTGCCACGGAAACCTTCCGCGCCATCGGTTCCGCAGGCGGTTGGCACATGGAAGTTCGCCTCGGCGACTCCATGCTGATGATCGGCGGGGGAGGCGCATATCGTGGCCCCGGCACACCCACGGCGCTGTGGTACTTCGTCGAAGACGTGGACGCAACCTATCGCCGCGCAATCGAGCTCGGCGCGACTTCGATCCATGAGCCGGTCGATCAGCCTTACGGCGTGCGCGAGTGTGGCGTGAAGGATCTCGCTGGAAACAACTGGTACATCTCCACGCACGAGGGCGCGCACTATGTCCCTGAAGGACTCCGCAGCGTGACCTGTTATCTCCACCCGGTCAGCGGCGGCCAGTTGATCGATTTCCTCAAGCGTGCGTTCGCTGCGGAGGTGCTCGAGCGGCACGCTTCTCCGGAAGGCGCGGTGGTTCACGCGAGAGTGGGCGTCGGGGATTCCACCATCGCCATGGGCGAGGCCCGGGGCCCGTATCAACCAATGCCTACGATGTTCTATCTCTACGTAGACGACGTGGACGCCTGGTACCAGCGCGCCCTCGAGGGCGGCGCCAGTTCGATTAGCCCGCCCGCTTTGCAGCCCTACGGCGATCGCGTTGGCGCGGTGAAAGATCCGTTTGACAACCAGTGGTACATCGCCACGCACGTTCAGGAAGAGCCGCCACCGGCGTCACCGGCCGTACGAAATGGCGGATAACACGGAAAGGGAAGACCGCTGCGCGTCTTGCGGCGCCGCCGTCGACGGGGGCGAGGCCGCGTGCCAAGCACTCTTCAACGAGCTCGGCGCGCGCGCCTTCAGCGATCCCGGGCTGGCTTCCGTGCAGCAGCTCGTCGTGGACGCCTACTGCCTCCAGCACCCCGAGCCCTACTGCCATTCGGCAAAGTCATACGCCGCCCATCTCACGCGGATGTGCATTGGCCTCGAGCAGGGTGGAAACTCCGATAGCTACGCAGCCATCCCGAGATGGCTCAACGGCCCCGTGTCACTGCAGAAGCCCGAAGCGCCGAGCTTCCGCGGCCGGATGACCATCGCCGACCTCGCCGCGGCGAACGGCGTGGCGGAGCACACGCGGGTGGCACAGGAATGGGCGCGCGATGTCTGGCAAGCCTATGCCGCGCAGCACGAATTAGCGCGGCAGTGGATTCAGCAGGCTCTCGCTGCACGCGGCGGCGCACGGACAAAACAAAAACGCCGCTGAGCGGGTCCCGGACCCAGCACATTTCTCACTGTGCCCGATAAATCAGCAGGTTGCGCCGGCCCGGCTCGACGACAGCGATCTGCCGTCCGTCGGGCGAAAGCTCGAAGTCGCGAAACGTCAGGCCGTGCAGAGCGGGCGCCACGTCCGCATCGGGAATGGCGGAACCGGGGGCCGCGGAACCCGGTTTCGGCACGCGGACCCAGATCAGATCCGCGGTTTTTCTCTCCAGGCCGCGCTTCAGAAGCAGGCGCTGTTCATCCGGAGCCCACTGGAGAACTCCGAATGTGACTCTGGCACGCGCGAACTGTTCGGGATGAGCGAGCTCGCGGACCTCGAGGACATCCTGGTCGCGGTAATAGGCCACCCGCGCGCCGGAGGGCGAAAGCACAAGCCCGCCCGCATAACCGTCGAGCGTGGCCAGTTCGCGCGCCGTCTCCTTCAGAAGATCCAGGGCCACCAGCCGGGGCGGACCGCTCAGCGAAGAATTGCGCTCGATGCCGATTGCGGAGTTCTGCTTCGCGTTCCACGCCACCGCCGAAAACGTGTGGCCAAAGAAGATCACGCCGCCGCGGCCGACCGCAGGCTTCGTGGCGCCGATGCTGTAGAGCAGGTGCGGCTTTGCCGCTTCGGTCAGATAGACGACGGTGGCACTGTCGCCGAGCCACGCCGCGTCGTACGCGTCCGGGATTGCGCTGTCGCCCTTGACGATCTTGATCTCCTTGCCGTTCTCATCCAGCATCAGCGTCATTTCGCCGTCCTGCGTATTGCCGCGTTGATCGATGATGACGCTGGTCAGCAGTTCGGCCGTCAGCCGTGTGCCATCGGGCGACCAGCGCAGGCTGTGGACGGAATAGCTGAAGAACTCCCCGCCACCCTGGACAAGGCGTTCGCCGTTGACGATCTTCTTGCGTTTGCCGTCCGTCCCCAGCACCCAGATATCGTCGCGCTGGTAGTCGGTTCGCCGGGCGGAATAAAGATGGCGCACGGAATAGGCGATGCGCCCGTCCGGGGCGTAGGCGAAAGCCATGCAGGTCTCCTCGATGGTTTGAAGAGGCTTCGCTTGTGCGAGGGCGATCCGTGCGGCGTAAGAGATGCAGCCCGCGACCAAAAGGAGCGGGACAAGAATCCCGCCGAGACGCAGCGCAACTGGTCGTCTGGCAGTTCTCAACATAAACGCGTCCTATTTTGCATGGTCTGTCTTGGGCCGGCCAGGCTTGCCCGCTACGATACGCCGGATCTCCTCGAGCCGCGCGCGGAGCCGCTGCTCGAAGCCCTGATCGGTGGGGCGATAGTAGTGGCGTCCGGCGAGGCTCTCGGGCAGACAAGTCATGTCCGTGAGCTTGTCCGCTTCGTTGTGCGCGTACTGATAGCCCTTGCCGTATCCAACGTCGCGCATCAGCGAGGTAACCGGGTTGCGCAGATGCAGCGGCACGGGTTCGGCTTGCGTTCGCTGCAAGTCATCCTCTGCCTCGCCGTAGCCGACGTAGACCGCATTGGACTTGGGCGCGAGTGAAAGATAAACCGCCGCCTGCGCGAGAGCCAGGTGTCCCTCGGGCGCTCCGAGAAAATCGTAAGCCTCCCTCGCGGCGATGGTCACGGCGAGAGCGTTCGGGTCGGCCAGGCCGATGTCTTCGCTGGCCATGCGCACCATGCGACGCGCAAGATAGAGCGGGTCTTCTCCGGATTCGATCATGCGCGCCAACCAGTAAAGCGCGGCGTCGGGATCGGAGTTGCGCACGGACTTATGCAGTGCCGAAATCAGATTGTAGTGCTCTTCGCCGGCCTTGTCGTAGAGCAGGACCTTGCGCTGCAGCACGTCTTCGAGCAGTGCCGGCGCGATGGTGCGCCCGCCATCGGAGCCCAGGGGCGCACCGCGCACCACGGCCTCGAGCGTGTTGTACGCGGACCGCGCGTCGCCGTTCGCAAAAGCGGCAATTCGCGCGATGAGGTCCTCGCTGATGGCGATTTTTTCCTTGCCCAGGCCGCGCTCGGTGTCTGCGAGCGCGCGTCTTAGCAGAAGTTCGAGCTGTTCGGGCTTGAGCGCCTCCAGGCGGTAGACCTTGGTCCGCGAAAGTAGCGGCGCGATGACCTCGAACGACGGGTTTTCCGTCGTCGCGCCGATCAGGATCACGTTTCCGGCTTCGACGTGCGGCAGAAAGGCGTCCTGCTGCGACTTGTTGAAGCGGTGGACTTCGTCGATGAACAAGATGGTGCGCCGTCCGGCGTAGCGATTGCGCTCCGCCGCGGCCATCACCTCTTTGATCTCCTTGATTCCGGCCAGCACCGCGCTGAAGGGCACGAAGTCCGAGCGCGTCATGCTGGCGATGATGCGGGCGAGCGTCGTCTTGCCGCAGCCCGGCGGGCCCCACAGGATCATCGAGTTCAGCTCGTCGCGCTCGATCTGCGTGCGAAGCGGCTTGCCCGGCCCCAGCAGCGCTTCCTGGCCGAGGAATTCGTCCAGTGTCTGTGGACGCATGCGGTCGGCGAGCGGCCCAGGGCCGCCTTGGCTTTTGTTGTGGTGTCGCGGAGCTGTGCCAAAAAGTCCCATGGTTACTTTCGTTGCCGCGCGGCCTCGTAGAGCAACGCCGTCGCCGCCATTGCCGCGTTGAGCGATTCAACGCCCTCGGCGAGCGGGATGCGAATACGCGCATCGGCCGAGCGCTCGATTTCGGGCGGCAGCCCAGCGCCCTCGTTGCCGATCAGGAGGGCCGCGGGCTTGCGCAGGTCCGCCTCCCAAGGCGGAACTGCGTGTCCCGCGCTGCCGCGCGTGCCCGTGACCGCCGCGAACGTCTTCACTTCCGCGACGCGGAGTTGCGCGAGCAGAATCGGCGTCGCCGGGCCGCGCAGAATAGGCAATCGCAGCGCGGAACCCGCCGAAGCGCGCAGCGCTTTGGGCGCGAAAGGATTCGCCGTGCCCGAGTCGCGCGCGGCGGCACACGCGGCGAGGCCGGTCGCGCCAAATGCATCGGCCGCGCGAATAATCGTCCCCACGTTCCCCGGGTCCTGCACGCCGACAAGCACGACGACGAGGGCGACTCCGCGCACGATGTCCTCGAAGGAAGCGGGGCGAGGCGTCACGAGCGCGGCGATCCCTTGCGGCGTCTCCGTGCCCGCCGCGGCAGCAAAAAGTTTGTCCGAAGTGCGCAGAATCCTCGCGTCCGGCGGCAGGGAAGCGCGCAGCCGCTCGAAGTGTCGCTCGCCCGACGCGCCGACCAGAATCGCCTCCATGACGAGTCCCGCGCGGAATGCTTCTTCCACGAGGTGCGGGCCTTCGATGCCGATGGCCCCTCCCCCCGAGGCATCCTCTCCGCGCAGGGCGGCACGGAAGCGCTTCAGCCAGGGATTGTCCCGGCTCTCGATCCGTGTGACCCCCGGAGCCCCGCGCCGCGAACCTCGCTCGGCAACAGCCATGCCACGAGCGTAACAAAGCCTCTGGAGAGGGTAAAGCAAGGCTTGTTGCACGCTCTCGGGGGGCTGTGGTAGCTTGCCACTGCGTTCCGGCGGCGGGTCCGAGCGTCGCCTGCCGCGGATGGCCAGCCCGCCACGACGAGCGCGTCCCGCGCGTTCACGGGACCGAAAGGCGCACACCTTGCCGGCTGAACGGCTGAAAGTCTCCGCAGAAGCCCCCGAAGCGATCGCCCTCCGCTACGCGGCCGACTTGATCACTCGCGGCCGGGTGGTCGGCATCCCCACCGATACGTTTTACGGCCTGGCGGCCGATCCCTTCAATCTCGCGGCGGTGGATGAGATCTACCGCGTGAAGGGCCGCCCCGAGACGCGCGCGCTGCCGATTCTGGTGAACTCGGTCGAGCAGGCCATCAGCCTGGCGCGGGACGTTTCCGAGAACTTCCTGAAGCTGGCGCAACGCTACTGGCCGGGCGCGCTGACGCTGCTCATCGAGGCCTCGCACAAGATCCCGCTCAAAGTTACGGCAAACACGGGCCGCGTGGCCGTGCGCTGGCCGAACTCGAATGTGGCCTGCGGGATCATCGAGCTGCTCGAAGCGCCCATCACCGGGACCAGCGCCAACATCTCCGGCTTTCCCGCCTGCTCGAATGCCGATAACCTGATGAAGCAGCTCAGCGAGCGCCTGCCGCTCATCCTCGATGCCGGCGAAACCGGCGCGGCGCTGGCTTCGACCATCGTCGAGATGGACGGCGAGGAATGGCGCATCCTGCGCGAAGGCATCGTCACCGAAGCCGACATTAAGGCCGCGCTGGGGTGATCGAATTTTCGACCAGTCTTGCCCTGTAGGGGCGCAATATATTGCGCCCCTACAAATTCACCGCAGAACTACCCCGTTCAGAAAATCGTAATCGCCTGCGGGAGTCAGGCGAACCTGCGTGACGCGGCGGCGGTGAACGGAGACGTTGTTGATGAACCAGAGGTTCAGGTAGGGGAGGTCTTCCGCGACGATTTTCTGGACTTCGCTGTAGATCGCGCGGCGCTTGGCGCGGTCGGATTCGACGCGCGCCTGGTCCACGAGCTGATCGAGCCGCGTGTTGCGGTAGTGTCCGCGGTTGGCGCCGTCGGGAGGCATTTTGCGCGAGCTGAAGACGTACTCAAAGATGTCGGGGTCGTTGTTGGCGCCCACCCAGCGCAACGTGTAGATCTGGAAATTGCCGCGCCCGATGTCGGAGAGCAAGGTGGCGATTTCGAGAGGGCGCAGCTCGAGGGCAACGCCGACACGGCGCCATTGATCTTGCAGGACGGCGCTCAGGAGGCGCGCGGACTCATCGGTCGAAGTCTTCATGGTCAGGTGCAGGCGCACGCCGTCTTTGCCGCGTGGGAAGCCCGCGGCGTCGAGTAACTGCTCCGCGTGGGCCGGATCGTAGTTGTACCGCGAAACGTTCGGCTCGAAGGCCCAGCTATTTGGCGGCAGAAGTCCGTCGGCGAGCCGCGCCTGGCCGTGGTAGAGGTAACGAACGATTGTGTTGCGATCGGTGGCATACGCGAGTGCCTGGCGCACTTCGCGGTCCCGCAGTGCGGGATCGTCGAAATTGAACGCGACGTACGCGAAAATCGTGCCGGGCTGCTCGGTGACTTCGATTTCCGGTTGGTGCGCCAGCGCAGCGACCATATCCGGCGCAAGTGAGTTCAACTCAGCGTCCGCGGTGCCTTTGCGCAATTCGAGCGCGCGCACCGTGGCATCGGGCACGATGCGGAATCGTGCACGCTGAATCCGCGGCGGTTCGCCGAAGTAGCCGTCATTGCGTTCGAGAACGATTTCATCATCCTGCCGCGCGCTGACGAAGCGAAACGGCCCGGTCCCGGTGGGATGTTGCGCGAAATCGGCCGGACTGCCCGCCGGAACGATTCCCACCGATGGCCGCACAAGGTTCCAGAGGAACGCCGCGAAGGGTTCCTTCAAGCGGAAGACCACTGTGTACGGGTTGGGCGCCTCGACCACTGCGACCATGCGGAACGCGCCGCGCTTCGGCGTCTTGATGGCGCCGGAGAGGATGGAGTCGAAGGTGAACTTCACATCAGCGGAAGTGAGCGGCCGTCCGTCGTGAAACTTCACGCCGCGGCGCAGGTGAAAAACGTACGTGAGCGGATCGGGCGTCTCCCAACGCTCGGCGAGGTCGCCGTGCACGTCCATGTGCGCGTCGCGTTCCAGCAGGCTGCTGAAAATCAAGCTGTGCAGGCGCTGCGATTGCGCGTCGGTACCGATGCGCGGGTCGAGGTTGGTGGGCATGGATTCGAGGAGAAAAACCAGGGAAGTAGAGGAGGTAGAGGAAGTAGATGAGGCAGAGGAGTGGCAGCCGGCGGAGCAGAGAAGCAGGGAGGCAAGGAGGCAGGGAAGCAGGGCGCGAACCAGGATTCTGCGCGCGGGCGTACCCTCCCAACCCCAGCACTTTCGTAAGTATTCATTCTGGAGGACTTTAAGTCCTTTAGAAATGTAAGTATGGATTCTAAAGAGTTTAGAGACACGAAATTGCGCAAGTATTGTTTCCAGAGGAGTTAGCGGGAAAGTTGGGCCAGAGCGGGTCTCTGCGGGGGCTCTGGAACCCAGAGCCGGGCGAGCTGGGAGCGTTGCCACTGAGGGAGCTTGGTCGTGCACACTGCCCCTCTAGTTCTATTATACGTACGCGTCAAGGGGGTCAGAGGGGTCGAAGGTAGCAAATGGAGTTTCGGCGAAGGAAAGCACGGAAGACTGGCCCGCCGAGAAAATCAGAACCCCCGCATGCAAAACCGGCGTACGCGGCACCCGGGAGGGCGGGGCGACGTGCGTAGGCTCTCCAGCGGTTATTTCTGATTCCAGCGTTGGAGTTTGGGGATTCTCTTCGTAAAGAGACCGGCGACGAAGCCCGGGAAGCCCATTTCCTTTAACTTCCCTTTCACGAGATCCTGCATCTGCTCGACGGTCATCTCCGGCGTGGTGAAGCGGCCGCCGTCGTAACAGTGGGAGCAGCACGTCGCGCTTTTCGACCCGTCGGCATTTGTGCCGCCCCCGCGCGGGTCGCGTTTCAAGGGCATTCCGCACGATTGACAGTTTTTGAGGGACTCGCTTCGCGTCATGATGTTTTCTCCTCGCTTCTCCGCCGCGCGTGGGTCGCGTTGAGAAAGTCAGAACCCCCGCACGCAAAACCGGCGTACGGGGCACCCGCGGCTGCCCGCGGACTCAGCGGCCAAATCGGCCGGCGATCCAGCCGATGATTATCCCACCGACTGCACCCGACGCAAAAATGGGGACCGCAGCCTTCGTGATGATGGCGTCCGGAAGGCTCAGCAAGATGCCGAGAAGCAATCCCACTTGGCTAGCGGGGCGGGGAGAGCAGATCTTGCCGAGAATCGCGGGGCGGCGGGCGCCGGTGGCGGAGGGCAGGTTGGCGGGGCGGCGGTGAAAGGATTCGTAGGCCAGGACGGCAAAGGCGAAGGCTTCCTTGGCATCCGTGGGAACGCCGACGGCGGCCGAGGTGACGACCTGAACGCCCGGGAGGAACGCGTGGAGCTGGGCCATGAGGAGCGGGTTCTGCGCGCCGCCGCCGGAGACGATGAGGTCGTGGATGTAGGCGCGGGGGAAAATGAAGCGGTGGAAGGCGTCCCAGATGGAAAGCGCGGTCAGCAGAGTGGCGGAGTGAATCAAGTCTGAGCCACTCGCGCGGTACTTGCGGCCGCGCGCGAGAATCCGCGAAACGTACGCTGCACCGTACTCCTCGCGGCCACAGGTCTTGGGGGGCGGGCGGCGGAAGTAGGGATCGCGCATCAGCTCGTTGACGAGCGGGGCGCAAACATGTCCGCGGCGGGCGAGGCGGGCGTCGCGGTCGTAACTTTGACGGCCGCCAGTGAAATGGCGGACGAGGGCGTCAATCACCATGTTGCCCGGGCCGGTATCGAAGGCGAAGACCTGATCCGGCTTTGCCTCCGTGGGGATGACGGTGACGTTGGCGATGCCGCCGATGTTGAGCGCGACGCGGCCTTTGCGCGGGTGGCGATACAGCAGGTAATCCACAAACGGGACGAGCGGGGCGCCCTGGCCTCCGGCGGCCATATCGGCTACGCGGAAATCGCCGATGGTGGTGACTCCGGTGCGTGCGGCGATAACGGCGGGCTCACCGATTTGGAGCGTGCAGGCGATGCGCTGGGTTACAAACCTTGACGGTGCGCCCTGGTGATAGATCGTTTGGCCGTGGGAGCCGATGAGGCCGATCTTCGCGAGCGGCACGCGGAACTTGCGGCAGGCAGCAATCGCGGCGCGGGCAAATTCTTCGCCGAGGAGGAAATTCAGTTGGCTGATCTCGGCGGTGGTCGTTGGGCGGCCCTCGGCGAGCGAGAGGATTACTTCCCGGACGCCCTTGCGGAACGGAATTGGGGCGAAACCCTCGAGCTTCGCCTTGAGGCGGGGCGGCGCGCCGGAAATACGGACGAGCGCGACGTCAATGCCGTCGGCGGAGGTGCCGGACATGAGGCCGAGAACGCGCATGGGAGAACGTGCGGGGCTCATCGTGTGGCACCAGGAAGGAAGAGTTCACGCAAAGGCGCGAGGAGCGCCCAGGAACGCAAAGATAAAAGAAGAACGCGGCTCAGGAGATTTGCTTCTTGAGGTCGGCGAGGAGATTCAGGGCGTCGAGGGGCTTGAGGTCGTCGAGGTCGGCGGCGCGGAGTGCGTCGAGGACGTCGCGGTCGAGCGGGGTGAAGAGCGCATTGGTTGCCGTTGGATGCCCTGGCCGTTGGCGCGCCGGGGTGAGGGTTCTCGCTGAGTTGGTGCTCGCTCTGTTCGTGGCGCAGGAGGATTTCGCGGGCGCGCTCGATGACGCTGCGCGGAAGGCCGGCGAGGCGCGCGACCTCGATGCCGTAACTTTTGTCGGCGCTGCCGGGCTCGACGCGGCGCAGGAAGATAATTTCGTGGCCGGATTCTTTACGGAGACATGAACGTTTTTCACGCCGGGGAGCAGGTCGGCGAGTTCGGTGAGCTCGTGATAGTGCGTGGCGAAGAGGGTGCGCGCGCTGGCGTGTTTTTCTGGAGGTGCTCGACGACGGCCCAGGCGATGGAGAGGCCGTCAAAGGTGGCCGTGCCGCGGCCGACTTCGTCGAGCAGGACGAGGCTCTGCGGCGTGGCGGTGTTCAGGATGGTGGCGACCTCGCTCATTTCCACGAGGAACGTGGAGCGGCCGCGGGCGAGATTGTCGACGCGCCGATGCGCGTGAAGATGCGGTCGGTGATGGGCAGGCGGGCCTGCGCGGCGGGAACGAACGAGCCCATCTGGGCCATGAGCACGATCAGCGCGGCCTGGCGGAGGTAGGTGGATTTGCCGCCCATGTTGGGGCCGGTGATGAGCAGGATCTGATGGTGGCGTGGTTGAGGTAGAGATCGTTGGGAACGAAGCGCTCGCCGCGTCTGCTCGAGCAGTACCTCGATGACCGGATGACGGCCGGCGACGATGAGGAGTTCGCCAGTCGAATTGAATTCCGGGCGGGTGTAGTTGCGCGTCGGCGGCGAGGCGCGCGAAGGTTAAGCGAGCACGTCGAGTTGGGCAACGGCCGAGGCGGTCTTGCGCAGGCGCGAGGCCTGGCGGCGATGCCATGCGCGGAGCTCGATGAAGAGCTGGCGCTCGATTTCGAGGATGCGCTCGTCGGCGGCGAGGATTTTGCGCTCGTATTCCTTGAGCTCGGGCGAGGTGAAGCGTTCGGCGTTGACGAGGGTTTGCTTGCGCTCGTAATCGGCGGGGGCGAAGGGCAGGTTGGGCTTGGAGATCTCGATGTAGTAGCCGAAAACCTGGTTGAAGCGGATTTTGAGCGAGTCGATGCCGGTGCGCTTGCGTTCGCGTTCTTCCATGGCGGCGATGATCTGCTTGCTCTTCTGGCTGAGGTTGCGCAGCTCGTCGAGTTCGGCGTGATAGCCGGGGCGAATGATGCCGCGCGCTCGGAAGGCGATGCGGCGGGCGGCTCGTCGGCGATGGCTCTTTTCGATGCGTTCGCGAACATCGGCGAGCTCATCGATTCCGCGTGGAGATTCGATGAGGTCGCTGCCACCGGACGGCGGTGGCGAGAGGAATTCTTCGGACCAGCGGAACGTGCGCGAGGGATTTGCGCGAGGGCAAGGAGGTCGCGCGGGAGTGGCGAGGCCGAGAGTGACGCGGCTGGTGAGGCGCTCGAGGTCCATGGATGCCGTGCAGCTCTTTGCGGATTTCGTCGCGGAGCGACAGTATGGCTTAGAGATCGGCGACAGCGTCGAGGCGGGCGGTCGATTTCTTCGGGATCAATCGAGCGGGCGGAGCATCCAGGAGCGGAGCAGCCGCGCGCCCATGCCGGTGACGGTGTAATCGAGAGCGGCGATGAGCGTGGTGGGGCCGGCAAGACTGGATTCGTCGGTGAAGAGCGGGGTGAGGAGTTCGAGGTTGCGGACGGAAACGGGGTCGAGGACGAGGGTGTCGTGCTGCTCGTAGTAGCGGATGCGGTCGAGATGGCGGAGGGCTGCGGACGCTGGCCGGCCTCGTCGCCTTCGCCACCGGCGGAAGTTTCGCGCAGGTAGTGGACGATGCGCGCCGGCGGCGGATTGCGCTTGCGGGTGATCGTCAGGCCAAAGCCTTCCAGTCCAGCACGCCAAACTGTTCGCGGAGGATGCGTTCCGCGTAATCGCGCTGGAAGACCCAGTCTTCGAGGCGGGTCTCGACGCCGCCCGCGCCGTCGAGTTCGGCCGAAGTGGCTTGGCGGTATAAAAGAGTTGTCGGGGCGGGGAAGAAGGATTTCGCGGGGACGCAGGAGCTGCAATTCGTCGCGGAGATATATCTTCGGCGTCTGCTGCCGGAAAATTCGGTGGCGCGGAATTCGCCGGTGGAGAGGTCCACGAAGGCGAGGCCGATCGGTGGATTGCGCGACGGATGGCGGGCGAGCGCGGCGAGGAAATTATTCTCGCGGGCATCGAGGACGTGCGACGTCGGTGGCGGTGCCGGGGGTGATGACGCGGGACGACTTCGCGGCGGACGATCTTTTTGCCGGGGCCGGGCTGCTCCATCTGTTCGCAGATGGCGACTTTGAAGCCGGCGCGGATGAGGCGGGCGATGTAAATTTCCGACGGCGTGGTAGGGACGCCGCACATGGGCATGGGCTGGCCCGTTTCGCGGTTGCGGGAGGTGAGGGTGATCTGCAGTTCGCGCGAGGCGACGATGGCGTCTTCGTAGAAGAGTTCGTAGAAATCGCCCAGGCGGAAGAGCAGCAGGGCGTGCGGGTAGCGCTACTTGATCGCATGATACTGCTGCATCAGCGGGGTGGTGGGTTCGGACATTCCTTCGCTCGCGCGCGCCAGGGCATTATACTAACCAGCATGCACGATAGCGGCAAAGAGGTGGAAGTCAAGCTGCGCGTCGGGGACCTAGCCGCGGCGCGTCGCGCGCTGGCCAAGCTGGGCGCTCGACCCGTGGCGGCGCGGAGCGTGAAGTCGCGCCCCGGCCAGGCAGGCCGCGTCAATGAGTTCAATACACTGTTCGATACGCCCGAGGGAGGCTTGGCCAAGCACGGCCAGTTGCTGCGGATTCGCCAGGAGTGGCGGGGAGGCCGCGGCTCGGAAAAAGCCAAACCCGCGCGGACTGTATTCACCTATAAAGGTCCCTCCGTCGCCGATTCCGCGGCCTCGGCGGCGTTGGGGCGGCGGTACAAGATCCGCGACGAATTCGAGGTCGAGGTCGCCGATGCCTCCGGTCTGCGGCAGATCCTGGAAGCGCTGGGCCTGCGTGGGTGGTTCCGCTATGAAAAGTATCGCACCACCTTTGCGTTGCCTCCCAAAAACCGCTGGGCCGCTGGACTGCGGATCGAACTGGACGAGACTCCCATCGGCCCCTACCTGGAGTTGGAGGGCCCGCCGGAGGCCATCGACCGCGCCGCGGAGCAGCTCGGCTATCGCCACGGCGACTACATCACTACGAGCTACCTTGCCCTTTACCTCGAGCAATGCCGCCGCAGAGGTCAACCTACAGGCGACATGCTCTTCCCCAAGCCCGAACCGGCCCGGAAAAGCAAAAAAAGTGGCGCCTGAGGCCACTCTTTGCTTGACAAAGTGCGCGACACCCTTTAACTACTGAGACCGCGAAGAATTTTGCGCATGAGCGACTCGTCCGAACTGGATCCTTTCCCTGAAACGTGCAGCAGAGGCTGCGAACGGCGGCCCGGCCTTGCAGAGGGCGGCCGGAAGAAGAGTGTGAGGGTCCGTTCCTATGGTAGCGTAGCCAGGCAGGGGTAGGCGGGCAGTCAGACTGGAGCCACCCGTGGCCGGGAACGCTTCCCGGTCGCGGGTTTTTTGTTTTGCGGGACGCCAGGAGCCGGCCGAGACGTGATTTCTGCGTCCTCGGCCGCCGGCAGGAAGTGGAGAGCACGCCATGTTACATGCCACCGAATTACTGGGCGCGGAAGCCTACGACGCCGGCGGCAATTTTGTCGGGCGGGTGCGCGAATTGTTCATCGAGCCCGCTGACCAGCCCAACCGCGTAGCGAGGTACCTGCTGGGGCGCGGCAAGTATCTGCCGCTCGTGGCGCGCCATGATCAGGTGTCGTTCGTAGCGCCGGGCACGATGCGGCTAAACGTCAGCGAGCGCGCGCTCGATGCAGTATCAACCCAATGAGGCCTGGCTCGCGGTGCAGAAGGACCTGCTGGACCAGCAGATCATCGACACCGGGGGGCGAAAAGTCGTTCGCGTGAACGATCTGGACCTCACGGAGCAGCGCACCAACGGCACCGTCGAGTTGCGCGTGACGCAGGTGGACGTCGGCTTGACGGGTGCGGTACGTCGGCTGCTGCAGGGCATCGCCTCGCCCGGCGTGATCCGGCGGCATCCAGCAAAAGCTTCCGAGCAGCGTGATTCGCTGGGAGTTCGTGAACCTGATCGAGCCCGACCCGCTGCGGCGCATTAAGCTGCGCATTACCCACAAGAAGCTCGAGAAAATGCACCCGGCCGACCTGGCGGACATCATGGAGCAGATTTCGCCGGCCGAACGCCAAGCCATCATCTCCTCACTGGATGAAGAGACCGCCGCCGAGGCGCTGGCAGAACTCGATAAGCGGCTGACCACGCAAATCATGGAGAAAATGGCCCCCGAGAAGGCGGCGGACATCATCGAAGAGATGGATCCGGACCAGGCGGCCGACGTCCTAGCCGAACTGCGGCCTGAAACCTCGCAGGAAGTGCTGGAGGAGATGCCGCGCGCCGAAGCGCAGGAGGTTCGGGAGCTCCTCCAGTTCGAGGGGAACACGGCGGGCGGGATGATGAACACGGAGTTTGTCATTGCGGGAGAGACGGCCACGCGGGAAGAAGTGATCGACTGGATTCTGCGGAAGAGACGTCAAACAGGAGCAGCTCGATACGGTTTTCCTGATTGACAGCGGAGCACGTTTTTCGGTGCCGTGCCGGTCGGCCGGCTGCTGCTCGCCGCGGACGGCCAGGAGGTACGCGAGTTGAGAGCGGACCTGCTGATCTCCGTGCGGGCGGAAGCCGACGAAAAGAAGTCTTCGAGCTTTTCGACAAGTACAATTTGCGGAGTCTCGCCGTGGTGGATGCGGAGAGCCGCCCAATCGGCACGATCACGGTGGACGACGTGGTGACTCGGTTGGTCAGCCACCTCTAGGAAAGCCAGCGGGAAGAAAGCGGAAGAAGGCAAGCCGCTAGCAGTCGGCGGAGAAGCGCAGGCCGATGGATTGGATGGACATCACGGCGAAGGTGGAAGCGTGGCGCGAGCGCGGCGCACGCATCGGCAAGCGCGGCCGACGTTGCGGCGGCGGCTCGCGCTGCTGCTGGCAGTGGTCGGCCCGGGCTTCATCACCTCCAACGTGGACAACGACGCGGGGGGCATTTCCACTTACTCGGTAGCTGGGGCGCACTATGGCTACCTGCTGCTGTGGTCACTCATCCCCATGACCATTGCGCTCTACGTCACCGAAGAGATGTGCGCGCGGCTCGGAGTGGTGACGGGCAAAGGGCTTTCTGACCTGATCCGCGAGGAATATGGCTTCCGGCCGACGTTTTTTGTGATGATGGCTGGATTCTTGGTGGACCTGGGCAACGTGGTGGCGGAGTTTGCCGGCGTGGCGGCAGCCATGGAGATCTTTCGAGTGAGTAAGTACATCGCTGTTCCCATCGCCGCGCTCCTCGTTTGGATTGTGGTCTTGCGCGGCACCTATCGCCAGGTCGAGAAAATATTCCTCGTGGCCTGCGTCTTCTACGCCGCGTATCTCGTCTCCGCTGTTCTCGCCAAGCCGGATTGGCTGCTGGCCGGCAAGAGCCTGATCATCCCTCACGCTCAGTTCAACGCCGGCTACCTGCTCATGTTGACGGCCCTGGTCGGCACGACGATTGCTCCCTGGCAGTTTTTCTATTTGCAGGCGGGCTTCGTGGAGAAGCGGGTCGGCCCGCGCCAGTATCCACAGGCGCGCTTTGACGTTCTGTTCGGCAGCATCAGTTGCATGGTGATCGTGTTCTTCATCATGGTTTGCACCGCGGCGACGCTTCACGCTTCGGGGCATACCACCATCGCCGACGCCGCGGACGCGGCCAAAGCGCTCGTGCCGCTGGCGGGAAAGTGGGCCGGGCTGCTGTTTGCGTTCGGCTTGCTCAACGCCTCGCTGTTCGCCGCCTCGATTCTTCCGCTTTCCACGGCGCACATGATCTGCGAAGGACTCGGCTTCGAGGCGGGTATCGACCACAAGTTCAGCGAGGCGCCGATTTTCTATTGGCTCTACACCGTCTTGATCGTCGTGGGGGCCGGGCTGATTCTGATTCCGGGCGCGCCGCTGCTGAAAATCCTCGTCTTCTCGCAGGTGGCCAACGGGATCTGGCTGCCCATCGTGCTCATTTTCATCGTGCTGCTCGCAAACCGACGCGACCTCATGGGCGACCGGGTGAACAGCCCGACGTTTAACGGGATTGCCTGGGTCACCAGCCTGGCCATGATCGCCCTCACGCTCATTCTCGTTTACGCCGCACTCTTCCCCTCGAAGCTGCCCCCCGGTGTGGCTCCCTCGTTCTAACGGGAACGGGCAGATACACCGGTCGGGCATTCGGGCGGCCCGGCGATCGGGCGGGCAGAGGAGCCCCGCTCAGCTCTTTCACGAAGAACGAGTCCCGGATTGCGAGCCACGCTCTGTCCTCAAGTTGCGCGCCTGCGAGCCGTATGTTAGCTTTGCCACGTAAAGAAGCTGGCCGGCGTTTCGTGTGCCGCTTGGAATGGTCCCCGAGAGTTGCGCCGTGAAAGCATCGGAACTGCTCAAACCCGCCGGGCGTGAGGAAACCGCGCTCCTCGATCACCTCGATCCGCAGAAATTTCCGCAGCACGTGGCCATTATCATGGACGGCAACGGCCGCTGGGCCCAGCGCCGGCACCTGCCGCGCATCGCGGGGCATCGCGCCGGAGTGAAGACCGCGCGCGAGGTGATCGAAACATGCGCACGGCTGAAAATTTCCGCGCTGACGCTCTATGCTTTTTCGCTCGAGAATTGGCGGCGGCCCAAGGCCGAAATTGACTTCCTGATGCGCCTGCTGCGCGAGTACTTGCGCAGGGAACTGCCCGTCATTCACAAGAACAACATCCGGCTGCTGGTCATCGGGCGTCCCGACCAGTTGCCTGAAGGGGTGCAGGAAGACATCCGCAAAGCGATGAAGCTGACTGCGGGGAACACCGGCATGCGACTCGTCGTGGCGCTCAACTACGGCGGGCGCGCGGAACTGGTCGATGCGTTCAACTCCATCCTGGACGGCGTGCGCAACAACGGCCTTTCCCACTACAGGATTGATGAGCAGACGATCAGCGATCACCTCTATACGGCAGGCCTGCCGGATCCCGATTTGTTGATTCGTACCAGCGGCGAGATGCGCGTCAGCAATTTCCTGCTCTGGCAGATCGCCTACGCCGAGATCTACGTCACGAACACCCTTTGGCCCGATTTCTCCCGCAGCGAACTCCTGAACGCCCTGCTCGAATTCCAGAAGCGCGAGCGGCGCTATGGCGGCTTGGCCGACGCCGCGCGGCGATCTTCCGCATGAGCGGCACACTCGCCCGCGTCCTCACGGCCGCAGTCCTCATTCCCATCGTCGTCGCTGTGGTGTTGTGGGGTCCGGCGGAACTGGTAGCAGCGCTCTGCGCAATTGTCCTCGTTCTGGCCCTCGTCGAGTTTTTTGCTCTGGGGACGAAGGTCGGCATGCCGGGCTATCGAACTTGGACGGTGGCGTGTTCCCTGGGACTGGTATTCTGCCAATGGAACGGTGGCCTTCAGGGAAACCTGTACCTCACCCGCGTGATGTACCCGGCCGGCTCTCTGGCAAGGTTCACTGTCTCTCCTTTCGAGGGAAGCCTTCTTGTCTTTGCTGTGTTCCTCGGGGGACTGGCGCTGGGCATCGTGATCGGCGGGCGTCCTCTTGCGGAGGCTCTCCCGGCCGTGGGGATCAGCGCCGCGGGGATGCTGCTGGTGGCGTTGCCGTTCAGCTACCTGGTGGCTATCCAGCGTATCGGCCCGGAAGGCCGCATCTTCCTGCTTCTCACGCTTGTCTTGGTCTGGGTCGGCGACACGGCCGCGTATTTTGTTGGCCGAGCTGCGGGGCGGATTCCATTTGCGCCCCAGCTCAGCCCGAAGAAAACCTGGGAAGGCGCCATCGCCAATCTTGCCGGCTCGATGCTGGTCGCGTGGCTGTTTTCGCGCTGGATCACTCTCTTGCCGGTTCGTGAGCTCCTGGTCGCCGCGGCCGTAGCCAACATCGCGGGTCAGATCGGGGACTTGATGGAATCGGCCTACAAACGCAGCGCAGGTGTAAAGGACTCGGGAACGCTCTTGCCCGGCCACGGTGGCGTTCTCGACCGCATTGATGCCCTGATTTTTGCCGCGCCTGCGATGTGGTGGTATCTTTGGATCATCACTCCACGACTTTCTGTGCTCTTCGGCAGGTGAGCGGGCAGCAGCTTTGAAGCGAATCGCCATACTCGGTTCGACCGGCTCGATCGGGCGGCAATGCCTGAGCGTAGTGGAGTCGCTGCCGGGACGCTTTGCCATCGTCGCGCTGGCTGCGGGCGGGAACATCGCTGAACTAGCCGGCCAGATTGCGCGCCACCGGCCGCAGCTCGTCTCAGTTGCCGACGCGCAGTGTGCCGATGAGCTCGCCACACGCCTGCGCAGCGACGGAATCCAGCGGCTGCCCGAGATTCAGGACAGCGCGAGTGGAATCGTCGCTGTGGCCACGCATCCGGAGGCCGAAATCGTGGTCTCCGCCGCGGTGGGCGTCGTCGGACTTCCTGCCACCTACGCGGCCATCTGTGCGGGGAAGCAGATTGCGCTGTCGAACAAGGAAGTCCTTGTCGCCGCCGGCGAAGTCGTGATGAAGGCCGTGCGCGAGCACAACGTCAGCCTTCTGCCGGTCGATAGTGAGCACAACGCGATTCACCAATGCCTCCGCGCGGGCCAGCGCGGGGAAGTCCGCCGCATCGTCCTGACCGCCTCCGGTGGGCCCTTCCGCAAGACGCCGCTGGCGCAGATCGAGAGGGCGACACCGGAGCAGGCCCTCGCGCACCCCAACTGGCGCATGGGCCAGCGCATTACCATCGACTCGGCCACGCTCATGAACAAGGGCTTCGAGGTCATCGAAGCGCACTGGCTCTTTGACATGAAGCCCGATCAGATCGAGGTGGTGATCCATCCGCAGTCCACGATCCACTCCATGGTGGAATACGTGGACGGTTCCATCCTCGCGCAACTCGGCCCCACGGACATGCGCATGCCTATCCAATATGCGCTAACCTATCCGGAGCGCGTGGCATCGAATGATTGTCGGCTGGACTGGGCCACACTGAAGCGCCTCGATTTTGAGAAGGTCTCAACCCGCAGGTTTCCCTGCTTGCGTCTGGCGCGCGAAGCTTTGCGCAAGGGGGGCAACCTTCCGGCGGCTCTGAATGCCGCGGATGAAGTGGGCGTCGCGGCGTTCCTCGAACGGCGATTGGCGTTCCGTGGCATCGCCCGGGTGATTGAGAACGTGCTGGGACGCATGCCGCGCGGGCGTCCCGCGACCATCGAGGATACCCTGGCGGCCGACGCTGAGGCGCGACGCCTGGCCAGGGAAGAAGTCGAGAGGGTCGGCGCGCATGCAGCCAGCGCCGCTTCGCGGTAGAATAGGAGGGAGCGCGTCTTGACACCTGGAAAAAGGGGCGGATGGAGCCAATGGGTTATTTGATGTTTATCTTCGGCATTGTTGTTGTGCTGGGCGTGATGGTGCTGGTGCATGAGTTCGGCCACTTCCTCGTGGCCAAGCTCTTCGGTGTGCGCGTGGATGTGTTCTCCGTCGGCTTTGGCCCTCGCCTGTACGGTGTACGCCGCGGCGACACCGACTACCGTCTGAGCGCGCTCCCCGTCGGTGGCTACGTCAAGATGGCCGGCGATAACCCTACCGAGGAGCGGACCGGCGACGCCGCCGAATTCCTCTCCAAGCCGCGCTGGCAGCGCTTCCTGGTTGTGATCGCCGGCCCGACGATGAATATCCTGACCACGCTGATTCTCTTCACGTGGCTCTTTACCATGGCCACCGCCCGTCCGACTTACTTCGACAAGCCCGTGGAAAACGTCGGGGTGCCCAAGGATTCTCCTGCCGAGAAGGCTGGGCTGCACCCCGGCGACCGCGTCACCGAGATCGACGGGGTTAAGACACCCGATTGGGAGAGAGCCGAGACGGCGGTGTTGACCGCCACACCGGGTAACGACATCTCCGTCAACGTGAAGCGCGAAGGGGAGTTTCTGCCGCTCACTATGCGCGTCGGGCGCATGGCCCAGCCCTGCGACCCGTACTCCCTCATCGGCTATCCCCCGGACGCGTCCTGGGCCATCGATGACGTTACGCCGGGCGGACCAGCGGAACGCAGCGGGATCCATCCCGGCGACCAAGTGGTCAGTGTGAACGGCAAGACGATGTCCAGTTGGTGCGAGTTCGCGGACACGATTCAGAAATCCGAGGGCCACCCATTACAGGTCGACGTCCGCCGGGGCGACCAGATTCTGCATCTCCAGGTTCATCCGGCCGCCACGCGGCCGAATTCTCCCTCCCGTTGGCAGCTCGGAGTCTCTCACCGCGTTGGGCTGACCTCCGCTTCCTTGCCCGTCGCCGAGGCGGCCCGGCGCTCCGGCTGGTTCACCCTCCGGCTCACGCAGCAGCTCCTCTCTCTGGTGGGAGATCTCTTCCGCGGGCGGGCGTCGCTCAAAGAAGTCACCGGGCCGATCGGCATCATGCGCGAATCGGGCCGCGCGGCACAACGCAGCTTCCGAGACGTCATCTACATCATGGCCTTCGTTGGCCTGAACCTGGGCATCCTCAACCTGCTGCCGATCCCGATTCTCGACGGCGGGCACATTCTCATGCTGGCCATCGAAGGCCTGCTCCGCCGCGATCTGAGCGTGAAGATCAAGGAGCGCTTCGTCCAGGTGGGCATGGTCTTTCTCCTGGTCGTGTTTGCGATTGTGATGTACAACGACGTCTTACGCCTGATCCCCGGCCGCTGAGCCCTCGATGGCAACGCAAGCCGCGCACCGCGTCTCCTCCGGCGAACGCATCAACGCCCCGGCCAAGCCCGGGCGGCTGGAAGCCGCGCTCGAGCGCCGCCGCGTGCGCCTGACGCGCCAGCGCCGCGTCATCCTCGCCGTCATGGACGGCGCCGAAAAGCATCTCGATGCCGGCGCGATCCTCGAGCGCGCGGTGAAAATCGATTCGCGCATCCACCGCGTCACCGTCTACCGCACGATCGATCTCCTCAAGCGCTACGGCCTGATCGACGAGCTCGACCTGCTCCATATCCACGGCGACCAGCACTACTACGAGAGCCACGGCCCGCGCGACCACATCCACGTGGCCTGCCTGCGCTGCGGCAAGGTCCGCGAAGTCGAGAGCCGCCTCTTCGAGCAGCTCAAGAGGCAGATCGAGCACGATTGCGGCATCAAGATCACCGTGACGCGCACCGAGATCGGCGGCTACTGCGACTCCTGCCGCCGGTAGACTGCGCGCGAGTGTCGTCGATCGGTATCCGCAAACGAATTGTAAGGATGTTGCTCACCCTCCTCGGCGCGTACGTTCTGGTACTGTGTCTCATCCGATTCTTTGAAGCCCACTTGATCTTTTTCCCCGACTATGCCGGGCGGCTCTCTGGCGATTGGCATCCGCGCGGCCTGCCGGTCGAAGACGCTTCGATCGTTTCATCCGATGGAGTCAAGCTGCACGCGTGGTGGATTCCCAATGATGGCGCGAAGTACACGTTTCTGGCGTTCCACGGCAATGCCGGGAGCATCGCCGATCGCGCGGATGTCTACCGGTTTTTGTGGGACTCGCCGGCCAACGTGCTGGCCGTCGAATATCGGGGCTACGGCCGGAGCGAAGGACGCCCGAGCGAGGCCGGCCTATACCGTGACGCCGAAGCGGCTTTCCAGTTCCTCGTAGGCACAAGGGGGATCGCACCTCGAAGCGTAGTGATCTTTGGCCAATCCTTGGGAACGGCGGTGGCGGCGCACCTTGCGGCCGGGAGAGAAGTCGGGGCTGTTGTGCTAGAAGCTCCGTTTCCATCGGCGTCGCGCGTAGCGCGGCGCAGTTTTTGGTTCCTTCCCGGACTCAACCTGCTGGTCCGTGGACAATTCGATACCGTGAAGCAAGTTCGACAGATCTCCGCTCCGATTCTGATCGTCCACTGCACTCAGGATCCCGTGCTGCCGTTTGAATTTGGCGAGGAGGTCTACTCAGCCGCTCGATCGCGCAAGTCATTTCTCCGGATCGATGGCTACGGCCACGAAGAGGCCTCCATCATCGCTCCGGCGCAATACCGAGCAGCCCTTCAGAAGTTTCTTGAGGAATTGAACCGTTAACGCGACCGGTTGACTCGTTCACCGCGAATTGGTCGCCGGGAAGCGGAAGACAAATGCCAGCACCACACTCGCGCGCATGGGCCGCCCATCGTACTGGGCCGGGGTGAATTTCCATTTCTTAACCGCCTTCTCAGCCTGGTTGGTGAGTGACACGATGTCTCGTAGCACTGCGACTCTCCCAATCTCGCCGTTTGCACTCACGGAAACGTCCAGTGCGACGCTGCCGTACACCATGCCGCCGAGCGGGAATTCCGGAAACGAGGCGGCGGCGATGCCCGGTGGCGTGTAGCGCGCTTCCTTCGTATCTCCCGCTCCGGCTTCCGCTGGCGGGAGCGGGATGTCCGCGGGTTTGTTCACCGCGGGATTGAACGTCACCGCCACTGTCACCAGCGATGCCACAGCCTTGCCTTTCAGGGTCGCCGGCTTGAATTTCCACTCCTGCACCGCGCGGACAGCTTCCTCCGTTAACGATGCAATAGGCCGGACGGGAGTGACGCCCTTCACATCGCCCGATTCTCCCACCTCAGCCCGCAGCACGACGGTCCCGACTGCGATGCTTTGCGGGGGATACGCGACGTCGGAGACGGAGACGGGTTGAGGCGGTTGAAACTCCGTCTTGGCCGCCGGGGCAGAAAGGCGCGCAAGTCCGAGACAAACCGGGAAGGCAAACGTGAGCGCGAGGACTGGCAAACGCCGCATGGCTCTTACTATGGCGCGAGTATACACCAGTTTGTCAGGGACGCGGGGCCCTGGTGCGCGTGTGGTGGGTGCGATCGAACAATGCGAAAAAGCCCCGCGCGCGGACAATGTCCTGGGCGATCTGCGCACGCAGCTCCTCGATGCCGCCGAACTTCTTTTCGTCACGCAGGCGCTTCCAGAAGCGCACTTCCATGGCCCCCGAGGCTATCTTCCCCGAAAAATCGAAGAGGTGGCTCTCGACCGCCAGCGTGCCGCCGTCGAACGTCGGCCGCACTCCCACGTTCGTCGCGGAGCGGTAGCATCGGCCGTTCACAACAGATTCTGTGGCGTAGACACCGCGTCCGGGAAGGAGTTTCTGCTCGGCGGCAAGGTTCAGGGTAGGGAAGAGCGCTTTCGAGCCGCGGCCATCGCCCGGCTGGATGGAGCCCGTC
Source organism: uncultured Acidobacteriota bacterium (assembly GCA_963739275.1). Lineage (GTDB taxonomy): Bacteria > Acidobacteriota > Terriglobia > Acidiferrales > UBA7541 > JBGQGH01. The sequence continues at coordinate 99,272 of CAVTZX010000063.1, forward strand.
AGCGCGAAGGGCCGCGCGAGCAGCCGGCGGGCGTGTTCCACGTCGCCGCGCCGGATCGCCTGGCGGATTGCCGTGCTCGAAACGATTTCCCCCCGCACCACCACTGGCGCCACAATCCGCACGTCGAAGTGATACTCACGCCCCAACTCTTCCAGCAGGGAAACGTTGCCCGCCTGACGGTGTCCGAAACGGAAACCGTCTCCCACCAGGATCGCACACATTTTGAGCTGCTTCACCAAAATGTCGTGAACGAACTCTTTCGGCGAGAGCAACGAGAGGTGCTTGTCAAACTTCAGCACAAGTACGGCATCCATCCCCGCAGCTGCGATGCCGGCCAGCCGCTGTTCGAGTGTGGCGATGAGCGGGGGTGCCTCTGCGGGCCGCAGCACATGCAAGGGGTGCGGATCAAAAGTGACCACAGCCGCAGTCGCTGAGGCTGCGCCGGCGCGCTTCACAATCTCGCTCAGGATCTTCAGGTGTCCGCGGTGTACGCCGTCGAAGTTGCCAACCGACAGCACGGTCCCGGCCTTCGCGCTGCCGAATCGTGCCTTCCATTCGCTTGTCGAATGCAGAACCGTCATCGGCATCAGGCGCTCACCTCGATCTGCAACCCGTCATAGGCGAGCTGCACGTGTGGAAACCCCTGCGCACGCAGACGCTCGTTGGTCTGCACGTGCCCTAGGTCGTGCGCGATGTGCGTAAACCACGCCCGCTGCGGCTTGAGTTCCGAGACGATGGCAAGGGCCTGCTCGACCGTCTGATGCATGGGGTGCGGCGTATCCCGCAGGGCATCAAGAATCAAATCGTCCAGCCCACGCAGCATGTTCTTCGAGCTGTCGCAGATGCTGCTGAAATCGGTGAGGTAGGCCGCTCCGCCGAAACGGAAACCCAGCACCGTGACTATCCCGTGCTGCGCAGGAACGGGAATGATCCGCGTGCCGAGAAGCTCGAAAGGGCCGCCGATAGGGTGCAGCGTCACCTGCGGGATCGTGCTCTGCGCCGGTGCATCGTCGAATACATAAGCAAATGTCCGCTGCAGCACGCCCATCGTCTCCGGCGAAGCGTACACGGGCAGCGCCGCCTTCTGTCGCATGTTGAAGGGGCGAATGTCGTCAAAGCCCAGGATGTGGTCTGCGTGCGCGTGGGTGAACAGAACGGCATCCAGCCGCTCGAGCCCCGCGCGCAGCGCCTGGAAGCGGAAGTCCGGCGTGGTGTCCACCACGGCGTTCAGCCCGCCGCGGGAAAGCAGGATGGAGGGTCTTGTGCGGTTGTCCCGCGGATCGGTCGAGCGGCAGACCGCGCACTTGCAGCCCAGCGTGGGCACGCCCATCGAGGTGCCTGAACCCAGCACCGTCAAGCGCAGTGAGTTCGTTCTGTCCGCTGGCGGGGCAACCATGGATTGGGTGGGGTCACGAGTCACGGAACACGAGTCAAGGATCACGTCACTTCTGCGTTTTGGCCTTTTCATTCATGGCCTGTGCGGCCGCCTTGGAAACCTCAAGGAAGGAAAGCTTCAAGCTCCCGAGCACATCGAGGAGCAGCTTGCTGTCTTCCGGCGCGAGGTTTCCTTTGGTCTTCTCGTGCAGCGCGTCCAGCATGTCGATAAACTCCCGCGCGCCCTCCAGGTCCAGGATGGCCTCGCCCGTGCGCGGATCGGCGTAGCCGCCCAGCAGCACCGCGGCGTTGCGGGCCATGAAGTCCACCAGCATCTGAAAACTCCGCGACGCTTTGGGCGCTTCCGCGGCCAGCGGCGACGGGACAGGGGAGGGCGCGGAAGCGGCGGGCCCAAGTCCAGGATTCGCGGGTGAGGACCCCGCGCCCGGCTTGCCGCCTTCGATCTTCCGGGCGATCTCCGTCTCGCGGCGCTCCTCTTCGACTGCTTCCTTGCGCAACTCGCCTTCAGAGGTGAATAGGCGGCGGTCGATCACCTTGAATGCTTCGTCCTTCTTATGCTCTGCCAATGTGGAAGCCCTCGGAGAAGAATCCTGCCGGGTGATTGAACTCTGAGTCTAGCATCCGTGCGGCGTTTTGTGTAGCTGAGGGGCCCTGTCCGCCGCTCTGCCGGCTCGGGAACTCGGCGGGCTGCGGAACAAATGGCAGCGACGTTGTAGAATGGCGGACATTCCTGGCGGGGACGCGCTCCGGCTCTTCTGGCAGGATCGCCACGCCGGGATGATCGTGGTCTCAGGGGCCGTGAACGGCCGCGAGGTTCTGATCCAGGTGGTCACGGGAAAGAGCCGCACGTGTGTAGCCCGCGAACTGGCCGAAGCTCTGCACCTGCCAAAGAGCAGTGACGGCTATCGCATTGACGAAGTCCGTCTGGGAGCGTTTCCGTTCTCGGTCACCTCTGCCCGGGAGAAAGAAAGTTTCCGGGGAATCAGCCAGGAGTTGTCGCGACTCATCCAATTGGGGATCGGGTCCGATATCCTCTCGCAGGTCGTCATGACCGTGGACTATCCCACCTGGCGCCTTCTTATCCGCAAGTAGGCCGTCTTGCGTTTCGACCTGCGACCGCTCCTTCCGTCCCAGGCGTGCGCTG